>NZ_JAFQ01000004.1:1828691-2438255 GCF_000526215.1 Nocardia sp. BMG51109
CAGATCCCCGATCCCGCGTGCACGACCGCGACCTCGTCGCCGCCCAGGTCGAAAGCCTTGTGCAGCACCTGCACGGCCTTGTCCAGTTCAGTGTCCTTGACCAGCACCGAGATCCGGATCTCCGAGGTGGAGATCAGGTCGATGTTGACCCCGTTCTGTGCCAGCGCCTCACAGAAGGTGGCGGTGACGCCCGGATGGCTCTTCATGCCCGCGCCGACCAGCGACACCTTGCCGATGTGATCGTCGAACAGGACCTGCGAGAAGCCGATCTCGCTCTGCCGCTTGGTCAGGAACTCCACCGCCTTGGGACCGTCGGTCTTGGGCAGGGTGAAGGTGATATCGGTCTTCCCCGTCTCCACCTTGGAGATGTTCTGCAGCACCATGTCGATGTTGATCTCCGCATCGGCGATGGCCCGGAACACCTTGGCGGCGTAGCCCGGCTCGTCTGGCAGGCCCACCACGGTCACCTTGGCTTCGCTGCGATCGTGCGCGACGCCGGTGAGGATTGCTTTCTCCAAGGGGATGTCCTCCATCCATCCGTAGACGTAGGTGCCCTTTTTGTCGGTGTACGAGGAACGCACGTGCACGGGCACGTTGAAGCTTCGCGCGTACTCCACACAGCGCAGCATGAGCACCTTGGACCCGCAGGCCGCCATCTCCAGCATCTCCTCGAAGGAGATCTGGTCCAGCCGCTGCGCGTCGGGAACGATCCGCGGGTCGGCGGTGAAGATGCCGTCCACGTCGGTGTAGATCTCGCAGACGTCCGCCTCCAGGGCCGCCGCCAGCGCCACGGCCGTGGTGTCGGAGCCGCCACGGCCGAGCGTGGTGATGTTCTTGCTGTCCTGCGAGACGCCCTGGAAGCCGGCGACCAGCACGATCATGCCGTCGTCCAGCGCCTGGCGGACCCGCGACGGCGTCACGTCGATGATGCGCGCGTTGCCGTGCGCGCTGGTGGTGATCACACCGGCCTGCGAACCGGTGAACGAGCACGCCTCCGCGCCCAGCGAGTGTATGGCCATCGCCACCAGCGCGTTCGAGATGCGCTCGCCCGAGGTCAGCAGCATGTCCAGCTCGCGGGCCGGGGGCGACGGGGCCACCTGCTGGGCCAGGTCCAGCAGTTCGTCGGTGGTGTCACCCATGGCGGAGCAGACGACGACGACTTCGTGGCCCTGCTTCTTCGTCTCCACGATCCGCTCAGCAACGCGCCGGATTCGCTCGGCAGATTCGAGCGAGGATCCTCCGTACTTCTGAACGACGAGAGCCACGAGGGGGTCCTCCAAGATCGACTAGCTGCGCTTACCAGGAACCCAGAGTACCGGCCGCTGTCCAGCGCATATCGATGCGCCTCCGAGCGGGGGCAATGGCGATCGGGCCCCGTGCAGGTGGACGATGGGACCCATGGAGAGCAGAGAGATCGAGGTCACCACGGGCCGCTCCGAGGTCGTCCACGACCTCACCCCGCAGTGCGCGGCCTTCCTGCGCGAGGCCGCCGGCGGCCGGGACGGCCTGCTGCACGTGTTCGTCCCGCACGCCACCGCGGGCGTGGCGCTCATCGAGCTCGGCGCCGGTAGCGACGACGATCTGCTGGCCGCGCTGCGCGACCTGCTCCCCGCCGACGATCGGTGGCGGCACGCGCACGGCTCGCGCGGGCACGGCCGCTCGCACGTCATGCCCGCGCTGATCGCGCCCTACGCCACCGTTCCGGTGCTGCGCGGCGAGATGGCCCTGGGCACCTGGCAGTCGGTCGCCTTCGTCGACCTCAATGTCGACAACCCGAGCCGCCGGGTGCGTCTGTCCTTCCTCGCCGACCGCGAGTAGCCGGGCCCGGTCGAACCAGGCGACCTGCGCACCCCCTACCCGTCCCGGCCGGCGGCGGATCCCGACGCTCCACCGCCTTGTGATGCTTATCACTCTCGTCCCATAATGCGGGGCATGCGAGCGAATGTCGGCGACCAACTCCTGATGCACAGCCGCGCGGTGGGCATGCCCGTGCGCACCGGCGAGATCGTCGAGGTGCGCGGCGACGACGGTAACCCGCCGTTCGTGGTCCGATTCGACGACGGACACGAAAGCCTGATGTATCCGGGCCCCGAATGCGAGGTCCGTCCACACTCCTGATCCGGTTCGATGCGACCGGTGCGCCGCCGAGCCGACCGCTCCGGCGAAAGCTTTTGCGGCCCCGAA
The DNA here is from genome assembly GCF_000526215.1 of Nocardia sp. BMG51109. Lineage (NCBI taxonomy): Bacteria > Bacillati > Actinomycetota > Actinomycetes > Mycobacteriales > Nocardiaceae > Nocardia > Nocardia sp. BMG51109. The sequence continues at coordinate 1,830,876 of NZ_JAFQ01000004.1, forward strand.
AATTAGTGGTTTAGCGGGCCGCCCGATGGTGAATCAGTTGACGTGCGCTGTCGCCCCGGAGACAATCGGGCGCGAAGCATTTGGGGGGTGGAGGGCATGACATGCGCACGAAGACCGACCATCGATTTGTTATCGACATCGATCCCGAACAGGTCATGGAGGCGTTGCTCGCGATCGAGCGGATCCCGGAATGGTCACCGTCGCACAGAGACGTGCGCGTAGCCACCTACGACGACTACGGCCGCCCGAAGCGGGTGTACGCCACGGCCACCCCGCTGGGTAACTCCGATCGCCAGGTGCTGGAGTACGACTGCACCGACGATCGCATCGCCTGGGAGGTGGTCGAGAGCGGCGCCGGCGGCGGCGGCCGGGGCTGGTTCGAACTCGACGTGACCGACGAGGGCACCGAGGTCTGGTACCACGCCGAGCTCCAGCTGCCCATCCCCGTGCCGGGAATCCTGATGAAACGCAGCATCTCCCGCGTCAACGAGGAAGCGGTGCAGAATCTGATCGAGTTCATCGAGAAGTTCCGGTTCGAGAACTACGAGGTGGGCTGACCGTACCGCCGTCACCCCGGGGACCTGGCACGATATCCCCATGACGGGTGTGACACGACGGATTCGGGTCGTCTCCGAGAACGCCTCGGTGACGCAGCTGGAGCTGTTCTTCGATCTGGTGCTGGTGTTCGCGTTCACCCAGGTGACCGACCTGGCCGCGCACGAGGTGACCGCGCTGAACATGCTGCGCGCGCTGCTGATCCTGGCGGTCATGTGGTGGGTGTGGATCGCCTACGCCTGGCTGGGCAATGTGATCCAGGCCGACGAGGGCGTCGCCCGGGTCGCGATGTTCGCGGCGATGGGCGCGGCGCTGATCGTCGCGGAGGTGATTCCCGAGACCTTCCACGACATGCCCGGCGGCTGGTACGCGCCACTGGTCTTCGCCATCGGCTACCTGGTGATCCGGGTGGTGCACCTGGTGATGTTCTGGCTGGCCAGCAACGAGGACGCGCAGCTGCGCGGGCAGGTGACGCGCTGGGCGGTCGGCTCGATCACGATCGGCACCACCCTGCTGATCATCGCCGCGCTCAACGAAGGGGCCGCACAGATCTGGCTGTGGGCCGCCGCCATCGCCGGTGACATGCTGTGGACGCTGTTCGCCGGCAACCAGTGGCGGGTGAACTCGGCGAGCCACTTCGCCGAGCGGCACGGGCTGATCGTGATCGTGGCGCTCGGCGAGTCCATCGTCGCCATCGGCGTCGGCATGTCCGGGCTGCCCATCTCCTGGCCGATCGCGCTCGGATCGCTGCTGGCGCTGACGGTTTCGGCGCTGCTGTGGTGGGCGTACTTCGACGTCGCGGCGCGGGTGGTCGAGCACGAGATGATGCATGCCCGCGGTGAGCGGCGCATTCAGATCGCGCGAAATTGCTACACCTACTGGCATTTTCCGATGATCGCCGGAATCATCGCGCTCTCACTCGGATTGAAGAAGGTTCTCAATTACGTCGGTGGCGCAGAAGGGCATTCGTTACACGACAAGTTGTACGGAATTCCCCTGTTCGCACTTTACGGCGGGGTGATGCTGTATGTGATCGGGCTGGTCGGATTCAAGCAGTACGCCACCCGGCAGGTGTCCTGGGCACGGGTGGTCACGGTGGTGCTGCTGGGCGCGCTGATTCCGGTCGCGGCGCACCTGCCGGCGATCGTGACACTGGGGCTGCTGTGCGCGGTGCTGGCCGGACTGACCGGATGGGAGCTGGTGCGCTACGCGCAGCCCCGTGACGAGATCCGGCACAGCGAGGCGCACTGAGCCGTCGGCGGGGCATGTGACGGGCCGTCGGCGGGGCCGTGTGGCGAAGATCAGCGCCAGCGGTCGGGCGCCCGAGACGGCTTGTGGTCGACGGTGTCTTCCACCTCCACCCCGTCGCGCATCGCCACCCGCATCTGATCGACGTTCTCGCGCAACACATCTCCGATCAGCTCGTCCGTGCGCGGATCGGACAGCGCCTCGAAGACGATGCGGAAGCTGATGTCGGCGATGGTCCGGATGATCTCCTCGTGGAACGGCAGGTAGCGCACCCGCCCGATCTGCGGATCGTTGCGGATCAGCTCCACGATCATGGCGTCGAGCTCGCCGCGGTTCTCCTCCAGCGCGGCGGCGATGTTGCGGGTGTAGTGGCCGGTGCGCAGCACCTTCGCGACCTCCTCCAGCACCGCCACGGTCACCGGGCGCTTGATCGTCTCGACGATCGTGCCGACCGAGCGGTTCACCACGGCCGCCGTCACCCGGTCGCCGAAGACGCGGTCGGCGACCCGGGCCAGCCGGACCAGGATCACCACGATGCGCAACAGGCGGAAGCCGCGGAAGAACGGGCTGGTCACCGGGATCATGCCCAGCACCTCGTACCAGTACACGAACGGGAACGTCCAGGACCAGCCCGACCGGCGCCAGCGCCAGAGGAATTCGGCGGCGAAGACCCCGCAAATGGAGTAGTCGACGATCACGAACGCCCGGTAGGCGCCCGGCGAGACCGGGAAGAAGGTCACCCAGACGACCAGCACCACCGAGACGACGGCCAGTGCCAGCATGACGAAATCCGTCCACAGCGCCGGTGGTTTGCGCGGAAACTCCTCGGGGTCGCCCGCCCCTGCGTCGCCGGGGTCACCCGCCCGGTTCCGCGCGCCCGCTCCGGTGCTGTACTGCGACACGACGTTCCCTTCCACATCCAACGACTCGCTGAGACTGATAGCTATCGGCAACTATCGAGCAGACCGCGCGGCGCGATCCCGCCCGACGTCGCCTCGGATGATGTCTCCGGTACGCCATCGGTCGCAATCGAGCCACAGTGGACGGGACGATACCCCGCCCTCGCGGTGGCCCGCCCCGGACGTACCGAATCGATGCCGAAGCACACCGCGCCGTGCACCGGCGAGCGGAACGCCCTTGGGCAGCGGCACAATTGGAGATCCGATCCCGCCGCAGACGCCCCGGCGCGTCCCGACCGGTGGCGGAGTGTGACGCCACATCCCTGGCACGGAGAACGATTCGGGCCGAGGCGACGCGTCCGCGAGCCGGTGCGCGGGCGACCTCGGAGTCGTGCCCGCAGGCATGAGCCTGTGACCCCCGTTTCGGATACGGCTCACCGGCCTGCGCGGACGATCGCCTCCAGATTGCGTTCGGCCAGGGCGGTGATGGTCAGCGACGGATTCACGGTGCCCGTGCTGCCCGGGACCGCGGCGCCGTCCACGACGTACAGGCCCGGATGTCCGTGCACGCGACCGTAGTTGTCGGTGGCGCGGCCGAGCACGGCGCCGCCCAGCGGGTGGGCGGTGAATACGGCGTTGGCGTCGTAGCCGAGCGGGGTGACGTAATCGAAGACGGCGCCGGAACGTTCGGCGATGCGGTGGTCCACGGCACGGCACGCCTCCACCACCTGATCCTGGGCCTGCCGGGGCCAGCTCAGCGCGGCGGCGTTGCGGCCGGGGTCGTAGCCGATGCGCGCGCGGGTCGGATCGAGGACCATGCCGAGCGAGGCCAGCGCGCCGGTCTCCAGCGGAACTCCGGGGATGAACCAGTTCTCCAGGGTCAGCGGCAGCCCGGAGTCGTCGGCGATGCGGCTGGCGCTCGGCACCCCCTGACCCGTGCCCGCCAGCGAGTTGTCCACCCGGGCGAGCACCACGTCGCCGTTGGTCCCCCAGCCGTCGCCGATGTGCTCGTTCAGATTCGGCAGCGCGCCGGTGGCCTGGGCGCGCGCCAGCAGTTCGGAGGTGCCGATCGAGCCGGCACCGAGGAACAGCCGATCGCAGGTGAGGGTGCGGGTGGCCAGCACGGTGCCGATCGGGTCCAGCTTGGTCACGGTGACGACGTAGCGGCCGCCGGGGTCCTGGGCGATGGCGTCGACGCGATGGCCCGGAAAGATCGCCGACTTGCCGGTCTCCTGGGCGTATTTCAGGTAGTTCTGGTTGAGGTCGAACTTCGCGCCGTTGGAGTTGCCCAGGTTGCTGCGCGCGGCCGTGGCGGAAGGTCTTGTCGCGCCGGACAGTTCGCCGCGCAGGATGTCCCAGTTGAAGATGGAGTCGTTGGCCAGCGGCTGGTAGCCGGCCCGCCGGACCTGCTCGTCCCAGCGCCGGGTGTGGCTGAACGGCGACGCGGCGTAGAGGTCCGGCGGCAGCGGGTTCAGCCGCAGCTGCTGGCGCACCCGCGGGTAGTACACCCGATCCATCTCGTCGAAATCGACTGCGCCGCCGAATATCTTGTCGAAGAACCGGCGCTCCGGGGCGATCATCGCGCCGGTGAACACGACCGATCCGCCGCCCACGGCCGCCGCGCGCCACACGTCGATGCCGGAGAATTCGGTGACGTCGAGAACGCCGCCGAAATCGGCGAACCGCATGGGCACCTTGGTGACGCCGGTGAAGCTGGTTCGATGCCAGAAGCCGCGCCCGTCCGGCAGGTCGTCGCCGGTGAAGATCTCCCGCCACGGATCGTTCGGCCATCGAGACCCGCGCTCCAGCACGGTATTCGAAACCCCGGCCTCGGCCAGTCGCAGCGCGGCGACGGCGGCGCCGAACCCGGAGCCCACGACGATGGCCGGCGAATGTTCCGGCGGATCCGGAACAGGCGCGAAGATCTCCGGCACCCAGGACCGGAACAGGTCGTTCCAGACCGGCTCGGCCGCAGCCGGCCCCGCCCCGTGCGCAACTCCCACCGCACCCAGCAGCGCCGCCGTCCCGGCGCCCTTCATAAAGGCGCGTCTGCGCACCGGCCACCTCCCTCATCACGCACGGCCGCGCGAAGATTACCGCCGGATCCCCACGCGCACAACACAATCGAGGCGAACACAACGGTGAATCGAATAGCATTTCGCTATAAACGATGGTCGGCGCCGATCACGCGGCCATCGAGTGAGAGGTCGCCGGACTCTCCACCACACTGGCCGACGAGGCAATAATGAACTGACCTCTCAGCTAAGGAGGTGGTCATGTCTGGCAATGCGGCCGAGCAGTTCAATATCCATGACGCGAAGACGCACTTGTCGCGCATCATCGACCGTGTCGAGCACGGCGAGGAGATCGTGATCAGCCGCGCCGGTACCCCGGTCGCCAAGGTCGTACCACCGGTCCGTCGAGTTGACCGGACCGGTTACGGCAGCCTGCGCGGGTCTGACCACGGCCGCGGTCAGGCGCGGAGGCGTTCGCGGCGGAGTTGGTCCACCTCGGGGAGGTCCAGAGGTTCGAGTTCGTCGACGCCGAGAGCGCGGGTGAGCAGGTAATCGGCCAGTTCGGGGTTGCGGGCCAAGGCCGGGCCGTGCATGTAGGTGCCCAGGACCGAACCCTGGACCACGCCCTCCAGGGCGTTGCCGACGCCGTTGCCGACGCCGCGGGTGACGCGGGCCAGGCCGGTGGCGTCGCTGCCGAGACTGGTTCCGCCCCGGTGGTTCTCGAAGCCGGTCAGGGCCTGCGAAAGGCCCGGGAGCAGCGGCGTGGAGACCACCTCGCCGATGGCGCGCTCGGCCTGCGGGGAGGTGGTGGCGTCGAAGAGGCCGACGCCGTCCACGCGCTCGCCGCTCGAGGTCTCGTACCAGTGCCCGAGGACCTGGATCGCCGCGCAGATCGCCAGCACCGGAACGCCTTTCGCGGCGGCCCGCTGCAATCCCGGATGGCGGAGCAGGTGGCGGGTTGCCAGCCGCTGCGCCGAATCCTCCGCGCCGCCCAGCAGATAGACGTCCAGCGACTCGGGAACCGGGTCGTTCAGGGTGATCTCGACGATCTCGGCGTCCTGCCCGCGCATGCGCAACCGCTGCCGCAGCACCACCGCATTGCCGCCATCGCCGTAGGTGCCCATCACATCGGGCAGCACCAGCCCGATGCGCACGGTCGAATCGCTCATCGCAGTGTCCTTTGCAGGCATCCTCGGCTCCCTCTGCGGTGACGCGAACTGCCGCCCCCGGTCGCATCGCTCATGACTGTCTCCACCGCGCGTATCCCCGGCACCCGTGGTGACGAAGGCTGCCACCCACCCGCGTTGCTCATCCGCGGGCCTCCAGGTCGCGGTTCAGGTCGCGGAACGCGGTGTAGTTGGCGAGCACCTCGACCCGGCCGGGTGGGCAGGAATCTATGGCGCGCAACGGGTTCGGCACCGTGGTGTGGTCGACGCCCGCGTAGGTGAGGCGGACCGCGAGGTCGGTGGCGCGCTCCCCGGCGGCCACCACCTGGGTGCCCTCGAAATGTTCGAAGCGGACGTCCCACAGCCACGACAGGTCCTCGCCGTCGGGCACCTGGCCGTTCACCGCGATCACCAGACCCGTTGCGGCCGGGTCGATCATCGACAGCGCCTCCTGCCAGCCGGCCGGATTCTTGGCCAGCAGCAGGCGGGCGCTGTGGTCGCCCACCTGCACGCTGCGGTACCGCCCGGCGATCTCGCGCACCGTGCCCGCCGCCTCGGCCGCCGTCTCCGCCCGCACGCCCAGCGCGACCGACGCGGCCACCGCCTGCGCCGCGTTACCCCGGTTGGCCCGGCCCGGAAGGGCAAGGTGCAGCGGCAGTTTCACGCCCTCCGGGCCGTACAGATGCTCCTCGTCCACCCACCAGTCCGGCTCCGGGCGATGGAAGTCGGCGCCGGTGCTGCGCCAGTGCGTGCCCTCCCACACGATCGGCTCGCCGCTGCGCGGGCAGCTGGTGGCGTCCACCGACCAGCCGCTGCCGGCGGCCACCCACACCACGTTCGGGTGGTCGTAGGCGATGGAGGTGACCAGCACGTCGTCGCAGTTCGCGACCACGACCGTATCCGGGTGCCGGGCCATGCCGGCCCGCAGCTTGCGCTCGATCATATTGATCTCGCCGACCCGATCCAGCTGGTCGCGAGACAGATTCAGCAGGACCACCGCGGCCGGGTTCAGCGCGTCGCCGACGTGCGGCAGGTGCAGCTCGTCCACCTCGATCGCGGCCAGCGTCGCGGACCGGTCCGTATTCAGCGCCGCCACGATGCCCGCATCCATATTGGCGCCGTCGGCCTGGGTCACCACCGGCCCCAGCGCGCCGAGCGCGGCGGCCGTCATGCGGGTCGTGGTCGACTTGCCGTTCGTGCCCGTCACCAGCACCGTGCGCCGCTCGCGACCCAGCTGGGTCATGATCGTCGGGTCGATCAGCAGCGCGATCAGGCCGCCGATCATCGAGCCCTTGCCGCGACCGGCCTTCTGCGAGGCCCACGACGCGGCCGCCGCCGCACGCAGCGCGAGCCGTCCGCGCACCGAGATGTCTGCCACGACGCGAGTTTATTGGGGGTGCGCCGTCCGCGCGCGAGCGGTGCCGGGTGAGCCGTGCCTCGCCGCGCGCCTATCGGATCTCGTAGAGCAACTTCTGGTAGGTCTCCGGGGAGTAGTGCTGCTCCAGCTGCTCGAGCGTCTCGGTGACGTTCGGCTGCACCTCCTTGGTCAACCGGGCCTGGCCGGGCAGCTCGTCGTGCGGCCAGCCGTCCGGCTGCCACAGACTGCTGCGCATGAACGCCTTGGCGCAGTGGTGGAAGATCTGGTCGATGGCCACCTCGACGGCCAGCACCGGGCGGTGCCCCTTGACGACCATGTCGTCGAAGTAGGGCGCGTCCCGGACGAGCCGGGCGCGGCCGTTGATGCGCAGCGTCTCGTTGCGGCCCGGGATGAGAAAGATCACGCCCACATGCGGATTGGCCAGTATGTTGACGTAGCCGTCGGCGCGGCGATTGCCCGGGCGCTCCGGGATGGCGATCGTCCGGTCGTCGAGGACCTGCACGAATCCGGCCGGGTCCCCCTTCGGCGAGGCGTCGCAGTTACCGTCGTCGTCGCTGGTCGCCAGGACGACGAACGGCGAGGTGGCGATCCACTGCCGGTCGCGCGGATGCAGCGTGGCACGGTCCTTGGCGACGGTGCGGGGATGCGGCTCGCCGAGCAGCTCACGGAGCTCGGCGAGAGTCGTGATCTCACTCATCCCTCGATTGAACTGCCGATCGCCGTGCCGGCGCCAGGGTTTGTGAACAATCAGACCGGTATATCGAACTGGTTGGGCTGCCCGGCCGCGTAGCGCTGGGCGTCCAGCTGCCGCAGCGGCTCCAGTCCGGGCGCCCGGTACAGGGTGTACAACCGACAGCGTTCGGCATCGGATCCGGCCACGTCCAGCAGCGCGTTCACCGCCGCGCGGGCGGCCTCGCAGGCGCCCTCCATGGTCGCCAGGTCCACGTCGGTGCGGACGTAATCGCCCGCCAGGAACAGGTTTTCCAGCGCACCGTGCGGCCGGGGCCGGGCCGACCAGGAACCGACCGTGTTGATCAGCAGCGGATCGGCGTTGTTGTTGCGGCGACGGGCCGCGTCCCAGGTGATGCCGGCGTCGAGATACCACGAATGCAGGTCCGAGTCGCTCAGTTGGGCGGCGCCCTTCAGATGGTCGCGCAGCTGGGCCCACACCTCGCGGGCGATCTCGTCGTGCGTGCACTCCGCGGCCGGCTTGCGCACCAGCGTGCCGGGGGTGCTCCAGTCCGAGATGTCCACCGACAGGCAGTCCTGCACCGTACCGTCGCCATAGCCGGAAAGCTTTGTGCGCGACCAGAATTGGTTCTGTGCGACGGAGGTGAGCGACCAGGGCGAATCGACGTAGGCGACGTGGCCGCGCGCGATCTGCGCGGGGCGGCGCAGGTAGAACTGGATACCGGACATCCAGTCGACCACCAGCCGGTCGAGACCGGCCAGTTCCGGCCGCACGGCCAGGATCTCGGGCGTCCACAACCCGCGCGCCACCTCGACCGGTACCGCCAGGACGAAATGGTCCGCCGCGACCGAACTTTCGGCCCCCGACCCGTCGACGATGCGAGCGCGGCCGATCCGGCCACCCAGCATGTCCAGCCCGCGCACCTCGGCCGTCACGAACCGCACGCCGAGATCGCGCAGCAGGCGCACCCACGGATCGATCCAGGCCTCGTTGGTCGGACCGTCGAGCACCCGGTCCAGCGGTCCGTCGTTGGTGGTCTCCAGCGGATTGCCGAGGAACTGTTCGCCCATGGTGCCGATGGTGCGGGTGCTGGCGTACTCGTCCTTGGCCGCGACCAGCAGCGTGGTCAGGGTGCGCGACAGCAGCGCCCGGAACTCCCGCGACCGCGCCCCGGCGCCGACGAAATCGCGCCACGGCGTGTTCTCCCACTGACCGAATCGGCGGGCATCGCAACTGGTGTCGAACACCAGCATGCGGTTGGCGAAATACAGGGCGTCGGCCATCGGCATCTTCGCCGAGGTGGCGATCACCGAGCCGACGGTCTGCACGAAGTCGTCCGGGGTCGACCACGGCCGGCCGGCGCGGCCCATCGGCACGATGGTGTCGTCGCCGTCGCGCCGGGAGAATCGCGCCTCGACCGCCGCGACCAGATTGTCGTGTACGCCGTTCGCGTTGCCGGGGAACGGAATTCGCCGCATCGTGTCGGGGAGATGGCGATAGAACCCGGGAAAGAAGCGGAAGCCGTGCTCGCCGGGGAGATCGGGGCGGCCGTCGCGGGCGGTGCCGGGCACCGGCATGCTGCGCGCCTTACCGCCCAGCGCCCGCCGCTCGTAGACGGTCACCCGGAATCCGCGCTCCGCCAGCTCGTGCGCGGCGGTCAGGCCGGCCACGCCACCACCGAACACCGCGACCCGACGGCCCTGCTCGTCCGCCGCCGCCCGCGGCGGCACACCGGCCATCGCTCCCGCTACTGCCCCCGCCGCCGCTACCCCGGCCGCCCCGCGCAGCATCGTCCGCCGCGAGACGGCGCCCTGCCGTTCTGCCATCTACCAAACCTCCACGCCGCGATCTACTGTAGGCGCTGGACGTGGAGACCGGTAGCGGTGCACACGAAAGCACGGTTATACCAGGAACTTTGGAATATCTGCGCCGCTATCGCATGCCGACCGGCCACATTACATCGACGGTTGGCCGAAAAACACCGTCGCACAGGCCATTCGAAAGAAGCGGCCCCCGAATACGGAGGCCGCTTCGGACGAGCGGCGGAACGAGTCAGTAGCCCTGCGGGCGCGGGTACTGGTTGTAGCTCGGGTAGGGATCCTGGCCGGGGTAGCCACCCGGCGGCCCGGAGTACTGCGTGTGCGGACCCGGGAACGGCGGCTGCGGGACGTGGTAACCGAAATCGTCGGCGACCATGGCCGCCAGCTCCAGCAGGGCGGTCTGGGTCGGCTTACCGACCAGCTCCAGATCGATCTCCGCCCCCTCGGCCAGATGGTCGTCGAACGGCACCACCTGGACGGCGCGGGTGCGGTCCAGGAACAGCTTGCGCAGCTGATCGAGGTCGACCGTGGAGGCGCCGCGGCGAGAGGCGTTGACCACCACCACCGTTCGCTCCACCAGCTTGCCGTAGCCGTGATGCTCGAGCCAGTCCAGCGTGGCCGAGGCACTGCGGGCACCGTCGATCGCCGGCGAGGTCACCAGGATCAGCGAGCTGGCCAGGTCGAGCACGCCCTTCATCGCCGAATGCATCAGACCGGTGCCGCAGTCGGTGAGGATGATGTTGTAGAACTGCTGCAGGATGCCGATCGCCCGCCGGTAGTCGGCCTCGCTGAACGCCTCCGAGACGGCCGGATCCTGCTCGCTGGCAAGCACTTCCAGCCGGCTCGGCGCCTGCGAGGTGTGTGCCCGCACGTCCGAGTAACGGCTGATGTGCTGGTCCTCCAGCAGATTTCGCACGGTGGACCTGGTCTGCCGGGGTACCCGGTGGGCGAGCGTGCCGAGGTCCGGGTTGGCGTCTATCGCGATGACGCGGTCGCCGCGCGACGACGCGAACGTGGAGCCCAGGCCGACCGTGGTCGTGGTCTTCCCGACGCCGCCCTTCAGCGACAGGATGGCGATCCGGTAGTCGCCGCGCACCGGCTGGTTCACCCGCTCGACGAGTTCGCGTTGCACCAGGTCGGCCGGCGACTCGCCCGGATTGATCGCACCGCCGGTGACCTTGTGCACGGCCCGGCGCCAACCGCTGCGGGGCGCGCGGCGCGTCCGCTTCAGCAGGTTCAGGTCGTTCACCGCCTGACCCGCATCGCCCGGCGACGTCAGGTACTGCTGCTGGAAGCCCGGCGGCTGCGCCGACTGCGGCGGCGGACCGCCCTGCCAGTTGTCGGGGCCGGGCTGCGGCGGCTGATAGGTCGGCTGGGGATAGGCCGGCTGCTGCGGCGGCTGCGGCTGAGGTTGGGGCTGCGGCGGCAGCGGCGGCGGCGCCCAGCTGAACTGCTCCCCGCCTCCGCTCGACTGGTCCGGGCCCGGCGCCGCCGACGACGGCTCGTCGTCCAGAACCCGCCGGACCATGCCGTCGGCACCGATCTCCTGCCGCACCTCGCCGTAGGCCGTCTCCTGCCGCACCTCGCCGTACGACGTGGGCGCCGCATACGAATTCGGCTCTGCCGGACCGCCGGGAGCGGACCCGTACTGCTCCGGAAAATCCCCGGACGGCGCCATGTACTGGCCCGGAGGCGCGGCCTCGAACTGGCCGTGACCGCCGGGCGGCGGTGCGAACTGGCCGGGCTCGCCCGAAGGCGCGAACTGGCCGGGCTCGCCGGGAGGCGCGAACTGCCCCGGCTCACCCGGGGGCGGGAACTGGCCGTATTCGCCGGGAGGCGCGAAATGACCCTGCTCACCAGGGAATCCGAACTGCCCGTAGTCGCCCGGGCCACCCGGCGGCGGGAACTGCCCCGGCCCGCCCGGCGGCGGGAACGCACCGCCCTGATCGGGCGGCGGGAAACCGCCGGGAGCAAAGCCCTGATTCGGCGGGTACGGGGCACCGGGCGGAGCGAACGACCCCGGTGCGAATCCGGGCGGCCCCGGCGGCGGGAAACCGCCGTACTGTTCCTGGCCGAACTGCTGTTCCTGGCCGAACTGCTGTTCCTGGCCGAACTGGTCCTGCCCGAACTGATCCTGCCCGAACTGCGGCTGGACGGTTGTCTGCTCGATCGAATCGGGCACCGGTGGGAGGATGCCCGCCGCCTGCTCGGGCTCACCCGACGAATCGGATTCGCCGGCCTCCGTGCCGGGGACCGGCAAGTCTCCGGAATCGGCCTGGGCCGCCCCGGCGTCGTCCGCCTGTTCGTCGTGCGCCGGCTTCGAGGTTTGGTCGTCCTTCTCGGCGGCCACGTCCACTCCGGGATTCTGCAACCAGGGTGGTGAAGTCGAGTTGTCGTTAGGTGTCACGTATCCCCCATCTGCTCGGGTTTTTCGAGCAGTGAGCTCGGCGCTGAATGCACTCCAAAGCTAGCACGCTGGCCGGATGCCCGTACCGTCACGGACAGCTCGACACCCCCGTCCACAGCCGGGTTATCCACATGTGGATAACTCGGCTCGAGCCGGCCCGGTGAACGTCCGGGCGTCCGCGCCGGATCGCCCGGCGCCGGGGAGCGCACCGCCCTGGATCAGGGGCGGTGCGCCCGGTGGTCATTCCGCGCGCTGAGCCCGGTTGACGGCCGAGACGACGGCCCGCAGCGATGCCGTGGTGATCGAGGTGGCGATGCCGACGCCCCAGGACACCCGGTCGCCGACGGCGCATTCGACGTAGGCCGCCGCCTGCGCGTCGTCGCCCGCCGACATGGCGTGCTCCGAGTAGTCGAGCACGCGCACCTCGTAACCGATCGTGGACAGCGCGTCGACGAAGGCCGCGAGCGGCCCGTTGCCCGCGCCGGAGATCTCCTGTTCGGTGCCGTCCACCTTGATGACGGCGGTGATGGCGTCCGTCCCCGTATCGGTTTCGGAGGCGGTCACCTTCTGCCGCATGCGCTCCAGCGGCAGGATCGGGTTCAGGTACTCCTCGGCGAAGACGTCCCACATCTCCTTCGGCGTGACCTCACCACCCTCGCCGTCGGTGATCTGCTGGATCGCCTGCGAGAACTCGATCTGCAACCGCCGCGGCAGCGACAGGCCGTGGTCGGTCTTCATGATATAGGCGACGCCGCCCTTGCCGGACTGCGAGTTCACCCGTATCACGGCCTCGTAGGTGCGGCCCACATCCTTCGGATCGATGGGCAGGTACGGGACCTCCCAGGTGATGTCCTCGACATCGCGGCCGTCCGCATCCGCTTGGGTCTTCATCGCGTCCAGGCCCTTGTTGATGGCGTCCTGGTGGCTGCCGGAGAACGCGGTGTAGACCAGATCGCCGCCGTACGGGTGCCGCTCGTGCACGGGCAGCTGGTTGCAGTACTCGACGGTGCGGCGGATCTCGTCGATATCGGAGAAGTCGATCTGCGGATCCACGCCGCGGGAGAACAGATTCATGCCCAGCGTGATCAGGCAGACGTTGCCGGTGCGCTCGCCGTTGCCGAACAGGCAGCCCTCGATGCGGTCGGCACCGGCCTGATAGCCCAGTTCGGCGGCGGCCACGGCGGTGCCGCGATCGTTGTGCGGGTGCAGCGACAGCACGATCGAGTCGCGGCGGGCCAGGTTGCGGCTCATCCACTCGATCGAATCGGCGTAGACGTTCGGCGTCGTCATCTCGACGGTCGCGGGCAGGTTGATGACCATCGGCTTGTCGGGGGTCGGGGCGATGATCTCGGAGACCGCGTCGCAGATCTCCCGCGCGTACTCCAGCTCGGTGCCGGTGTAGGACTCCGGGCTGTACTGGTAGCGCCAGTTCGTGTCGGGATACCCCTGCTCGATCTCCAGGCACAGCGTCGCCGCATCGGTGGCGATCTTCTTCACCGCCGCGCGATCGGCGCGGAACACGACCCGCCGCTGCAGGATCGAGGTGGAGTTGTAGAAGTGGACGATCACGTTCGGCGCACCCTGGCAGGCCAGGAAGGTGCGCTCGATCAGCTCCGGGCGGCACTGGGTCAGCACCTGGATGGTGACGTCGTCCGGAATCGCGCCGTCCTCGACGATCTCGCGGACGAAGTCGAAATCGGTCTGGCTGGCCGCCGGGAAACCGACCTCGATCTCCTTGTAGCCCATCCGCACCAGCAGGTCGAACATGCGGCGCTTGCGGGCCGGGCTCATCGGGTCGATCAGGGCCTGGTTACCGTCGCGCAGGTCGACGGCACACCAGCCGGGCGCGCGGTCGACCACCCTGTCCGGCCAAGTGCGGTCGAAAGGAATATCCGCGGTATTCGATACCGGGCTGCCGCCCGGAACCTCCTCGGCAAACGGCCGGTACCGGAAGGTCGACATCGAGGAGTTCTTCTGCTTGTTCCACGCGGGCTGGTCGGCCGGCGCGGGCTTGGACGGCGCCTGGATGGTGCGCGATCCGGATACGAAGGCATCAGCGGGTGACATGCAAATTCTCCGAGAGTGTGGGTGATGTGTCCCAAAGGTGTTGGGTCGACCGGCACAGCTGAACCCCGCGACGGGAGCCGGTCCGATTCAGACCCCGTCGCGGCGGCCGAGGAGGAGTGCCCGCTGCATGATGATCGCGAGTTTACAGGTCCGTGATCCGCCGGCGAAAGATGGTCCCGCCGCACGACGGCCCGCGGCGCCCGCTCCACCGGACCGGGCAGGTGAGCGACGGTATCGGCGACCGGCAGCGACCCCGATTCGTCCTACCTATAGCGTCGTCGGTGGCGGATGCGCCGGAGCGGACACCGCTCCGCGAGGGATGTCGACAGGGAACTAGTCATGACTTTGCTGGACCAGCTGGCCGTCTTCGGGGCGGGAATCGCGGCCGGCTGCATCAACACGATCGTGGGCTCGGGCACCCTGATCACCTTCCCGGTCCTGCTGGCCCTCGGCTATCCGCCGGTGACCGCGAACGTGTCCAATACCGTCGGCCTGGTGCCCGGCGGGGTCAGCGGCGTGCTCGGCTACCGCCGCGAACTCGCCGGTCAGCGCGCCCGCCTGGTGCGGCTCGGCAGCGCATCCCTGATCGGCGGGACGATCGGCGCGATCCTGCTGCTGACCCTGCCGGCCGACGCGTTCCAGGCCATCGTGCCGGTGCTGATCATCGCGGCGCTGGTGCTGGTGGTGATCCAGCCGCGGCTGTCGCGCTGGGTGCGACGGCGGCGCGAGACCGACGGCGCGGCGCCCGAACACGGCGGGCCGTGGCTGTGGCCGGCGGTGCTCGCCACGGGTATCTACGGCGGCTACTTCGGCGCCGCGCAGGGCGTGCTGCTGATCGGGCTGCTCGGCGTGTTCGTGCACGACGAACTGCAGCGCCTCAACGCGGTGAAGAACCTGCTGGCGCTGCTGGTGAACGCGCTGTCGGCGCTGATCTTCATCGCCGTCGCCGACGTCGCCTGGCAGGTGGTCGCGCTGATCGCGGTGGGATCCATCATCGGCGGACAGCTGGGTGCGACTGTCGGACGGCGCCTGCCGCCCACCGCCCTGCGCGGGGTGATCGTGGTCGTCGGCATCATCGCGGTCGTGCGGCTGCTGACCACCTGATCCGCGCCCTCGCGCTCCGGTCGGCTCACAGGCGTCCGGTTTCGAGGAAGGCGTCCAGGCGGGTGCGGAACGGGGCGATGTCGATGCCCTGGGCGGCGAGCCACTCCGCGGAGTAGTACTTGTCGATGTAGCGGTCGCCCGGATCGCAGATCAGGCCGACGACGCTGCCCTCGCGGCCCTCGCGCGCCATCTCGGACATGATGTGGAACGCCGCCCACAGCCCGGTGCCGGTGGAGGCGCCCGCCTTGCGGCCGATCAGCTCCTCGAGCACCTGGATCGCGGCGATGGCGGCGGCGTCGGGGACGTGGATCATGCGGTCGATCGCCGTCGCGACGAAGCTGGGCTCGACCCGCTGGCGGCCGATTCCCTCGATGCGCGAACAGGTCTCGGTGGTGACGGCCGGATCGTCGTCGCGCCAGCCGGGGAAGAATGCGGAGTTGTCCGGGTCGGCCACGCAGAGCCCGGTCGCGCGGCTGGTGTAGCGGATGTAGCGGGCGATCGTCGCCGACGTGCCGCCGGTGCCCGCGGTCGCCACGATCCAGGCCGGGTCGGGATGGCGCTCCTCGGCGAGCTGGTCGAAGATCGACTCGGCGATGTTGTTGTTGCCGCGCCAGTCGGTGGCGCGCTCGGCGAAGGTGAACTGGTCCATGTAGTGGCCGCCGGTCTCGCGCGCCAGCCGCGCCGACACCTCGTAGACCTCGTCGGCGCCGTCCACGAAATGACAGCGCCCGCCGTGGAACTCGATCAGCCGCACCTTCTCCCGGCTGGTGCCGCGGGCCATCACGGCGATGAACGGCACGCCGATCAGGCGGGCGAAGTACGCCTCGGAGACCGCGGTCGAGCCGCTGGACGCCTCGATCACCGGCCGGTCCGGCCCGATCCAGCCGCTGCACAGCGCGTGCAGGAACAGCGAGCGCGCCAGCCGGTGCTTCAACGATCCGGTCGGATGCGTCGACTCGTCCTTCAGATACAGGTCCACCCCCGGCACCGCCGGCACCGGCACCCGCAGCAGGTGCGTATCGGACGAGCGGCGCATATCCGCGCGGACCTTCCCGATCGCCTCGGCCTGCCACTGCCGGTGGCCCGGGTCGTACCGGTTGATGTCGGCCACGGCCGGCTCCGCGCCGGTCGGTATCGCGGCGGCTGTCATGCGCACTCCTCGCCTCGAGCTCGTGGAGGTAGAACTCGATATTTCCACAATTGTCCACACCGGTTGCGGGGTGGTTGCTTGACAACGCCCGGGCACGGGCAATTCCGGACAGGTTCGGGCGACACGCTCGTCCGGGCTCTCGGATCGGCTGTGCCGGTGGTAAGACCGTGGGGCGGACGGTCTCACGGGAGGTCTTCATGCACATGCGGGTTTGTTCGTCCTGCGATTCCGCGCTCGACCACTGCCACGGCACGCTGATCGTGCACACCGACCGGTCGGTGGAATGCACGGATCCGGACTGCCACGACGCCGACCAATCCCGGCACACCTTCGTCGTCGATTGTTTCGACGTGGCGGGCGGCTGCGGCTGCACGCTCACGGAGACATGTACTGGGCCACGTAGCCTGGCCGGGTGAGCTACCACCACGTCCTGCTGCCCTCGGGCGTCGCGACCACCCCCGACGAGGTAGACGCGTACCTGACGGCCCAGCGCGGCCTGCCGGAAACCGCGGCGGTGGCGGAGATCGCGGCCGAGCTGAACAAGCGCAACGACGAATTGCGCGCGGCCGACGGCTTTCTCGCGGAGGCGCCTGCGGGAGGCGCGGAAAACGGTGCCGCGCTGTATGTTTCGTGCCCATACGATGCCATCGGCACGCTGCGCAAGCTGCTGTTCGAATTCGCCACGCCGCGCGACTACGCGGTCTACGATCCGCAGCTCACCTGGCTTATCGATCCGGCCGGCCACGTCCCGGTCGCGGTGACGCACGGCGGCGCCGGCGAGTTCCCCTATCTGACCAGGCCGCTGCTCGACGAGTGGATCCCGGACCTGGCCGATCCCAACCCGTACCTGATCGTCGAGCGAGAACCGCAGTTCTACATCCAGACCTTCCGCGACGGTGACGGCGCCTACGTCCTCGAATATCGCGACGGCTCCCCCGAACGCCACGTCGGCACCCGGCTCACCGACGCCCACCGGGTCGCCGACCTCATCTGGGCCTGGACCACCGGCGACC
Source organism: Nocardia sp. BMG51109 (assembly GCF_000526215.1). Lineage (NCBI taxonomy): Bacteria > Bacillati > Actinomycetota > Actinomycetes > Mycobacteriales > Nocardiaceae > Nocardia > Nocardia sp. BMG51109. Next base: position 1,848,389 of record NZ_JAFQ01000004.1, read on the forward strand.
GCGGCCGCCTCGACGCCATCGCCTGGCAGCCGGTCGAACTCTGACCGGCCCCACCGCGAAAACCCCTGCCCCCTACTGGTTTTCGACCGCCAGCCGACCCGCCGCAAACTCGGGGCTCATCACCGAGACGGTAATCGGGATCGGCACGGCCGCACGCCCCGAATTCCCGGCGGCGCGGCTCGTGCCGATCCCGCGCCCGAGGCGGCTCGCCCTACAGGGCGCGGCGCCCCGACAGGGCCCGCCCCAGCGTCAGCTCGTCGGCGAATTCCAGGTCGCCGCCCATGGGAAGGCCGGAGGCCAGCCGGGTGACCGAGAGTCCGGGGAAGTCGCGCAGCATGCGCACCAGGTAGGTGGCCGTCGCCTCGCCCTCGGTGTTCGGGTCGGTGGCGATGATCACCTCGGTGACGTCGACGCCGTCCTCCTGATTTCCGATGCGGCCCAGCAGTTCCCGGATGCGCAGCTGATCCGGGCCGATCCCGGACAGCGGATCCAGCGCGCCGCCGAGCACGTGGTAGTGCCCGCGGAACTCGCGGGTGCGCTCGATCGCCTGCACGTCCTTGGGCTCCTCCACCACGCAGATCAGCGTGCGGTCGCGGCGCGGATCGGCACAGATGCGGCACAGTTCGCCGTCGGAGACCGTGCCGCACACCGCGCAGAACCGCACGCCGTCGCGCACCTTCTGCAGCGCGGCCTGCAACCGGTCGATCTCCGGCGGCTCCACCGACAGCAGGTGAAAGGCGATGCGCTGCGCGCTCTTCGGACCGACGCCGGGCAACTTGCCCAGCTCATCGATCAGATCCTGGACCGGACCCTCGTACAACGCCTGCGTCTCCGGATCAGAACGGCAGGCCGGGCAGCGAGCCGCCGCCCATCCCACCGGCCAGCGGCCCCAGCTTCTCGGCGGCCAGATCCTGCGCGTTCGACATCGCGCTGTTGATCGCGCCGACGACGAGATCCTGCAGCGTCTCGATGTCCTCGGGGTCGACGATCTTCGGGTCGATCTGCAGCGACCGGATCTCCCCGGTCGCCTTCACCGTCACCTTGACCAGGCCGCCGCCGGCCTCACCCTCGACTTCGGCCGCGGCGATCTCGGCCTGGGCGGCCATCACGGCCTCTTGCATCTGCTGGGCTTGGGCAAGCAATGCCTGCATGTCGACCTGTCCACCGGGCTCCACGGGCTGTCCTCTCTGCGGGAAGTGGTTGGCCTCCAGCGTAGTCACGGTTGGGTGTAGGTCCGGATCGGCCCGGCAATAGCCATTTACCATCACAGGTGGGGCCGAGTCGCTGGTGGAGGCTGTCATGCGCGCGAGACATGGGATTTTCCGAACAGCGGCGGCGCGTTCGGTGACGCCGGTATGTGTGGCCGCGGCGCTCGCCGCGATCACCGCACCCGTCGCGCACGCCGATACCGACTACGGCAACGGGTGCGTGCTGTACTCCGACAACCCGGCCGCGACGGTGGCCGCGCTGCACGACAGCTGCTCGGCCGAACAGCAGGACCAGATCTTCCGGGACGCGCCGCAGGGCAGCGTGCCGATGGGCGTCACCAACGGCTGGGTGACGCGCCCACCGGTCATGGAGGCGGTGGCGCCGCCGTTCTGGATCGGCAAGACCTTCTATACCGGCCCCGACGGCGGCCGCCTGATGAACCGCGTCACCGGCGCGGGAATCGAGGGGTTCCCCGCCGACGTCTACACCGCGCCGTCGCGGCTGGACGGGCAGCCGACCTGGGCCCTGGACTACGCGCCCTCGATCACGCCGCAGGTCTGGGACGAGATCCGCGAGGTCACGCCCGGGGTGTGGTTCGGTTACTCCTGGTGGCGCGGGGCCTTCCAGACGACCCTGCTGCTGACCTTCGTGCTCACCTATTGACTCTCCACCCGCTGGAGGGTGTTCGCTGGCGGGTATGACAGCGACGGTTGCCATCGGGGAGTTCTCCCGGCTGACCTATCTCAGCGTCAAGACGCTGCGCTACTACCACGAGGTCGGCCTGCTGGAACCCGCGACGATCGATCCGGCCTCCGGGTACCGGCGCTACTCGACCGGCCAGGTCGCGCAGGCTCATCTCATCCGGCGCCTGCGTGAGCTGAACATGCCGCTGCCGGAGATCCGCGCGATGCTGGCCGCCCCCGACCGGTCCGAGCGGGACGCCGCCCTGCGCGGGCATCTGGAGCGGATGGAGGCCGAACTCACCCGCACCCGCGACGTGGTCGCGTCGCTGCGCGCGCTGCTGCTGCCGGACGCGCCGATCCAGGTCGAATATCGTTCCGTCCCCGCATTTCCCGCCCTTGCCATCACGAATGTCCTTACCCGGGAAGACATGCCGGACTGGTTCGGTGCGACCTTCGCCCGGCTCTACGAACTGCTCGCGGCGGCCGGGGCGGCACCGGCCGGGCCGGGTGGGGCCACCTTCTCGCCCGAGTTCTTCGAGAACGAGATCGGCGAGGCAGCTGCCTTCGTGCCCATCGCCGCCGGCGACACGCTCGCCGCCGCCCGCGACGCGCTCGCCGGCGCGAAAGACGCCGCGGTGACCGAACTTCCGGCCCGGCGCTTCGCGATCGCCGTGCACACCGGGCCGTTCACCGACTTCGACCGCACCTACGGGGCGCTGGGCAGCCATGTCGCCGAGCACGACACCGCCCTCGCCGAACCCATCCGGGAGATCTACGTCGTCGGCCCGTCGGACACCGCCGACCCGGCCGCCTTCCGCACCGAAGTCTGCTGGCCGGTCGCCCGGCCGTGAAGAAAGGAAAACCCATGTCCCTCAGGCTCGCCAATATCGCCGTCGACTGCGCCGACGCCGCCGCACTGGCGGAGTTCTACGCCGCGCTGTTGCAACGGCCCGTCGATCCGGATGCGAACACCTACTTCGCGACGATCGGCCGCACGACGCCGGAGCCGACGCTGATGTTCCTGTGTGTGCCGGACAAGAATCCGGGCAAGAACGTCGTCCACCTCGACCTCGTCGCGACCGATCGACGCGCGGAGATCGAGCGGGCGAGCTCCCTGGGCGCCAAGCACATCGCCGACTTCGACGAGTACGGGACGGTCTGGTCCACGCTCGCCGATCCCGAAGGCAATCTGTTCGACATCGCCCAGGGGTGACACTCGGTTACGCGAGTTCGCCCTTCAGCTTCTCCAGCACCTCGGCCTGAATCTTCTTCAGGCCCAGGGGCGCGAAGATGCCCTCGAAGAATCCGGGGACGCCGCCGGCGCCCTTCCAGCCGGTCCGGATCGTGACCAGCGAACCGGTGCCGGACGGTGTCACCGTCCAGGTCGTCACCAGCGTGGAGTTCGAATCCCGCTCCGTCACCATCGAATCCGACACCGAGACGACCGCATGCACGTTGCGCGAGCGCTTCTGGGTGGCCTGCAGCGTCCACTCCGCCACCGTGCCGGCGCCCTTACCGCCCTCGACGACCTTGTAGTCGCGATAGTGCTCCGAGAGGATGCGGGGGCGAACCGTCTCGTAGTCGGCGATCGCCTCGAGCGCGCGCGTCGGATCGGCCGGAACGACGATCGAACTGGAAGCGCTGACCTGTCCCACTGTGAACTCCTTGTTTGAGTCGGCTTTGAGTCGGCGATGTGCGCGATGCCTGCCGCCGGGTTATGGTACGCCGCGATCGGGGGCGGCCGGGTCGCCTATCTTCGCAATCACCTGGAGGGGATCCGTGTCGGATACTGCGCTGCGCGTACGTCGTGTCAAGAACATCATCACCTACGGTTTCGCGGCGATCGCCGGGATCGGCATGCTGATCGGCGGCATCGTGATGCTGAGCGGCGGCGACAGCGCCGACTGCGGCGGCCGGGAGATGCACGCCGGCGACACCTGCACGACGACCAGGAAGGGCAGCTCGACCACCCGCAGCGTCGACGAGCAGAAGTCCAGGAACAAGACGACGGCCTGGCTCCTGGTCGGGCTCGGCCCGCTGGTGACGGCGGGCGGCGTCTGGGCGGTCAGCAGCGAGGTGCGCAAGTCCGGCGGTTCGGGTACGCGGGGCGCGCCGCAGCCTGCGGCCGGCCAGGGGCCGCCGAACGGCCACCCGCAGGCCGCCGCGCCGATGCACCGGCCCGATCCCGCTGCGGCGCAACAGCATCCGGCCTACGCGCAGCCTGCCGTCGCCGGTCACCGCTACCCGCCGCACTATGCCTCGGCCCCAGCGAATCCGCAGTACGCGCCGCCCCAGCCCGCTCCGCAGTTCGGCCCGCCGCCGGGATACGCACCGCAGCCGGGATACGCACCGCAGCCGTACGGTCAGCCGCAGTACCCGGGTCAGCAGCAGGGGTATCCGCCCCCGCCACCGGGATACCCGGCACCGGCGCAGGGTTACCCTGCGCCGCAGGGTTATCCACAACCGGGACCGCACCAGCAGGTTCCCGGACAGCAGCGCCCCTGAACCGGCTCCGCGGCACCGCAGTGATCCCGCCGCACCGCAGGTCATCCGCCGCACCGCAGTGATCCCGCCGCGCTGCAGTGATCCCGCCGCGCCGCAGTGATCCCGCCGCGCCGCAGTGATCCCGCCGCGCCGCAGTGATCCCGCCGCGCCGCAGTGATCGGGCGTCATTGCGGCACGGCAGAGCGCGGCGTGCCCGCCCCGAGTCCACCGACACCCGCCGTCCGGCCGACGCCGCGACCCGGGACCGCGCTCGGCCACAATGCCCGGCCGACAAAACGGACATCGATCGGCGGGCCCTTCCGGCAACCGTCCCGGAATGCGCCCGATTCGGCGGCCGGTCGGCCGCCCCGGGATTCATCCGGATCGACGTGCCACACGTATTCCGAAATTCACCGCCGAGTCCCGAAAGGTTCCCGCGCCCGAGACCATTACTACCGCTAATTACCGCGTCGACCAGGGGCTTCGACCCCGGAAGGGCCGCCCGCCGACTACCCCAACGACACGCGACGGGCGTGTGAAAAATCCGACCGAAAGGCACCCTCGAAGTAGCCTCGCCCTGCGGGTAGCGATAGCGTCAGGGGTGTGGCAGTGAGTCTGTTGGGCAAGGCCGGACGCGCACCGGTCGCACGCGAATCAGGATTTGCCGCGCATCGAGCGGGGGTCGATCGGCTCCTGGCAAGTTATCGCGCGATACCGCGGGACGCGAACGTCCGGCTGGCCAAGAAGACGTCGAATCTGTTCCGGGCCCGGGCGGCCAATACCGCACCCGGTCTGGACGTCTCCGGCCTGACCCGGGTGATCGCGGTGGACCCGCAGGCCCGGACGGCCGACGTGGCCGGGATGACCACCTACGAGGACCTCGTCGCGGCGACCCTGCCGTACGGCCTGGCCCCGCTGGTCGTGCCGCAGCTGAAGACGATCACGCTCGGCGGCGCGGTCACCGGCCTGGGCATCGAGTCGACCTCGTTCCGCAACGGCCTCCCGCACGAATCGGTGCTGGAGATCGACGTGCTGACCGGCGCGGGCGAGATCATCACCGCCACACCGACGGGCGACCATGCCGATCTTTTTCGGGGCTTCCCGAATTCCTACGGCACGCTCGGCTATTCGACCCGCCTGAAGATCGAGCTGGAACCGGTACAGCCGTATGTGGCCCTGCGCCACGTGCGCTTCCATGATCTGCGCGAGCTGGAAGCGGTGATGGGCCGGATCGTCACCGACCGCTCCTACGACGGCGAGCGGGTCGACTACCTGGACGGCGTCGTATTCGGCGGCGACGAGAGCTACCTCATCCTCGGCCGCCAGACCGACGAGCCCGGCCCGGTCAGCGACTACACCGGGATGGACATCTACTACCGCTCCATCCAGCACGACTCGAAGCAACCCAAGCGCGACCGCCTGACCATCCACGACTATCTGTGGCGCTGGGACACCGACTGGTTCTGGTGCTCGCGCGCGTTCGGCACGCAGAACCCGCGGATCCGCCGGTTCTGGCCGCGGAAGTATCGCCGCTCGAGCTTCTACTGGAAGCTGATCGCGCTGGACCACAAGTACGGCATCGCCGACCGGCTCGAGGCCCGCAAGGGCAATCCGCCGAACGAGCGCGTGGTGCAGGACATCGAGGTGCCGATCGAGCGCACCGCGGACTTCATGGAGTGGTTCCTCGCCGAGATCCCCATCGAGCCGGTCTGGCTGTGCCCACTTCGCCTGCGCGACAACGGAAAAGCAAGGGATACCCGCGCCGCGCCCGACGCGGAAACCCATGCCGTGCCCAACGGGGACACTCGTGCCGTGCCCAATGGGGATACTCGTGCTGTGCCCAATGGGGATACTCCGTATCCGTGGCCGATGTACCCGCTGCGGCCCGAGCGCACCTACGTGAACGTCGGCTTCTGGTCCGCGGTCCCGACCGTTCCCGGGCAGCCGGAGGGCGCGGCCAACCGCGCCATCGAGCGCAAGGTTTCCGAACTGGACGGTCACAAATCCCTGTACTCGGATGCCTACTACGACAAAGATGAGTTCGCCGACCTGTACGGCGGTGATACCTATCCCGAACTGAAGAAACACTACGACCCAGATCATCGTTTACTGGATTTGTATTCGAAGGCGGTGCAACGCAAGTGACCACGTTCAAGGATCGTTCCGACGTTTTCGCGGAACTGGGAACCAGACTCAGCATCGCCGAGATCTTCGAGACGCTGGTGGACGGCCCGGTGCCGATCCGGTTCACCGCCTACGACGGCTCGAGCTGCGGACCCGCCGATTCGAAGTACCGCCTGGACATCCGCACGCCGCGCGGTATCAACTACATCGCCACGGCCCCGGGCGATCTCGGCATGGCGCGCGCCTACATCTCCGGTGACATGGCCGCCGAGGGCATTCACCCCGGCAACCCGTACGAGTTCCTGAAGGCGATGAGCGACATGAAGTTCCGGCGCCCGTCGGCGCTGGCGCTGGTCACCATCGCACGCTCGCTGGGCTGGGACGCGCTCAAGCCGATCGCCCCGCCGCCGCAGGAGACGCTGCCGCGCTGGCGGCGCATCGCGCTGGAGGGCTTCCGGCATTCGAAGGGCCGCGACGCCGAGGCCATACACCATCACTACGACGTGTCGAACGAGTTCTACGAACACGTGCTCGGCCCGTCGATGACCTACACCTGCGCGGCCTACGGCGACGAGGACTGGACGCTCGAGCAGGCGCAGGAGAACAAGTACCGCCTGGTGTTCGACAAGCTGAACCTGAAGCCGGGCGACCGGCTGCTCGACATCGGCTGCGGCTGGGGCGGCATGGTGCGCTACGCGGCCGAGCGCGGAGTCAAGGCGATCGGCGCGACCCTGTCCAAGGAGCAGGCGGAGTGGGCCCAGAAGAAGATCGCCGAGGAGGGCCTGCAGGACTTCGGCGAGGTGCGCCACTCCGACTACCGAGATGTTCCCGAGGGCCAGTTCGACGCGGTGTCGTCCATAGGTCTCACCGAACACATAGGCGTGCACAACTACCCGTCGTACTTCCGCTCCATCCAGGACAAGCTGCGCGACGGCGGCCTGTTCCTCAACCACTGCATCACCCGGCCCGACAACACCCGCACCACCAGGGCCGGCGACTTCATCGACCGCTACGTCTTCCCGGACGGCGAGCTGATCGGCTCCGGCCGCATCGTCTCCGAGATCCAGAACGTCGGTCTCGAGGTCCTGCACGAGGAGAACCTCCGCCCGCACTACGCGCTCACCCTGCACGAATGGTGCAAGAACCTGGTCGACAACTGGGACGCCTGCGTCGCCGAGGCCGGCGAGGGCACCGCGAAGGTCTGGGGCCTCTACATGGCCGGCAGCGCCCTCGGCTTCGAGCGCAACGTGGTGCAGCTACACCAGGTGCTGGGCATGAAGCTGGGCCCCCAGGAGGAGTGGACGGTCCCGCTACGTCCCTGGTGGAACGCCTGACGGCCGAAACCGCCGATTTGCTCACAGCAGGGAATCGAGGAATTTCCTGGGGATGTCGGGGACTTCGGTGTGTTCGGCGCCCAGCAGCATGTCGTCGCGCAGGGTGTGCAGGAGCGTGAGCACTCCCGGGCCGGCGTCCAGAAGTGGTCTCGGCCAACCCAATCGGGCGCAGCGGGCGACGGCCGGGGTGAGCGTGGCGATCGCCTCACCGGTCGAGCCCGCCGCCGACAGGCATTCGGACAGCAACAGCGCCGTATCCAATTCCGCACGGGGGCGGTGCTTTTCGGTCACCCGGCCGCGCAGGGCGCGGGCGCGCTTGACCGCGGTGTCGGTGGTGCCCAGCGGGAGCGGATCGTCGCCGAGAACGTCCGCGCCGCCGCGATAGTGGCGGAACAGCAGGTCGCGGATGCTCGCGATCTCCTCGGCCTCCGCCGCCAGCGCGGCCGTTCCCGTGCTGAGCCGGACCGGCCGGATCGCCGAATCGGCCACCGCGCCGGTGACCTGGTCGCCCGGTAGCTCGAGCCGCCGGCGTTCGGCGCGGACGTGCGCGGCGAGCCGGGTCAGCTTGCGATCGGCGGCGATTCGCGCCCCTTCGTCCAGGCGGGCGACGGCGGTCGCCGTATCGCCGAGCACCGCCTTGACCCGCGCGCCCACCACGAAGGTCGTGATCAGGAAGTCGACCGGGCCCACCCGGGCCACCAGCTGATGGCTCTGATCCAGCAGGCGCTCGGCGGAATCCAGATCGCCGCGCCGATAGGTGACCTCGCCGAGCATGGCCGCCGCCACCCGCACCGCATGCGACCGCGGACCCCCGCGGTCCCGGGCGGTCTGCCATGCCTGCTCGAAACACCGGGTGGCCGTGTCGATATCGAGCTGCTCGTAGGCGGCGGCGCCCTTACCCAGCATGCCGAGCACGGCGCCGAGCGGATCCTTGGAGCGGTCGTGGTACGGCGCGGCCCAGTCCTGCATCTCCCGCGCGCCGTCGAAGTCGAACTCGCACAGCCGCACGAACGACACCAGGTTGGCCGCCGTCGACACCGTCCACGGCGGCAGTTCGCCGGCCAGCCGCAGGCAGTCCGACACCCGTTCCGGCACACCGTCGATGCGGTCGCGCGCCACCTGATCGGCGGCGCCCAGTACTGCGGCCTCGCACCGCTGCCGCACCGTCTCGGCGTCGTTCGGCGAACTGCGCGCCAGCATGTTCGACAACCGCCCCAGGGCGGTGCGGGCGGCCCCGGACTGCTGCAGGTTGACATTGGCCCGCGCCAGCGCCATCAGCAGCTTCGACCGCGAGGCCACCTGCTGCACGGGAAGTTTCGACACGGTACCCAGCAGCGTGGCCAGCCGGGAGGTGTCGATCAGATCCATGCCGCCGTTCTCCAGCAGGTCCAGCGCCAGCTTCAGATCGGCGGCCGCCAGCGCGTGCTCCACCGACTTGCGCACCAGCTGGTGCTCGGCATACCACCAGGATGCCTTGCGGTGCAACGACTTCAGCTTGCCGGGATGCATCCGGTCCAGCCGGATGCGCAGCTGCTCGGCGAACAACGGCTGGATCCGGAACAGCTCCGGATCCTGCTCGACGCGACCGACGAACAGCTCCCGCTGCTGCGCCTGCTCGAGCATCTGCTCGGCATCCGGCTCCCCGCTCAGCGCCGCTGCCAGCGCGCCGCTGACCTTCTCGGTCACCGAGATCGACATCAGGAACTCGAGCATGCGCTCGTCGAGGGCGTCGAGCACGTTGTCGGACAGATACTCGCGAATCGACTGGTTGCCGCCGGACAGATGCGCGATCAACTGCTCCGGATCCACCTCGCGCAACGCCTCGGTATCGGTCTCCGGATCGGCCGGCCGCCGCGCAGCGACAGGCTGACCAGCTGGATGGCCGCCGGCCACCCGTCCGCGGCGGTGCGGATCTGCTCGACCTGCTCGTCGGTGAGCCGGAAACCGTTGCGCTCCACCAGGATCTGCCGGGTCTCGGCCGGCGTCAGGCGCAGTTCCTCACACCCGATCTCGACCACCTCGTCGCGCACGCGCAGCCTGCTCAGCGGCAGCCCGGCCGGCTCCCGGGTGGTGACCACGAACCGCAGGTGATGACATGCGTTCTCCAGCAACGTATCCATCGCCCGCTGGGCGCCGGCGTCGGTGATCCGGTCCCAGTCGTCGACCACCACCACGACCGGGCGCCCGGCGGCGTGGATCTCGTCGATCAGCGTCGAGATCGCGTACGGCACCGCCTCGGCGGAACGTTCCTCCAGCACCTGTTCGAGCCCGGCGCCGATATCCGGGCACATCCGGCGGATCGCCTGCACGAGGTGCGCGACGAACCAGACCTCGTTGTCGTCGTCGTGGTCGACGCCGATCCAGGCCACCGCCGTTCCGCCGGAGACGAGCTCGGACCGCCACTGCGCGGCGACGATGCTCTTACCGAATCCGGCCGGGCCGTGGATCACCGCGAGCCGACGGCGGTCGGCCGCGCGCAGAATGTCCAGCAGCCGCGGCCGCTCGACCGGCGCCCGTGCCGGGGTCGGCGGCCGGAACTTGGTGGCGGCCGTGGGCGGCATGCTCCGGGTGACCGCTCCCGGCTCGGCAGCAGACGTCGCCGCCCCCGGCTCGGCAGCGGACACCACCCCTTCCGACTCGGCAGCGGATGTCGCCGCTCCGGGCTCGGCAGCGGATGTCGCCGCTCCAGGCTCGGCAGCCGATGTCGCCGCTCCGGGCTCGGCAGCGGATGTCGCCGCTCCGGGCTCGGCGGGCGGCCTGGACGGCTCCGGTGGCCGCAGCGTCGTCGAGCCGCGCGGCAGCGGGCGCAGCGACGGATGCGCCGACCACCCCGAATCGCCGGTCTCGTCGGTCTCGGCCCCGGGATCCAGCAGCGCCATGTCGTCGGGCAGCTGCCCCCGCTCGCGTTGCTCGAGCCGCAGCAGCTCACCCAGTTCCAGCGCCGAGGCCGGGCGTTCGGCCGGATCGGCCGCCATGGCACGTTCGATCGCGTCGGCCACGCCCGGCGGAATGTCCTGCTCACGCAGGTCCGGAATGGGCTGGGTGGTGATCCGCAGAAATTGCGCCACGACCTTCTCGCCGGACTGCCGCTCGAAGGCCGCATGCCCGGTCAGCAGCGCGAACAGGGTGGCGCCGAGGCCGTAGACGTCCGAGCGCGCGGTCGGTTCGTCGCCCTTGAGCACCTCGGGCGCGGTGAAGGCGGGCGAGCCGGTGATCATGCTGGTGGAGGTGCGGAATCCGCCCGGTATCCGGGCGATGCCGAAATCGGTCAGCTGCGGTTCGCCGTAGCGGCTCAGCAGCACGTTCGCCGGTTTTACGTCGCGATGCAGCACGTCGACCCGGTGCGCGCTCTCGATCGCCCCGGCCAGCTTCACCCCGACCCGCAACGAATCCGACCAGTTCAGCGGGCCGTAATCGCGGATCAGACGCTCCAGCGACCCGTGCGTGGCGTACGGCATCACGAGGAACGGCAGGCCGCTGGCGGTCACGTCCACCTGGAGCACATCGACGATGTTCGGATGGCCGGACAGCCGGCCCATCGCATGCTCCTCGCGCAGGAACCGCTCCCGGCTCTCCACATCGATCTCCGACGAGAGCACCTTCACCGCCACGACGCGGTCCAGGGCGCGCTGGGCACAGCGATAGACGATCCCGAAGCCACCGCGGCCGATCTCCTCGGCGCCGTACAGCCCGAACGCCGCGAGCTCGTCGGCGACACCGATCGCCGGATATCGCTGCGTGTTCGATTCGGCGGGAGGATCGGTGCCGCGGACCTTGCCCGTATGCGGGTTCATAGCACCACCTCGAACGTTCCGCGCTCATTCCAACGTAGCGCGGACCACAGTCGTGCGGTGGTAATTCGCCCCGCGCGGCGGGGCTGACCGGCCCGGACGAAACCCCTTCGGACACAGCACGGCCCGGACCACGAAAACCCGTGATCCGGGCCGTACCTGCGTACGAGGAGCGTCCCGGCACCCGAGGTGCCGGGACAACGGGTCTACTTGCGCAGCGAGCTCGGCACCTCGAACCGCTTGCCGTACTTGGCGGCCAGCTCGTCGGCGCGGGCCACGAAGGCCTCCTGTCCACCGGGGTAGCCGACGATGAACTGGTGCACACCACCGGTCCAGGCCGGGTAGCCGATGCCGAAGATCGAACCGATGTTGGCGTCGGCGGTGGTCTCGAGCACGCCCTCGTCGAAGCACTTCTGGGTCTCGATGGCCTCGATGAACAGCTGCCGGTCGATCAGGTCCTGGAACGGGACCTTGTCTTCGGTGCCGGTCTCGAAGTGCTCGCGCAGACCGGACCAGATGCCCAGGCGCTTGCCGTTCTCGTCGTACTCGTAGAAGCCGGCCTTCTCCAGCCGGCCCGGACGGCCCTCACCGACCATGTAGTCGATGACGTCCTGCGCCGGATGCCGCTCGGTGCCCAGCTTCGTATCGCCGGCCTTCGCGGCCTCCAGCGTCTCGGTGGCGATCTTCTGCATGAGCTTCATGTTCAGCTCGTCCGACAGCTGCAGCGGCGCCGCCGGGTAGCCGGCCTGCAGACCCGACTGCTCGATGGTCTGCGGGTCGATGCCCTCCTTCAGCATGGCGATCGCCTCGTTGACGAAGGTGCCGATCACGCGCGAGGTGAAGAAGCCGCGGCTGTCGTTGACCACGATCGGGGTCTTGCGGATCGCCAGGGTGTAGTCGAACACCCGGGCCAGCGCCTCGTCGGAGGTCTTCTCACCCTTGATGATCTCCACCAGCGGCATCTTGTCGACCGGCGAGAAGAAGTGGATGCCGATGAAGTCCTGCTCCCGCTTCACACCGGCCGCGAGACCGGTGATCGGCAGCGTGGAGGTGTTCGAGCCGAGCAGCGCGTCGGGGGTGACGATGTCCTCGATCTCCTGGAACACCTTGTGCTTGAGCTCGGTGTTCTCGAAGACCGCCTCGATCACGAAGTCGACGCCCTCGAGATCCTTGGCCTCGGCGGTCGGATGGATGCGGTCCAGCAGCGCCTTGGACTTCTCCTCGGTGGTCCGGCCCTTGGACAGGGCCTTCTCCTCGATCTTCACCGAGTAGCCCTTGCCGCGCTCGGCCGCCTCCTGCGAGACGTCCTTCAGCACGACCTCGTACCCGGCCTTGGCCGAGACGTAGGCGATGCCCGCGCCCATCATGCCGGCGCCGAGCACGCCGACCTTCTTGATCTCGCGCTTCGGCACGTCCTTCGGCCGCGAACCACCGTTGTTGATGGACTGCAGGTCGAAGAAGAACGCCTGGATCATGTTCTTCGCGACCGGGCCGGTGAGCAGGTTGACGAAGTAGCGCGACTCGATCAGCGAGGCGTTGTCGAAGTCGACCTGCGCGCCCTCGATGGCGGCGGACATGATGTTCTTCGGGGCCGGCATGTTGGCGCCCTTGAGCTGCTTGCGCAGGTTCGCCGGGAAGGCCGGGAGGTTCGCGGCCAGCGACGGGCTGGACGGTGTGCCGCCCGGGATCTTGTAGCCCTTGACGTCCCAGGGCTGCACGCCCTTGTCGGGGTTGGCCTTGATCCACGCCTTGGCGGCCGGGACCAGCTCCTCGATCGAGCCGACGACCTCGTCGACCAGGCCGATGCCCTTGGCCTTCTCGGCGTCGAACTCCTTGCCCTCCAGCAGGATCTGCAGCAGCGCGCTCTGGATGCCGAACATGCGCACGGTGCGGGTGACGCCGCCACCGGCCGGCAGCAGGCCCAGCTTCACCTCGGGCAGGCCGATCTTGAGGCCCTTCACGTCGGCGGCGATGCGGTGGTGGGTGGCCAGCGTGATCTCCAGGCCGCCACCGAGGGCGGCGCCGTTGACGGCGGAGACGACCGGCTTGCCCAGCTGCTCCAGGCGGCGCAGCGCGGACTTGATCTCGGTCAGCTCGTCCATCAGGGCCTGGGCGTCGTTCGGGCCGACGTGCATCATGTTCTTCAAGTCGCCGCCGGCGAAGAACGTCTTCTTCGCGGAGGTGATGACGACACCGGCGATGTCGTCCTTCTCGGCCTCCAGCCGATCGACGGTGGCCGTCATCGACTTCTTGTAGAGCTCGTTCATCGTGTTGGCGCCCTGGTTCGGGTCGTCCATGGTCAACACGACGATGCCGTCGGCGTCCTTCTCCCAGGCAATCATGTTGTCGGTCATGTGTTTTCGTCTCTCCTGTGAGTCTCGGGGCGTCAGACGCGCTCGATGATGGTGGCCACACCCATGCCGCCGCCGATGCACAGGGTCACCAGGGCGTAGCGGGCGTTGCGGCGTTCCAGCTCGTCGACCATGGTGCCGGTGATCATCGCGCCGGTGGCGCCCAGCGGGTGGCCCATGGCGATGGCGCCGCCGTTGACGTTCAGCTTCTCGTCCGGGATGTTCAGATCCTTCTGGAACTTCAGGACGACCGAGGCGAAGGCCTCGTTGAGCTCGAACAGGTCGATATCGTCGACGCTCAGGCCGGCCTTGGCCAGCGCCTTCTGGGCGGCCGGGGTGGGGCCGGTCAGCATGATGGTGGCGTCGGCGCCGCTGATGCCGGTCGAGACGATGCGGGCGCGCGGGGTCAGGCCGGACGCCTTGCCCGCCTCCTCGTTGCCGACCAGCAGGAGGGCCGCGCCGTCGACGATGCCGGAGCTGTTGCCGCCGTGGTGCACGTGGTTGATCTTCTCCACGAAGTGGTACTTCTGCAGCGCGACCGCGTCGAAGCCGCCCATCTCGCCGACCATGGAGAACGACGGGTTGAGCTTGGCCAGGTCCTCCAGGGTGGTGCCCGGACGCATGTGCTCGTCGCGGTCCAGCACGGTCAGGCCGTTCATGTCCTTGACCGGGACGACCGACTTGGCGAAGTAGCCGCCGGTCCACGCCGCCGCCGCGCGCTCCTGCGACCGCACCGCGTAGGCGTCGACGTCCTCGCGGCTGAAGCCCTCGATGGTCGCGATCAGGTCGGCGGAGATGCCCTGCGGGACGATGTAGCTCTCGTAGCTGGTCCACGGGTCGGCGAACATGGCGCCGCCGTCGGACCCCATCGGCACGCGCGACATCGACTCGACGCCGCCGGCGATGACCAGATCCTCGAAACCGGAGCGGACCTTCTGGGCGGCGAGGTTGACGGCCTCCAGGCCGGACGCGCAGAAGCGGTTGATCTGGGTGCCGCCGACGGTCTCGGGCAGGCCGGAGGTCAGCACGGTGGTGCGGGCGATATCGGCGCCCTGGTCGCCGATCGGGGACACGACACCCAGGACGACGTCCGAGATGCGTTCCTCGTCCAGGTTCGGGAAGCGGTTACGCAGCTCCTTGACCAGACCGGTCGTCAGATCGATCGGCTTGACCGAGTGCAGCGAGCCCTTCTTGTTCCGGCCTCGCGGAGTGCGAATGGCCTCGTAGATGTAGGCCTCTGTGGTCATAACGGAGTCATTCCTTCCTTAAGGCTGAGGCGACACCGCAGTGCCCGGCATCGCCGCAGGTAACCTCGCCGACCGGTCATGCGACCGACCGTGTTCGTTGTGCGGTGCTCTCCCGGGGGCCCTGCGTGGGTTACACAGGCCGGGGCCTCCGGGACCGTCGCTCGCACCGCGTGTTGACGCTGTACAAACGTCGGCACGCACCGGCCCACGCACGCTCCGGCCGCCCGTATGCCCGGGCACACCATAGAACCTCGTAGCACCGCTGCTGACGACCACCCGTTCATAGTACAGCCGGATGCGAACTCCGGTTAACTTAAGGTCGTCGGGCGGGTGTCTGTCAACCCTCCAGCCGTGTGGCGCCCAACTCAGCCGTCAGCAACTCCAAGGCCACCTCATCGGGGTCGCGGCGGTCGCCCGGCGGGGCCGGGCGGGCCGACTCCGCGAGCATCTCCTGCTCCTCCTCCGCCGTCGACGCAGGTGGGACACTGTCATAACCTACCGGCGAGTAGTCGGCAGGGCCGGGATCCTCGGGCAGATCCGGGCCGTCCGGCAGCGGTATGGAGTCGTCCGGCGGGGAATCGGAGTCGTCGGCGGGCGCGGAGCGAGTGCCGGAATCGGCGGCCGCCGGGCCCGACTCACGGCCGCGCGCCGCGGGCGCATCGGCCGGAGTTTCCGGATTCGCCGCCTTCGTCCGACTCGGACGGGTGTAGCGCGGGGGCTCGGACTGCACCGGGGTAGCGCCGCGCGCGGGACCTCCAGCACCGGGTGCGGGACCGGCGGAGCCGCGATTCGCCTGCGCGGGGTTCGGCGCCCGGCCCTCGCCCGAGCCGACCTCCCAGCGCACGCCGAACTCGCGGCCCAGCACCGCATGCACCGCCGCCTGCACGGCCTCGACATACTTCGGATTCGACAGTCGCTGCGCCAAGGGCGCGTGCTGATGCGCGAACACGATGGTGTCGCCGTCCACCCGCGCCACCGACGCCCCCGACAGCAGCGCATGCACGGCGGCCCCGAACTCCCGCACCTTGGCCCGGATCTCCCCCCACTGCGCCTCGATCTCGTGCACGAGATCGCCCGCGGGCGCGGGCGACGGCGCGTCCGCCGCCTCGACCGGCCCACCGGAAGAGGAGCCGGCCCCCGGTTCGGAACCCGCCTCGCCCGGATCGGCCGCCGCCGCCGTGCCGCTTGCGTCCTGGCCCGGAACCGATTGCGCCATATCGGCGTTCGCGGCACCGCTGACACCCGCTACGGTGTCACTCGAATCATCCTGGAGCACCGGAGATTCGGTACTCGGCCGAACCGCGTCGGCTGCGGCGACACCGGGGGCCCCGGAGGCGGAATCCGAGGACGTGCCGGCGGGCCGCGACACCGAATCCGCTCCGAAATCACCCGCGCCGGCCACCGAATCGGCAGGCCCCCCTGGGGAACCCGGCTGGATACCGTGATCGAGACCGACGGAATCGTCCGGTGACGGATCGGCGGGTACACCGCCGCGACCCTCATCCACCGACGAATCCTGCTGCGCGGAGACCATATCGGGGGCGACGCCCGAGGGCCGCCCGCCCGATTGCGGCGCTGCCGCGGAATTGCCCGAACCGGTCGTCGAATCGTCCTGCGCCCCTGCGGAGCCGGGTCGCACATCCTGGTTGCCGGAGGCCGCGCGGCCGCTCCCGCCTGCGGTAGCACCGTCCTGCCCGGGCAACTCGGCCGCGGGCACAGATGCCTCGGCACCGGACTGCGCGTCCCGGTCCTCCGACCGCGCCCCGGACCGATCGGCTCGTCCGGCCGACTGCGACCCCGCCCTGGGAGCAGACGGCTCAGCGCCGGATTGTCCGTCTCGGCCCTCCGACCGCGCCCCGGCCCGGGGAGCAGACGGGTCGGAGCCGGGTTGTCCGTCTCGGCCCTCCGGCTGCACCCCGGCCGAGGTGTCTTCCGGCGAGGCGGCGGGGGTATCGGAGCCGGCGGGCGATTCGACCGTGTCGGCAGCCGTGGCGGTGCCGAGGCCGTCCGCACGACGAACCTGTTGCGCCGCATCCTGTTCCGCATGCGACGCCGAGCCGGACGTGGGCGACGGTACCTCGAGCGCGGGATCGGCAGCCGTTACGCCCCCGTCCGCTTCGGCCGGAGAATCGCCCGGTACCCGGCCCTGTTGCGGTCCCCCGTCCTCCGGCCCGGCGGGGGTCTGCGCGCGCTGTGCCGGGTGAGGTCGCTGTTCGGTGGCCTGTGCGGCACCCGATTGCCGGACATCGGATGATCGTGTGCCGCTATCCGTCTTCGCGGGCGACGACTCCCCCGGGTGGCCCGGTTGCACCGATCCGGTGACGCTCCCGGAGCCTCCGGGCGATTCCCCTGTGCGGCCGGCTCCCGCCGAACCGCCGGTGCCCTCCGAACCCGCGGCCGTAGACCGTTCCGGACGTGTGGCCCCCGCCGAATCGCCGGCATCACGCGGCCCGGCACCCTCCGGACCACCGCGCTGCGCCGAACCGGTGCCCGACTGTGCCGGGTCACCGGACTTTTCGGCACGTATCGCCGCCAGCGCCTCGGCGCCGCGGCGGCGGCTGCCGCCGGAGGACGCCGTGGTTTCGGCCGTCGACCCCGGCGCGCCGGTTCCGGCGGACGGAGCCCCGCCACCTGCGGCGCGAGATCCTCCTCCGGATCCCGGGCCGCCGCCGGAGGCGGGCGGGAGGGCACCGCCGGCCACTCCGCGCTCCAGGCGCTCCAGGCGTTGCAGGGTGGCGGATTCGGTATCGGAGACCGAGGGCAGCAGCATGCGGGCGCAGACGACCTCGAGCAGCAGGCGCGGGGCGGTGGCACCGCGCATTTCGCCCAGGCCCTCGTGCAGCAACTCGGCATAGCGGGTCAGGGTGCCGGGGCCGATGCGGGCGGCCTGGTCGCGCATGCGGTCGAGCACGTCGCCGGGGCCGGTGACCAGGTTGCGGTCGGCCGCGTCGGGCACCGCGCGGAGCAGGATCAGGTCACGCATCCGCTCCAGCAGATCGGTGGCGAAGCGGCGCGGATCGTGCCCCGCCTCGACCACCCTGTCGACGGTGCCGAACAGCGCGGCGCCGTCGTCGCCCGCCAGCGCCTCGACGGCCTCATCGATCAGGGCGATATCGGTGACGCCGAGCAGCGCGAGCGCGCGCTGGTAGGTGATGCCCTCGGGGCCGGCGCCGGCCAGCAACTGGTCCAGCACGCTCAGGCTGTCTCGCGGGGAACCCCCGCCGGCCCGGATGACCAGCGGGTAGACCGCCTCCTCGACCGCCACGCCCTCCTGCTCGCAGATCGTGCCGAGCAGGCCGCGCATCGTCGCCGGGGGCAGCAGGCGGAACGGATAGTGATGGGTGCGCGAGCGAATCGTCGGCAGCACCTTGTCGGGCTCGGTGGTGGCGAAGACGAAGATCAGATGGGCGGGCGGCTCCTCGACGATCTTGAGCAGCGCGTTGAAGCCGGCCGTGGTGACCATGTGCGCCTCGTCGACGATGAACACCCGATAGCGGGACTCGGCCGGCGCGTAGAAGGCCCGGTCGCGCAGCTCGCGGGTGTCGTCGACGCCGCCGTGGCTCGCCGCGTCGAGCTCGACGACATCGAGATTGCCCGGGCCGCCCGGTGCCAGCGCCACGCAGGACGAACACACCCCGCACGGCCGCGACGTCGGGCCCTCGACGCAGTTCAGCGAGCGCGCCAGGATGCGCGCCGAGGAGGTCTTGCCGCAACCGCGCGGGCCGGAGAACAGGTAGGCATGACTGATCCGCCCGGTGTCGAGCGCGGTGCTCAGCGGATCGGTGACGTGCTCCTGCCCCACCACCTCTGCGAACGTTGCCGGTCGGTACTTCCGGTACAGAGCCACGGCCCGAGGGTACCGGCAAGGTGCGACAGCGCCGACCGCGTCGTCACGGCTCGCCGACCCGGGCTGCGCGATCCGCCGGCCCGGGCTGCGCGATCCATCGGCCCGGACGATGCGGAGCGGATCCGCGACCATTCCCGCAACCCGCTACAACTGCAACAACAGACCGATGAGTATGGCAGTGCCCCCAACAAATCAGATATACAACAGAATTCGTCCGACTACCGTTCTCCGGCGGTGCTCCGCAGAAAGTTCCGAACCGCCGCCCCGTTTGTCCGCAAAGTTGCGGACATAACGATCCCGTAACCCGGTTGGATTTTCTTGCAATGGACTGGCTAACGTGAGTTCCGGCAACTTCGGTAGCCAAACCTTCATCAGGTTGGTGGCCCCGGTCGGTCCCTCATCCCGACCGGGGCACAACCAAATCCGAACCACCCGAATCCCAGCCACCGACCCCAGCGGGAGTTCTCCCCACGGCGTCACCGGGCCCTCCCGCTCCGTCCCCGGAGGAAATGCCGACCGTGCCGTCGTGTGACGACATTGCCACCGCCTGGCTTTCACAGACCGAATTCGCCGGTGACCGAACGGCGGTCGGCCTACTGAGCCGCGCGATCAGCCCGCGGGATTTCGCATTGGATCGCGATTCGCTGCCCGCGGCGGCCGCCGCCGATCCGCAGACCTCCGGCGCCATTCTGGAGTTGCTGGAGCGCGGCCAGGTTCCGACGATGGCGGCGATCCGGACGCTGATAACCCAGAACCGGGTGCGTGCCGAGGCCGAACGCATCGAACGCCTGGGAAGGCGCGCACAACGCAGTATCGATGAATTCGGCCGGGTACTGGCAACCACCACCCACGATTACTGGGCGGAACACGGAACCGGGCCGACCCGCCGCGACATTCTGTGCACCGATCCCGTTCTCACCCTGATCCGCGAGCGCGTCGGCGATATCGCCCCCAACGCGATCAAACATCTGTGGCTGATCGAACGCGCGCAGCGGGCCGGCTGGATCGCATTCAATGCCGAACCCCGGTCGCTGTGCGCCGCAAGGCGTTTCCATTCCGACGAATACGGCAAACGGGTCTCGCGCCGCCCGGTGAACGCGATCGGCACCGCGGTAGCCGGATTCCTCGAGACCCACGAGCGCGAGCACGGCCACCCGCCCGACTGGCCGGAGCTGGCCCGCGGCGCACACGACGACCGCGGCCGCCGGGTGTTCCACGACACCGGCGACGCCCGCGCCCAGCAGCAGTGGCTGGTCACCGCCGAATGGCTGGCCCTGCGCGACGACCGGCCGGTACCCGGACCGCGCGGGCTGCGCGCATTGACCCGCAAGCCCCGTCGACAGTAGGGCGGCCCGCCCGTCGCATCGGCGTTGCCGTCCCCGGGCGCATAACGCGCGCCGTTATTCCGGTCGATGTGCCTTCCCCGTCGTTCCGGCGTGACGACGGGGCCGACCCCACGCGCTGGGACGGCGGGTGTCACACCGGAGCACTGCTCGGCCGACCCCCGCGGTGAGCGTTCGGTAACTTCCTTGCAACGCAGAATGCGCCGGAAGGAGTTACCCCGTGCCCCCGACGATCGATCCCGCGGCCACGGCCTGGCTGTTGGCGGGCACCGCACTGGTGCTGCTCATGACGCCCGGACTGGCCATCTTCTACGGCGGCATGGTGCGCTCCACCGGCGTGCTGAACATGCTGATGATGAGTTTCATCGCCATCCCGCTGGTCACGGTGACATGGCTGCTGCTCGGGTACGCGTTCGCCTTCGGCGACGATGCCGGCGGCGGGCTGATCGGCAACCTCACCCATGCCGGGATGGTCGGGATCGGCCCGTCCTCGGTGCGCAACTCGGTACCGGAACTGCTGTACGCCACATTCCAGCTCACCTTCGCGATCCTGACCGCGGCACTGGTCAGCGGCGCGATCGCGGACCGGGCGAAGTTCTCGGCCTGGATGGTGTTCGTACCGCTGTGGACGCTGGCGGTCTACGCGCCGATCGCACATTGGGTGTGGGGCCCGGACGGCTGGCTGTCCTCCTTCGGCGCGCTGGACTTCGCCGGCGGCCTGGTCGTCGAGATCGGTTCGGGCGCCTCGGCATTGGCGCTGGCGCTGGTCCTGGGCCCGCGCGTCGGATTCAAGCTCGATGCGATGCGACCGCACAATCTGCCGTTCGTGCTGCTGGGCGCGGGCATCCTGTGGTTCGGCTGGTTCGGCTTCAACGCGGGATCGGCGCTGGCGGCCGACGGAACCGCCGCCGCGGTCTTCCTGAACACGCTCGTCGCCGGCTGCCTGGGCATGCTGGGCTGGCTTGCGGTGGAACAGCTTCGGGACGGGCGCCCGACCACCTTCGGCGCGGCCTCGGGCGTGGTGGCCGGCCTGGTGGCGATCACACCGGCGTGCGGTTCGGTGAACACCCTCGGCGCGGTGATCGTGGGACTGGCCGCGGGCGTGGTGTGTTCCTACGCGGTGGGGTGGAAGTTCAAGGCGGGCTACGACGATTCGCTCGACGTGGTGGGCGTGCACTTCACCGGCGGCGTGGTCGGCACGCTGCTGATCGGCCTGCTCGCCACCCGGGTGATGACCGGCGACGCGCGCGGCCTGTTCTATGGCGGCGGACTCGCCCAGCTGGGCAAGCAGGCGGTCGGGGTGCTGGTGGTCGCGGTGTGGGCGTTCGCGGTGTCGTTCGTGCTGGGCAAGCTGATCGATCGCACGATGGGCTTCCGGGTCAGCAGGGAGGACGAGGTCGCCGGCATCGACTTCGCCCTGCACGCCGAGACCGCCTACGCCGAGGGGGTGCACGGGCACGCGCCGCGCGGACTGTCCGGCCACCAGCACGGAAAGGGCGATCGGGACCGAAAGTAACCGGCATGTGATCGGGATCACTCGATTGCCCGGGCAGCGCCCCTTGCGACCCGTAAAGGTAACAGCGTTACGCTAACGCTGTTACCTTACGGCCGCATCGAGGAGCACACTTCATGCTGACCACCATCGCCCGGACCGCCACCCGGTATCCGAAAGGGATCCTGCTCGCGGCGCTGGCCCTCGCGCTGCTGTGCGCCGGATTCGGCGCCTCGGTCACCAGCGGCCTGAAATCCGGCGGCTTCACCTCGGACGCCTCCGAATCCTCCGAGGTAACCCGCCTGTTGGCGGACAACTTCGGCGGCGCCGAGCCCAACCTGGTGCTACTGGTGCACTCCGACCAGGGCGTCGAGGCCCCCGACGCGCGAGCGGCCGCCACCGACATCACCGAGCAGTTGCAGGGCCGCCCCGATACCGTCGGCGTCCGCTCCTATTGGTCCAGCCCACCTCAGGTCGCGTCCGCCCTGCGCAGCACCGACGGCAAGAGCGCGCTCGTGCTCGCCTATCTCACCGGCGGCGACGACAAGGCACAGCGGTCCGCCGCGGATATCGCGGCCGGGCTGGGCGATATGCCGCCGGGCGTCACGGTGCAGGCGGGCGGCCAGTCGATCCTCTATCACGAGGTGAACAGCCAGGTCACCAAGGATCTTGCGATCGCCGAGGCGGTCGCGGTGCCGCTGACGGCGATCGTGCTGATGCTGGTGTTCGGCAGCGTGATCGCGGCGTCGCTGCCGCTGCTGATCGGGGTGTTCGCGATCGTCGGCACGATAGCGATCCTGCGAGCGTTCACGATGTTCGCCGACGTGTCGATCTACGCGCTGAACATGACGACCGCGCTGGGCCTGGCGCTGG
Source organism: Nocardia sp. BMG51109 (assembly GCF_000526215.1). Classification (NCBI taxonomy): domain Bacteria; kingdom Bacillati; phylum Actinomycetota; class Actinomycetes; order Mycobacteriales; family Nocardiaceae; genus Nocardia; species Nocardia sp. BMG51109. The sequence continues at coordinate 1,871,167 of NZ_JAFQ01000004.1, forward strand.
CCATCGACTACAGCCTGTTCATCGTCAGCCGATTCCGGGAGGAACTGGCGCGCGGCCTGACCCACCGCGACGCCGCGATCCGCGCCGTCCAGACCGCCGGGCGCACGGTGCTGTTCTCCGCGCTCACGGTGGTGCTGGCGCTGGCCGCGCTGGCGGTGTTCGATCTGTACTTCCTGCGGTCGTTCGCCTACGCCGGCGTGGCCGTGGTGGCCGCCGCGGCCGCCGCGTCGATCGTGATCCTGCCGGCCGCGCTGGTGCTGCTGGGCGACCGGGTGAACGCCTGGGACCTGCGAGTTCCATTGCGGCGCATGCTGCGCCGGCCGCGGCCCGAGCCGGTCCCGCCCGAGCGGTCGGCGTGGTATCGCATGGTGACCTGGGTGATGCGGCGGGCCGCTCCGGTCGCGGTGGTGATCGTCGCGGTGCTGCTGGCGATCGGAGCGCCGTTCCTGGGCGTGAAATTCGGCTTCCCGGACGAGCGGGTGCTGCCGCCCGGCGCCGAGAGCCGGGCCGTCGGCGACGTCCTGCGCAGCGAGTTCCCGGCCGTGAACACGGGAACGGCGACCACTGTCGTGCTGAACGGGTACCGCGGGGATCCGGCCGCGGTGGGTGGCTATGCGGCCGAGCTGTCGAAGGTGGACGGGGTATCGGCCGTGCTGTCCGGGCCGGGCGTCTATGTGTCCGGCTCGCGGGTCGCGCCCACACCACCCGGAATGGCCAACGATACCGGCCAATACCTCACCGTCACAACGACATTCAATCCGTACTCGGCCGCGGGCGAGCAGCAGCTGCGACAACTGCGCGACGTGCCCGCCCCCGGACCGGCGCTGTTCGGCGGCGGCGCGGCGATCAACACCGACACCCTGCACGCGCTGGGGGCGCGGCTGCCGCTCGCCGCCGCACTGATCGCGCTGTCCACCTTCATCGTGCTGTTCCTGTTCACCGGCAGCGTGGTGCTCCCGCTGAAGGCGCTGGTGCTCAACTCGCTCTCGCTGAGCGCCATGTTCGGGATGATGGTCTGGATCTTCCAGGACGGCCGGTTCGCTGACCTGCTGGGCTTCACTCCGACCGGCTACCTGGTGGCGACGATGCCGATCCTGATGTTCTGCTTGGCATTCGGGATGTCGATGGACTACGAGGTGTTCCTGCTGTCGCGGATCCGGGAGGCGTGGCTGTCATCCGAGCGCACCGCGGCGGACAATCTGCGGTCGGTGGCGATCGGTGTCGCCCGCACCGGCAAGATCGTCACGGCTGCGGCGGTTCTGATGGCTATCGTGTTGGGGGCCATGATTACTTCGAAAGTGTCCTTCATGCAGATGTTCGGTCTCGGGCTGACCCTGACCGTGCTCGCCGATGCCACCATCATTCGCGGGCTGCTGGTACCGGCGCTGATGAAGCTGCTGGGGACGGTCAACTGGTGGGCGCCCGCACCGCTCGCCCGGTTGCACGATCGGTTCGGCCTGTCGGACGAGGAGCCGAGCGCGGTCGCCGAACCGGAGCCGGTGGGCCGGCCGTGATGTGCCCACGCCAGCGATCGGCCCGCGGCAGCGGCGCCCAGTTGCGCGAGGAGATTCTGGTCGCGACCCGGGAGTTGCTGGCACGCACCGGAAATGCCGATGCGGTATCGATCCGCGAGGTCGGCAAGCTCGTCGGGGTGAGCGCGCCGTCGATCTACCGGCACTTCGCCGACAAGAACGCGCTCATCGAAACGGCCGTGGCGCAGGTGTTCGAGAATCTCGACACCGCGGTGGTCGCGGCCACCGATCCCGGCGTCTCGCCGGTCACCCGGATGCGCGACCAGGGCATGGCCTATGTGCGATTCGCCCTGGAGCATCCGGCCCAGTACCGGGTCGCCATGGCGGCCACCTCCGATCAAGGTCCGCGCGCGGTCGACCTGGTGATAGGCAGCGGTGCGTTCCAGCGCTTCTCGCACACCGTCCGGGAGGCGATGGATGCCGGCACCATCACGCCCGGTGATCCGCTGCCCGTCGTGCTGGAACTGTGGGCGGCCGCGCACGGCGTCGCCTCGCTGCTGATCGCCAAGCCCTACCTGCCGTTCGGCGATGCCGAGGAGTTCGCCAGCCGCGTGCTCGGGGCCACGTGCGTCGGCCACCTGGTGCTCGACATCCTGGGCGGGGTGCCCGAGCCCGACGAGGCGGCACAGCGGCTGGCACCGCTGCGCGACACCGAATGACCACGGCCGCACCGTAATTCAGGAAAAGTCGTTCAGGAGACGTCGGCGGCCGCGGCCAGCCAGGTGTTGCACTTCTGGGTGCGGTTGTTGGTGTAGCCGTACTCGTGCCAGGCACCGAAGTTCTGCTTGCTGCCGTGGTCTCGGGTATCGCCCGGACGGTCGCCGCGGGTGTAGGAGTCGCGGATGACGCGCCCCGCCTGGTCGTCGGTCACCGTACCGACGAAATTGGAAGAGCCGAGGAACATTCCGCCGAAGCATTCGGCCTGCAGTTCATGACGGCGCGAAAGCTCCAGCCCCCGTGCCGAACTCGGCCCCGCCTCACGCCGGTCCTTGTTCTCCTTGGCCGTGACGCCGCTGACCGCCTCGACGTGATGGCCGTATTCGTGGGCGAAGACGCCCAGATAGATCACCGAATCGTCGCCGTACTCCTCGATCTGGATGGTGTCCAGCGGCATGTAGATGGTGTGGTTGGCCGAGCAGTAGAACGCCGCGAAGCTGCCCCCGGAACTGGTGCACGGCGAGGTCGCGTTCACCGCCTTGGCCGGGACGGAGACGGTGGGGCTGAAGAAGGGCAGGCCGGCCGCCTGCAGCACCGGCTTCCACATGTTGTCCAGGCAGGTCTTGGCGGCCTCGAAGAACGCCGTTGCCGCCGCGACGCTGGAACCCCACTGCGGGTAGCCGCACTGGATGTTGACCAGACCGGAATCGGGGTCGCGGAACAGCGGATTGTCACCGGTGGCGACGACCGGTTGCGGCCCTGCGGGTTTCGTGGTCGTCGCGGCGGTGCTGCGCCGGGTCGTCGTGGACCGGGTGGTCGTGGTGGACGATGCCGAGCTCGACGACGCCGTGGTGTAGCTCGACGTCGTGGTTTCGCTCGGTGCGGTGTAGGTGTAGCTCGGCGAATCGTAGGAGTGCTTGGACGATTCGCTCTCGCTCGCGCCGACGGTGGCGAAGACGACCAGCGCGCCGACCACGGCGAAGACCAGCAGCACACCGAATACCGCGCCGACCGCGCCGCCGCCCGAACTCGGTGGCGGATAGGGCCGCCCGTAGTAGCCGGGCGGCGGCAGCGGCGGGCCGTACGGGGAACCCGGCGGCGGACCGTACGGAGGGCGCTGACCGTATCCCGGAGGCGGACCGTAGCCAGGAGGCGGACCGTATCCGGGCGGCGGGCCGTAGGGCGGTCGGCCCGGCGGCGGAAAGCCGTGCGGCGGCGGGTATCCGGGAGGCTGGTTCATATCCGGGTCAATTCACCTGGCTCGCGGGGGCTCGGAACGTATTGCACTGTGCGGTCTTGTTCTTGTCGAAACCCGTGCTCCACCAGTCGCCCATGTTCTGGGCGGAGCCGTGATCGCGCATATCGCCGGGGGCGTCGCCGCGACCGTAGGAGTCTTCGCGGGTGTTGCCGGTCTGCGAGGAGGTCAGCGAGCCGCCGCCGGCCGTGGCCGCGACGAACATGCCGTCGAAACAGTTGGCCTGCAACTCGACCCGGCGGGACAGCTCCAGGCCGCGGGCGCTGCGGGTACCGGCCTCGCGGCGCTGCTTGTTGGCCTCCAGCAGGATTCCGGACTGGGCCTGCACGTGATGCCCGTACTCGTGGGCGAACACCGACAGGTAGATCTCCCAGTGATCCCGGAACATCTCGGTCTGCAGCTGGCTGACCGGCATGTAGATGGTCTGGTCGGCCCCGCAGTAGAACGCCGCGAAACTGCTGCTGGTGCCCGTGCACGGGGTGGTGATCCCGGCCGTGGTGGCGGTGACGTTGATCTTCGGTGCGGTGAACGACAGGTTCGCCGCCGACAGCACCGGGCGCCAGGCCTGTTCGAGACAGCCCGCCGCGCTCTCGAAGAACTTGCGCGCCGCGTCGACCTGCGTGCTCCACGGCGCGTAGTTACAGCGGGCCGGGTTGAGCGGCGAACCCGGGTCGGCCACCAGCGGATTGGCGTCGGTCGATGCGACGCCCGCTGTGCCCGAATCCTTTCCGGGGCCCGTCGTCGGCGCGTAGGTGTAGCTCGGCTGATCGCCGGAATGCGCCGCATCCACGCCGGTGCGAATCGCGGTGCGCACCAACCCGCTGGTCACGATCAGGATCAGGACGATCAGGATGGCGCCCGGGCCACCGCGGCGCTTCCGTTTCGGCGGCCGCCCGGGCGGGCCGTACGGTGCCGGTGGCGGCATCGGCGGGCGGTAGCCCGGAACCGGCGGTGGGGCACCGTAACCCGGTGGCGGACCGTAACCGGGTACGGGGTAGCCGGGCGGTGGGCCGTAGCCGGGCGGCGGACCGTACCCCGGCGGCGGAGCGTAACCGGGCGGCGGGGCATAACCGGGCGGAGGGCCAGGTGGCGGGCCGTACGGCGGAGGCTGCTGCCCCGGCGGGGGCGGGCGACGCCCGGGAGGAATCGGACCATATCCGTAGGGTGGTTGGCTCACTCCCCCGTGCCCCCTGGTTCTTTCTGGTATACGACTGCCGCTGACGCAGAATAGCAAGCTGTCTAAGCTATGGCGTCATGCTGATCATTCGGGGGGGCGCCCTGGGCGCTCTGTTTCTAGTTCTGGCGGGTCTGTTCGCCACCTCGACACAGGCCCAGCAACCGGCGGACGGCGTGACGATCAACGCCGACATCACACTGAACGAACAGGGTCTGCTGGGGGTCGACCAGACTGTACAGGTACCACCGGGCGGCGAGTTCCACATGGCCGTCCCGCTGCGAGTCGCGCTGGCGGACAAGGGCGAACGACGATTCACCGTCACCGATATCGCGGCCACCGGGCCGGGCACGGCGAAGGTGGACGGCGACCGGTTCGGCATCGACGCGCAGCCCGGCGAATCGTCGTACAAGTACACCGTGCACAACACGGTGAACGATGCGCCGGGCACCCAGATCTTCCGCTGGAGCGGCGTTCTCAACACCGATGTCGCCGCGATCGACGCCTCGGTGATCGGTCCCAGCTATCAAATGGGCATCGTCGACTGCAAGATCGGCCCGGCCGATGCCCCGCAGCCGTGCGCCGATGTGCGGGTGGAGCCGGACGGCGTGCTGTCGCTGCACAAGGAGGGCCTGCACAAGGGCGACCTCATCGACCTCACGCTGCAGTTGCCGCCGGGCACCGTGCCCGCCAACGCCGACATCAGCGGCGACGAGCCGAGCGCGTTCGCGATCACGACGCCCGTGCTGGCCGCGTTCGGGGTGTTGCTGGTGGCGCTGATCGCGGCCGGCGGCTACCTGGTCTGGGCGCGGCGACAGGACGCGGCGGCGCTCGCGGTGACCGAGACGCTGGATCCGGTGCAGCACAGCGGTAAGCAGGCACAGTTCGTCTCGCCCGGCGGCGTGCTGCCCGGCGAGGCAGGCCTGCTGCTGGACGGTTCGGCGGATCCGGGCGATCTGGCCGCCACGGTGGTGGATCTCGCTGTGCGCCGGTACATCTGGATCACCCCCGTCAGCGATTCGGACTGGCGGATCGATCGCATCAATCCGGCCGACGATCAACTGCGCGCCTACGAGCAGGCGGTCTACCGCGCGCTGCTGCCCGACGGCACCGATTCGGCGCTGGTCTCGGAGCTGCGCGGCGGCGGCCGGGTGAACGGCGCGCCGGTGTCCGCCGCGCTGCGCGACGACGCCCTCACCCGCGGCACCCTGGTCGATCGGTCCCGCCGCGGCCCGGCGTTCTGGCTGGGCGCGGTGCTGGTGGTGGCCGGTGTCGGCACGACGATCGGGCTCGCGGTGACGAGCGGGCATGCGCTGGTCGGCGTCGCGATCGCGATCGGCGGGGTGGCGGCGCTGCTGCTGCCGCGCTACCTGCCGGAGCGCACCGCCGCGGGCCGCGAGCTGGCCGGGCAGGTGCGGGCGCTGCAACGCGGACTGGATTCGCTTGCGCCCGACCGGGTTCCGCCTGGCGATCAGGAGCTGGTGTTCTCCCGGGCGCTGCCGTTCAGTGTGATCGGCGGGCGCGCCGACAACTGGATCCGCACCTTCCGGGAGCTGAACCCCGGGGCCGATCGGCAGCCCGGCCTGTACTGGTTCGGCGGCTTCGACCGCGACCGCAATCTGCACCGGTTCGCCGGGCACTTCCCGTATTTCATCACCGCGGTGGAGGGTCTGTTCGGCGCCGCCCGCCGTTAGCGCGGGGTGCGGTAGAGCGCACCGATCACATACCTCGCCGCGTCGGCGATCATCGCGGGCCGCGGTTCGTCGGCGGGGCCGGGCCGGTCGGTCAGGACCGTCAGCACCAGCGGGGCGCCGCCCGGCGGCCGGACGACCGCGGCGTCGCAGGCTCGTCCATAGCCGCCCAGCCCGGCCTGACCGGCCACGGTCCAGCCGGCGGGCACACCGGCCCGGATGGTGTCGGCGCCGGTGGTGCCGTGCTCGAGCCAATCCTTCAGCAGCACTTCCTGTTGCGGAGCCAGCGCGGCGCGCAGCACGATCTGCTGATAGTCGGCCGCGAGGGCACGCGGCGTGGTGGCGCCGCGCGGGTCGCCGGGTGCGACGCCGCCCAGTTCCGGCTCGTACAGGTCGATCCGGCTCACCGTGTCACCCAGGCTGCGCAGGTAGGCGGTCAGCTGCTCCGGGCCGCCGATATCGCGCATCAGCAGGCCGGCCGCCGTGCCGTCGCCGAATCTCACTGCGGCATCGCACAACTCGCGGATGGTCAGGCCGGTCTCGATATGCTCCCGGGTCACCGGGGAGAACGAATTCACGTCCTCCGGAACGTATCTGACCACCGTGTCGAGATAGGACAGCGGCCGCTGACGCAGCACGGCCGCGGCCGCGAGGGTCTGGTAGGTCGAGGCGAACGCGAAAGGATCGTCCGCGTGATAGGCGATGGCTACCGAGGTGCCGGTCGCCATGGCGTAGACGCCCAGGCGCGCATCGTATTTCCGCTCCAGCGCTGCGAAGTGATCCTCGGCCGCCACCGGATCGACCCGGGCACTGGACACCGGATCCGACCCCGCCGGGACGATCGCCGGGGCATCGGGCTTCGCGCATGCCGCCAGCGGTAGAGCCAGCGCACTTCGCAGGAGGAGGCGACGCCCGAAGCCGGTGTGTCCGGACGCCGAGAGTTGTCGTCGATCGGCCACCTCCGCACACTACCGGGCGCGCAGGCCGTCCAGCAGGATGTCCATCGTCCGCCGCACCGCCGCCGCGTACGGCTCGTCGGGGCGGGTGTAGATCTGCAGGGACATCAGGCGACTCACGTCCTGGGCGTCCACATCGGTGCGCAGGTCGCCGTCGACCTGCGCCTGCGCCGTCAACCGGGCCACCTGCTCGGCGACGCTCGCGCGAATATCGGTGAGGCCCGGATCCGCCCGGGTGTCGGCCTGCAGCGCCGGTTCGATCGCGGAGGCCGTGGCGCCCAGGCGCGATTCGGCGCATTCCCGCAGGAACCGGCACAGCGCGAGCCAGGCGCGGTCCTCCTCGTCCCGGGCCGTGGCGGCCAGCTCGGCCAGCGCGCCGATGTAGGACCGCGCCGCCGCGCTGATCAGCGCGCCCCGGTCCGGGAACCGCCGGTAGAGGGTGCCGACGCCGACCCCGGCCCGATCGGCGATCTCCTTCATCGGCACGTCGACGCCCTGTTCCCGGAACACGACCTCGGCCGCCGCCAGGATCTGGTCCCGGTTGCTCCGCGCATCGGCCCGCAAGTCGTCGGCCACCGCCGTCACCTCACCCTGTGGAAATGGACGAAAATCTTCCACTTAGTCTAGCGGGGTCGAAGGGACAGGCCCGCGCGGCGGCATCGGATGAGCGCTGCGCGACGAGCACGAGCGGCGGTTGCGTTGTGCGACAACGCCGCTCGTGCCCGGTCGGATGGCGGGGCCGGAGCCCGGTCAGCGGGTGGTGCGGATGCTTCGGCGCATGGCCGACAGTGGGTCCGCGTAGAACACGCTGAGCGCGGTCACCGCGGCGGCGTGCTCCTGGACCCGGCCGCCGAACCGGCTGAGCCGCAGATCGGCCGGCGGCAGCGTGCTGCCCTGCGCAAAAGCCCGCAGTACGTGGTCGATTCCGGGGCGATAACCCGTGAACGCCTGGCCGCCCAGAACGATCCGGTCCGGATTGAACATGTCCCGCACCAGAGCCGCTGCGTGACCGAGGATTTCGGCCCGCTCCACCAGCAGCTCACGCGCCGGCGCCGAACCGGATTCGGCCGCCCGGTACAGGTCGCCGATCATCGGGCGGCGCGGCGCCTCCCGCCTGGGCACGATGCCGGCCCGCACGGCGCGGGCCAGCAGCCCCGCCTCGCCGACGGTGGCCTCCAGGCAGCCGCGCCGGCCGCACTGGCATTCCACCTCGGAGCCGGTGGGCAGGTGCGCGATCGACCCCGGGCCGTTGGTCGGGGTGTGCACGCGGTCGTGCAGGGTGACCGCGATCCCCGCGGTCTCCCGGGCGTAGACGTACAGGCTGGAACCGGGCCGTGCGCCGTCGCTGCCGCCGTGGGCGAGCAGTAACTCCGCCGCGGCCATGGCCTCCACGTGCGCGGACACCGACACCGGGAGGTCGAGCACCGAACCGAAGACCGCCGACACCGGCGCGGCCCGCCAGTCCAGCCGCGGATGGTCCACCACGCCGGCGGCGGGATCGACCCGGCCGGCCAACGCGACGCCGGTCCACAGCGGACGGCGGCGCGGCAACCGGTCCAGGAATGCCTTGGCGCTGCGGGCGATGATGGTGAGTGCGGCCTCCTGCCCGACCTGCGGGGTGGCGATCTCCAGGCCGCCGAGGATGCGGCCGGACAGGTCGGCGGCGATGATCCTGGTCACCGTGGCGCCGATGTGCACGCCGAGGGTGGCGTACGTATCGGTGTCGACCTCGAAGGGCACCCGCGGGCGCCCGACGGCTCCGGATGCGGTGAGGTCGGCGCGCTCGCGCAGTAATCCGGCCGAAAGTAGCGCGGAGACTTGGCGATTCACCGTCGCGATGCTCAGGCCCGTGGTCTGGGCGGCGGTGTCGCGGAAGATCGGGCCGCGAGTGGCGGCACGTAACACCGCCGAGGCCGGATTGTCGGCGATGCGGAGTTCGGGTGGTACCGCCGGCCGCGGCGGTACCACTCGGGTGGCGGTCTGGGCGGACGTTCGCTCGAGGGTGGGGCTCGTCATGTGCGGATCCTTGTTGTGGTCCCGGGTCGCGGGACAGATCGAACTATTGCAGCAACAAGGCAGCGAGAAGGGCCCGGAGGAAACCGGAAAACGGCTTGGGAGCGGTTCTCAGCTGCGCGGCCGAGAGCAACACAGCTCCCGCTGCCGCGGCAGCCGCACACCGAGCGCGACGGTCATGTACGTGACCCGCGCGGCGATCGGTCGGCTGTTGGACATGCCATCGAAGCTAACATCCCATGTCTGCATGACGCCAGACCAGGCGGTATGCATCTGTTTCGCTCACCGTGATTTCAACTCGCCCCGCACGCTACGGGGGTGGCGGAATGACCGAAATCACCGTGATTCGAGCAGGACCGGCCGCTCGGTGAGCGGCGCATAACCGAAGCCGCCCGCGGCGGCCGGGCACGCTTCGCGCCGGTGCACCCCGAACCGCCGTTATTCTCGGAAATCGCAGGTCAACGGCGGGAGGAGAAATGGTGACGCCGCAACCCGCGCCGCAGCGCGCCGTACTCCGCAGTGTCGACGGCCGCCGTGCTACCGGCGATCCCCAGGGGGCCGACAGCCCCCGTGATACCGGCACCGGCAACTTCTCCGGCGCCCACGTCATCCGCGGTACCGACGACATCCCGGGCATCGACGACATCCGCGATGCCGGCAATGCCCCTGACGCCGACGAAGTCCCTGACACAGACGCTGCCCCTGACACAGACGGAGTCCCCGACGCCGACGACGCCCACCGCGGCCGCGGAGCGGAGAGCCACCGTGCGGGCGACGACGCGTCCGATGCGGGCGGCCGGTCCGCCGACCGCGGAGTCCGCCGCGCGGATCGAGCCCGCCGCGTCGCCGATGTGCTGCGCCAGCAGATCCATGCCGGGGTCTTCGACCGCGCCCTGCCCGGCGAATCCGCGCTGACCGCCGAATTCGCGGTGTCGCGCAACACCGTTCGCGACGCGCTGGCGCTCCTCAAGGACGAGGGCCTGATCGAGCGCGCGCCGAAGGTGGGAACCCATGTGGCGCAGCGCAAATACGAACACGGCCTGGACTCGCTGCGCGGCCTGAAGGAGACGCTGCGCGAGCACGGCGAGGTCCGCAACGAGGTCCGGGCGGCGCGGCGGATCACGCCGCCACCGGCCGTCGCCCGCCGGCTGCGCCTGGCGCCCGGCGAACCGGCGGTCTATCTGGAACGGCTGCGCTATCTCGGGGATCTGCCGCTGAGCCTGGATCTCACCTACCTCGTGCCCGATATCGGCGATCGGGTGATCGAGCGCGACCTGGAGACCAACGACATCTTCGCGCTCATCGAGCAGCTCGGCGGCCCACTGGACTCCGCCGACCTGGTGCTCGAGGCCATCAACGCCGACGCGCATTCGGCGGCCGCGCTGCAGATGCCCGAGGGTGGCGCACTGCTGCTGTTGGAACGACTGGCGAAGTTGGTGGACGGCCGCCCGGTGGATCTCGAGTACATCCGGCTGCGCGGTGACCGAATCACGATGCGCGGCAGCCTGTCTCGCCCGATCGACAGCCCCGATTGGAGATTGATCTGAATGGCCATGGTCAACCAGCGCACCGATGTCCCGGTGACGATCGACGAATCGCTGTGCATCCAGGGATGCACGCTGTGCGTGGAGATCTGCCCGCTGGATTCGCTGGCGATCAACCCGGACAACGGCAAGGCCTACATGCACGTCGACGAGTGCTGGTACTGCGGTCCGTGCGCGGCCCGCTGTCCCACCGGCGCCGTCACCGTGAACATGCCGTATCTCCTGCGCTGAATCACGCGCTCCCCACCTTCATCGGCCTGGATGGCCGCTTCTGCGAGGAACATCCATGAAATACCGTCGTGCCCGCCTGACCGCGATGGCCGCGATCGTGGCGCTCACCGCCGCGGGCTGCTCGCTGGAGCAGGCCGCCTCCGGTGACACCGTCAAGGTCGTCATCGGCTACCAATCCAAGACCATCAACACCGTCACCGCCGGAACCCTGTTGCGGGCGAAGGGATTTCTGGAGCAGCGCCTGTCGAAGCTCACCGCGGACGGCGGGAAGAAGTACCGGGTGGAGTGGCAGGACTACGACACCGGCGCACCGATCACGGCGCAGATGGTGGCGGAGAAGATCGATATCGGGTCCATGGGCGACTATCCGCTGCTGATCAACGGCTCACGCACGCAGGCCAACGAGCGCTCCCGCACCGAGTTCGTCTCGGTGACCGGCTATCACCCGAAAGGGTCGCCGAATATGATCGTCGTGGACAAGGGTTCGCCGGTGCGGTCGCTGAGCGAGCTGGCAGGCAAGAAGGTGTCCTCCAGCGTGGGCTCGGCCAGCGACGGCCTGCTGCGGCAGGCATTGAGCCGCAACGGAATAGATCCGAAGTCCGGTGTCGAAGTGCTGAACCAGCAGCCACAGATCGGCGCCTCGGCGCTGGAATCCGGTCAGGTGCAGGCGCTGTCGCAGTTCGTGGCGTGGCCTGGGCTGCTGGTCTTCCAGGACAAGGCGAAACTTCTGTTCGACGGTGCCGAGCTGAACGTGCCCACGTTCCACGGAGTGGTCGCCCGGCACGGCTACACCGAGCAGCATCCGGAGGTTCTCGACGCCTTCCTGCGGGCACAGCTGGACGCCACCGACTTTCTGCATCAGCGTCCCCTCGAGGCCGCGAAGCTGGTGGCCGAAGGGTCGGGCCTACCGCAGGAGGTCGTGTACCTCTACAACGGCCCCGGCGGCATCTCGTTCGACACCCCGTTGAAGCCGGATCTGATCCGGGCGTTCAAAGGCGATGTGCCGTACCTGAAGTCGATCGGTGACTTCGCCGACCTGGACATCGACAAGTTCGTCGACGACGCGCCGCTGCGCAGGGCATTCGCCGAACGCGGTGCCGACTACAACGCCGCCGTGGGCAATCCGGCCAACCCCGCGCCGATCACCGGCACCGATCCGCTGACCAACGGCCCGGTGACCGACCCGGCGCGGGCGAGCGAGGTCTGGACCGACGGCCAGGACACCGCTCAGCCGGCCGCCGACCCGACCAGCCTGCTGCGCGCCGTGAAATTGGCTCGGGCACAGGGGAAGAAGGTCCGTGCCGCCTATGTGCCCGACGCCGAACTCGGCACCCGCTGGTTCGCCGACAAGGCGCTCTGGGTGCGCGACGGCGACACCTACCTACCGTTCACCACACCGGCTGCGGCGCAACGCTATCTCGCCGCGCACCCGACCGGCGCCCAGGTGTCGTTCGAGCAAGCCGTCGGCGAGGTCCGGTCGTGAGAAAGAGACGCATGAGCACCGGCGGAGTTCGAGCCCGGATCGTGCGCGCACTGACCGACGAACCGGCAGCCGCGGCGACGGCACGCGCAGTAGGCCCTACCTGCCCGAACTCTCGACTCGCCCGGGAACCGGTCGCCATGGCATCGGGCGGAGACGTTCCGAGGAAGGCGCGCCCATGAGCACCGGGACGATTCAGGTCGATACCGCAACCACTCTCGCGGAAGAACGTGCGCCCGAAACGAGGCCGGTCGCCGGCGGGCCCGGGGTATGGCGGTCGCGGGCCGTCCGGGCGCTGTCGATCGTCATTGCCGTTGTCGTGTGGCAGCTGTTGACCGCCAACGACGTTCGGCTGTGGGTGCGGTTCGACACGCTGCCGACGGTGACCGAGATCCTGCGGGCGCTGGGGCGGCAGCTGGGCACCGGCACCTACTGGCTGGATCTGGCGCAGTCGTTGATCCGCATCCTCAGCGGCTTCGCGTCGGCCGCCGTGATCGGTGTGGGAAGTGGTGTGGCACTGGGTCGTTCGCGGGCGTTTTCCGACATCTTCGGGCCGCTGACCGAACTGGCCCGGCCGATTCCGGCGATCGCGATCGTGCCGGTGGCGATTCTGCTGTTCCCCACCGACGAGGCCGGGATCGTGTTCATCACCTTCCTGGCCGCCTACTTCCCGATCATGGTCAGCACCCGCCATGCCGTGCGCGCGCTGCCGACGATCTGGGAGGACTCGGTGCGCACCCAGGGTGGTGGCCGATGGGACGTGCTGGTTCGAGTGGTGTTGCCGGGCAGCCTGCCGGGGGTCTTCAGCGGGCTGTCGGTGGGCATCGGGGTGGCGTGGATCTGTGTGGTGTCGGCCGAGATGATCTCGGGCCGTCTGGGTGTCGGCTATCGGACCTGGCAGGCGTACACGATCGTGGACTATCCCGGGGTGTTCGTCGGCATCATCACCATCGGGGTGCTGGGATTCGTCACCTCGGCGATGGTGGAGCTGTTCGGCCGCCGAGTCACGCGCTGGCTGCCGCGAGCGGAGGAGACGGCGAAATGAGTACCGCGGTGGAGGACGAAAAAGACTCGGCTGCAACGAGTTTGGTACTCGATGGCGTCGAGCTGGGTTATTCCGGCGCGTCGGTCGTGCGGAATCTCACCCTGACGATCGGTCCGGGCGAGATCCTCGTCCTGACCGGGCCGTCCGGATGCGGCAAGTCGACGGTACTGCGGGCGCTGGCCGGGCTCCTTCCGCCCCGAGCGGGCCGGATGACGGCCGGCGACACCGAGATCACCGGCCCGTCCCGCGACCGGGCAATGGTGTTCCAGGACAACGCGCTACTGCCCTGGCGCACGGTGCGATCCAATATCGAACTGGCACTGAAGCTGCGCGGCGCACCGCGGGCCGGGCGCCGGGAACGGGCCGAGCGCTGGATCGACGAGGTGGGCCTCACCGGCTTCGGCGACTACCTGCCCAAGAGCCTGTCCGGCGGTATGCGCCAGCGGGTCCAACTGGCCCGCGGCCTGGCCGGGGAGCCGCGGGCGGTGCTGATGGACGAGCCGTTCGGCGCCCTCGACGCCCCGACCCGCGCCACCATGCAGCGGTTGCTGATCGACACCTGGCGGTCGCATCCGGTCACCGTCGTCTTCGTCACCCACGACGTGGACGAGGCGCTGCTGCTCGGCGACCGCGTCGCGGTGCTGGGCCGCGCCGCGCAACCGCTGCGCGCCCGCTTCGAGGTGCCGCATCCCCGCGACGATGTCGACAGGTCGACACTACGTACGGAAATCCTTGCCGCCCTGGATTATTCGGGCGATTTCACCGCGTCCGTGTAGTGACCCTTCTTCCCCGGAGCATGTGCCGATGAACATTCCCGACCTGTCCGAAACCGCCCGGCTCGACTGTGACGTCCTGGTGATCGGCGGCGGCACGGCGGGCACCATGGCCGCGCTGACCGCCGCCGAGAACGGGGCGAACGTACTGCTGCTGGAAAAGGCGCACGTGCGGCATTCCGGAGCCCTGGCGATGGGCATGGACGGTGTGAACAACGCCGTCGTCCCGGGTAAGGCGGTGCCCGAGGACTACGTCGCCGAGATCACCCGGGCCAACGACGGAATCGTCGACCAGCGCACCGTCTACCAGACCGCGACCCGCGGTTTCGCGATGGTGCAGCGGCTGGAGCGTTACGGGGTGAAGTTCGAGAAGGACGCCTACGGCGAGTACGCGGTGCGCCGGGTGCATCGCTCCGGCTCGTACGTGCTGCCGATGCCGGAGGGCAAGGACGTCAAGAAGGCGCTGTATCGCGTACTGCGGCAACGGAAGATGCGCGAACGCATCCGCATCGAGAATCGGCTGATGCCGGTTCGGGTTCTCACCCAGGACGGGCGCGCGGTCGGCGCCGCCGCATTGCACACGCGCACCGGTGAATTCGTCGCGATCGGCGCGAAGGCGGTGATCCTCGCGACCGGCGCGTGCGGGCGTCTGGGACTGCCGGCGTCCGGATATCTGTACGGCACGTACGAGAATCCGACGAATGCGGGCGACGGCTACGCGATGGCCTACCACGCGGGGGCGGAGCTGTCGGGCATCGAATGTTTCCAGATCAACCCGCTGATCAAGGATTACAACGGCCCGGCCTGCGCGTACGTGGCGAATCCGTTCGGCGGATACCAGGTCAACGCGCAGGGCGAACGCTTCGTGGACTCGGACTACTGGTCCGGCCAGATGATGTCGGAGGTCAAGCGGGAGATCGAATCCGCTCGGGGGCCCATCTATCTGAAGGTGACTCATCTGCCGCACGAGACGCTGTCGGCGCTCGAAGGCATCCTGCACACCACCGAGCGGCCCACCCGCGGCACCTTCCACGCCAATCGCGGGCACGATTACCGGACTCACGACGTGGAGATGCACATCTCCGAAATCGGCTTGTGCAGTGGGCATTCCGCATCGGGTGTGTGGGTGGACGAGCACGCCCGCACGACCGTCCCGGGGCTGTACGCGGCCGGTGATCTGGCATGCGTGCCGCACAACTACATGATCGGCGCGTTCGTATTCGGCGATCTGGCAGGCGAGCACGCGGCCGCCACGCTCGCCGATCTGGCCGCACCGCAGGATCTTCCGGTCGATCAGCTCGCGTCGGCGCACGAACTCGTGTACCGCCCGCTGCGCCACCCGGACGGCCCGCCGCAGCCGCAGGTGGAATACAAGCTGCGCCGATTCGTCAACGACTATGTGGCACCGCCGAAGACGGCGACGAAACTGTCGCTGGCGATCGAGACCTTCGAGCGCATGCGCGGCGAGATCGCCGAGATGGGCGCCACCACCCCGCACGAGCTGATGCGGTGCGCGGAGGTGAGTTTCATCCGGGACTGCGCGGAGATGGCGGCGCGCTCGTCGCTGACCCGCACCGAATCCCGTTGGGGTCTCTATCACGAGCGCGCCGACCTACCGCGGCGCGACGATGCGGAGTGGCGCTATCACCTGAATCTGCGCCGCGGCAGGAACGGCATGGAGTTCCTGAAGCGGCCGGTAGCACCGTATTTCGTGCCCGTCCCCGAGTTCGCCACGGTGCCGTCCACCGCCGCCGCGCCGGAACCGGTGTCGCAGCCCGACATCGTGACGGGCCCGCCGCGCGCCCAGGAGTCGGCGCCGCTCGTGGCCGGCCGCGGCGACGGCACGGCGGTGACCGAGTCTCAGGACGCCGCGGCGCCGCGGATCGCCGGTCTCCTGGCATTGGACGGCCCGAGCGCAACCGATCTGGATCCCTACCTGGACGACCCGGAACCGCGGGTGCGCGCCACCGCGCTGTCGGTGCTGACCGAGGAGACACCGGACGGCTTCGCCGACCGGTTGATCGGCGCCCTCGGCGATCCCGAGTCGACCGTGCGCGCCGCCGCCGTGTCCGGACTCCGCGAACTGGTCGAAATCCTGCCCACGGCAACCGGTCTGGCCGCACTCGCGGCGTCCGACGACCCGGTGGTGCGGGCGGCGGTGATCGAACTGCTGCGCACCTCGCGATCGGGCGACCGGGAGCTGTTCGGCAAGGCCATGGTCGACCCCGACCATCGCGTCCGCATCGAGGCGGTGTCGGCACTGGTATCCGTGAACGACTGGCCCGCGCTGACCGCGGCCGCGCACGACGAGAATCGCGAGGTCCGCATTGCCGCGGCCCGCGGCCTGGCCACCGTCGGCCGGGGCGGCCGGGCGACAGTGCGCACCCTCGCCGAGGACCACGACCCGCTCGTGCGTGCCGCGGCGTTGGCCGCGTTCGCGACGCTGGGAGCCGCCGACGATGCCGCCACTCTGTCTGCGGCCCTCAACGATTCCGCCTGGCAGGTACGCGAGGGCGCAGCCCGGGGCCATGCCGGCCTCGATCCGCAATACGCCGCGGAGGCCCTGCGCCCCGCCCTGGCCGACCCGCACCCGGATGTCCGCAAGGCCACCGTACTCACCCTCAGCACCTGGCCGGACGACGACCGCGCCCGCGAGACCCTGCAAGCGGCCCTGGCCGATTCGGACGCCGACGTCCGCGCCTACGCCCGCCACGCACTCGGGTAACACGCGAACGCCGCGCATTCGATCTCCTCGATCCGGCGCCTCGAACGATCGCCGGGACTGTCGATCGGCGGCGTGTGGCACCATAGCCGCCATGCCTGCGCCGATGACGTCCGAACAGCTTGCCGACCGCACGTCGCGTGCTTTCGATGCGGCCGTTGCCGCAGGGCGCGATCTAGGGCTGACCGTGACCGAGGCGACCGTGCTGCACGACGTGTTCTCCGTTGTCGTGCACCTCGCTCCGTCGCCCGTGGTGGTGCGGGTGCCGACCGTGTTGCCGGGCTATCTCGAACCGCGGGACCAGGCGGCGCGGCAGCAAGCGGAACTGGATGTGGTGGCATGGCTTGCGGAACGCGGGGATCCGGTGATTCCGCCCAGCCCGCTGGTGTCGCGAGAACCCGTGCAGCGCAATGGTTTTTCGATGACGTTCTGGCAGTTCGCCGAGCAGGACAGGGCCGAGCCCGACTATGTGGACAACTGCCGCCTGGTCGCCGATCTGCACGCCGTGCTGCGGGACTACCCGGGTGAGCTGCCGTTCCTGTCGGCGGCCGAACCGAGGATGGTCGACGAGGGCCTTGCCGCCTTGGCGGCGAACCCCGACCTGATCGACCCGGCCGATCTCGACCGCGCGCGGAACGAATGGGCGGTCCTGGCGCCGATCATCCGCTCGCGCAACGCATTCGAGGCTACGTTCCCGGGCATCGACCTCCAACCGATTCACGGCGACGCCCCCGCGGCGAATATCGTTGCCACGCCGACCGGTCCGCTGTACTCCGACTTCGAGCTGGTTTCGCTCGGACCGGTCGAATGGGATCTGGCGTTCTTCGGGCCCGAGGGCGAGGCGGCCTACAACTCGGGCGCACGGCTCCACGGCATGCGCGAGCTGGACGAACGCCTGCTCCGCTTCGTCAACGCCGTCGGCGCCGTCCGGACGGTGGCCTGCCTGGCGCTGGTCCCGCAGCTGCCCATGCTCGCGGAGGCGCTGAAACCGGCCATGGACCAGTGGCGAACGATGCCACCTATCTCGGACGATCTCGGCGGCTGACTCCGTTCGACGCGTCTTCCGGCCGCCGAATCCGACCCGGCCGGTGCACATCGACGAATCGGCCGCACCCACTGCCGCGAGCGCCGGGAGCCCGCGCACCTCCGGCGTCGCGATCCCCGCCCGACCCGCGCCATCGATCCGGACAGGATCGCCGCCGACAAGCTCCGGCCCGTGAACTGGACCAGGGACGGCCGGGCCCGCTGTCGATGTCGAGCGAGATTCACTCGGCATCACCGAAACCGGCTGGCAGCGAAAACGATCTGCGCGGCATGCGGCTCGAGGTCGTCCCGTGACGGGTCCGCTTCTCCGCCGAAAATGCGGCGTACCGCGCTGCCGAGAGTCGAGTTACCTGCCAGGTTCCACCGGTACGATGGGCGACGAGTTCGATCGGCCGAATCAAATCAAACAGCGGACGTTGGCGGCCTTGTTCCATCGTTTGCGGGAGCCGTCTTCCTACGCGCCGAGGAAGGACATCCGACGTGACCATCGGCCCGGCCCCGATCTACTACCCGAAAGACGCCTCGATTCGCGATCTCACCCACTGGATGCTGGAGCAGCACGAGGATTGGGGTGCGGCGCCGATGTTCTTCGGGCTGGCCGCCCATCCCAGCGGCGAACTCGCCGTCACGGCAGGCCCGCTGGAGAACGAGGAGACCGAGGAATCCGCAATGAACCCGGTGCACTTCCGGGCGGCGCAGATGAAGCACACCGGGATGCCGCTGTGGGGGTTCGGGCTCGTATTCGAGGGCTACTGCGAGGAATTCACGGCGGAGGAGACGGCGTCCGGCGAGATGCGCCGAATCATGCTCGAGGGCCGCATGCCCGAGCGCCCGACCGCCGAGGAGATGGCCAACGCGGTCATCTACGACGCCCGCGGCAACGAATGGGTCGCCCTCACCTACCGCTACCTCCCGGAGCGGGGCATCTCCGACTTGTTCACGCCCGCAGACGAATTCACCAAACCGCCGCTCGGCATGTCCGGCTACCTGTGGTCGGCGGCCATGCTCCTGGACCCGGCCAACCGCCCCCGAGTGCTGGAGATGGTCGCCGCCGACGAAGACGACTGAATCCGGCTCCCGGCATACCCTCGGAGACATGATCCATCACGTGCAGGTCAGTAGCCCGCCCGGCAGCGAGGGGCGCCAGCGGGCGTTCTATACCGGCATCCTCGGCTGGGCGGAATTGCCCAAACCGCCTGTGCTCGCCGCCCGAGGGGGCTGCTGGTTCCGGGTGCCGGGTAACGGCGGTCCCGACGGTGAACTGCACGTCGGCATCGAGGACGATTTCCGGCCCGCGCGCAAGGCGCATCCCGGATTCGTCGTCGACGTGGACGCGGTGGCCGCCGCACTCTCCGCCGCCGGGTACCCGGTCACCTGGGCCGATCCGGAGGAGATCCCCGGTCGGCGACGCTTCCACAGTCGTGACGGTGTCGGCAATCGACTGGAATTCCTTGCTCCGGAAAATAATTGACATCATGTTCGGGCGGCCGAACTGGCTGACGACAGCGCGGGCTCAAAACGTTTGCTGGTGTTCCCGTCCGGATCGGCCGACGACGGTATCGATCGGATTGTGAGTGATCAGGATTCGGATGCCCAGCTTCCAGAACACCCCCGCCCGGGAATGCGGCCGCTGCCCGGCCTCGCGCCGCAGCGCACGAACCAGCAGCGGGGCGAAACCGTCACGCGGATGCGCCCGCACGACCTCGGCGAGTGCGTCCGGGGGCAGATCGCGGTGACGGGTGCCGGCCACGTCGAGGTGGGCGGCGGCCTGTAGGAGATGGGCCACGATTCCGTCGTGCTGCGATACCCGCATGTCCAGGTGCCGGGCAATGGCGGTTCGGGCGGTGTCGGCGAAATCGGTGTCGGCGCCCCAGTCCAGCAGCCGCCGATGGGTCAGGTCCGCACCATGTACTGCGAAACACGCGACTCCCGAAGGCGGGCAATGGGCGTCGGTCAGGGCCACGTCGTGCAATAGGCAGGACACGTACAGCAGTTCCGGGTCGTAGTCGTGATTTCCGTACTGCGCGAACAGGTCTCCGAAGTACCAGCACCGCAGGCAGTGCCGCAGGAGCGGGCGATCGTAGACGGTGGTGGCCCATTCGCGAGCCCGCCGGGTGAGGCTGCTGTCCGGCGGGTCCACGAGCCGGAATGTCGATGTTGGGCGTGTCCTCTTGCCGCCCAAGACAGTTCGCGCGGTATCGGGTAGCGCGCGCAGCTGGCCGAGAACGGCTCGCCGAGCGAAGGCGAGCTCCTCCGACCGGCTCATCGGCGCGATACCGCCCCGGATCATCGGGATTCTCCTTCGGCGGTGCGGAGCGATAGCCGGTGCCACCCGAACGTCACGGCATTGCGGACGGACCGCTCGTCCACTCGTTCACCAGCGTTCGCTCATCCGCCGTGATCAGCCGCTTGGCCACGATCAGGTTGCGGGACCGCAGGAACCGGGCCATCAGTTGCCAGCGCCGGACGATCTCGTCGATACCGTTCGCGGACAGCACGACACCGTCGATGACGATCGTCCAGGCCGCGTCCGGCGCGAAGATGCTCCGCACCGCCTCGACATCCCTGCTGTTGGTGATGCGCTGCGCTGCTGCGACGAACTCCCGAGGATCCTGCGGCGTCCACCGTCTCGCCGGTTCGGCTCCGACAGTCATGATCCACCCCCTCAACATACTTCTAAATTGACAAGCTATAGCACCATATTTATTAAGTACAGAGTCGGATGTTGATAGGCTACGGCGCGATGACCAAGCGTTCCTACAACCAGTACTGCGCGATCGCGGCGGCACTCGATGTGCTCGGTGAGCGCTGGACGCTGCTGATCGTGCGGAATCTCCTGCTCGGCCCGCAGCGGTTCAGCGACCTGTTGAACGAGCTCCCCGGCATCGGAACCGGGCTGCTCACCGAGCGTTTGAAACACCTCGAACGGACCGGCGTCATCGCCAGAACCACGCTCCCGCCTCCGGCCGCGTCGACCGTCTACCAGCTCACACCCACCGGAGACGACCTGCGACCGATACTGATCGGGCTCGGCCGCTGGGGGATGGCACAGCTCGGCGACCCCGACGACCGGTACATCGCCCCGGATCTGCTGGCCCTCGGCCTCCAGGCCCGCTTCGACCCCACCCGCGCGTCCGGCGCCGACGGCACCTACGAACTACGCATCGACGACCGCGCCTACCGCGTCGACATCGACCAGGCCGACATCACCGTGCGCGCCACCAGCACCGAAAACCCACGCGCGACCATCGCCACCGACACCGCTACCCTGGTCGACCTCAACACCGGCACCCGCACCCTCGCCGACGCCCTCGCCCACGAATCCCTCACCATCGCAGGCGATCCCACCGCCCTCCCCGCCCTGGCCGGCGCATTCGCACTGGCCGATCCCGCCGCGACCTGAGTGGCGCGGAAGGTGGCCCGGACGGGATACTCACCCACGGTCGCGGGCGGTTCCACGACCTGAGCCCCCGTACCACGGGACGTGCCCTGATATTCCGAACCGGCGCCAGGCCCTCTTCCGGACAGGCTCGGGGTGCCCGTGCCGAACTGGACCGATGCTCGTCGGGAACCTTGACTGTTCGTCTCTCGCGAAATGCCGCCGAAGTTCCTGGTGATCGCTGGTCCGATCTGCTGCCCGCAACGTCCTCGGACGACAGATGAGGAGCGGGCACGGCCCATCACCCCGGCATCGATTCAGTATGCTGCGAGTGCGGTGTGCACGGCTTCTGACCAGGGAGGGGGCCTACCGAGCATGTCTGCTGACAATGGTGGTTCGGCCCGTTTGCGGTCGGAGGTTCGGGCGTTTTATGCGGGGGTCGGGCAGCCGGAGTTGCTGGTGGCGGCGTTGCGGGATGCGGTGTTGCTGGTGCCGGTGACCGAGGACGATCGGGTCTGCACCTACGTGGTGGGTGGGGTGCGGTGGATCGGCGGGTTCATCGGGGTCGGGGAGTTCCAACTTCGCCCAGGCACTCTTGACTCGCTTATCAATGTCGGCGTCCGGGATGTCTCGAACGTAACGTCGAGCATATATCCGGACATGCCTGTTGTGTCGAAAGGGTGGGCAGAAGAAAACGCCTTCTTCAAAGGTGAAGGTCCTGGGCATATCAACATCGGACTCGGAAGAGGAACAGCTCTGGATATTTTCAATGGAGGCATTCTCAACTTCAAGGAGATACCGCGATGACCCCGGAGGACAAGCGCATTATATTAGAACTCGTTCATGCGCCAGGAAAGCCGCCGTCGGCTACGCAGGAAGATATTCTTCAGCACTTCGGAACGAGAGACGGAAAGACTCTCGGCCTAAAGCTTCTCCGGAATGCCACGGAACGTCGCGATGCTGCAGATATCGAGTATGCCATGATTGTGTCCAGCGTGTTTGGATTCGATCTCGACCATCTCGATCTACTGCGCCAACTCTCCACATCAGATTGGCATTACAAACACGAAGATGTGGTATCAGCACTAGGGGAGCTAAAGACACCAGCGGCCGTAGATGCCCTGTACAACGCCACGCAGTGGATTCCAGAATATCTTGAGTTCGACGATAGCCGCGCCCTGGCCACGAAAGCAATATGGGCGCTCGGAGGAACACCAGGACCAGAGGCTGAGCAAGCGTTGAATCGACTGCTTGAATCGGACGATGAGATCTTGAGAGAAAGTTCCGAAAAGCAGCTCGAACGAAGGCGAAACAAGAAATGATCACTACGAATTTGTCGCCATTAATAGTCCGCTTTCCCGGGCACGCAGCAAGCCTATCCGCCGGATATACCCAGATGCGCAGCCAACTCTTTCGAGACCGGATACGGGTTCTCCTTCGGAAGGATTTCGTACGCTTTCTCGGTATCACCAGAAGTGACCAGCCCATCTATCTCGTGCGCCAGACCAGTAACGTCTTCGATGCCGACTATCCACTCGTCGCAGTAGCGGCGGACGGCCTCGCCCGACAGGCCTACCTGTAGGGAGCGGTGTGGTAGCGGGCTGAATTTGGTGTTACGTTCCGGGTCCCACTGAATGCGTACGGGTGCCGACAGGCTGGCCTTCCACTGGGCGTCGTCCGCATGTACGGCGGGGTCGAAATGTGCGAAGGCTGAATTCCACAAGGCCCACTCGAACCCTTCTCGGATGATCGATATTGCCAGGACATGTTCCTGGCCAGGCTTCTTGGCCCAACCGGAGCGGTACATCATCCAGAGGAACGAGGGTTTGATCCAGGTCATCCGCTCCCTCTTGAAGGCCGGAGGAAACTTTCCGTTCTTCGCCGCTGAAATCGCGATCTCGGCACGGTAGGCCTGGTAGACGGTGATCGCATCATCGTCGAAGTGGGCTCGGATCTGTCTGTAGGGAACGTCCATGGCGCTCATCGTCCCATCTCGCCTCGACGTACGATACTTCTTTTGCTCGAGTTCCGCCGAGAGCGGGCAATGTGTGGTGTATGGGCAAGCGCATCGTTCGAGTTCGCGAAAGAGGTGGCGACTCCCCGGTTACGCGACCTACCGTCATACAGGACATTCAGAGCTTCTGATCGACGGAGAAGAAATGCACCACACGTTCAACGTCGGGCAGACTGAGACGCCGGAATTCGTTGGCCGGTACCGGATCAGCCGACAGCCCGGCACCGAAAACCCTTTCGGTGTTCGCGGTTGGCGGTTATCAGGTCGTCCAGGGCGTTTCGGGTGTGGATGAGGTCGGTGATGTGGGTCGACAGGCGGTCTCGTTCCTGGGTCATTCGGTGTAGGGCGGCGTCGGAGTTTTCTTCGGAGGGGGAATCTACGCACGGGAGGAGTTCGGCGATGGTGCGGCTGGAGAGGCCGGCGGCGTAGAGGCGTTGGAGGAAGGCTACTCGGTCGATGTCGGCCGGGGTGTAGTGGCGTTGGCCGCTCGGGCTTCGGGTGCTGGTGAGTAGGCCCTGTTCCTCGTAGTAGCGCAGGGAGCGGACGCTTACTCCCGTGCGGGACGACAGTTCGCCGATGCGCATGGGACCTCCAGGTGTGAAGTGGGGCACAAAGCTTTGCCTCTGACATCCGTGTCAGGTTTTAGCGTAGCTCTCGTGCCCGAGTGCGGGCGCTTCGGATCACCAAGGAGCTTGACGTGGCAACACTTTTCGACAGCTATCGGCTCGGCGGCCTGACGGTGCCCAATCGGGTGGTGATGGCGCCGATGTCGCGGGTTCGGGCCGACGACGGAGGACTGGCGACGCCCTCGATGGCGACCTACTACGCGCAGCGGGCGACGGCCGGGCTGATCGTGACCGAGGGGGCGCAGCCGAGCCTCATCGGGCAGTCCAATCCGGGGACGCCGGGGCTGCATACCGAGGCGCAGGTCGTCGCCTGGAGGCAGGTGACCGAGGCCGTACATACCAACGGCGGGCGGCTGTTCGCGCAGATCATGCATGGTGGACGGGTTTCGCATCCCGAGACGACCGGGATGCAACCGGTCGGGCCGTCCGCGGTGCCGGCCGTCGGCGATGTGTTCACGCCGGCCGGGCCGAAGCCGGTGCCCGTGCCGCGCGCCTTGGATACCGAGGAGGTGCCCGAGCATGCGCGGTCGTATGCCGATGCCGCCCGCCGGGCCGTCGAGGCCGGCTTCGACGGCGTGGAGTTGCACGGGGCCAACGGCTACCTGATCTCCCAGTTCCTGTCCTCGAACGCCAATCTGCGCACCGACCGTTACGGCGGCTCGATCGCCAATCGGATCCGGTTCGCCGTCGAAGCCGTGACCGCGACCGTCGAGGCCGTCGGCGGGGCAAGGACCGGTATCCGCCTCTCCCCCGGCGGCGGGTTCTGGGGCGTGCGGGAAACCGACGCCGCCGAGTTGAATACCGCGCTCCTGGACGAGCTGGCCCGCCTCGACCTCGCCTACATCCACCTCGAGGCCACCACGGACGACGACGTGCTGCTGGGCCTGCGCAAGGCGTGGCCGGGCACGCTCGTCATGAACCCGGTATTTCCCATGGGCCCCAAGCAAACCGGGCACACCGACGCCGACCGATGGCTCGGGCTGGGCGCCGACCTCATCAGCTTCGGCCGCGCCTTCATCGCCAACCCCGACCTCGTCGAGCGGCTGCGCAACTCGCTACCGATCGCTCCGGTCGACGAGGCCACCTACTACCAGGGCAGTGACACCGGCTATCTCACCTATCCGGCCTATCAGTACACGGCCTGACGGCGGAACGCCGAGAGCCGCGACGACCACCAGAAGGCAGGCAACCCGGCGCCGGGTACCGGCCAGGGAAAGCGGGTACGACAGCTCACGCCGCGCGGACGTGCGACAACCCCCATTCCCGTGCCAGCAGGCGGTGGGAGGTCAGCCGGTCCTCGTGGCGGTGGGTCACCGAGGTGACAACCAATTCGTCTGCGCCCGTGAGCTGTTGGAGAGCGCTGAGGCGTTCGGCGACGGTGTCGGGGCCGCCGACGAACTGGGTGGTGATGCGGTCGTGGACCAGGCGCTGCTGTTGCTCGGTGAGGGGAACGGCGGTGTCCGGATCCTCGTATGCGGCCGCACCGGCGCCGCTGCGGATGCTGTACACCCAGTGGCCGTAGGTCGAGGCGAGATGGCGGGCGGTCGCATCGTCCTCGGCGACAACGACATCCGCCGACACCACCAGGTACGGAGCCGGGTACCGCTCCGACGGAACGAACGAACCCCGATAGGCCGCAACGGTTTCCAGGACGGTTCCCGGCGAGACATGGTAGTTCGCCGCGAACGGCAGGCCCAGTCGCCCGGCGAGCTGGGCGCTCTCCCCGCCGCTCGATCCGAACAACCACAGCTCGACATCGGCGCCCTCGCCCGGAACGGCATGCAGCGCAACGTCGTCCGCGGTCCGGTAGCTGCCGTCGAGCAGGGCGCGGATCTCCTCGACCTGCCCCGAGTAGTCGACGGATTCCGCGCCGGGGAACAGCAGCGCCTCGAACGAGGCCGCCAGCCGCGTGGTGTCGAGCTGCTGACCGGGCTTGAACGGCGGCGGGATCACCACGCCTTCCCGCACCTCGGTGGGGCGTTCGGGCGTCCGCACCGGCGGCACCCCGGCCGACCGCAGCTGGGCCACGCGTTGTGCCGAACGCCCGAGCCCGAGATCCAACCGGCCCGGATACAGCGCATCGATCGTGCCGAACGACTCCACCACCGAGGCCGGGGTGTGATGCCCCAATTGCACTGCGGCCGAGCCCACCCGGATCGTCTCGGTGGCCGCCGCGACCAGTGCGATGAGCGTCGACGTGGCGGAACTCGCCACCTGCACGAAGTGATGTTCGGCCAGCCAGTAGCGCCGATATCCCCAGCCCTCCACATGCCGCGCGAGGTCGATACTGTTGCGAATCGCCTGCTGCGCGGTCGATCCCGCGCTGACGGGCGACAGGTCCAGCACCGAGAGTGGAACGCTCATCGCAGCGCCTCCGCGCATCGAACCGGCACGGCCGGGCAGCCCCGCGCCCGGACCGGATGCCCGGCCCGCCGAGCACACCGATGGGTTTCGAAGCCTGCGGCGGGTATGCACATGGAAATCGAGATCCTCCATCGATCCTGGCGGTGGCATCGGCACTCGCGGCGCGCGAGCCCACCTGTAACGAGGACGGCCCGGGCAACGGTGCCTGCGATGCGCCCGGTGTCGACAACTGGCTGCCGCGGTCCCGGTTCCCGCGACCGTTCCGGACGGGCGTAATCGACGCTATCCCCGGCAGCCCCGGAAGTCCGCACTCCCGATCACCGTGAATCCAACAGTTGGCACTCGTCCGCGGCCTGTGATGTCCGGCGCAACCCCCCTTATGTACACCAGTGTTCGCAATACCTTATTGTGAACACTATTGTTCTTCGATTGCTAGGAGATCCACCCATGAAGGACCTGACCGGCCGGAAATGCCTGATCACCGGCGCGGCCAGCGGCATCGGCCGGGCCACCGCCCTGGCCGCGGCGCGCAAGGGGGCGCACCTCGTCCTCACCGATATCGCCGAGGACGGCCTGAACGAAACGGTCCGGCTGGTAGAGACCGGCGGCGGGCACGTGTCGGTGGCGCAGGCACTCGACGTGTCGGACTACGAGGCGGTCGCGGCGTGGGCCGATCGGGTGCACGCCGAATACGGCGCGCTCGACGTCGTCATGAACATCGCCGGCATCGCCACCTGGGGCACCGTGGAGAATCTCGGCCATCGGCACTGGCGATCGGTCATCGATGTGAATCTGATGGGGCCGATCCACATCATCGAGAACTTTCTGCCCCCGATGGTGCGGGCCGGGCGCGGCGGGCATCTGGTCAACGTGTCCTCGGCCGCGGGGCTGTTCGGCCTGCCGTGGCATGCCGCCTACAGCGCCAGCAAGTTCGGAGTGCGCGGGATGTCGGAGGTGCTGCGGTTCGATCTGGAGCGGCACGGCATCGGCGTCAGCCTGGTGGTGCCGGGCGCGGTGCGCACGCCGCTGGTGAACACCGTGCAGATCGTGGGGGTGGACCGCGGCGACCCCCGGGTGCGGCGGCTGACCGGGCTGTTCGAGGGACATGCGGTGGCGCCGGAGCGGGCCGCCGACCGGATCATCGCGGGCATCGAGCACAACCGCTACCTGGTGCACACCTCGCTCGACATCCGCCTCGCCTACTGGTTCACCCGCAAGTTCGCGCTGCCCTACGAGATCGTCATGCGGATCGCGAACCGCCGGTTCAGCAAGTTGCTGGCGACCTCCGACACGCTGTCCGCCACGAGATAGCCTGAACCGATTACCGCAGTTTTGCTTGCGCGAGTGCGGTATTCATGGCTCAATCCGAGAGCACGTGGCAATCGTACCGAGCGGGGACCACCGATGATGGATCGGCATTCGCATCGCTGGACGCCGACCGGTGAGGCGGACATGGTGGAGTTGCACGACCTGGAGTCGGGTTACGCGGTGCGCATCGTGCGACCGGCCGAGGACGAGCTGCCCGGCGACCTGCTCGTCGACACCGAGGAGCTGGTGTTCCGGTGGGCGAACCTCGGCACCCACGCCCGGGCCGACAACGAGATCGGCGAGCTGGACACGATGCCGATCCTCTACGCCCTCAGCTGGCTCTGCGCGCTGTGGGCGGTGGTCTGCGAGGCCCGGCTGGGCAAGTCGGCCGGCAGCATCATCCGGGACCTGGACTATCGCGGCGGCTGGCGCCGGATCGAGACCGCCGAGGACGCCGACCTGTGGGACGGTCTCACGCAGCGGGTGCGCCTGGGCGCACTGGCCGCGCTGACCGAGGATCCGCGGGCGGTGGAGGCGTACTATCGGGCCCGCACGGATCCGCCGGACGTGGGCCCGACCCTGGTGCGGCACACGCTCGTTCACCTCGACGGCTTCAGCCAGGACATGCAGCGGCACGACCTGCAGGCGCAGGGACTGGCGGCGGCGATCTCGGCACATACCGATCCGCTGCCCGGGCCGCGCCGGCGACTGTGCTTCCGCCCGCCGTATCCCGCGTGAGATGCGCCCGTATTCCGCGAGCGATGCATCCCGAGATGTCTTGCCCCTCATCAGTATTCGAGACATCCCGGCATGCCGGCTACAGCGGCGCGGGCCCGAGCACCGCGCCGAGCCAGTCGAGGTTCACCCAGTCCCATCGCCGCCGCGGCGAATCGTCCACCGGCACGGACGATTCGCCGAGCAGGATGCGCACCGGCCGCGGCAGCGGAAAGGTGAGATCCCCCGGATCACCGTGCGCCATTGCGGGCCTCCTCCGGATGCAGGCGGCGAAAACGGCTGCCGTGGAAGACCAGTGGGTCGACCCCGGTCGGGGTGGCCAGGCGCCGCACCCGCAGGATGACCACGTGATGGTCGCCGGCGGGCACCTGGGTCTCGATCACGCCCTCGAGCCAGGCCGAGGCGCCGTCCACGAACACCGCGTGCTCGGCGCCGCGATGCAGTGCCAGATCGCGGAACCGGTCGCCGTCGCGGGAGCTCAGCGAGCGCGCGGCCGCGTGCTGATCGGTGCCCAGCAGGCTCAGGCCCAGATGGCTGGCCACCGCCAGGCGGGGCCACGTGTTCGAACTGTTCTGCACACAGAACGACACCAGCGGCGGATCCAGCGACACCGGAACGAACGTGCTGACCGCCAATCCGTACGGCGTGCCGTCGATCTCGGCGCACACCGCGACGACGCCGCTGGGGAAGGCCGCGAAGGCGCGGCGCAAACCGGCACCGTCGGCGGGGATTTCGTGCAGTTCAGCCATGATTCACCAGCTCGATCTCGGATACCTCGAACACCGCGCGCCGTTCGCCCGGCGTCGCGCGCGGCCTGCGCCTCGACGGGGCGCCGGGCACGGAAACCGGGCGCCCGGCGCACCTTCGACTAGACCATCGGCGCCGCCTCGGGCGCGAGGGTTTCGCTCGGCGCGATTGCATCGCTCGCCGGGCCGTACCGGATAGAATTGCCGGATCACGAAAGGGGGAGCAGTGATCTACCAGCAGCCCGACCCAGCCGGGCAGCCCTACCAGCCCTATCCCGGCGGGCACCCCTATCCCGGCGGCCCCGGGCAGCCCTGGGCACCACCGAGCAGGCCGCCCACTCCGCAGTCGGTGATGGTCGCGTTCTACCTCATGCTCGCCGGAGCCGTGCTGACCCTGCTCGGCACGACGGTCGGATTCACGCAGCTGACACAGATACGCGATCAGATCCGCGACGACGCCCCCGAACTCACCGACTCCCAGGCGAATATGGCCGTTGCCGTGGGGATCGGATCGGGCGTCGCGGTCGCCCTGGTGTCGGCCGCCCTGTGGACCTGGATGGCATTCGCCAGCCGGGCGGGGAAGAACTGGGCCAGAATCACCGGAACGGTGTTCTTCGCCGTCAACGCCGTGTTCTTCGTGATCGGACTCGTCGGCGCCGGGCTGCTCGGCACGGCGACCAGCGTCGTGAGCACGATCTTCAGCGTCCTCGTCCTGATCGTGGGCCTGGCCGCCGTCGTCTCCCTGTGGACAAAACACTCCGCTCCCTACTTCCGGCCGGTGCCGCCCGGCGGTTACCACCCGTACCCGGGTGGCTAGCCGCGTCGCGGCCATACCCCGTACTCATCCACCTCCAGCGTCGCCGGACAACGGAAACCGTTGTGTCCCAGCGCCTTCCTGCATCACAGGACCCAGCGGGACGAGCGGCGCGAGCCACACCAGCCGGGGCACGATCCGACGCAGGATCGGCCCGGCCCCACTCCTCATGCGCAGTCCCGGGCCGATTCGCCGGCGCGGCGAGCGATCGCGGCGGCCAGGTGCCCGGCGATCCCCTCGATCGTGGGATGGTCCCACATGATCAGCGTCGGCACCGGGAACCGTAGCCACGCGGCGAGATCGGTGGCGACCTCGACGGCGTCGGCGGAGTTCATCCCGAACTCGGCGAACGGGGCCCGCACGTCGATCTCCTCGAGGGGCAGGCCGAACCGTTCGGCCACCCGGCGCTTCAGCCAGCTCTCGATCACCTCCGCGCTCAGATCGGCGGTCGGTGGTTCAGCCGGCCACCACTGGTGCTGAACCTCGAAAGCTCCGGACTGCAACATCTTTAGCGTTTCGGAACGCCTGATCTTGCCGCTCGACGTCTTCGGGATCTGGCCGGCCGTGATCAGCACGACGGCATGCACGCCGACGGCATGTTCGGTGGATATCGCCCGGCGGACGGCCGCGGCGGCGCCCTCGAGGTCGTCGCCGGCGTCCGGGCGCACCTCCTGCACGATCACGATGCGGTCGCCCTCGTTCTCCTCCTCCGAACTGATATCCACGGCCGCAACGCATCCCGGCCGCAGCGCCGGGTGGCTTTCCTCCGCGCTGCGCTCGATGTCCTGCGGATAGGTGTTCTGCCCGCGGATCACGATGACGTCCTTGCGGCGTCCGGTGACGAAAAGCTCTCCGTCATAGGTGAATCCGAGATCGCCCGTGCGCAGGAACGGCCCGTTGCCGTCGGCCGTGCAGGCGTCGAAGGCTTCGGCGGTCTCCAGAAGCCTTCCCCAGTAACCGATTCCGACGCTGTCGCCCGCCACCCAGATCTCGCCGACCCGGCCGGGACCGCATTCGGCGCCGGTGTCCGGGTCGACCAGCACGACGAGCTGCCCGTCGACGGCGCGCCCCGCGCTGACCAGCGTCGTCCCGAGGCCCTGCTCGCTCGCAGGCACCCCGCGGCCCTGTCCGAGCGCCGCCGAATCGAACCGCTCGACGCGCGGCGCGTCGGACACCGAACCGGTCGTCAGGACCAGGCCCTCGGCGAGTCCGTAGAGGTTCAGATGGGTGGAACTGCGGAAGCCGGCCACCGCGAAGGTTTTGTCGAAGCGGTCCAGGGTGGCGGCGCGCACCGGCTCGGCGGCGTTGATCGCGACCTGCCAGCAGCTCAGATCGAGATCCTGCACCTCCCGCCGACCGGTACGGCGTGCGCACAGATCGTAGGCGAAGTTGGGGCCCGCCGTGGCCCGCACCCGATACCGCGAGATCGCCTGGACCCACCGGGCCGGCCGGCGCAGGAAGTCCAGCGGCGTCATCATGATGATCGGGTTCCGCCCGTACACCGGTTGCAGCAGGCCGAAGAACAGTCCGAGGTCGTGGTACTGCGGCAGCCAGCTCAGCACCCGCGCACCCGGCTCGACGAGCCGCGCGAACACCGAACCGCAGTGCAGCAGGTTGCCGTGGGTGACCACCACGCCCTTGGGTGCGGAGGTCGAGCCGGACGTGTATTGCAGGAAGGCCGGGCTGTCACGGGTGACCGCGGGCTGGTGCCAGTCGGCGGCGCGCCCGTCGGGCACCTGTGACGTGACGATCCACGACAGCGTCGCCAGGGCGGGTTCCACCCCGACGAAGGCGTCGATGCGGGCGTACACGTCCGGGTCGGTGAGCGCCACCTCGATCCCGGCGTCCGGAATGATGGTGTGCAGCTGGGAAACCGAGCGATTGAGCTCGGGCGGATAGGCGGGCACCGCGATGGCGCCCGCGTACAGGCACGCGAAAAACGCCACCACATAGTCGATTCCGGCCGGATAGACCAGCAGCACGCGCTCCCCGGCCAGGACGCGGGCCTGTAGCTCACCCGCGATGGCGCGGGCGCGCAGGTCCAGCTGCGCCCAGGTCAGGGTCAGCTCCTCGGACTCACCGTCGGTCAGAAAGGTGTACAGCACGTCGTCGCCGCGTTCGTCCGCACCCGCCCGCACCAGATCGATATAAGAAGTCATTGATTCAACACTCCGAGATCGGCGCCGGCTCATCCGCGGCGCAGTAACCGTTTCGCCGCTTCCTGGCCGGACCGGAAACAGGCCTCGAGCGGCGCTCCCTTGACGTAGTCACCGGCGAGTTCGACGCCCGGCACGCCGGACAGTTCCGTGCGCACCTTGGACAGGAAATCGCCGTAGAACGGCAGGTAGGCGCAGTAGGCGGCATCCCAGATCCGGGTCACCGTATGTACCCTGACCAGCTCACCCTCGATGCCGAGCAGGCCCTTGATCAGTGTCTCGGCCTCGTCGACCCAGGCGCCGAGCTCGTCCGGGGTCGGCATCGGGCGCGCGGCTCGCCCGCTGAAGGTGTAGCGCACGATGTTCAGGTCGTTCACGCCGTAGACGCCGGCATTGCTGCACCGCCCGCCGTCGAGCGCGATCGCGCGCACCACCGTGCCGAAGACCGGGCGATCGTATTCGATCACCGCGACCGCGGCCGGAAAGTACCGCACCTCGGCCAGCAGCTCGCTCAGCGCGGGCATCTCGGACTTCACGATGTCGGCCGCGGCGTAGGCCGGCGTGGCCACCACGACCCCGTCGTAGGGCAGTTGCTCGGGCCCCTTGCCGTTGCCCGCGATCCGCACCCCGCTCACCTTCCCGTCCTGCACGACGAGCGATTCCACAGGTGAGTCCGTCCGCACCGCAACGTGTTTCGAGAACTCGTCGAGCGCGGGCTGAACGCCGTGGGTCAGCTGGTCGAAGGTGCTGGCCAGGCTCAGATTCACGTTGAAGTTGCCGAGGTACATCTCGTCCGGCTCGGCGCCGTTGAGCCGCACCGTCAGCGGCCGGAACATGTTGTTCGCCAGTGCCGAACCGAAATACGAGGTGAGCGGGCGGTGGTCGCGTCGGGCCCCGATCCGCGAGAACGTCGCACCGCCGAGGAACCGGTTGCTGTCGTCGCGCTTGATCCGCAACATCAGGATGCCCAGCTTCAGCAGGTCCAGCGGCGAACCGAGCCGGAGGATCTTGCGGACCAGATCCAATCGGCTGTTCTTACTGTCGAAGGTGATCAGCTTGCCGTCGATCAGCCGGGACGTGTTGACGCCGAAGTACTCGAAGTCGTCCCCGGCGCCCATGGCGGTGAGGAAGGCGCGCAACTCGGTGTAGGTGCGGCTGATGTTCTTGCCGCCCATCATGACCGGGCGGTCACCGAGGTGGTCGACCCCGAATCGCCCGCCCAGCACCGGGTTTCGCTCGAAGAGTTCCACCTTGTGCCCGGCCCGCTGCAGCTCGTGGGCCGCGGCGATGCCGGCGACACCGCCGCCGACCACGGCGTATTTCCTGGTCTTGTCGAGTCTCGTCACATTGTTCGTCGAGGTGGTCATGTCGTCGCTCCTGGTCGTTGTCACGCGCCGGCCGGATACGGCGCTAGTTCGATGCGGCACCCCGCGATGCGGGCGCCGAACTGATGGACGCCGAGTGCGACTCGGGCGCCGTCGGTGTCGGGGTCTGCCTCGGGCTCGGCGGTGAGCTCGACGGGCGCACCGAGTTCGGCGAACCCGGAGAAGGTGGCTTCGCAGCCGAGCACGGCGGCGACGGGCGAGGCGAGGAACCCGGCGCGGGCCGCGGCCACGACCGCCGCCTGCCGGTATCCCTCGATCAGCAACGGACCGGGCACGTGGTCGTAGGCGTGGTCGAAGAACGACGGATGCCGCTGATCGATCACCAGCGAGAACCCCCGTTCGGTCGTGCCGACGACGACGTTGCGCGGATCTCGGCGCCCGACCTGCTCGGGAGCCACCCGCTGCACCGGCTCGGCGGGCGCGTCCACGCCGGGCCGATTGTCCTGCTGCAGTGCGCGAATCTCCCGGTAGGTGTCAGCGGGGAACTGAATACCGCTGCCCCGCAACGTCATCGCCTGCGAACCGGCGATGGTGAGCTGCGCCTCGAAGAACGTTCCCGCGGCGTCGCCGAAGGAGTCGAACATCCCGGCGTGCGCCCGGACGATGCCCTCCAGCGGTGCGTTACCCGTGTCGCGGAAGACACTGAGATCCTCGACCTCGAAATCCAGCTGCTGCAGGCTGGCCGGGGTGTTCTGCGGAACGTTCAGATACCGGTGGCCCACCACGATCATCGCCTGGCGGATCGCCTCCACCGTCGACAGCGGGTCGTGATAGTCCACCAGCCGGTCGAAATACAGCGAGTGCGCGCGCGGGATCTGGATCGCGGCCAGAAAGCCCTCCGATCCGTCCGTCGAGGTGTCGGCGACGAACACCTCGCCCAGCGCGCGGCGGTGCGCCAGCGAACACGGCACCGTGCGTTCGAAACTCAACATCGTCTCGGTGGCCTGACTCATGGCGAAACCTCTTCCAGCACGGGTTCTTCGACTCCGGTGAGCAACCGCGCCGCGTCGCGCACCGTCGGATGGGTGATCAGGCTCTCCAGCGAGATCGACGTCCCGGCAACCTGATTCAGCCTGCTGCGCAGCTCCAACATGGACAGCGAGGTCAGGCCGGCCTCGAACAGGTTCGCCTCGCCGGCGATCTCGCCGTCCAGCTCGAGCAGGATCTCCGCGAGCTGGGACCGCACCACGCCGGCGGCGAATTCGAGCCGTTCGGATTCGGGCAGCGCGGCCAGGTCGTCCCGGAACCGTTGTCCGGGATCGACGTCCGGGGCGCCGTCGGGCCGCTGCTCGACGGCCGGGAGGGCGGCGGTGGTCCCGGACCAGTAGCGCCGATGCTGGAAGGCGTAGGTCGGCAGGTCCACCACCCGCGCCCCGCGCCCCGCGTACATCGCCGCCCAGTCCACGGTGGCGCCGGTGGTCCAGGCGGTGGCCACGGCGCGCAACAGGCTGCGCACCTCCGGTTGTCCGCGACGCAGTGCGGCGGCCACGGAATGCCCACCGTCGGTGAGGCATTCGTGGGTCATCCCGGCGAGCGCCTCGCCCGGCCCGGCCTCCAGGAACAGGGTCGCTCCGGCGTCGGCCAGCGTGTGCACGCCGTCGCGGAACAGCACGGCGTGGCGGGCCTGGGCGACCCAGTAGTCCGGGCTGCACAACTGCTCGGTGGTCGCGAATTCGCCGGTGACGTTGGATACCACCGGGATCGCGGACGACCGCGGCCCGGCCGCGGCGACCACTCGCCGATACTCGTCGAGCATGCCGTCCAGATGTGGGGAGTGAAAAGCCCGCTCCACCCGCAGCCGCTTGGTACGCCGCCCGCGCGCCCGCCAGTATTTTCCGATCGCGGTCACCGCCTCCTCGTCACCGGAGACGACCGTCGCGTTCGGGCCGTTGCTGGCCGCGATCGCCACTGTCGATTCCTGCCCGACGATCGATTCGGCGACCTCGACGTCGGAGGCCCGCACCGACAGCATGGCGCCGGGGCGCAGCCGCTGCATCAGCCGCCCGCGCGCGGCCACCACCGCGGCGGCATCCGCCGTCGGGAACACCCCGCCCGCGTGGGCGGCCGCGAGTTCGCCGATCGAGTGCCCGAGCAGGTAATCCGGTACCACTCCCCAGGACCGGAGCAGATGCAGCAGCGCGACCTCGACGGTGAACAACGCGGGCTGGGTGTAGTCGGTGCGATCCAGCAGGCCGGTGTCGTCGGTATCGAAGATCACCGCGCGCAGCGGGTGGTCCAGATGCCGGTCGAATTCGCCGCACAGCTCGTCGAAGACCCGGGCGAACTCCGGATACGCCTCGTACAGTTGCCTTCCCATGCCCGCGGCCTGACTGCCCTGGCCGGGCAGCAGGATCGCGACCTTCGGCGCCGAGCCGGCCCGTCCCGTCACCGCGCCGGACGCGCCGGCGCCCTGCGCCAGCGCCGCGAGCCCGTCGGCCAGTTCCGTGCGATCCGCGACGACGAGCGCGGCGCGGCGGTCGAATCCGGTCCGGGTCGTGGCCGCGGACAGCGCGATGCTCGCGACGTCCGGCGCGTCGTCGGCCACGCAGGCCGCACGCAACCGCTCCGCCTGACCCCGCAGCGCACCGTCGGTCCGCGCGGACAGCACACACACCGACAACGCACCCTCGACCGAGTCACCGTCGGCGGCAACGGGTTCGGCCCATGCGGGATCGTACTCGAGAATCACGTGCGCATTCGTGCCGCTGATGCCGAACGAGGAGATCCCGGCCCGCCGGGGCCGGTCGCGCTCGGGCCACGGCCGCGACTCGGTCACCAGGCGGATGTGCCCCGCCGACCAGTCCACGTGCGGCGAGGGCGTGTCGACGTGCAGCGTGGGCGGCATCGCCGCGTGCCGCATGGCGAGGATCATCTTGATCAGGCCCGCGGCGCCGGCCGCCGACTGCGTGTGCCCGATATTGGATTTGATCGACCCGAGCAGCAACGGCTGCTCGGCCGGTCGCTGCCCGTAGGTCGCCAGCAGTGCCTGCGCCTCGATCGGATCGCCGAGTACCGTGCCCGTTCCGTGGCCCTCCACGGCATCCACATCCGACGCCGACAATCCGGCGTTCGCCAGCGCCTGCCGGATGACGCGCTGCTGGGACAGGCCGTTCGGCGCCGTCAGCCCGTTCGACGCGCCGTCCTGGTTGGTCGCCGAGCCGCGGACCACGGCCGCGACGGGATGGCCGTTGCGCCTGGCGTCCGAAAGCCGTTCCAGCACCAGAACTCCCGCGCCCTCCGACCACGAGGTGCCGTCCGCCGCGGCGGCATAGGACTTGCAGCGCGCGTCGTACGCCAAACCCCGCTGCGCCGAGAAGAATACGTAGCCCAGCGGCGACATCGTCACGGACACACCGCCCGTCAGCGCCAGCGAGCATTCGCCCGACCGCAGCGACTGCGCGGCGTGATGCAGCGCCACCAGCGATGACGAGCACGCGGTATCGACGGTCACCGCCGGGCCCTGCAAGCCGAGGAAGTAGGCGATCCGGCCGGAGGCCACCGCGGGCATGTTCCCGGTCAGCAGATAGCTTTCGGCGCCCGCCAGGTCCGGGCCCGCGGCCAGCAGCGAGCGATAGCCCATATCGCTGAGTCCGAGAAATACGCCGGTCTCCGTGCCCCGCAGCGCAGCGGGATCGATCCGGGCCCGCTCGAAGGCCTCCCAGGCGAGTTCGAGCAGCATGCGCTGCTGCGGATCCGTCGCCAGCGCCTCCCGGGCCGAGATCCCGAAGAACCCGGCATCGAATTCCGCCGCGCCGTCGAGGAATCCGCCCTCTCGGACATACGACTTGCCCGGCACGCCCGGCTCCGGATCGTAGAGATCGTCGAGGGGCCAGCCCCGATCCGCCGGGAACCCCGTGATGGCATCGCGTCCCTCGGCGACCAGCCGCCACAGGTCGTCGGGGGTGGCGACGCCGCCCGGGAAGCGGCAGGCCATCCCGACGATCGCGATCGGATCGTCCGCCGCCGCGGCCGGGTGCGCCGCGGCCGACGACGCCGCCTCGGCCTCCGCACCGGCCGGCTCGCTCAGATGCGCGGCCAGCGCCTCGATGGTGGGGTGGTCGAAGATCACCGCGGCCGGCAGGGCGATCCCGGTCTCGGCCGCCACCCGGTCGCGTAATTCGACGGCGGTCCGGGAATCCAGCCCCAGATCGACGAAACCCGCTGTGACATCGATGTTTTCGGGGGCGAAGTCGCCGAGAACCGCATCCACCTGACGCCGGATCATCTCCATCAGCAGCCGTTGCCGCTCGCTCAAGTATCGGTGTTGCAACAGGTCGAGGGCGCGGCTCGCGGAATCAGGTGCGTCGGCCCCGGCATGCTCGTCCGCACCGGACAGTTCTGCATGCGACATTTTGCCATCCTCGTATCGTTCGAAATCCGTAACGGCACCGTTCGGCGCGCCCCCGCATATCTGGTGTGCGATGAAATCCTATGGGCGTGTCGCACCGCACCACCCATCGACCGGTAATCGTCCGGCCACAAGGAAAAATCAACCGTCCGACCAGGTCAACCGGTGGGTGCGCGATTACCGGCCGATTACCCGCCGACCGCTAGACTTGCGCGGTCAAGAATCGAAGACACGTATCCGAATGTACGGATGTTTACCCTGGTTCGCTGATTAAAAACGTCGACGCCGACGAATTCGTCGCGAGCCGGAGATCAGAGGTTGTTATGATTTCTCCGAAAGCAGCCGAATCCGTTGAAATTCCCGTCGATTTCGCCGGACTCTGCCGGCAACATGCCGAATCTCGCCCCGACGATATCGCCCTCGTCTGCGGCGACCGTTCGATCGGTTACGCCGCGCTGCAACAGTCGTCCGCCCGGGCCGCGAACGCGCTACTAGCGGCCGGCCTGGGCGCCGGCGACCGGATCGCCTACATCGGCCGGGACTCCGAGCACCTCTACGAGTTGCTGATCGCCGCCGCCGAGACCGCGACGGTGCTGATCCCGGTCAATCGGCTGCTCACCGCCGACGAACTCGCCCACATCCTGCTCGATTCCGGCTGCCGTCTGCTGTTCGTCGATGCCGCGACCGAATCGGTGGTGGTGCAGGCGCAGGAGCGGGCCGGCACCCGAATCGACGTGGTGCACACCGATATTCCCGGCCGTCCGGGTGGCGGCTTCACCGACTGGCTCGACGGCCACCCCACCACCGATCCGAATATCGCTGTCGGACCGGACGATCCGCTCATCCAGATGTACACCAGCGGCACGACCGGCCTGGCGAAGGGCGTGATGATCGGCCAGCGCAGCATCTACGCGGCCCGCGAGAGCCTGCTCGCACCCGAGGTGGACTGGTTCGACGTCCGCGACGACGACCGGCTCCTGGTCGCCATCCCGAGCTTCCACATCGCCGGCCTGGCCTGGGTGGTGCAGGGCCTGTTCGCCGGGGTGCCCGTGGTCCTGCTGCCGGAGTTCACGCCGGGCGCGGCCGTGGATCTCGTAGTCGCCCAGCGCATCACCGTCATGGTGGCGGTGCCGGTGATGTTCGCGCTGATGCTCGGCGAACCGGCGGCGACCGGCGAGGCGTTCACCCGGCTCCGTCTGGCGGCCTACGGCGGCTCCCCGATCCCCGAAACCCTGCTCGCCGAGTGCATGAAACGGTTCGACTGCGGATTCGTCCAGTTCTACGGCATGACCGAGACCGGCTGTTCGATCACCTATCTGCCGCCGGCCGACCACACCCCCGGCAACCCGCGGCTGCGCTCGGCCGGTTACCCCTGCCCCGGATTCGACATCACCGTCGTCGACACCGCGGGAGATCCGTTGCCGCCGGGCGAGATCGGCGAGATCCTGGTGCGCAGCCCGGCGACGATGCTCGGCTACTGGAACAAGCCGGAGGTCACGGCGCACACCCTCGTCGACGGCTGGCTGCACACCGGCGACGCCGGCTGGCTGGACCCCGACGGATATCTGTTCCTGTGCGACCGCATCAAGGACATGATCATCGTCGGCGGCGAGAACGTGTACCCGGCGGAGGTGGAGAACGCCATCACCGCTCATCCCGCGGTGCGCGAGGCCGCCGTCATCGGCGTGCCCGACGAGCGCTGGGGCGAGGTGGTGCACGCCTTCGTGGCCGTGCACGCCGGGGCCGAGGTCACCGGCCGCGAGCTGGCCGCGTTCCTGCGCGACCGGATCGCGCCGTTCAAGCTGCCCCGCAAGTTCGACTTCGTCGACTACATCCCGCGCAATACCACCGGAAAGATCCTGCACCGGGAGCTGCGGGACAGGTTCTGGGCCGGACGGGAGAGGGCCATCAACTGACGACATGTCCTTGGTGAGGACAGTTTCCGGATCGTGTGCGTTGACCATTCGATGTCGGTATGAGGCCGCCTCGAAGCCACGTCCCTGTAACCCGAGTACAGCCATATCTCACGGCTGCGCAAGGCGAGAGGTGACGGTAGTGGAGTTCCGTGTTCTAGGTGAATTGGATGTCGTCGAAGACGGTGCGCAGATCCAGCTGGGTGGAGTCACCCGGCGCGCCGTCCTCGGCTACCTCCTACTGCACAACAACCAGGTGGTGCCCGCGAGTCAGCTGCGCGAGGCGCTGTGGAGCGGCGATTACCCGCCGACGGCCCGCAAGATCGTGCAGAACGCGGTGTCGGGGATTCGCCGCGTCCTCGCCGAGCACGAGCGGCCGGCGCAGACCACGCTGCTCACCCAGCCCCCGGGCTATCTGCTGCGGGTCGACCCGGATGCGGTCGATCTGATGCTGTTTCGCCGGCTGGTCCGGATCGCCGCCGACGAACTGGCCTCCGGCGCGGCCGAACACGCGCGCGTCCGATTCCGCCAGGCCCTCGGGCTCTGGCGCGGCCGCCCGCTGGCCGACCTGGCCGAGAACGGCATCCTGTGGAGCGAGCTGACCGCCATCGAGGACGAGCGGCTCAACGCCTACGAGAACTGTTTCGACGCCGAACTGGCCAGCGGGCGGCATCGGGAGATCACCCCCGAACTGGAGATCCTGACGGTGGCGGTGCCGACCCGCGAAACCTTCTGCAAGCAATACATGTTGGCGCTGTATCGATCCGGCCGGCAGGCCGACGCCCTCAAGGCGTTCCAGCGCACCCGCGGCGCCCTGGTCGAGCACCTGGGCATCGAGCCCGGCCTCGAGCTGCAGCGGCTGTACCAGATGATCCTGCGGCAGGATCCCGGGCTCGAGTTCCTTTCTCCCTCACAGCCTTCGGGTCCGTGGCGGCACATCGCGGCCGGGTAGCAGGCCGACCAGCCCGGCCAGCTGAATCATCAACCGCTGCCACTGGCCGTCGGTGAGGAACGGCGGGGTGTCCAGGTTCTTGAACCTGGTCGTCGCCACCGCCTGCGGTTCGGTGTACTTGAGCAGCCCCTCGACTCCGTTGCGGCGGCCGAGCCCGGAATCGCGCATGCCGCCCATCGGGGCGCCCATGCTGCCGAAGGCCGGCACATAGCCCTCGTCGACGTTCACCGTCCCGGTGCGCAGCCGCCGCGCGATCTGCCTGCCGCGTGCCTTGCTGCCGGCCCAGACGCTGGCATTCAGCCCGTACTCGGAATCGTTGGCCCGCGCGACGGCCTCGTCGACGGTATCGACCGGGTAGATGGCGACGAGCGGCCCGAAGGTCTCCTGCCGCGCGCACTCCATCTCGTCGGTGACGCCGGTGAGCACCGTCGGCTCGTAGAACAACGGCCCGAGATCCGGTCGCGGGTTGCCGCCGGTAAGGACCTTCGCGCCCTTGGATTTCGCATCCGCGACGTGCTTGGCCACCCGCTCGAGCTGGTCGGCGGAGATCATGCTGCCCATCGCCACCGTGAAGTCGTAGGC
Source organism: Nocardia sp. BMG51109 (assembly GCF_000526215.1). Taxonomy (NCBI): domain Bacteria; kingdom Bacillati; phylum Actinomycetota; class Actinomycetes; order Mycobacteriales; family Nocardiaceae; genus Nocardia; species Nocardia sp. BMG51109. Next base: position 1,912,606 of record NZ_JAFQ01000004.1, read on the forward strand.
TCCGCCGACCGTCATCGACTCGGTCGCGGCGACGAACTTCTCGGTGAACTCCTGCGCCACAGCCGCTTCGACGTAGATCCGCTCCATCGACAGGCACAGCTGGCCGGCATTGCCGAAGCACGCCCGCAACGCGGCCCGGGCGACGGTGTCCAGGTCGGCGCCGGCCGCGACGATCATCGGGTTCTTGCCACCGAGTTCGGCGGAGAAGCCGATCAGCCTGCGGGCGCACTGCTCGGCCAGCAGGCGGCCCGTCGCCGTGGACCCGGTGAACATCAAATAGTCGCAGTTGCCGGCGATTTCGGCGCCGACGACGGTGCCCTCGCCGGGCACCACCGCCAGCACGTCGCGCGGCAGGCCGGCGCGGTAGAGCAGTTCGGCGTTGGCCAGCAGCGAGAACGGCGTCCGGGAGTCGGGCTTGATCACGGCGGCGTTGCCCGCGAGCAGCGCCGGTACCGCGTCCCCGATGGACAGGATCATCGGGTAGTTCCACGGGGAGATGAACCCGACCACCCCCTTGGGCTGGTGGTACACCACGGTGTGGACGAGTATCGGGAACAGTCCCGGGACCCGGTAGGGCCGCAGCAGCCCGGACGCGACCCGCGCGTAGTACTGCGTGGCCAGCGCGAGACCGAGCACCTCCTCGTTCGCGGCCGCGCGCGACTTACCGGTCTCGGCCTGCAGCAGGTCCATCAGGAAGTCCCGGTTGTCCAGGATCAGCGTGCGGTACCGTTCGAAGACGGCGGCGCGCTCGCGCGGGCTCGTCTCGGCCCACCGGCCCTGTGCGGCACGGGCTTCGGCGAACGCCGCGGTGACGTCCTCGGCGTCGCCCATCGGGATCTCGGCGAGCGGATCCCCGGTGAACACCTCGTCGATGCGCCGTTGCGGCCGGCCGGCCGGGTCGCCGAGGGCGGCCAGGTCGCGTAGCCGGTCGAGGGTCTGACGTTGCGGGACAGGCATCGCCGCACTCCTGCCGTCGAGCGATGGGATATCGATAACATACTCGTAATTCCCTGTACACCAACATCTTTCGGAAACCGTCCGGTAACCGCCGGGGAACTCGCGCGGGCGCCGGGGAGCCGGGCCGCCGTTACCGGACGATTCCCGCGCGGTGACCGAAAAACCTCGCGCAGCGGTACTTTCGACGTAAACAAACGGTTCGGTAGGGAGTGCGGTGCGGATATTGCCGGTGCGACACGAGGTATCCGATACGGACGGATGGGCCGTGGTCACCGGTGCGTCCTCGGGAATAGGCGCGGCGCTGAGTTCTCAGCTCGCCGCCCGCGGCTTCCCGACCGTTCTCGTGGCCCGCCGAGCGGATCGGCTGGACGCGCTGGCGACCAGCATCCGCAACCGGTTCGGCACGAAGGTCGAGACCATTGCCTGCGACCTCGCCGACCACGTGCACCGCGAGGCGCTGTGCGACGATCTGGCCCGGCGACGGGTGGCGGTGCTGTGCAACAACGCGGGCCTGGCCGTCTGCGGCGACGTGGCGGACAGCGACCCGCGGGCGCAGCGCTCGCTCGTGCAGGTCAATGTGGTTGCCGCACAGGCGCTCACCTTGGCCGTGCTGCCCGCGATGATCGCCCGGCGGAGCGGCTCGATCCTGATGACCGGCTCCATCGCCGGCGTTCAGCCGGTACCCACCGCCGCCGCGTACGCGGCCAGCAAGGCGTTCGTGAACAATTTCGCCGAGGCGCTGCACGTGGAGCTGCAGGGTACGGGGGTCACCTGCACGCTGCTGTCGCCGGGACCGGTGCGCACCGAGTTCTATCAGGTCGGCGGCGTCACGCCGGAGCGGGAGGACTCCTACTCCGCGATGTCCGCCGACCTGGTCGCCCGGGCGGGGCTGGAGGGGCTGTTCGCGGGCCGGCCGACGGTCGTCCCCGGCCGCACGGCCAAGCTCCAGGCGTGGGGTGGCCGGAGCATCCCGCGCCCCTTGCTGTTTCCCGCGCTGCGCCACCTCTTCCTGCCCTGGCTCCGCGCCGGCCTGGCCGAGTCCGTCACCGATACGCGGCCGAAATGAGCGCTGCCGCAGCGGTTCATGGAGCCCAATGGCGGCCTACGCGGGTCCCTCCGGTGGTTACGCAGGCTTCCTCCTCCGGTCCCGTCGCTCCGCCCGCAGTCCAGTAGCGGCCTACGGCCGCTTCCGGCGTGGTCCGCCGTTTCGGCGCGGTCGTTTGGCGGCTTCGGCCCGGACCTCACCGATCCGGTCGGCGGGCACGAAATCCATGATGTCCATCCGGGAGGTGATCATCAGCTTCTGCAGGATCGCGGCCATCTGCGCGTCGACGGTCTTGGCGGAACTGCCCCGGCGAGCCGCGATCGCGGTATTCGTCCACCCGGCCGCCGCCAGCAACGCCACCTGCCGCTCGGCGCCGGACAGCTCGTCCCAGAGCGATGTGGCGTTCGCCCGCGCGCGGGTGTGGTCCGCCGACAGCCGGTCCGCGGGCAGCGTGCCCAGCGCCAGGCGGTGAACCTCGCCCAGCTGCGGCCGCAGTAGGGCGCCCTGCTGCGCGGCATCGGCGTATGCCCCGGCGCCCAGGACATTGCGGGCGACCTCGACCGCCCTGTTCGTCTCCTCGGCCACGGGCCCCAGCCCCCCGGTGTCGGCGCCCAGCTCCGTCAACTCTCGCCCGCTACCTCCCGCGAGCCTGGCGATCTCGGTGGCCAGCGCTCTCAGCCGAGCCCGGTCGGGATGTCCGGCCACCTGCGCATCGGTGATGAGCTTCGCCAATGTCCAGGTCCGGACGCTCACCGCCGCTACCGCGCCCCACAGGTCCCGCGCGGCGACCAACTGCGCCAGAGCGGTGCGGCCGAGTTCCAGCGCCGCGGTGGGCTCGCCGTGCTTGGTCAGGGCGATCGCCCGCACCATCTCGGCCCACGCCTTCGCCCAGCCGGCGCGTGCGTCGGCGGTGTGATCGAGGTGGCGCCGGGTGATCTCGAGGGCCTGCTGCCGCGGTGCCAGCAAGCTCGCCGCCCATGCCTCGAACCGCTCGATCCGCGCCTCGCCGCCGCGATTGCCGACGGCACCGAGCTTTTCGCGACCGCGGCCCAGGACGGTCACCGACCTCGGATCGTGGTGAACCATCATCAGTTCCACCCCCCACAGGAATTCGACCGGAGCGGGGAGGCCGAGATCGGTGTCGGGGGTGCGCCGCCAGTTCCTTGCGGTCTCCGGGTCGTCCAGGCAAGAGGTGGCGCAGTCCTCGAGTATCCGTTCGGTGTCGTCGGTCCTGCCCTGCAGCAACGCGAGCCACCCGAGCGAGGCCATGGCCTCGATCTGCAGATCGGTCAGCCGCGTGGACCGCAACCGGGTCGCCTGCAGCGTGTTCTCGATCCACCCGCAGACTTCGCGCAGCGAACGATCTCGGAGCGAACGCCGGAAGATCTGCAGACCTATTATGCCCATGGCGATTTCCAGCCCGAGTTCGACCTCGCCCGAGGAAAGACTCGACTCGATCGCGGTGGCGATGTTGTCGCCCGCCGCGCGCACCCAGACGATCAGTTCCCGCTCGGCGGGACCGAACCATTCGCGTTGTGCCCGAACGATTTCGTCCCGGTAGTAGCGGCGGTGGCGCCGGGCGAACCGTTCCGATTCGTCCACCTCGTCGGTGGACCGTTCACACAGCCGCTGATGGGCGAACACGCGAATGCTCTCCAGCAGGGAATACCGCACCGCAGTCGGCGTGATGTGCACGGTCACCAGCGACTGATCGACCAGCCGCCCCAGCGCGCCCTCGATCTCGCCCCGGGCCAGGCGCACGGCCGGGACACCCTGCGCCGCACGGTGTTCGTCGCGTCCGGGGGCCGGATCGTCGTCGGCGCAGACCATCTCGATGGCGTCCAGGTCCGCGCCCACATCCAGCCCGGAGGCCGTGTCGTCCTCGGTATTGGTGTCGTAGCCGGCGGCGAACACCGACATCCGGTCCAGCAGCAGCTTTTCGGTGTCCCGGCACAGATCGTAGGACCAGGCGATGGCGTCCCGGACGCCCCGATGCCGCGGCTCCGAACCGACCCGGGGCCCGTGCGACCAGCGCATCCGCTTATCGGTCGGCTCGCCGCTGAGCTCGGCGAGGATCATCGCCGGCGGCTGGCGCACCAGCCGCGCCGCCGCCAACCGGACATACAGCGGATTGTCGTGCACATGGTGGCAGATCTGGCCGACGATCTCCTCCTGTTCGGCACCGGTGACCGGGTGCCCGGTCAATTCGGCGCGCTGCCGGAACAGCAGCACGGCCTGCGGCCGCGTCAACGGGGGAACCTGCACCAGATGTTCGTCGGCCCACCCCACCGCCGCCCGGCTGGTCGCCAGGATGGTCAGCGTCGGCACCGCGTCCAGCAGCTCCGCGATCAAACGCCCGGCGCCGGCGACGACATGCTCGCAGTTGTCCATCACCAGGACGGTCCGCAGATTGCGCTCCGCCGCGTCGGTCCTGGTCAACGTACCGACCAGGCTGTCCCAAGCCGACCGCCCGGAGAAATCGGCCTCGGCCACCGAGCGGGCCGCCTCCTCCTCGACCGCGAGCGCGTCGGAACCCTTGGGCAGCCGGGCCAACCGCGTCCAGTACACCGGAGTGCCTCCGGCCTTGCGGAATCGGCGCAGGGTCTCTGCCGCGAGCCGGGTCTTGCCGATCCCGCCCGGGCCTGTCAACGTGATCAACCGGGCCGGACCGAGCAGCAACAGACTGATCTTGTCCTGCTCCGATTCACGGCCGACGAACCGATCCGTGGCCGCTACGACATCTCTTGCCCGTCCTCGGCGCGCCGCCGACATACCAACAAAGCCTAGCCGCAGAACGTACCTCCGACCATTGTCCGAGGTACGCCTCCCTAGGTAACACATAGGTTGAACTACCGATGCGCGGATCTCGTTGTACGCCAAGAATTACCAGTGTCGGGCAATGTGGCCGTGACGAAGAAGGATCTGGAGTACGACCTCGGTCCGCGGGGTGCCACGGAGGCTGTGGGGGCTCGTGTGGCAGGTCGGCTCACCGTTCACAACGATGCGACCGACAGATCCGCGTTCGTCGGCGGAGTGGTCACCGTTCCGTCGGCGGGCGCCCGGCACCGATACCTCGGTGCCGAGGTCGCCACCGAGGGAGGAAAATTGGTCGGCCGTCTGCATTTTCACGTTCTCGGCGCGCTGGAGGTTACGGGCCCGCGCACGGTGCCGATCACCAGCCATCGGGACAGGATCGTCCTGGCCATGCTGCTGTTGCGGCCCAATCGGATCGTCTCCGTCGACCGCCTGGTCGACGGGGTCTGGAGCGATTCGCCGCCGTCCACGGCACGGCGCCAGATTCAGTCGTGCGTCGTGCGGTTGCGCAGAATCCTGCGCCCCGTCTCCGACCACGAGATCATCGTCACCGCCTATCCCGGATATCTGCTCCGGCCCGGTGTGCACACCTCGGATCATTGGGAATTCGTCTCGCGCATAGGAGATCTCACCGCCGCCGCCGAGTCCGGGCCGGTGGATTGGTCCGCCCTCGCCGACGATATTCGCGGCGCATTGTCGTTGTGGCGCGGCCCGGCGCTGGAGGGAATAAATTCACCGGCCGTCGAAGCGGAGGCCGCCCGGCTGGAGGAAATGCGCCTGGCCGCCGTGGAGTGGCTGATGGATGTCGAGCTGACGGCCGGGCGCGACCACGAACTCATCGGCGAACTCATCCCGCTCATCGGCAGTCATCAATTCCGGGAGAGATTCTGCGAACAGTTGATGGTCGCCCAATATCGTGCCGGCCGACGCGTCGACGCGCTCGCGACATACCGGGAAGCCCGCACGCTGTTACTGGCGGAAATCGGCTCCGAACCCGGAGCGAATCTGCGCCGACTGCACGATGCCGTGCTGTGTGACGATCCGGCGCGGGTGCGCCTGGAGGCCACGTCACCGGGCCGGCGCAGCCGCTATCCGCGCGAATCGAGCTATGCCTGGTAGGGCGTCCGCCTGGTAAGGCGCCCGACCGGCACCCGACCGGTAAGGCGTCCGACCGGCACCCGCCTGGAAAGGCGCCCGACCGGCACTGTCAGGTGTAAGAACCAGGCAGATTTCAACCGGTGACATCCGCCTCCACCTCGGGCACTGTGGCACCTCGGGCTGCCGACCGCTCGGCACCGCCGACACAGTCCGCCACCACTGCACGAGGTTTCACGTTGTCTTCACTTGCCCTGCGGTCGACACCCGTCCGGCTGCCCCGACTGCCGTCCGGGCGCTGGGTGCGGCTGGTCGTTCCGGTGCTGATCGTCGTGCTCTGGCAGGTCGCCAGTGCCACCGGCGTGCTGCCGGAACGGCTGCTGGCCGCGCCGACGACGGTGGTGGACACGGCGATCGAGTTGTTCCGGGACGGTACGCTGCCGCACGCCATCGCGGTGTCGCTGCAACGCGCGGCGATCGGCTTCGGGGTGGGCGCGGCGATCGGCATCGTCCTGGCGGTGCTCGCCGGGCTCAGCCTGTTCGGGGAGTACGTCGTCGATCCGCCCATGCAGATGCTGCGGACGCTGCCGTTCTACGGGCTCATCCCGCTGCTCATCCTGTGGTTCGGCATCGGCGAACTGCCGAAGATCGTGCTGGTGGCCTTCGGCGTCGCGATTCCGCTGTACCTCAACACCTTTGCCGGAATCCGCGGGGTGGACGGCAAGCTCGCGGAGGTGGCCCGGGTGCAGCAGCTGTCGCGGCTCGCGACCATCGGGCACATCGTGCTGCCCGGCGCGCTGCCGCAGGCCCTGGTCGGGCTGCGGCAGTCGCTCGGGGTGGCCTGGCTCGCACTGATCGTCGCCGAACAGGTGAATGCCGATGCCGGACTGGGCTTCCTGATCAACGATGCCCGCGAATTCCTGCGCACGGATGTGATCGTCGTCGGGCTGCTGGTCTACAGCCTGCTCGGCCTGATCACCGATGCCGTTGTCCGGCTGATCGAAAGGAAGGCGCTGGTATGGCGACGCGGGTTCTTGGCGAGCTGAGCACCGACACCACCGAGACAGACACCACCGACACCGGCACCACCGAGACCGAAGCCGTCGACGAACGGGAACGGTCCGCCGACCGCGATCCGGTGGCCCGAATTCGCAAGCTGACCAAGGCTTTCGGCCCCCGCACGGTGCTCGACGGCATCGATCTGGACATCGGCCGCGGCGAATTCGTCGCCCTGCTCGGTCGCAGCGGCTCCGGCAAGTCGACGCTGCTGCGCGCGCTGGCCGGACTGGATCGCGACCACGGCGGCGAGCTCACCGTGTCCGGCGATGTCGCCGTCGCCTTCCAGGAGCCGCGGCTGGTGCCGTGGAAACGCGTGCACGCCAACATCACCCTGGGCCTGCGGCACAGCGACCCCGGAACCGCCGCGCGCGACGCGCTGGCCGAGGTCGGGCTCACCGAGCGCGCGGACGCCTGGCCGCTCACCCTGTCCGGCGGTGAGTCGCAGCGCGCCTCGCTGGCCCGCGCGCTGGTGCGCGATCCGGATCTGCTGCTGCTCGACGAGCCGTTCAGCGCCCTGGATGCGCTGACCCGCATCACCATTCACGGGCTGGTGCTGCAACTGTGGGCGCGGCATCGGCCGGGCGTGCTGCTGGTCACCCACGATGTGGACGAGGCGCTGCTGCTCGCCGACCGCGCGCTGGTCCTCGCCGACGGCCGGATCGCCGACGACATCACCATCGACCTCCCCCGGCCGCGCCGCCGCGAGGACTCCCGATTCGCCGCGCTGCGCCGGGACCTGCTCACCGAACTCGGTGTCGGCTCGCTCGACGGCGGCACAGCAGAGACCGAAGGAACCGCATGATCAACCGCCGCCTGTTCGCCGCCCTCGCCCTCACGGCGCTGGTCGCCACCGCCTGTGGCACCGACGACGCCGAGGACACGGCGGTCCGGCCCGACGGCACCGTGGACCTGTCGCAGGTGACGCTGCGCCTCGGCGACCAGAAGGGCACCGGGCTGCAGGCCCTGCTGGAATCCGCCGGCGAGCTGCGGGACGTGCCGTACAAGATCGAATGGTCGCAGTACACCGCGGGTCCGCCGATGCTGGAGGCGATCAACTCCGGCTCGGTCGACTTCGGCGGCGTCGGCAATTCGCCGCCGGTGTTCGCCGCCGCGGCCAAGTCCGAGATCAAGATCGTCGGTGGATATCGGGCGGGCACCGCCGGGCAGGCGATCCTGGTGCCGAAGGACTCCCCACTGCGTGCCCCGACCGACCTGAAGGGCAAGCGGATCGCGGTCACCAAGGGCAGCTCCGCGCACCACCACCTGCTGACGGTGCTGAGCAAGAACGGACTGTCGTTCGACGACATCGAGGCCCAGTACCTGCAACCCGCCGACGCGCTCGCGGCGCTGAGCACCGGCCGCGTCGACGCGTGGGCGATCTGGGATCCCTACACCGCCCAGGGCGAGGCGCAGACCGGGGCCCGAATCCTGGTGGACGGCAACGGGTATATCAACGGCGACGCGTTCTTCGTCGCGGGATCCGAGGCGCTGGAAAGCAAGTCGCGGACGGCGGCGATCCGGGATCTGCTCGGCCGCGCCCAGCGCGCGCACGCCTGGGCCGATCAGCACCCGGAGCAGTGGGCACAGACCTGGGGACAGCTGACCGGACTGCCCACCGACGTGACGCTCGTGGCCGCGAAACGCGATCCCTACCAGGACCATCCGCTCGACCCCGCGACCATCGACGCCGAACAGCAGGTCGCCGACGCCTTCGCCGACGCGGGACTGATTCCGAAGAAGGTGAACATCCCGGACTTCGTCGATACCCGCTTCAACGACCTCTTCCCCACGGCCTCCTGAAGGGAGCACCCCGAATGTCCCTGTCCTTCCATTGGTTTCTGCCCACCTACGGCGACTCGCGCAACCTCGTCGCCGGCGGTCACGGCACCTCGATGTCGGGCGACCGCCCGGCCTCGCTGCGCTACCTGAACCAGATCGCGGGCGCCGCGGAGGAGAACGGCTTCGAGGGCGTGCTCACCCCGACCGGACTGTGGTGCGAGGACGCCTGGTTGAGCACGGCCATGCTGGTCGAAACCACCGAGACGCTGAAGTTCCTGGTGGCGTTCCGGCCCGGCCTGGTCAGCCCGACGCTGGCCGCGCAGATGGCGGGCACCTTCCAGCGGCATTCGCGCGGCCGGCTGCTGCTGAACGTGGTCACCGGCGGTGAACCGCACGAGCAGCGCGCCTTCGGCGATTTCCTGGACAAGGAGGAGCGCTACGAGCGCACCGGGGAATTCCTGCACGTGGTGCGCTCGCTGTGGGATTCGCGCGAGCCGATCTCTTTCGAGGGCAAGCACATTCACGTGCAGGACGCGCTGCTCGACAACCAGCCCGACCCGGTCCCGCCGATCTTCTTCGGCGGCTCCTCACAGGCGGCCGGGCCGGTGGCGGCCAAGTACGCCGACACCTACCTCACCTGGGGCGAACCGCTTTTCGCGGTGAGCAAGAAGCTGGAGTGGATTCGCCGGTTGGCGGTCGACCAGGGCCGCCGGCTGCGCTACGGCCTGCGCATCCACGTCATCTCCCGGGACACCTCCGAACGGGCCTGGGCCGAGGCGGACCGACTGCTGGAGTCGATCGACCCCGCGGATATCGAACGCGTGCAAGCGAATCTGGCGCAGAGCGAGTCCGAGGGCCAGCGCCGGATGCTGGAGCTGCACGGCGGCTCCAGCGAGCGCCTGGAGATCGCCCCCAACCTGTGGGCGGGCGTCGGCCTGGTCCGCGGCGGCGCCGGCACCGCCCTGGTGGGCTCGCACGAGGAGGTCGCCGAGCGCCTGATCGAGTACTCCCGCCTGGGCATCGACCAGTTCATCCTCTCCGGCTACCCCCACGTCGAGGAGGCATACTGGTTCGGCGAGGGCGTCCTCCCCATCCTCCAGCGCCGCGGCCTCTGGAACCCCCCGTCCCACCGCGAAACCCGCACCGTAGCAACCCCTTTCGCCACCGCCCAGGCCAGCAGCAGCTAGCCGTGCCGCGGCGGCCCGCAACCCCGCGCCCGCCCGGCACGCACCTGCGGCCGGGGTCCACCTCCAACCACAGTGGACTCCGGCCGGAAGCGCGCCGGGACGACAAGGCTACGGGTGCAACGAGTGTTCTTGCCCCGGCCAGGTTTTCAGCGCGCCGGTAGGAGTACCGCGCAACCCGGGTCGGTCGGTTCCGCGGCCGCCTCGAACCAGGCAACCCGAAGACGCGCGAACCCGGTCTCCACCAACACAATCGATCACGACCTGAACAGGCGCCCGAGCAGCGCAGACCCCATCCACAGAGCACGTCCCATCCGCCGGAATCTGCTACTCTCACCGGGCTGTCCGTGCGACGGCCCTATTTCGATAACCACTGTGGGGGGTCAAAACGATGGGGAGTTTCCTCCAAGCCGATCTCGACGTGTTGAGAGGCGCAGCGGATTCCATGGTTCGCGCCGGTGAGCTGCTCGACGACGTCCGCGCGAAGATGTCGCAAGAGGCCGCGCTGCGTATCGGCACGGACGAACTGGTCTCCGCCGCCGACGAATTCCAGCAGAAGTGGCGCTACGGCGCCGAGCAGATCGGCAAGGGCGTCGAGGCCACTGCGGAGGGCCTGCGGCGCACCCACGACGCCTATGCCTCCACCGAACAGGCGTTCACCGATGCGCTGAACAAGGTGGGGCAATCGATCGCTCAGCCCGGTGCCGCGGCTCCCGGCGCGACTATCGCCTAGGTCGGACATGGCAGACGACAATCCCTACCCGAACCTCGGGTTCAACCCCGCCGCCGGCGTCCCGGCCGACCTGGACACCATGTCGACCGCGGTGAAGAGCGCGAGCGACACCGTCACCGAGTGCAACCGGATGCTGAGCCGGTTGCAGAACTCCACCGATGCCGTGTGGCAGGGCGAGGCCGCCGACGCGTTCCGCAAGAATTTCGACCAGACCCTCGGAGCCGACCTGCGCCGGGCGCAGGACTCGCTCGGCAGGGCCGTCGGTGTGCTGCAAGGGTGGCACGGGGTCCTCATCGCCCACCGTGACGTCGCAAGCCGGCTCGACACCGAGATGGCCGCCGCCGCGCAGGCTCGGGCCACCGCGCAGACCGCCTACGACAATGCCAAGGCCAACCCCGATCTGGGCCTGGCCGGTAAGCAGGTGCCGACCGAGCAACTCGCCGCGGTGCAATCGCGGTTGAACGCGGCCACCACCGCGGTCGACACCGCCAACACCGCGCTCACCGAGGCGAACGCTCAGGTCGCGTCGATCCTCGCGCAGGCCGGCACCTTGAAGAACGAGCACGAGGGCGCGGCCGAGAAGGCCGCGCAGGAGCTTCGGGATGCGGCCGGGGATTTCGCGCCCGACGAGCCCGGACTGTGGGATCGCCTGAAAAAGGGCTTCGGCGATGCGCTGAAAGCCGTCGGTGACTGGCTGTCCGAGCACAAGGACACCATCCGAAACGTCCTGTCGGTCGTCTCGGCGGTCTCCGGTGTGCTGGCGTTGTTCCCGCCCTTGACCGCGGTATTCGGCCCGATCGCCCTGGCCGCCGGTGCGGGAGTGCTGGCGATGGACCTCTCCGATCCGGAGCTGAGAGACGATCTGCTGCACGGGAGTTGGAAAGAAAAGCTGTCGGCCGGCGGCACGCTGTTCGGCGACACGTTGTCGATCCTGCCCGGCGGCAAGGGACTTGCGCTGGGGGCCACGGCCGCGTTCAAGGGTGCCGACGACGTAGGCAGGCTCGGCGGGTTCCTCGGCGGCTTCTCCGAGGGTGCCTCCTCGGCCGGTATCGGAGCCAAGATGATCACCGGATCGGCCGGGGCCGTGGACAATATCTCGATGAAGCTGGCCAGCCCGACCGGGATATCGGCCGGCCTCACCGAGTTCGGCGCGGTCACCGGCACGGCGACAACGGCCCGCGGCGCCGAACTACTGTCCCGCACCACGTCTTTGGGTCTCAAGAGCGGCAGCGCCGTCGGAGGAGGCGGCGAATAATGGCCGGAATCGACGTCGATCTCGTCCTGCCCCGCGGCTACGTCCCGATGCCGCTGCACGGACTCGACCGGGCCGCGGCCGCCGCGACGGCGCTGGCCGCGTCGCTGCAACCCGCCGACGCGACGGCGCTGCGGGCCGAAATCGACCAGCGCGCAGACCTGTTGGCGGCGCTGGCGGCGAGCGGTGTCCGCTACTGCGGGATGGGCATGCACATGGCCGACGGCGAGCCGATCGTCACATGGTTGACGGTGTGGGTGCTCGAGACCGGCACTCCCGCGGAAAACCCCCGGGCGATGTTGCTGGCGCTGGCGGAGGGCGACCCGGAGGCGGCATCCGGGGCCGACGTCGAGTTGGTCACCATCGACGGCAAGCCGATGATGTTCCGCGAACGGATCACCGACCTGCCGGTGCCGGAGGTCCCCGGGCACCACGACGCCGACGAGACGGCGCCGGTCTATCAGTTGCGTGCGACCGTGCCGTCCGACGACGGGGCGGCGTTGGCGGCGGTCGAACTGTCCACGGCGTTCGTCTCCCACGGGCCGGATTTCCGTCGGTTGGTGGTCGACATCGCGCGATCGGTGACATTCACCTCCACCGGTGATTCGACTGCGGCGCTGAACATTCCGACAAGGCTGAAGCTGTGATGGCGGAGACGACCTCGGGCACGCAACAGGTTCACGACGAAGCACCGAAGCGGCTTCGGCACGGGGATCGGGGCGATCCGCGCTATCCGTCGCCGCGCAGGCTGCGGTGGGCTCTGTCGTTCGCCGTCGACTGGCTCCTGCACACCCCGCCGCTCGCCGTATGGCCGCTGACCTGGGGTGGGTCGTGGCAGATCGTGAAGATCGGCGGCGAGCCGGGCGAGCTGATCGCGGCGTTGCCGCCGTGGTGGGTGCTGCTCCTGACGTGGCTGGGGCTGTCGTTCGCGGACCGTGTCGTGCTGCAGTGGGCCTGCCAGGCCACGATCGGCAAGCTGATCTTCGGGCTGCGGATCGTCCATCCCGAGACCGGCGGACGAATCTCGTTCTGGACGCTGGTCGGCTACTGGTTCCGCGGAGCCGGGGCGACGCTCATCGTCGTGCTCGTCGTCCCGGCCATCTTCGCCGGCGGTGACCTGCCCAGCTTCGATCCGCATTTCCATCCGAAACCCGTGCGGCGCAAGGACATCGGGAAGTATTCGACCGACGGGGCACCGGCGGCGATCGTCCGCCCGCCCGCGTTGGACCGGGTGCGGGTCGTGACCACGCGCCGACGAGATCCCGGGCAGCCGGAGGACCGGCCGCCGCGATTCCGGACGCTGCTGTCATGGACCATCGATATCGCCGTGCACATCGTGCCCGCGATGCTCGCGCTGGCGGTGCTGGTCGACCTTCCGTCGCGCATGCCGCAACTTCAGCCGACGGCCGACAAGCTACCGCCCTGGTGGGCTCTGCTGGCACTGTGGCCCGCGCTGTCCTTCGTCCACCGCGTCGTGGTGCAGTGGGCGCTGGGCGCAACGCTGGGCAAGCTGGTAACCGGGTTACGAGTCGTGGATGCCGAGACCGAGGGCCGCGTCGACTTCGTGGACCTGCTGATCATCTGGGCGCAATCCTGGTTGCCCCTCATCGCGCTGTTCTGGTTGCTGCAACTGGGCCCGTTGCTGCTCAACTAGTGCCACGAACCGGGATCTCGGGGCTCAGCCCTTCTTGGCCGCGGCCTTCGCTTGTTTCTTGAATTCCCGGACCTCGGACAGAGATGGGCCGTCGGTCACATCGGCCACCGAGCGGTGCGAGCCCTCGTCGCCGTAGGCGCCCGCGGCCGCGCGCCAGCCCGCAGGCCGGACGCCGAGCTGTTTACCCAACAGCGCCAAGAAGATTCGCGCCTTCTGGTCACCGTAGCCGGGCAGTGCCTTGAGACGCTTCAGCACCTCCTTGCCATCCGGGTCACCCTCGGTCCAGAGGTTCTCCACCTTGCCGTCGTAGTTGTCCACGATGTACCGCGCCAGATCCTGCACCCGCCGAGCCATCGACCGCCCGTACCGGTGAATCGCGGGCGGGGTGGCGCCCAGCTCCTCGAACTCGTCCGGATCGGCCGCGGCGATCCGCCGGATATCGAACCCACCCATCCGCTCGGCAAGCTTCCGCGGCCCGCGAAACGCATGCTCCATCGGATACTGCTGATCCAGCAGCATCCCCGTCAGCAACGCGAAGTCGTCACTCGACAGCAGTTCGTCCGCCTCCGGATCCTGCGCAAGACACAGTTTGCGGGTAACCATCCCCCGATCATGCCACCTCCGTCATCCGCACTGCGTCAGATCACCAACGTCACCGCTGTACCGATGGCAAATCTGGTGGACCAGAACGAGTCGAACCCACTTCGACCGCGTCGAACGCAAGAGCCGGGAGCGCACGCATCACTATCAGAGATTCCCCTGCGAATGAAATACTTGTGTGTAGTTCCGTTCGGACTTCCTGAGCTTGAAGAACTGCGGCTCCGTTATATGGGCCAGACGATCGAGCACGAACGGTAGCGCATGCACCAACGTCGACGCCGGTCCAGCGATAACATGGTATCCCACCGACTGCACGTGGTGGACGCCAATCCAATGTAAACGCTCCGCTCGGCAAGCCGAACGCTCATTTTCGCATCTCAATTGTCGCATATCGCCGGTCACGAATACTTGACATCCCGATCCAGCCACGGCGGAGAAAAGCGGAACATCCTCCATACCTTTGGTACCGAGAACCTTGACTCCCACGAACTCGTGCACACGAAATATGGAACCCAAGTGTTCGATGAGACCTTGCGGGAGATTCTCATCCAAGAAGAATTTCACGCCGACCGCCCGATGGCAGCAATCTGCTGGTCGAAGCTGACGGCGTCGGCAACATCGCCTGTGCGGACGGTCGGGAAGTGCCGGCTGACTTCCGCCGCAGGGATATCGCCGGTAGCGACGAGGCGGGCAACTGTATCGAAAGGCACCCGTGTGTCACGGATGGTCGGCCATCCACCAATGCGCCCTTCTCGAACATCCAGTCGTTCTCGCGGATGAATGAAGTTGACTACTTCAGTGCCTTTGAAATTGGAGAATGGCGCAAATACATCGTCGAGAGTCACGAGCACGCGCTGTCCGGGCTGTTTAACCAGATCAGTTGCGTCACTCTCGCCTTCGACGAGGTAGATCGAGTCTTTGCCCGCGATCAAAGTGTAGTTCGACGGATGTTCGGTCAAATCCATATCCTGGAGCGACCGGAACGACTTGCGTATTTTCTGTAACGAGGTCTCACTACGCAGCTTCACCACAGTGCGCAACGCAAGAAGGTCGCGGAACGAATACAGAGCCTGCGGCCGGACTCCGTACTCCGGGACCAGAAGCGGCGAAGCTCCGTTTCTCCAATTCCGGAGCTGCCGCAGGGTTGCGCCGGTCAGTGCGGAAGTTATGTCGACAGGGAATGACATCTCGACACCTCCTCTCTGTCACCTCAGTCGACGTATCCATAATCGCACGTCAAGCCCCCCAAGGCGACTGCGCCACACAGTAACCCATGTGTCATAACGACATGCCGGGAACAACAAGCTCACCGTTGAACGTGACACAGGACAGATCGCCCGGCCGATCCGCGCCGAACGAGAGGGTCTTACGCATCGGCGTGGCGCACCCCGCTCTCGTACCGGCCCGTAGGTTCCGGGCGCGCGTAAGGTGGCCGCATGCCTGACACTATGGCTACATCCACGGTGGCAACGGTGCCGAGAGATAGAACGGCTGGACAGATGGCGCCTACACACAGCACCTCGTTCTCCGGCCCGCAGGCGGATCGTCTCATCGACGTCCATGATCTGCGGGCCGCCCTCCCCGGAATTCGCCGGCTGCGGCACTGGGCTCACCAAGCCCTCGCCCCGCAGCCCGGGGAGAGTGCGATCGATATCGGGTCCGGCAGCGGCTCGGAGGTCCTGGCCTTCGCCGACGCGGTCGGCCCTACCGGGTCCGCGGTCGGTGTGGAGCCCGATCCGGACCTGCTCGCCGCGGCCGAGGACCGGGCCACCCAGGCCGGGTCGACCGCCAGATTCGTCCCCGGTGACGCCTATAACCTGCCGCTGGGCAGCGAGAGCGTCGATGCGGCCCTGTGCGAGCGGGTCTTCCAGCATCTGACCACCCCCGGCCGCGCCGTCGGCGAGATCGCGCGGGTGCTGCGGCCCGGCGGCCGGGTCGTGCTGATGGACAGCGACTGGGGCACCGCGATCGTGCATCCCGGCGACCGCCACGTGGTGCACGAGGTGATCGAGACGCTGATCGGCAACACCACCGACCCGTTCGCCGGGCGCCGGCTGCCCGGGCTGCTCACCCGGGCCGGGTTGGAGATCGATGACGTCGGCTCGCACGCGCTGATCCAGGACCACAGCGCCGGTGCCGGTGCGCTGGTCGCCCGGGTCTCGGCAATGGCGGTGGCGCGCGGCGCGATCACCGAGCAGCAGCGCGAGCAACTGCTCGCCGACCTGGATGCCGGTGCCCGCAGCGGCGACATCCACCTGTCGGTGACGATCTTCGCCGTGCTCGCCCACAAGCCCGAGTAGGCGCCCTCGAACGCGCGGAACGCCGCCGGCCCGACGTGAGCGGCGGCGTTCCGTTTCTAGATATTCGGCGGAACACCCGACGGACCCTCGATCTCGTCTGCCGGATACTCGGGCACGCCCAACTCCCGCAATGCTTTCCGCCGTTGCCGGCGATCCTTCGGCAGGCGACGCAGCCGCAGCCGGAATCGGACCTCGGCGACGATCAGCGCGAGGACACCGAGCCCCGCGAGCCCGACCAACCCGATCCACAGGGCGTTGTACAGCCACATGCCGCCATTGTCACCGCACCGCCGACGACACGGCACGGCTCCCGGCGAACAGGAACCGAACATCGGGCCACCGACCGGCCCCGGTCACCACGACACCCGACCGGCCCGGTCACCACGACAACCAGGCCCCGCGCGACCTACTCGCCCAGGTACTTCTCCGTCGCCGACAGCAGCACGCAGGTGGCCAGCCCGTTCATCGCCGCCTCCAGGTCCGCTTCCGACGGGAGGCTCGGCGCGATGCGAATGTTCTTGTCCTCCGGGTCTTTTCCGTACGGGAACGCCGAACCCGCAGGGGTCAGGGCGATTCCGGCCTCCTTGGCCAGCCCGACCACCCGGGCGGCGGTGCCCTCCAGCACGTCGAGGCTGATGAAGTAGCCGCCCTTGGGCTCGGTCCAGGAAGCGACCTTGGACGCGCCCAGCCGCTCCTCCAGGATCCGCAGCACCAGGTTGAACTTCGGCTCCAGGATGGCGCGATGCTTCTGCATGTGCGTGCGCACACCCTCCGCATCCTTGAAGAATCGGAGATGCCGCAGCTGGTTGATCTTGTCCGGGCCGATGCTCTTCTTCGACAGATGCTTGGCGTACCAGTCCAGGTTGGCCTTGGATCCGCCGATGAAACTGACCCCCGACCCGGCGAAGGTGATCTTCGAGGTGGACGCGAAGACGAAGGGGCGATGGGGGTTTCCGGCGGCCGCGGCCATGCCGAGCACGTCCAGCACCGGCGCCGCGGTATCGGTCAGCGGGTGCACGGCGTACGCGTTGTCCCAGAACAACCGGAAGTCGGGGGCCGCGGCGGGCATCGAAACCAGCTCGCGGACAACCTCTTCGGAGAAGTTGACACCGGTCGGGTTGGAGTAGTTGGGCACCGCCCACAACCCCTTGATCTGCGGATCGGCCGCCACCAGATCGGCGACGGCGCGCACGTCCGGGCCGTCCTGGTTCATCGCGACCGGAATCATCTCTACGCCCAGCGATTCGGTGATCGCGAAGTGCCGATCGTAGCCGGGCGCCGGGCATACGAACTTGATCGGCTCGTCCGCCCAGCGGCGCGGGGAATCGGCGGTGCCGTGCAGCATCGCGTACATGATGACGTCGTGCATCAACTCCAGGCTGGCGTTGTTGCCGGCCAGCAGATTGTCGGCGGGGATCCCGAGCAGCTCGCCGAAGATCGCGCGCAGCTCCGGGAGTCCGTGCAGCCCACCGTAATTGCGGCAGTCGGTGCCGGAGCCGTCGCGGAACTCGCCCTCGCCGGGCAGCGTGAGCAGCTCGGCGGACAAGTCGAGCTGCGCCGGCGACGGCTTGCCTCGCGTGATGTCCAGCGTGAGCTTTTCGGCCGCGAGCTTGGCGTAGGCGGCCTTGTGCGTGTCGTGCTCGGACACGAGTTCCGCGTGGCTCATCAAACCGATCTGCGTTTGCCGGGGCATCCTGGGCAGCCTTTCAAGCAGCGAGGTACTGGGTTTGCGAACCGAGCGCTACCGGCGCCGGTCCAGCCGACCACGTTACCCGGAGAACCCGGTGTGGTGCAGGCGGCTTTCGGATCGCGCCGACCTCCCCCGAACCACCACCCCGGAAATAAAGGGGACCCCGCGCACCCGGCAGAGCCCGTTGACCCTTGCTGCCTTCCGGCCCTGGGGGAGTTCACAGGATGCGCGCCGCGCGGGATCCATCGGCCAGTGTAGCCATACCGCGAGCAACTACCGAAACGGGCCCTCACGGGCCGCCCGACAAGTAGGGTCGCGACGTTTGCCGCCCGAATCGTTACGATCTGTGCGACATTTTCGTGGGGGCTTCCGCGCCACAACCGGAGGAATGAGCATTGACAGGCACCAACCCACCGCACAACCGGGACGAGCCGGCGCAGAGCGGGCAACCCAATGAGACCGTGCAGTGGTGGTCGACACCGCCGGCCAGTGCGGGCACACCGGTCACGGGCACGGAACCGACCGTACTGGGTGGCGGCAGGCCGCAGGGCCCGGTCACGGGCACCGATCCGACCGTGCTGGGCGCGGGATTCGACAACTATGTCGGCGCCTCGCAGCCGCAATATCCACAGCAGGCCCCGCCGCCGGGCCAGCCGCAGCAGCAGCCCGGATATCCGCCGCCCCCGCCGTACGGCAACCCGCCTTATGGGCAGCAGCAGTTTCCGGGCCGACCGTACCCGCCGCCCAAGAAGAGCAGCGCCGTCCCGTGGATCATCGGCGGCGCCGTGGGCCTGGTGGTCGTCATCGGCGCCGTGATCGGCATCGCGGTGCTGGCGGCGAACAGCGACGACAACGGCGGTGGCGGCGGCGGCCTGACCGGCAAGGGCAACAAGGCCGAAGGCAACTACTCGATGGCCAAGGCCACCAATGCCTGCATGCTGGTCGACACCACGGTGCTGAGCAAGTGGGCACCGATCCCGGACGGCGCCCCGGAACACACCGAACGCCAGCCCACCAGCTACGACGGCGGCTCCCTGGAGTGCAAGGCCTCCTACACCGGTGCCGGCAAGTACGGCGACGACGGCTCCGACCTGGACCTCGAGGCCGACTTCCAGGGCGAGTACGGCTCGCCGAGCTTCAACACCTGGAAGCAGATGGACACCCAGACCAGCGGCAGCGGCCGCACCTCGGGCACGATCACGGGCCTGGGCCAGGACGCCTATTACGCCGCCAACGAATCGATCTACTCGAGCTTCACCAGCCTCGACTACACCTGCGCGGTACTCGACTCCAACCTGTCCGCCAGGGTGAAGCTGTCCATCGACACCCCGTCCCCCACCAACAAGCAGGAAGTCGACACGGTCTGCAAGGACGAGCTGAAGAAGGTCCTCACCAGCCTGCACAAGTGAACCCATAGAGAAAGGAAAGTCGCCGGTAGATCTACCGGCGACTTTCCGCTGTGGAAGGAACGGTATGGCTTTCGAACCCGGCGGTCGAAACGACAGGGCTCCTTGCGCAGTGCCCTGAGCTGCACACATAGAAGGCCATCGGCATTTCGTGCAGGAAATGCACCCCGCCCTACTACCATCGACCACGGCGAAGCCACGCGAAGCACCGGAGGTGGTCGATGGTAGTGGGGGCGGGAACGACGTAGCCCCGGCGATATGACCGAAGCCAGTGATCGTTCCGGGGCCTTCAATAGACGAGTGTAGGGGGGACTCGGAGTATGTCAAGCATGGCTCGGGCAGCCTGGAGCAACTGCGTGATCGCAGATCTGCTTACGCATCAACGGCTGAGTTCGTACCTCACTGCAGCGAACGACGACCTCGATGCAGCCCTTCGGCTGTACGAGTGGAACACGAACGCATCGGCCGGCACCCTGTCGCTCATATCCATGACCGAAGTCATAGTGCGAAACGCAATGGATGCTGCGCTCAGCCAGTGGTCGCAGAGCCGCTATGGCGATGGAGCGTGGTTCACCCACGCGCCCCTGGATGCACGTGGGTGTGCAGACATTGCCGAAGCTCGTAGACGTGCGATCAAGCGCCAACCGACCGAGGTGCACGGAAAGGTGGTAGCTGAACTTTCGTTCGGATTCTGGCGGTACCTCACCGCGTCTCGGTACTTGACTTCCCTGTGGGTGCCAGCCTTGAATACGGCGTTTCCTCACGGTCATGCCGACATCGGCCAGAGACGGAAGCAAGTCGAACAGCGACTTCAACGCCTCGCATTCGTGCGGAATCGGGCCGCTCACCACGAGCCGATCCATCAACGGCGTCTGATCGATGACGTCGCCGATGCCATCGCAGTTGCAAGGTGGATCTCCCCCGACGCGGCGGCATGGATCGGCTCGAAGGAGCCAGTGACTGCAACGTACCGCAGGAAGCCACAACTTGGGGATCGCGGTTAGACGATTGACGGCCGTTATCACGTTGTCGTGCCCGATAAGCTGCTCCGGATGATCACATGCGGTTGTCGTCGGAATCGTTCTGATCGACGTCACTCTCGAACGCGCTCTCGATGAGATCACAGAGATCGTCTTCGGTCTCGTGCAGCCACCTGCCGCATCAGACACTCGGCCGCCATCTCATTCGCCTTGGCATGCAGTTCCACCTCGGTGTAGCAGCCGAGGCTGATCATGTGGCCGAGTTCGACAAGATCGTCCACAAACGTCGTACCCATGCGATCCGGCCCACACCAATGCGCCAACCACGCTCATCGACGCCACATCCTCGCCCCGTCGCTCCGGCCAGAGGCCAACCGACCGAAGCGGTGCGGTCCTGCTGAGCTTCTGGAAACAGGCCATATCAGCACAATCCTGGCCCAAACTAACGTTCGGGCCAGGATTGAGTAATCCACTTCTGGCGGAGGATGCGGGATTCGAACCCGCGAGGGCGTTAACCCAACCCGCGTTCCAGGCGAGCGCCATAGGCCACTAGGCGAATCCTCCGTGGGGCAGCATACCGGCCGGGTCGCGTCACTGTAAAAACGGGGCTCGAGCAGGGGTCCAGTGTGGGTCGCGGCCGGTTACGGCGACGATTCGGTCGATCAGCGGTGCCGTGGCGGGGGCGTCGACCGCGCTGCCCCACAGTTCGGGCAGGGGCGCCTCGGGGACGAAAGCGGTGACGTGGTCGAGACAGGCTCGCAAGGTCTCCTCGGGCAGGTGGAACGGGCGGCCGAGCGCGACGGCGAGGTCCCAGCCGTGCACCACCATCTCGGTGAGGGCGATCCTGCCCCACAGCTCGTTGGGCAACCGGAGCTGCGGCGGGCCGCCCGTGCCCGTCCAGGCGGCCGGGTCCGCCCATGCCTCGCCGAGTTCCGCCACCTGTGCCGCACGATCACCAGGAGGCGGGGCGGCCCGTCCGGCGAGTTCGATGAAGCCCCGCGCGGACTCGACGATGTGGTCGACGAGATCGGCGACGGTGTACTCGGCGCACGGTGTCGGGCGGCCGAGCAGTTCGTCGGACACGTCCGCCAGCAGCTCGATCATGGTGTGGCAGGCCGGTTTCAGGTCGATCATCGCGTCCTCCTCGGGTCGGCGGCCGTCCGCGCGCACTGGCGCCCTCGAAGAATCGACGGCCCGGGCGGCGGAAAATAATCGGCACCGGGCCGGATCGCACGGGTGTCAGCGCAGCAACGGCACCCTCGTTCCGTGAGTCGGATCCTCCGGAGAGTCATCAACACCCCTCCACAGCCATTCGTGCATGTTGGTGGCCGGAATCCAGAGCTGCCCTCGTCCGCAACCGATATCTCGAACTACAGCGCGGGCCCGGCACGGCGCCGCCGCCCGCGAATGCCACCGTCCAGTCGGCAATAGATCCCGGCCGAGCACGCCGGAGTGACGGGGATCGGCGAAGAGGGCCGCTCGAGTATCAGTGCCCGGCAGGGGGTTTCGGACCGTCTCCCAACATCTCCAGCACCTCCGTGAGCGCGGCATCCAGCTGCCCGGCGTAGGCGTCGATATCGGGCACCACGGCGGGGTCGGCGTGCACCGACACCGTGACCGTGCGGCCGAGACCGTGCACGCCGTGCGTCAGGTGCATGACGGCGCCGAGGGCGGGGAAGCCGGCGGTGAACCGGACCGGGCCGCCGCCGAAGGTCAGATCCGCCGGTCCGCGATTCACGCTGGACACCACCGTGTGGCCGGACAGCGCGTCGGGCACCTGATCTATCGGATAGGTGGCCACGTCGCGGCGCAGCACGGAAGCCGGGAGCACATCCGTCACGCGATCCTGCGCCGACAGCAGCGGATGTTCGGCACGGGCGCGGCGCGCGTCCAGATCGGCGGCGATCCGGTCGGCGCGGCGGCGGGGATCCGGTTCGGCGCCATGCAATGCGATGCCGAGATCACGGTAATTGTTGTGCGAGCGACTATTTCGGCTCGGCACCGCCATCGAGACCTGGGCAGCGAGTTCGGCTTCCGGCGATTTCAGGTACCGGTTCAACGCCGAGGCGACGGCCGTCAGGACCACCACTGTGACCGTGTACCCCGGAATCTTCAGGTCATCCCGAACGAGCATGCGCACCACGTGTTCGGCCGGTTCGGGCGGCTGATTCAGCAGGGTAGGAGGAAACCCGGGCGCGGCCGGCGGCACCTCGCCACGCTCGGCCCGAGAAGCCAGCTCACGGCGCGCACCCTCCGCCGCGAACCCGCGAACAACGGTTCTACTCAGCAGAACCGGGAAGGCGAGCAGTGAAACTGCCTCTGTCGCAGAGTTTTCCACGCGACCCAGCCAACCTCCTGCCGTACCGGCAAGAGCCCGTCGAAGACACCGATCGCGCAACCGCGCGGCGAGCGCTGCGCGCCGGCGATGGACACGACGAGCGTGGGAATGAGCCGGCCACACCTGATCTGTGCCCGGCTCCGCCACCCGCGGCACCGAGCAGCGGTCCGCCACCGAAGCCTCGCCGTCCCCACCGCCGCTGCCGAACGCCGCATCACCTCCATCGACACTCACGAAACCGCTGCGACTGTCGGCCTTGCGTACCCCACGGGTCCGCACGGGCCCCGCCCGACCAGCACCCTCGGCGAACAGTGCCCGCGCGACCGCGGCCGCCCGTTGTCCGTCGGCGAGCGCGTGCGACAGCTGTAGCACCGCGACGAGCGCCGGATCGGCACCGCCGGGCGCCCCGACGACCCCGCGGAACAGATGCAGGCGCCATGCGTACTCGTCGGCGCGCACACCCTCGCCGAGCAGATCGCCGAGCGCCGCAACGACATTCGGCCAACCGGGCTCGTCCAGGCGGTGCTCGACGACCTGATCGCCGGTGAATCCGCGCGGCACCCGGACCGGATACCCGAACCGCCGTTCCCGCACCCGCACCGACAGATCGGGAATGCGCGCACTGCGGGCCGCGACGCTCGCGCGCAGATCATCGGCCGAGCGGCCGGTATCGGTGAAGCAGTACAGCAGGAACAGGTCGTTGCACGTCCGGTGGGACAACCAGTATCTGGTCGCATCCTGGGGCGTCAGCGCATCCATCCCGCCGACCATATCGGCTCGAACCATCGATCGGACGCGCCGCTAGTGCTACAGTCTGTAGTAGAAGATCTACGGCTCTTTAACCCGGGGTGGGGTGACTGCCATGGCAGTACGAGAAGGTTCCCTCGGCCGCAGGATCGCCACACAGGCCGATTCCGCCGACCAGCGATATACCGCGGCCAACTTCGCCAAGAGATCCATCAACAAGGTCTTTCCGACGCACTGGTCGTTCCTGCTCGGCGAGATCGCGCTCTACAGCTTCATCATCCTGCTGCTGTCGGGCATCTATCTGACGCTGTTCTTCGACCCGTCGATGACGGAGGTCGTCTACGACGGCACCTATCAGCCGCTGCGCGGGGTGACCATGTCGCGCGCCTACGAATCGACGCTGCAGATCAGCTTCGACGTGCGCGGCGGCCTGTTCGTGCGACAGGTACACCATTGGGCCGCACTGCTTTTCGCCGCGTCGATGATCGTGCACATGTGCCGCGTCTTCTTCACCGGCGCGTTCCGCCGCCCCCGCGAGGCGAACTGGGTGATGGGCGCGATCATCCTGATCATCGCGATGTTCGAGGGCTTCTTCGGCTACTCGATCCCCGACGATCTGGCCTCGGGGACCGGCCTGCGCGCCGCGTTCGCGGGAATCACCCTGGGAATTCCGGTGATGGGCACCTGGACGCACTGGCTGCTGTTCGGCGGCGACTTCCCCGGCGAGATCATCATCCCGCGCCTGTACATCGCGCACGTGCTGCTGTTCCCCGGCATCATCCTGGCGCTCATCGCGGCCCACATCGCCCTGGTCTGGTACCAGAAACACACCCAGTTCCCCGGCCCGGCGCGCACCGAGAAGAACGTGATCGGCACCCGGATCGTGCCGGTGTTCTCGCTGGATCAGGGCGCGTTCTTCATGTTCACGCTGGGCGTCGTCGCGATCATGGGCGGCGTGCTACAGATCAATCCGATCTGGAATCTGGGGCCCTACAACCCGTCTCAGGTCTCGGCCGGCACCCAGCCCGACTTCTACATGATGTGGACCGACGGCTTCCTGCGCCTGTTCCCGGCCTGGGAGCTGTACATCTTCGGGCACACCGTCCCGGGCGCGTTCTCGGTGGCGATCCTGATGCCGGTGATCTTCGTGGCGATCATCGCCTACCCCTGGATCGAGAAACGCCTCACCAAGGACTACGCGCACCACAACCTGCTGCAGCGCCCGCGTGACGTGCCGGTGCGCACGGCGATCGGCGCCATGTCGATCACCTTCTACCTGGTGCTCACGCTGGCCTGCGTCAACGACATCATCGCCCTGGCATTCGACATCTCGCTCAACGCGACGACCTGGTTCTTCCGGATCGCCCTGTTGCTCGCGCCGCCGCTGGCCTACTTCGCGGCTTATCGGCTGTGCCTGGCGCTGCAACGCAGCGATCGCACCGTACTCGAGCACGGCATCGAGACCGGTGTGGTCCGGCGCCTGCCGCACGGTGAGTACATCGAGCTGCACCAGCCGCTGGGCCCGGTGGACGAGCACGGCCATCCGATTCCGCTGCCCTATCAGGGCGCACCGGTGCCGAAGAAGATGAACCGGTTGGGCCTGTCCGGTAAGCCCGGCAGCGGCAGCTTCCTCCGGGCGGATCCGGCGGGCGAGATCGAGCAGTTGCGCGCCGTCGACCGCGAACAGGAACACGAGCAGTTGGCCGTGCTCCGGCGATATCAGGAGAACCGCGCTCCGGAGCACGAGGACTGAGCGGCACCGCGAAGGCCCCGAGCCGAATCGACCCGGGGCCCGTTTCTGCCTGGTTCGAAACCGCCGATCAGGCGGGACCGAACCTTTCCGCGTGCACGTCCGCGACGAACGCGTCCCATTCGCCCGGGGCGAATGCCAACACCGGGCCCTGCTCGCGGTCCTTGGTGTCGCGAACCGCGACATTGCCGCCGGCCAGAAACGCAACTTCCACACAGTTTCCGTCGGGGCCGCTGTATGTGCTCTTGCGCCACACGGCACCGATCGAATCAACCTTCACGGCACTAGCTCCTTTGCTGCGTCGAGAATGATATATCTCTGCCATCGTTTCTGCTACGCCGGGATCCGCCGTGCGGAGAATCCCGTGGTGCGCCTGGTGGTAGCACGCAATAGTGCGACTTGCTGTATTGATCGCGCACGTCCACACCGTGGACCTGGTGGGGATCGACCCCGGCGTGCACATTAGCAGGTCCCCGCAATAGCGGCCGTTTACTTTCGTTTTCGATACCGTCCGGCCTACGAAAAGTTACCGAGAATTCGAATAGCCGTGCAATTGCCATTCCCTCGGAAGCGGTCGGGCAAACGCGCACTCCGACGAGAATTCACGCACGGCCGTACTACCGCGAACGGACCGGATAATCGCCGCGTGCGTGAATCGTGGATCATGGAGTCGTGGTCGAACGTGATCGAGACGATGTCGGACGTGCCCGAAATGCCCGTCCCCGCGACCGGCTGGGCCGCCCGCTGCCGCCCGGCAGCGTCGGCGTCGAGCGCATTCCGGACGATCTGGACCTGCCGCCGAACGAGACCCTCGACTACGCCCAGCGACTGCTCGACGACGGGCTGGCCTTCAACGCGCACGAGGTCCTGGAGGGTGCGTGGAAGAGCGGGCCGTTCGCCGAGCGGATGCTGTGGCAGGGGTTGGCGCAGTACGCCGTCGGCCTCACGCATATCCAGCGCGGCAACCCGAAGGGTGCGCGCACCTTGCTGGAGCGGGCCGCGGGCCGGTTGACCGCCTACGGTGCGGCGCCGTACGGCATCGACGGCCCCGGCCTGGTGTCCCATGCCGAGAGTCTGCTGGCGGATCTGGATGCCGGCCGGACGATCGGCGAGGACCGGCTGCGCCCCCGGCTACGGCTCTGACCCGATGCCGGCCGGACGATTCGCACCCAGCCCCTCGGGCGACCTGCATCTGGGCAATCTGCGCACCGCGCTGCTGGCGTGGCTGTTCGCCCGGTCGACGGGCCGCGCCTTCTATATCCGCATCGAGGATCTCGATCGGGTGCGGCCCGGCGCCGCCGAGCGTCAACTGGCCGACCTGACCGCCCTCGGCCTGGACTGGGATCCGCCCGTGCTCCGGCAGTCCGAGCGCCTGGACCGACACCTCGCGGCCGTCGACACCCTCACAGCGGCGGGCCTGACCTACGAATGTTATTGCACCCGAAGGGAAATCCAACAGGCCGCGAGCGCACCACACGGACCGATGGGCGCCTACCCGGGCACCTGCCGCGACCTCACCGACGCCGAGCGCGCCGCCCACCGCGCCGAGGGCCGTCCCGCCGCGCTGCGCTTGCGTTCGCAGACAACAGGATTCGAGACGAAATTCGAGATCGTCGACGAAATCCACGGACACTACCGGGGTCTCGTGGACGACTTCGTGCTGCGTCGCGGCGACGGTACCCCCGCATACAACCTCGCGGTGGTGGTCGACGACGCCGACCAGGGCATCGACCAGGTGGTCCGCGGCGACGACCTGCTGGCGTCCACCCCGCGGCAGGCCTATCTGGCCACCCTGCTCGGGCTGCCGGTGCCGCACTACGCCCACGTCCCGTTGGTACTCAACCGCGAGGGTAAGCGGCTTGCCAAGCGCGACGGCGCGGTCACGTCGGCCGACCGCATCGCACTGGGTGAGACACCGCGACAGGTGCTTGCGCTGCTGGCGGATTCGCTCGGCCGCACCGCGACCACCCCCGCCGAGCTACTCGACGGGTTCACACCGGCTACGCTGCCGCTCGAGCCGTGGACACTCGACCCGCAGAACGTGGTGAAATCCATCCGGAATCCGTAACCTACGCAAGAAGTCCGAAGCCACAACCAATTCAGAGGACCATTGATGACTAGCGGTGGGTACGACCCCAACCAGTATCCGCAGGGCGGCCAGCCATATGGCCAGCCGTATCCCCAGGGCGGACAGCAGTATCCGCAGGGCGGACAGCAGTACCCCGGCCAGCAGCCGTACCCGGGCGGACAGCCGCCGCAGTACGGCCAGCAGGGTCAGCAGGGGCAGTACCCTCAGCAACCGCAGCAGCCGTACGGACAGCAGCCCCCGGGGCAGCAGCCGTACGGGCAGCCGCAGGATCCGTACGGTCAGCAGTTCGGCCAGCAGCCCTACGGCCAGCCGCAGTACGGCGCGCCGGGGGTTCCCCCCGGGGCGGTTCCGGGCGACCTGGGTGTCCGGTTCGCGGCACGCCTGATCGACGCCCTCATCATCTTCATCCCGCTCGTACTCATCTACGTCTTCGTCATCGGGAACAACATCGGCGGCCAGATCGTGTGGAGCATCCTCGCGGCCGTGGTGAACCTGGGCTACTTCGTGGGCATGGAGGTCTCGCAGGGCGGCACGCTCGGGAAGAAGGCGCTGGGCCTGCGGGTACTCGGCCCGAACGGCGGCAATCTGGACGCCGCGGCCTCGGCCAAGCGCAACCTGTGGGTGGTCTCGCAGCTCATCCCGTGCATCGGGTCGCTGGTCGAGCTCGGCCTGGTCATCTACATCGCGGTGACCATCTCGCAGGATCCGAACAGGCAGGGCTGGCACGACAAGTTCGCCGGTGGGGCGACCGTCGTCAAGGGCTGATCCGGCTCCGGCCGAACAGCTCGCTCGACGAATAACGGAAGGGGCGCATCCGGACTCCGGGTGCGCCCCTTCACTCGTCTGCGGGCATCAACTGGTGGCCACGGCAACCACGACGTACACGATCCACAGCACGATGCTGGCGACCCCGACCCAGATACCGCCCAGGGCCAGGCCGCGGCCCTCACCCCCGCGCTCCTTGATCTGGTTCAGCGCGATGACGCCGAGGATGATGCCGACGATCGAGCCGATGGCACAGCTGCACACCCCCAGGATCGAGGCGATCAGCGAGCCGATCGCCAGGCCGTTGGTGCCCTGGGCCTGCTGGGGATAACCGTAGGGCTGGTAGGCGCCGCCGGCCGGATAGCCGTAACCCGGCTGGCCGTAGGGCTGCCCGCCCGGCTGGCCGTACGGCCCGGGCGGACCGGTCGGTGCGCCCGCCTGTGGATACGGCTGCGAAGGCTGCTGTGGATAACTCGGATACTGCTGCTGCGGAGGCGGCGTCACCGGCGGCTGCGCCTGTTGCTGGGGGTTCGAGGAGTAGCCCGACGGCGGTGCGGGCGGGGGCGGCGGTCCCGAGGGACGGCCCCCGGACTCCGACTCTGACGACACGCCCTCGCCACCGTATTGTTTCCACCACTCGTCGGAATCGCCGGGATTCGTCATCATCACAGCCTATTCCACGAGGACTCGCGGCCGGTATCGTCGTCTGCTCGTGAGCGATACCAGCGATACCACTGAAAATGAGCAAATCGAGGGGTCTGGACACCCCGCTGCCGAACACGCGGCATTCGCGCAGGCCGCGGGGGGTCCATTCACTCTGATCGTGACGCTGTTCACGGCCACCCTGATGATTTCCAATATCTGTGCGACCAAGGGCGTCCAGTTCTTCGCCGACAAACACGTGTCGCTGGGACCGATCGAGCTCCTGCCGATCACCACCGACGCCGCCTTCTTCCTGTTCCCGCTCGCCTACGTCATCGGCGACGTGTTGAGCGAGGTATACGGGTTCCGCGCCGCCCGGCGCACCATCTACTACGGCTTCGGCATGTTGCTGCTGATGGTGGTGTGCTTCTGGATCGCCATCGGCCTGCCCGCGGCCGGGTTCTACGAGAATCAGGACGCGTTCCGCACGGTGGTCGGCACCACGCCGCAACTGGTCGCGGCCGGGCTCGCCGGATATGTGGTCGGCCAGTTCCTGAACTCGACGACGCTGATGCTGATCAAGGAGCGCACCAAGGAGAAGCACCTGTGGGCGCGGCTGCTCGGCTCCACCGTGGCCGGCGAATTCGGCGACACCCTGGTGTTCTGCTCGATCGCGGCGACCGCCATCGGCATCGACTCGTGGGGCGCGTTCATCAACTACGTGATCGTCGGCTTCGTGTGGAAAACCTTGGTGGAGGCGATCATCCTGCCGGTCAGCTACCGCTGCATCGCCCTGCTGAAGAAGCACGAACCCAGCTACAAGCCGCTGGACCGCCCGGCGATCTACAGCTGAAACGCCGACCGGCACTGTAGGGAACTGCCGCTACGGGTTTCGGATCCGCCCCTGCCAGCGGCCGAGCGCCTCGGCCTTGAACTCGTCGAAGCGGCCCTCGTCGATGCAGGCGCGGATACGGTCCACGAGACGGACGGTGAAGCGTTCGTTGTGGATCGTGCACAGGGTGGCCGCCAGCATCTCCTTCGCCTTGAACAGGTGGTGAAGGTAGGCGCGGGTGTAGTGCGCGCAGGTGTAGCAGTCGCAGGTCTCGTCGATCGGGGTGAAGTCGCGGCGGAACCGGCTGGTGTTGATGTTGAAGCGGCCGGCGTCCACGTAGACGGCGGCGTTGCGGGCGACCCGGGACGGGTTCACGCAGTCGAAGGTGTCGGCGCCGTTCTCCACCGCGACGAACAGGTCCTCGGGCTCGCTGATACCCAGCAGGTGCCGCGGCTTCTCCTCGGGGAGTTCGGCGCCGCACCAGCCGACGATGGTGCCCAGGTTGTGCTTCTCCAGGGCGCCGCCGATGCCGTAGCCGTCGAATCCCGTTCCGCCGGCGCCGCGGATCGCCTCCAGCTCGCGACAGGCCTTGCGGCGCAGGTCCTCGTACTGCGCGCCCTGGATCACCGCGAACAGCGCCTGGTACGGCCGATGCGGGCGGGCGGCGGTGAGCCGCTCGTGTTCGGTGATGCACCGCAGCGCCCACTCGTGCGTGCGCCGCAGCGACTTCTCCTGGTACTCACGGGTATTCAGCAGGGTGGTCAGTTCGTCGAAGGCGAACATGATGTCGGCGCCGAGCCGATGCTGGATGCCCATCGAGACCTCGGGCGTGAACCGATGGCTCGATCCGTCCAGGTGCGAGCGGAAGGTGACGCCGTCGTCGTCGACGACCGCCAGCCGCTGCTTGCCCTCGGCGATCACCTCGTCGTTCTGCACGCCGACCGCCTCCATGGCCAGCACCTTCTTGAACCCGACGCCCAGCGACATCACCTGGAAACCGCCGCTGTCGGTGAAGGTCGGCCCGTCCCAGTTCATGAAGCGGCCCAGACCCCCCGCCTCGTCGACGATGTCGGAACCCGGCTGTAGGTACAGGTGATAGGCGTTGGCCAGCAGCGCCTGCGCACCCAGCTCCCTCATCATCTCGGGCAGCACGGCCTTCACCGTCGCCTTGGTGCCGACGGGGACGAACGCCGGCGTCGAGATGGTGCCGTGCGGTGTCGTGATCACACCCGTCCGGCCGTACCGCCCGTCCAGGCGAGTACCGACGGCGAACGAGAACGACGACTGATCGGGCACCCCGCAATAGTGCCAGCACCCCGCGACGTCCCGAACCCCACCTACCCACCGTCACCGGCCCACCGTCACCGACCCCACCGGATCACCCCGGAGCGGGGACCGGCTCTATACGGCGTCGACGGCGTCCTCGTCCACCACGTCCTGATCGACTGCGGCACCGGCGAATTGGGCGTGGTACAGGTCGTAGTACGCGCCGCGGTGGGCCAGCAGCTCGTCGTGGGTGCCCTGCTCGACGACGTGCCCCTGCTCCATCACCACGATCGTGTCGGCGTCGCGGATGGTGGACAGGCGGTGCGCGATGACGAAGCTGGTGCGGTCGCGGCGCAGGGCCGTCATGGCCTGCTGGACCAGCAGTTCGGTGCGGGTGTCGACCGAACTGGTCGCCTCGTCGAGGATCAGGATCGACGGCTTGGCCAGGAACGCCCGGGCGATCGTGATCAGCTGTTTCTCCCCCGCGCTGACGCCCGAGCCCTCCTCATCGATCACCGTGTCGTAGCCCTCGGGCAGCGAGTGCACGAAACGGTCGACGTAGGCGTCCCGGGCGGCGGCGAGGATCTCCTCCTCGCTCGCCGTCGTATTGCCGTAGGCGATGTTCTCCCGGATGGTGCCGCCGAACAACCAGGTGTCCTGCAGCACCATGCCGATGCGCGAGCGCAGGTGATCGCGGCTGATCCGGGTGATGTCCACGCCGTCGATGCTGATCACGCCCGAGTCCAGCTCGTAGAAACGCTCCAGCAGATTCACCAGCGTGGTCTTGCCGGCGCCGGTGGGGCCGACGATCGCCACCACGTGCCCGGGCTCCGCGACCAGCGACAGGTCCTCGATCACCGGCTTGTCGGGCTCGTAGCGGAACGACACCGAGGCGAACTCGACATGGCCGCGGACCACCGGGCGGGCATCCTCCACCTCCGGATCCGGAATCTGCTCCTCGGCGTCGAGGACCTCGAAGATCCGCTCGGCCGAGGCCACGCCGGATTGCAGCAGGTTGATCATCGAGCCGATCTGCGTCAGCGGCTGGCTGAACTGCCGCGAGTACTGGATGAACGCCTGCACCTCACCCAGCGACAGATTGCCCGAGGCCACCCGCAGCCCGCCCACCACGGCGATCAGCACGTAGTTCAGGTTCCCGATGAACATCATCACCGGCATGATCAGTCCGGAGATGAACTGCGCCCGGAAACTGACCTCGTAGAGCTTGTCGTTGCGGGTGTCGAACTCCTGGCCGACCTCGCGCATCCGGCCGAACGCCGTGACCACCTCGTGGCCCGTGTAGGCCTCCTCCACCTGCGCGTTCACCAGACCGGTGTACTTCCACTGGTCGACGAAGTACGGCTTGGAGCGCTTGGCGATCTGCGCCGTCACGATCACCGCCGCCGGCACCGTGAGCAGCGCGATCAGCGCCAGCAGCGGAGAGATCCAGAACATCATGATCAGGATGCCGAACACCGTGAACACCGAGACGAGCAGCTGGCTCATCGTCTGGTTCAGGCTCTGCTGGATGTTGTCGACGTCGTTGGTCACCCGGGAGAGCAGATCGCCGCGCGGCGTGGAGTCGAAGTAGCGCAGCGGCAGCCGATGGATCTTGTCCTCGATGTCGGCGCGCAGCCGCTTCACCGTGCGGTTGATCACCAGGTTCAGCAGGAACGCCTGCAACCAGGTGAACACCGCGGCACACACATACAGCGCCAGCACCAGCAGGAGCACCCGGCCCACGGCACCGAAATCGACTCCCGCACCGGGGATCACGTGCATGCCCGCGAGCATGTCGGCGAGCTTGTCCTGGCCCTGCGCGCGCAGCGCCTCGATCGCCTGATCCTTGGTCAGCCCCGGGGGCAGCTGCTTGCCGACCACACCGTCGAAGATCAGGTTGGTGGCCTTGCCGAGCAGCTGCGGGCCCAGCGTGTTGAGCACGACGGCCGTCACCGCCAGCGCAAGAACCGCGATGAGGTAGAACCGCTCGGGCGCGAGCTGCCGCAACAACCGCTTCAGCGACGGCCCGAACGACTTGGCCCGGGTATCCGGCGCTCCCGGACCGGGCATCCCCGGCCTCACCGCACCTCCTCCGCACTGATCTGGGACTCCACGATCTCGCGGTACTCCGCGCAGTCGCGCAGCAGCCGGTCGTGCGTGCCGGTGCCGGCCATCGCGCCGTCCTCCAGCACCACGATCCGGTCGGCGTCGCGCACGGTCGAGATCCGCTGTGCCACCGTGATGACCGCGGCATCGGTGATCTCCGACCGCAGGGCCTCCCGGACCCGGGCGTCGGTGGCCACGTCCAGCGCGGAGAAGCAATCGTCGAACAGGTAGATCCTGGGGCGCTTCACCAGCGCGCGGGCGATCGCCAGCCGCTGGCGCTGACCGCCGGATACCGTCGTACCGCCCTGTGCGACAGGGGTTTCCAACCCCTGGGGCATATCCCGGACGAAATCGGCGGCCTGCGCGATCTCCAGGGCACGCCACAGCTGCTCATCGGTGGCCTCCGGATCGCCGTAGCGCAGATTGGACGCGACGGTGCCGGAGAACAGGTACGCCTTCTGCGGCACCAGGCCGATCTGCGAGCGCAGCAGATCCAGATCGACGTGGCGCACGTTGGTGCCGCCCACCTTCACCGCGCCGTCGGTCACGTCGATCAGGCGCGGAATCAGATTGAGCAGCGTGGTCTTCCCCGCACCGGTGGAACCCACGACGGCGACGGTCTCCCCCGGCTGCACCGCGAACTGGATGGCCCGCAGCACCGGCTTCTCCGCGCCGGGAAACTTGAACTCGGCGGCGGCCAGCTCCACCGAACCCGGATCGGACTCGAACGGCTGCGGCAGGGGCGGCTGGGTCACCGACGACTCGGTCTCCAGCACCTCGGCGATGCGCTCGGCCGACACCGCCGCGCGCGGCGCCATCATGGCCAGGAACGAGGCCATCATGACCGCCATCAGGATCTGCATGATGTAGGAGAGCATCGCGGTCAGCGAGCCGACCTGCATCTCCCCCTCGTTGATCGCGTGCCCGCCGAACCAGATCACCGCCACGGTGGTGAGGTTGCTGATCAGCATCACCGCCGGGAACATCAGCGCCATCAGCCGGCCGACGTACAGCGAGACGTCGGTCAGCTCGGAGTTGGCGACGCCGAAGCGCCAGGTCTCCTGCCGCTCGCGCACGAAGGCCCGGACCACCCGGATGCCGGTGATCTGCTCGCGCAGCACCCGGTTCACCGCATCGATGCGCTCCTGCATGCGCCGGAAGCCGGGCACCATCCGGGAGATGATCACCGCCATGGTCAGCGCCAGCGCCGGCACCGCGATCAGCAGCAGCCAGGACAGGCCCAGGTCCTGGCGCACCGCCATGATGATGCCGCCGACGCACATGATCGGCGCCATTACCAGGATGGTCGCGCTCATCACGATCAGCAGCTGCACCTGCTGTACGTCGTTGGTGTTGCGGGTGATCAGCGACGGCGCGCCGAACAGGCCCACCTCGCGCGCGGAGAAACCGCCGACCCGGTGCAGCAGCGCGGCGCGGATATCGCGGCCCGCGCCCATCGCCGCCTGCGCCCCGAGATACACCGAGCACGCCGAGGCCAGGATCTGCACGCCGCTGACCGCCAGCATCCACAATCCGGTGTTCCAGATGTAGCCGACATCGCCCTTGGTGACGCCGTTGTCGATGATGTCGGCGTTCAGGCTGGGCAGGTACAGCATCGCGATGACCGAGACCAGTTGCAGCGCGACGACCCCGGCCAGCTGGGTGCGGTAGGGGCTCATGAAGCTGCGCAGCAGTCTGATCAACATGATGCGTGCAGGCTACCGCCTCGATACGACAAGCGCCGCTACCTTATTCGGGCAGTCGGGCAGCTACTCGGCGCAAGGTCAGGCGGGCGGTCCGGGCCGCCGCTGCCAGGCCCCCGGGTCATCGGTCAGTTCGCCGACGAAGGCCGGCAGTTCGTCCACCGCGATCTCCGCGATCGACACCCGTTCGAGCACGGCTCGGATGTTGACCCGCAACGCGATCCACACCCGCTGCAGCGGCTCGGCGGCGCCGGCGTAGCGCACGTCCTCCGGCCGTTCCCCGCGCACCGAGGCCAGCGGTCCCTCCATCGCGCGGATCACGTCGGCGACGCTGATCTCGGTGGCCGGCCGCGCCAGACGATAGCCGCCGTCGGGGCCGCGACGGCTCGTCACCAGCCCGGCGCGCCGCAGCTCGGCCGCCGTCGACTCGAGGATCTTGGGCGGGATCGCCTGGGCTGCGGAGAGCACGTCGGCCTTGACCGAATCCGCTTGTGCGCGAGCGATTTCCAGCAGGATCCGGACCGCGTAGTCGACCCTAGCGCTGATGTGCACGGCCGCTCCCAGCCGCCGGATCCACACCGGCACCCAGCACACCGAGCGCGGCGTCCAGCAGCACCCGCTCGATCAGCTCGTCGTCGGTGTCGAGGTTCAGCTCCGTGGACCACAGCGCGGTGCCGAGCACCTCCAGCGCCGCGCTCGCCCGCAGCGTCCGCTCCGGCGTGGGATCGGGCCCGGACAGCCAGGAACTCAGCTCCCGATGGATGCCGACGATATCGGGATAGCGCTGGTCCCCGATGGCGTTCAGGATGGCGACTCCGTCCCGCACGCACATCGCGCCCGCGGTGCGGTGCCGCAGCAGCGCGTGCAGCTGCCGTGTCAGCACCTCGCGAATTCCCCTGGGGCCGTAGGCCACTTCGTCCAGACCGTCCACGACCGCGTTGAGGTCGTCGAATATCGGTTCGAGGATCGCCAGCAGCAGAGCCTTCTTCGAGTCGTAGTGATAGTAGAGGGAGGCTTTTGTGATTCCTACCGCATCTGCGACCTCGCGCAGGCTCGTATGATCGAACCCTTTGGTCGAAATGAGCCGGATCGCGGCCTCTAGAATCGCATCCTTGGTGCTCCCACCTGCGATAACGCTTCCGGAACTACGACGAGCGCGCATGGGACGATCCTCTCATCACGATCCGGCCGAGCCGCGGGAACCCTGCATACTGAGGTTGTTCCTCCGTTTATCGATCGGTAGTCTACCTACCGCACGGTAGGCAGAAAACGTCAGGTGGAGGCGGTCGCAACGCGGCGACTGCGGAGAGTGCTGTCCAGTGCTGTCACGGGGGGTCCTGAACCCGGCACAACCCACAACCCACACACCCCGTTATCGCTAGGAGAACCCAGTCGTGTCCGTATACCTGTACCGGTGGGGCAAGTTCGCCTTCCGCCGGAAATGGATCGTGTTACCGGCTTGGCTACTGATCGTCCTGATACTCGGAGGGCTCGGGGTCAGCCTGCAGAAGCAGACCAAAGACAACTTCAACATGCCCGACCTGCCGTCGCAGCGGGCCACCGACATCCTCGACGAGAAGTTCCCCGGGGCGTCGAAGCAGTTCGGTTTCGATGCCGTCACCGGCACGTACGTGATCGCGGCGCCCGCGGGGCAGAAGCTCACCGACCCCGCGAATCACTCGGCCGTGACGGCCCTGGTCCAGCGGCTCAACCAGCTCGATCTCATCGACCACGGCACGCCCGATCAGCCCAAGTCGCTGACCGACCCGATCGAGGCCACCTCGAAGATGGGCTGCCTCACCGGTGACCGCAACGACCCGGCCTTCGTCTCCACATGCGGTCTCGCACCGTTGAACGTGCTCGGCGAGGGCAACGCGGACACCGTCGCCTACGTCCAGGCCCCGTTCGCCGTGAAGTCCTTCTCCGACATCACCGAGGCGGACCGCACCGCGGCCTACGACGTGGCGGACGAGGCGCGCAACGCCGGGCTCACCGTCGAGCTGAGCGGCTCGATCGCGCAGGAGCAGATACAGTCCAGCGGCAAGGCCGAGATGATCGGTTACGCCGTCGCCTTCCTCGTGATGATGGTCGCCTTCGGCGCGCTGATCGCCGCCTTCGTGCCGATTCTCACCGGCATAGTCGGCGTCGGGTCGGCCTCGGCGCTGATCATGATGGGCAGTTCGGTCGCCGAACTCCCGAGCTTCACCCTGATCCTGGCGTCGATGATCGGCATCGCGCTGTCCATCGACTACGCCCTGTTCATCGTCTCCCGCTACAAACACGAACTGGCGGTACAGGATTCGCCCGAGGAGGCGGCCGGTACCGCGATCGGCACGGCCGGTTCGGCGGTGGTCTTCGCCGGCCTGACCGTGATCATCGCGCTGTGCGGCCTGGGCATCGTGGGCGTCGACTTCCTGACCTGGATGGGCCTGGGCGGCGCGCTCGCCGCGGCCTTCGCCATCCTCGTCGCGCTGACCCTGCTGCCGGCGCTGATGGGCGCGTTCGGGCGGTTCCTGTTCAGGCCGAAACTGCCGGTGGTGGCCAAGCACGATCCCGACGACGAGAACTCGGTCACCAACGGCATGCGCCTCGGCCGGCTGATCGGCAAGGCCCCGGCGGTGACGCTGGCGCTGAGCGTCGTGGTGCTGGGCCTGCTGGCCGCCCCGGCGGTGAACCTCAGCCTGGGCCTGCCCGGCGAGGACAGCCAGCCGCAGTCCTCCACCGTCCGCAAGGCCTACGACCTGCGTACCGAGGGCTTCGGCGAGGGCAGCAACGGCATCCTGACCGTCGTCGCCGACCTCACCGATGTGGCCCCGGCCCAACGGGAACAGGCCGTGACCGCGCTGCGCGACAAGCTGGCCGCCTACGACGGCATGGACTTCGTCACCGCGGCGTCGACCAACGTCCCCGGTCCGCAGCAGCCCCCCGACTTCGCGAACAGCACCGGCGCCCAGCTGATGGCGTTCCCCGAGACGGGACCGAACGAGGAGGCCACCCAGGACCTGGTGAAGCAGGCCCGCGGAGCGGAGACGGACTTCAAGTCGCAGTACGGGATGGAGTACGGCATCACCGGCACGACCGCGATCTACGCCGACGTGTCCAACGCCCTGCTCGGCAAGATCGTGCCGTACATGGCCATCGTCGCGGCGGCCGCGTTCATCCTGCTGGTGCTCGTGTTCCGGTCGATCCTGGTGCCGCTGACCGCCGCGCTCGGCTTCCTGCTGTCGATGGCGGCCACCTTCGGCGCCACCGTCCTGGTCTTCCAGCAGGACAAGCTGGGCCTGATCGGGGAGCAGCATCCGATCGTCAGCTTCCTGCCGATCATCCTGATCGGCCTGGTGTTCGGCCTGGCGATGGACTACCAGGTGTTCCTGGTGACCCGCATGCGCGAGGAATACGTGCAGGGCAAGTCGCCGAAGGACGCCATGGTCGCCGGTTATCATCACGGCGCGCGGGTGGTGACGTCGGCCGCGATCATCATGATCTCGGTGTTCGGCGGCTTCATGATGGAATCCGACCCCACCGCGAAGTCGATGGGCTTCGCCCTGGCCGCCGGCGTGCTGTTCGACGCGTTCATCGTCCGGATGGTGCTGATCCCGTCGCTGCTGGTGCTCATGGGCAAGTGGGCCTGGTGGATTCCGCGGTGGCTCGATCGGATCCTGCCGAATATCGACGTCGAGGGCACCAAGCTGCGCGAACTGCAGCAGCGCAACCGTGACGCCGAGGCCGAGAAGGAACCCGTTCCGGTCGGCTGAGCACACCGGTCCGCACGAGAACGTCGGCCCCCAGCCCGTGTCGGGTTGGGGGCCGACGGCATTCCGGGGCTGTGTCCCAGAGCTCGAGCGTCGATCGAGTTCGAGGTGGCGATGCCCTTGATCTTGAAGCGACTACCCACCAGACTCGGGATAGCTCTCCAGCTCGAGGATCTGCCGCTCCGGTCGGTGGTCGGAGCGTTTCGAACAGCACGCGTTTCGAACAGCACGGCTCACAGACCGCAAGGAGACGCTCGTGTCCGTTTATCTGTACCGGTGGGGCAGGTTCGCGTTCCGCCGCAAGTGGATCGTCCTACCCGTCTGGATCGTGCTGTTCCTCGTGATCGGCGGCCTCGGAGGCCAGCTCAGCAAGCCGATGAGCAACGACTTCAGCATTCCGAACCTGCCGTCCGAGCGCGCCACGCACA
The DNA here is from genome assembly GCF_000526215.1 of Nocardia sp. BMG51109. NCBI lineage: Bacteria > Bacillati > Actinomycetota > Actinomycetes > Mycobacteriales > Nocardiaceae > Nocardia > Nocardia sp. BMG51109. The sequence goes on from NZ_JAFQ01000004.1 coordinate 1,951,572, forward strand.
TCCTCGACCAGCACTTCCCGGGCATGTCGCAGGCGTTCCAGTTCGACGCCGTCACCGGCACCTACGTCATCGCGGCGCCCGCCGGGCAGAAACTCACCGATCCGGCCAACCACGCGGCCGTGCGGCAGCTGATCGCCGATATCGGCACCCTCGGCATCGTCGATCACGCCACGCCTCCGCAGGACCCGATCGCCGCCAGCGAACAGATGGGATGCCTTGCGCCCGAACGGGATTCCGGGGCGTTCTCCTCCGAGTGCAGCAGCGCGCCGCTGAACGTGCTGAACAAGACCGACCCGGATTCCGTTGCGGTGCTGACGGTTCCGTTCACCATCACACAGTTCACCGATGTCACCGCCGACGATCGCAAGGCCGCCTACGACATCGCCGACGGGGCCCGCGCCGCCGGGCTCACCGTCGAACTCGACGGCACCATCGCGATGGAGCAGGAGCAGCCCAGCGGCAAGGCCGAGATGATCGGCATGGGCTTCGCGCTGATCGTCATGATCATCGCCTTCGGCGCGATCGTCGCCGCCTTCGTGCCGATCGTCACCGCGCTCGTGGGGCTGGGCGTGACCATGTCGGTGATCATGCTGGGCACGTCGTTCCTGACGATCCCCAGCTTCACCACCTTCCTGGCCTCGATGATCGGCATCGCGCTGTCCATCGACTACGCGCTGTTCATCGTCTCGCGCTACAAACACGAACTGGCCGTGCAGGATTCGGCCGAGGCGGCGGCGGGGACGGCCCTGGGCACGGCCGGATCGGCGGTCGTGTTCGCCGGCGGGACGGTGATCATCGCACTGGTCGGGCTCGCCATCGTCGGGATCGAGTTCCTGACCTTCATGGGCCTGGGCGGCGCGCTGGCGGGCGCGTTCGCGGTGCTCACCGCCATCACGCTGATGCCGGCGCTGCTGGGCGCGCTCGGCCGCGTGCTGTTCAAGCCGAAGCTGCCCGGGATCGCCCAGCACGATCCCGAGGACGACACCATCGTCACCAACGGCACCCGGGCGGCGCGGCTGATCGGCAAAGCCCCGGCGGTGGCGCTGGTGCTGAGCGTCATCGTGCTCGCGCTGGCCGCCGGCCCCGCCACCCATCTGCAGCTCGGGCTGCCCGGCGAGGACAGCATGCCGAAGGACACCACCATCCGGAAGGCCTACGACCTGCGCACCGAGGGGTTCGGCGAGGGGAGCAACGGCAAGCTGATGGTGGTCGCCGAACTCGGCAACGTCGCCCCGGATCAGCGGCCCGCCGCGGTGCAGGCGCTGCGCGACGAACTGGCCGGCTATCCGAATATGGATTACGTCACCGAGCCGCAGCTCAGCCAGGACGGCGCCGGTGCGCTGCTGAACGCGATCCCGAAGACCGGCCCGAACAATCAGGACACCAAGGACCTCGTCCGCGAGGCCCGCGACGCGGAGTCGACCCTGCGGTCGCGGTACGGCATCGAGTACGGAATCACCGGCACCACGGCCATTTACGCCGACGTCGACCATGCCCTGCTCAGCAAGATCGTGCCCTATCTGGCGATCGTCGCCGGCGCGGCGTTCCTGCTGCTGATCGCGGTGTTCCGGTCGGTGCTGGTGCCGCTGACCGCCGCGCTGGGGTTCCTGCTGTCGATGGCGGCCACCTTCGGCGCCACCGTGCTGATCTTCCAGGACGGCGCGCTCGGCCTGATCTCCGAACCGAGACCGATCGTGAGCTTCCTGCCGATCATGTTGATCGGCTTGGTGTTCGGCCTGGCCATGGACTATCAGGTGTTCCTGGTGACCCGCATGCGCGAGGAGTTCGTGCACGGCGAATCGCCCAGGGAGGCGGTGATCAAGGGCTATCACCACGGCGCCCGGGTGGTCACCTCCGCGGCGATCATCATGATCTTCGTCTTCGGCTCGTTCATCCTGGAGTCCGACACCACCGCGAAGTCGATGGGCTTCGCCCTGGCCGCCGGCGTGCTGTTCGACGCCTTCCTCGTCCGGATGGTGCTCATCCCGTCGCTGCTGATCCTGATGGGCAAGTGGGCCTGGTGGATTCCGGGCTGGCTCAGCAAGATCGTGCCGGACATCGACGTGGAGGGCGCGCGGCTGCGCGAGCTGAACCGGGCCGACGAGCAGGATCGGACAGTGCCGGTCGGGCCATAGCACCGGCCAACCGGCACTGTCGTTCCGGCACCTGTCACTCCGGCACGCTTCACCCTGTCACTCCGGCACGCTTCACCCTGTCACTCCGGCATGCTTCACCCGCCGTCATTCCGGCGGGAACCCGCCGAATGCATGCCGGGATGACGGGGAACCGCCGAGTACACGTCGGGGTGACGTGCCGAGAGCACACCGGGACCCGGGACCGGTCGATGCCCTCAGCGCAGCTGCGGAGCGACCTCGGCGGCGACCAGTTCCAGGTGGTCCAGGTCCGACAGGTCCAGTACCTGGAGATAGAGCCGGGTGATGCCGGTGGCCTCGCGGTAGCGGGCGATCTTGTCGACCACCTCCGCCGGGGTGCCGGCCAGCCCGTTCTGCTTCAGCTCGGCGACCTCGCGGCCGATGGCGGCAGCGCGGCGGGCGATCTCGGCGTCGTCGCGGCCGACGCACAGCACCTGCGCGACCGAGCGGGTGATCTCGCCCGGATCGCGGCCGATCTCCCGCGCCGCGGCGTCGACCCGATCGAATTGCGCTGCGGCCGTGGCGGAGTCGACGAACGGCAGGTTGAACTCCTGGGCGAACCGAGCCGCCAGCGCCGGCGTGCGCTTCTTCCCGCCGCCGCCGATGATCACCGGCGGCCGCGGCCGCTGGGCCGGCTTGGGCAGCGCCGGAGAATCCGCCAGCTCGTAATGCTTGCCGACGTAGTCGAACGTGCCACCCTCCGGCGTCTCCCACAGTCCGGTGATCACCTCGAGCTGCTCGGTGTACAGGTCGAACCGCTCCCGCAGCTCCGGCAGCGGAATGCCGTACGCGGTGTGCTCGCTCTCGAACCAACCGGCGCCGAAACCGAAATCGATACGGCCGCCGGACATCTGGTCGACCTGCGCCACCGAGATCGCCAGCACCGACGGGTGCCGGAAGGTAGCGGCGGTGACCAGCGTGCCCAGCCGGATGCGGGAGGTCTCCCGCGCCAGCCCGGCCAGCGTGATCCAGGCGTCGGTGGGGCCCGGCAGCCCGGACACGCCGCCCATTTTCAGGTAGTGGTCGGAGCGGAAGAACGCGCCGAAGCCGGCGTCCTCGGTCGTCTTGGCGACGCGGAGGAGGTCATCGTAGGTCGCACCCTGCTGAGGTTCGGTGAAGATCCGTAGGTCCACGGCCTCCAACGTACCGATGATCTTGGCGTCCGCACCCGTCGGCCACATCCGACACGCCTTCGCCTATCGAACTTACGTTCGAACCGGAGTAGTGTGGCGGCATGCCTCCCAACCGCCGAATCCAGTTCGCGCATCAGTGGCTGGAACAGGTCCGCGACAATCTCGCCACCGCCGCGGCCACCAGCACCGACCTGTCCGCCGAGCAGCTCAACATCATGTCCGCCAAGGTCGCCGAGAGCCTGCGCATCTTCGCCGAGGCCACCCGGCACGAGAAGTCCGACGCCGCGTGACGGCATGGGCACCGGATGCGCCGGTACTACCGCAGTACGGTGCGGTTATGGCGACGAACGTTCGACCGACCGACGAGAACGAAGCACATTGTCGCACCCAGCCCGAGCGCGAGGCGCAGAACAGGAACACTGCATCGACGAAAACATCGCCGAGTACGTCGGGGCATCGTGACACGGCCCGGACCGAGATCGCCTTTGCTGTCGACGAGCACCGGGAACAGCTGGACAGGCTGAAGTGCGGCCACCCTCCGGGTGCGGGAATTGCGTGCGCCGAGAGTGGTTCTGCCGGAACCTCTCTCGCAGACCCGCTACCGTAACGTCGGGGGGCCTCCGGCGGAAGTTACGTCCATGAGCCTGCGTCTCTCCGCCGCGATCGTCGGCACTCTCGCCGCCATCGGCGGCTCGGTCGTGCTGTGGTTGCCCATCAGCCTCGAGGACCCCGCCACGTCCGGGCGTCCTATCGCCTGCGGTAGCGCATTCCGGGTCGACACGAGCCACGCCGAAAGTGTCGACTTCGCCCACCGCGTCCTGCACCCGGGCACCCCGTACGAGAGCATCACCGGACAGTGTTACGACCGGGCAGCACGGCAGCAACACATCGGGTGGCCGATCGCCCTCGGCGGGGCCGTCGTGCTCGCCGGGGCGATCCTGATCCGGTCGTACCGCAGCCGGGTTATGGACTGAAAAAGCCCCTGACCTGCTATTGCAAGCCAAGGGCTCTGGCGGTGGCGGAGGGATTCGAACCCGACCGACGTCCGGTACTTACCCGCTCTCACCTGCTTCTCAACGCATTCGAGTGAATCTCGGCGCTGGGGTGACCTGCAATTTACTCGGGACGTGTTGACCGGGTCAACACGTGCGCAGACCGGCAGTTCTCGTCCGTGCGGGCTCAAGCGCTCGGGCAAACCGTCGCGAGGGCACGTAGGCTTCCTCGGGTGGGGCTGATGCTTGTCCTGTGGGACGTGGACAACACGATGATCGCCAACGGCGGGGTGTCGAAGGACGCGTATGCCGGCGCTTTCGAACTGCTTACCGACAGGCGCGTCGAACACCGGCCGCGTACTGGCGGCAGCACCGACGCGCTGATCATGCGCGATCTGGCGGCCCTCCACGGGACGTCGCTTCCCGACGACAATGCCCCGATCTTCAACGCTCTGGAGCGATCGTTGTCGGCACGCAGGCCCGACCTCGCTGCCCGAGGCCGCGCGTTACCTGGTGTCCGGGAGGCGCTGGACTCCCTCGCGCAGCTGGACGACATTGTTCAGTCGGTGCTCACGGGGAACATTCAACCCAACGCCTTCACGAAACTCGACACTTTCGGGTTGGCGGGACCTCCGCTGGACTGGGCGATCGGGGCATTCGGCTCGGATGACGAGGTCCGCGCCAGCTTGGTTGGTATCGCCCAGCAGCGTGCGGCTGAGAAGTATGGGGTGTCGTTCACCCGTGACAACACCGTGCTTGTCGGTGACACACCGAACGACGTACGAGCCGGACTCGATGGGGGCGCCAAGGTTTTCGCTGTCGCCACCGGCAGCGACACCATAGGCACCCTCGTCGAGGCCGGGGCTGATGTGGTGTTGCCCGATCTCACCGATACTGCCGCGTTTCTCGCGACGATCAAGCAGACACTGGGGGCTTGAGGTTCGCGCGTGAGTACATGCTCCAGAACGTGGAATCCGTGATCGGCGAAGCGGTTTCCCACACTCGTTCGAAGCTTCGGACATACATGTCGAAGAAGTCGCCGCCCTGGATTCGGCGCAGGTGCAGGATCGGGGCCATGTACCCGTAGGTGCCGTAGACGTGCTGATTGATCAACATCTGATCGTCGTATCGGAAGATCGAGTTGTAGAGGCACGTGCGGTGCAGCAGGAACTCGACGCCGGGGACCCCGACAAGGGGGCTGTAGTAGGTGAGGGCCATGCGAATCCGCGCGGGTATCGCTTCGTAGAGCCTCTCCTCCTCGCCTCGCAGATCCATTTCAGGCGAGTCCGGATCCCCGAGCAGAATGCGCACACGAACGCCTTTCTCGGCCTTGCGCCGAATCAGTTCGATCGACTCGGGGTTCTGCTCTGGCAGGAACAGGCTGGCGTTCGCAAACAGCCACAGCTCGGATTCAGTGCCCGACAACAGATCCAGCCACAAGCGGCGAGGTGTGTCAGAGCGATGCGGGTAGACGTCGACGATCTCCTGTTGCGCGGCCTGGCTTGGTGACGTACCCAGCTCCGGCCACAGGAACCCGACCGTAACTCCGAGTAGCTCAGCGGCCTTATGGGCAGCTCCGCGCCGCGGAACAACACCTTTGGTGACCCAGCGGTGGACGCTCTTCGGGTCGAGGCCAACATGCCCGGCCAGTGCCTCGGTCGTGACACCGGCGTCTGCGATGGCAGCGCGAAGACGTTCGTTCGGAGCCGACTGCAACGACATCATGACCCCCAGGGACGTTCGGGACGTTTGATCCGCAGCGTAACGTCCGCCAACGTCCCGGGCACGAGGTTCCGAAGAAATCGCGACGCGCGAACCATCGGGAGTACTACGTCACTCGCCCGGGATTTGTCCTGATTGGCAGGACATTTCGGGGAAAGCTTCCGGCGCGGGTGCCCTCACACCAGGAACACGAGGCGGAACCATGGAACCAGACGCCACAACGCAAGGGCGGCTCGCAATTCGCTGCATCCGGCCAGACCTGACCGGCGCCCGCGACCGCGATGAACAGCAGATGACCGACACCGGCATACGGCTCGGCTACGCCGTCGACGACACGGTGATCGCGCTCGATCCGACCTGGGAAGCGCCGCTGGTCACGATCCTGCGGGAGCTGCGCCGCACCGGCGCGGACGCGGTGATCGTGCCCGGCCTCAGCCACATCGACGGCATCGACGAAGTGATCCGCCTGCGGGCCAAGATCGTCACCGTCGCGGGCGGCGGCCTGGTGTTCGACCGCCTGAATCCCGCCGTCGAGGTGATCGGCCTCGGCCTCACCACGAGCGGCGGTGCAGCATGACCGGCCCGGTAGGCGGCCCCTGGATCTACGCATCGGCGTGCGCGGTGGCCGTCATGGACGGCGCGGGCAACCTGTCCCAGGTCGGATGCCCGTCACGGTTTTGCCATCCGGGCACGATGGTGCCGTTGGACGAGCACGGCCGGATCACCCGCCACAACGGGCTCGTGCCCGGCGACTGCCCGTTCATCGGCTACCGGGTCGTCATGGACCCCGGCGCCGTCTCCACCCCCAGGCGGCAGCGGTGACCGGCAAGGCTGTCGGGCTGCTGTGCCTGCCGCTCGTCGACGACGAGGACACCGCTCGGGCCGAACTCGAATTGCTGGCGAAGAAGCACGGACTCGACCTCGTCCAGACCGTGGGGGCCTTCCCACGCACCGATCACTGGCTGTACATCCTCTTCGAGCGCATCCGCCACTACGACGCCGACGCCGTGGTGATGATCGCCGACCACACCAACGGGTTGGGATCGGCGATCGCCGACCACGCCGACCTGATCACGCCCGACGCGGTGACCCCGCGCACCGGATCGAGGTGGTGGATGTGAGTGCCACCGCCTGGGCGGCGGCCATCGTCATCCTGATCGGGGTCGCCGTGCTGGTGCTGATCCTCCACGCCGACCTCACCTATCCGCGTAGCGACCTGCCGATCGTGCAGTCCGCCCGCACCCTCGATCCGCATCCGCCGCAGCGGCGGTGGGACGACACGGTGTACGTGGTCCCCTACACGCACGCCGCGCCAGGACGGCCGCCGACGATCCCGCAGGCGCACGCCATCATGCAGCAGCACGTCGACTGCCGGTCTGCCGACTGCGCACGGAAACGCGAGGCGCGGCGGGTGCTCGTCGAGGCCGGCCGGATGCGGCCGAGGGCGCGGTGAGGCGGGGTGGCGGGCGGCGCCAGCAGCTCATCCTGCGCCTGCTCGCCGACGGCACACCACGCGACTGCGCCACCATCGCCCGCGAGACCGATATCCCGCTCGTGGGCGTCCAGCAGGTCATCGGCCGGATGGAGAAACACCGGTGGGTGCGAGTAGCCGGACGCAACGACCGGTACGGCGCGCGGCGCTGGCAGCTCACCAAGGGCGGGCACGCCGTCTGCGCCCAGCACGCCGGCGGTCCATCCGCGGAGATCGGGAAGTAACCGCGGTGAGATGCGGCACCGGCAGACGGCAGCAGCAGATCCTGCAACTGCTCGCGGACGGGGCGCCCCGCGACTGCGGCGCCATCGGAGAGGACATCAAGCTCAGTCCGGACCGGGTGCACACAACGATCGCGACGATGCGCGAACGCGGCTGGGTGGGCCAGGTCGGGCGGGCCCGGCATTGGCAGGCACAGGTATGGCGGATCACCACGGCCGGGCGGCGGCAGATCCCGCCACAGTGCAGCAAATGAGCTTGGACCGAGCGAAGGGGGTAGCCACTAAATTGCTTGGGCTGCAACATGTTTCGGTTGCACACGCAGTGACATCGATGAGATTCTGATCCCGTGCGATTCCCGCGCACAAGGGGGAAACACCATGCGATTCAACGCCATTCTCGCCGCGACAGCGGCCGTCCTGACCGGAGCGGCAGCATCCATGACCGCCGCGCCGCCCGCGTCCGCCGATCCGTGGCCGGCATGCGACTTCGTGTTCTATGAGGGATTCCCGTACCTGAAGGAACCCGCGGCCGTGATCGTCGGCGGGTACACCGAATGCAGACCCGACCGGGAGCTGTATCGGTTCCACATCTCCCTCACCCTCGAATACCGGCGCGGTGGCCGCTGGATCGTCCAGGGCGCAGAGCAGAGCGACCAGATCCCACGACCGCGCGTCAACATCGCCACCTGGGCACCGTGCGAGAACGGAGCATGGCAGGGTGTCGCCGCCATGTGGGAGACTGCTCCCGACGGACGAACGCTCTCGCACAGCCGCACGTCCAGCCACGCAATCATCCAGTGCTGAGGACAGCCACCATGACACCGAGCCTGCGGTTCTGGATCGACAAGAACCTGCTCATACCCGCGAAAACGCTGCTGCGGCCACACCGCGGCCCCGGACGGTCCTGGGTTGTCCGGCGCGAACCTGGTTGGGGGTGGGCGGTGCGCCCGACCACCGGGGCCCGCCGGTTCCCGCTCATCACCCCGCCGACACACAGCACACGCAGTATCGCGCCCGGCGACCGCGACGCCGCCACCGACTGGGCGCTGGCACGGATGGGCATCGGCGGCTGACGGTCGTCGTGTCATCCCCGGGTGCGCTGGATGTAGTTGCCGTCATCGGCTAACTCCGGACATGCGAAAACCGCCCCAGTCCTTGTGGGACCGGGGCGGTTTCGTTGCGTCGCGCGCACGGCGCGGGCGAGATTTCACCACCGCGACCTTGCGCTCGTACGCCCACGCGCCCTCGGGCTTGTAACCGCCGCCGGACGGCAGCACCACAGCGCCGGTCTCCGGGTCCGACGTCGGTGAGGCGGAGCTGGTCGCTTCCGCCACCGGTGCCGCGTTGTTGGTGTGGCTGGTCTGCGCCACGTACTCCACAGCGTCCGAGCCGGTGCGACGCACCGACACGAGATCGCGGATGGTCAGTTCCTTGCGGCCCAGCGGCTCGACGATGCCGGACTGCTCGTTGACCACGAACGCGCCGGCCGAAGTGTCCGAGCCGCCCACGAACAGGCCCTTGACGGCGATCGGGTCGGTCTGGAACCGCGACCGCTCGGGCACGTACCCGCCCTTGTACGGCGCGAGGGCGTTCTTGAACTCGATCGAGTCGACGACCTGCAGGCCGAGGGACTTCACGCGCTCCCGGACCGGCGGGCGGCCCTGCGCGTCGACGTCGTCGACGGCGGGCTCCCCGATCTCCTGGGCCAGGCTCTTGGCCTCGTCGAGGATCTCCAGATCGCGCTTGGCGACCTTGATCTGCTCCAGCAGCTCGCCGCCCTTGGCCATCGCCTCGGTGTAGGTGCCCTGCTCGTCGGCGGTCATCTCCCGCGACTCGCTCTGCGCCTTCTCGGCGACCTCGCGAGCGCGGGTCACCTGCTCCTGCGCTGCCTTCTGCAGCTCGCCGAGCTTGGTCTTGGTCATCATGATGGGTTCCTCCTGGTCGTTGAATGGCTATGCGCTGCACTCGATTTCGAATGCGAGCGCATCCAAGGACGCCAGGGAGACGACCGGATTCGGCGTGGTCTGACCGGCGGAAGTCTGGCCGGACTTCCTCGGGGACGGTTCCTTACCGCTGGTCTGTTCCTGCTCGTCGTCGTTGCTCTCGCCCACTGCGGCGAGAACGGAATCGAGGGCCTCGGCGGCTTCCTCGAGCTGTGACTTCACATCACGGATCGCGTTCTCGTTCTTCGCGCTCAGCACGCGCCCGGCCTTCGCCCGCAGCCCGGCGGCGGCCGTCTTCACCGCGAGGATCTCCGTCTCCTGGTTCGCGCCGATCGGCACGATGGAAACCTCGAACAGATCCAGCTTGATCAGCGAGTAGTAGGCGTCCCGGTAGGTCTTGTCCTCGCCGACCGGCTCGACCCACTCCCCCTCGACGATGCTGTACGCGAAGCTCATCTGGTTCACGCGCCCCGATTTCAGCAGCCGATACACCTGCGCCGACTTCGGCGACTGCATGTCCAGCTGCCCGTGCACCTTCAGACCGTGATCGTCCTCGGTTGCTTCGACGACATGCCCGAGGTTGAAATCCGGGTCCGCGGTGTTGTGCCCCCACAGCAGCGGGATCGGGTTGTCCTTCGCCGTCCAGGCTTCGAGGGTGTCGGTGAACGCGCCCTGCTGAACCACGTCGCCGTAGGAGTCCTTGTTGCCGAACACCGAGGCGTAGGCGATGAACTCGCCCTCCGCGAGCCCGGATTCCGGCCCGGCCTTGATCTTCACGGCGCACGACTTCGTGTTCACGGTGCGTCCTCCTGGTCCTCGTCTTCGGGCTCGTCGGCGCCCTGTTCCTCGTCAGCGGGCTCGGCAGGCACGGGCTCGTCATCGCCGTTCTGGGTGATGTTGAGGGGCCGGATCAGTTCGTCGCCGCCCTCGATCGGCGGCCGGTTGTCCAGGGCGCGAGCCTCGTTGACGGTCATCCACGGGCCACCGACCGCGGTCTGCATCTGTGCGGCGCGTTCCTCGAACGAACCGGTGAGCTTCTCCCGCAAGTTGAACTCGACGTAGACGCGCTCACTGCCGGCGGTCAGATCCGGGATGAGCTGGAGTGCGAACTCCTCGGCCAGCATCGCCAGCCACGGCCCCAGCGTGTCCTGGTACAGCATCTTGTGCTGCTCGGTGATGTTGGAAAATGTTGCGTGGTCGAGGATTCCGATCATCGGAGGCGGGATGAAGTACGCGGCGGCGACCTCTTCCCGGCTGAGCTTGCGCACCTCGAGGTACTGGAGTTCCTTCGCGTTCTGGCTGGCGCCTTCGAATGTCATGCCATCCTCGAGGATCGGCGTGCCACCCACCTCGGGGCCGTTGCCGGTGTACTGCGACTGCCACGCCTTACGGAATCGTTCCCGGGCGGTGTCCGACCACTGCGGCGCTTCGGCTGGCCGCTGCAGGTAGCCCGACACCCGGGCGCCGTTGCGCAGCACCTGCTCCCGCATCCGGGTGGCCGCGAACTCCTCGGCGAGGGTCTGGCGTAGCGCTTCGATCGGCGAGGTGCCGAAGTCGTCGGTGCCGGAGTAGCCGCGGAAGTAGACGATCTGGTCGGCGGGGATCTCGCGCTTACCCTTGGAGGCCGACACCTCGAACTTGTCGGGGGTCAGCCAATTGTCTCCCTTGGGAGACACCAGAGGCGGGGGCAGCCGGACCAGGCCGTTGCCTGCGGCGGTGCGAGTCTTCCACCAGTACGCGCGGTCGAAGATCGCGTAGTCGTGCACGAGCGCGTCCATCAGCCGGTATCGCGTCGTCCACGGGTTCGGCTGCTCGAACAGCTGGGCGACAGGGTGTTCGAGCAGCCGCCGCCGGTCGGTGTCGCCCGCCCGGTCGAAGACGTGGACACCGAGCTGAGCGATGTTGCGCGCCAGGAACGACACCCACGTGCGCACGGCCGGCTGCGTGCGCCACAGCTCGTAGTAGTCGATGGTGCGACCGTCGGAGATCGTCATCCGCGGCAATGTGGGCTGCCCCGGCCGCGACAGCGACCGAATAGCGCCGTCGCTCACAACGAACGCCATCAAAGCGCCTGGATGTAGTCGACATGGGACTTCTCCACCAGCACCTCGCCGTCGGCCGGCGCCTGCTGGTCGCCCTCGTGCACTGTGGCATCCCGCAGCACGTAGAAAGGGCCGCGCCACTTCGTGATGACGCCCGCGATAGCGCGGCCGGTGCGCAGATTCACCACCACCCGGCGGTGTGCCACGTAGCCGTAGCCCATTCGGCCCCTCCTCACACGACCATCAGGTCGTCGGTCTCGTAAGCGCTGCGCTGTTCGGGCCCGGCGTCGATCGCACGGGCGAGTGCCATGATCAAGGCCGCGACGGGGTCGATCTTGTCGGCGGCATTCGCCTTATCCGGCTTCACGTTTCCGGCCGGGTCCATCGCCACCGCGAAGTTGTCCACAGTCCAGCGCACCGCCGGATTGCCGCCGTGCCGCAGGATCGGCGTCTCCTCGGTGCCGAGGTTGATCAGCCGCTGGAGTTCCTTGGTCGGCGACGACAGCGAGGCGTAGCCCTGCCCGATCGTCACCATCGGCGCGCCCTCGGCGGTCAGGTTGTTGACCAGCTGAGTCGAGTTCCATCGGTCGTAGGCGATCTCGGCTACGTCGAACAGCTCGGCGTCGCGCAGGATCGCGGTCTGGATGAAGTCGTAGTCGGCGACGTTGCCGGGCGTCGCGACCAAGACGCCGGACCGTACCCAGGCGGTCGCCGCGCCGGCGGTCCGCTTGTCGAGGGCCGCGATGTTGTCCTCAGGTGTCCACAGCCTCCACAGCAGGTCATAGCCGCCGCGCGCCTCGTCCGGGAACACCCAGCACAGGGCGCAGAGGTCGCTCGTCGAGGCCAGATCCAGTCCGCCGTAGCACTTCCGGCCATGCAGCCGCAGCTCGTCCACGATCGAGGCGTTGCGATCCCACGCGTCGATGTCGAGGTACTTCGTCGTCTGCTTCGTGCGGATGCCGAGGTGCAGCCGCAGGTAGCTGGCGAGGTCCGCCGGTGACTGCTGGGCCTTCACCGCGGCCTGCCGCAGGAACGCCCGCGTCGGAGAGATCCCGAATCCGGGGTTCGCCGACCGCTGCGTGTCCTCGGCGAACGGGTCCGCCTTCGGGTCCGCCGCCCAGATCACGCCGAAGGTGGTTTCGTCCTTCAACGCGCTGCGGGCCAGCTGCTCGACGAGCGTCCGCTTCCGGTCGTAGGTGGTCTCTTTCCGGCTCGCGTCCGCCGTCGTGATGAACATGATCAACGGCTGCGTCCGGGAACCGGTACCGGTCTCGATCGCCTCGACCAGGTCATTGGTCTTGTGCAGGTGCAACTCGTCCACGATGCCGCCGTGCAGGTCGGCGCCGTGCTGAGCATCACCCGCGTTCGCGACCGGCTGGAAGTAGCTGCCAGTGCGGTTGTGGACGATCTTCGCCTTGTAGGCGGTCGTGTGCTTACGCAGCGCAGGCGACTGCTCGGCTAGCTGCTTCACCGGAGCGAACACGAACTGCGCCTGCTCCAGCCGCGTCGCCGCGGTGATCACCTGCGCGCCCTCTTCGCCGTCAGCACAGGTCAGGTAGATGCCGATGCCGCCGGACAGCGTGCTCTTACCGTTCTTGCGCGGCACGTCCACGTACAGGGTGCGGATGATTCGTACGTACACCCCGAAGTCCTCATCGAGGCGGATCCACCCGAATGTCGGCGCCAGGATGTAGGCCACCTGCCACGGATCCGGCACCAGCGGCTGGCCGGCGAGACGCCCCTTCGTGTGTCGCAGAGCCCGGAAGGTGGTGAGCACCTTGTCCACCCGATCCGGGTCGAACCGGGCTCCCGGCACGTCGCGCGGCTCCGGCGTCTTCCACCGCGGCGGGCAGTCCGGCAACGGGATGCCACGGCTGAGTAGGTACCAGGCGACCTCGGGGGACAGCTTCAGCCGGTCGAGTTCATCCTCGTTCGGCAGCTCGATGCCGTGCGGGCTCGGACTATTCGAACGGGTTGCCATCGTCGCCGCCACCATCGGGGGTGCGGGCGAGCTTGCTCTCCGCCGACGGCGTCAGTCCGAACTCCTGCGCCAGGCCGCGCAGCTGGACCGCCGCCGTCTCCGCGACGGCCACGGCCGGATTCTTCGCCGTCCACTCCGACTCGGTGCCATCCTTGCGGATCGTGCGGTTCGTAATCGTGAATCCGTTCGCGTGCACGTCCTTCGTCGCCTCGACGAACCGTGCCCAGGTCTCGCAGTAGACCGTCAGCGCGGCCCTGTCCTCCTCCTTGAGGAGATCCAGCCGGGACAGGCCCGGGACGATCCGCTTCCATTCGGCCTTCGCCTCCCGCGACAGCCACGTCGGGGGCTTCGGAGGGATCCGACGGAACGCCGGCGGCGGCTCGACTACGCGGCCACCCGAATCGCGGCCCTCCGAGCGTCCACCGATCAACCGCAGCGAGGCGGGGGCAGCTGTGCGACCCATGAAAACCCCCTGACCTCGAGATTCTGAGCGGAGAGCAAGAAGGCTACCGCGGCGTGGTCCTATAACCGCAGGTCAGAGACTTGCACCCCCTTACCCCCCTGAACTGCGGTTTTGCAGTGTCAGGACGGCGTCGGGATGGTGCGGGTCTCGCTCGCCGTCTTCGCCGCGTGGCAGTCGTGGCACAGCGATTGCAGATTGGCCCAGTCGTATCGGTCACCACCAGATCCGACGTTGACGATGTGGTCGACCTCGACGGCCAATGCCCGGCACCCGCACCGCTCGCACATCGGATCGGCGGTGAGTTTCGCGGCTCGCAGCTTGCGCCATCGCCGGGTGCTGCCGCTGCCGGTGTAGCCGTTGCTGCCCGACCAAGCCGGTGTGCATATGCACCGCCACCCTGCTGGTGCCGGCTTGCGGCACTTGTTGCACAGGCGGGGCGGCCGGGTGGGCATGAGCTACGCCAGCAGGCTCAGCACTGCGACGACGATCTTGGCGATGGTGAGCAGCATGGGTAGGTCGACGCTTCCCATTCAGGTTCTCCTGTCGGTCGAGGTGATGCAACGGTTGCTATGTGGTCGCCACGCCGGGTGAATGATCGATATCTTCGATGTTGAGGTGGATAGTCATGCCGCATGATCAGCGCAAATAAGTCGATCAACGATAAATTCGGATGTGCGCGGGAGTTGACTGAGCGGATCCGTTACACGAGAGCTGACGCCGCGCAGATGCTTTCGATTTCCCTGCGGCAACTGGACCGGCTCCGGACCGACGGCAAGATCATCGGCCGCGTCGACGGCAAGCGCACCTACTTCGACCACGACGAGCTGGTGTCCTACGCCAAGTCGTGTGCACCAGAAGGAGCGGCATGACTACCGAATTCGCACCGCAGCAGATCTCCTACAACATCCGCCAAGCCCATCAGGTAACCGGCATCGGGGAGTCCACCCTCCGCAGGCTCGTCCGCCAGGGCCTCTTGGCTGCGCGGTACCTCAACTCGACGATCCTCATCGACGCCGAAGACTTGGAGCGCTTCAGCCGATCCCTGCCGAGCGAGAAGCAGGTGCTGCGAGACGTTGCGGCTAACCGGAGTCTGTGCCAATGCCACTCGACGATCTGAGGCTGTACAGCCTCGCCGAAAGCGCCGAGCGCCTTCGGGTCACCGAGGACTGGTTGCTGAAACGGTTGCGGGGCCGGCAGATCTCCGGCCACAAGTCCGGCCGCACCTGGACGATGTCGGCAGGAGATATCCGGGCGGCCATCGAGTTCATGGCCATCCCAGCGATCGTCCCGAAGCCTGATCCGCACGGGCTATCGCCGCGTAGTCGGCGGTACCTTCAGCGCCGGGGTGGCGCTCGGTGAGCGTCGAACTGGGGATGATCGCGAAGGCATTGAGCTGTCCTATGCGAGACCTCGTGCCGGACGAGGTCGCGGCATGAACCCAAGTCTGAAATACACCGAATCCCAAGTGGCCCAGATGCTTACGTCGTCGGAGCCCTCCGCATTGCGGGAGCAGTACGAGTCCGACAAGCGCGAGTGGATCGCGCGTCAGCTGGAGAACTGCCCGCCACTGTCAGAGCGGCAGAAGGCGGTCATCCGGACGGCGTTCGCAGCGCATCGTGCCGGGCAGGTCCCATCGGGAGCGGCATGAGCAACCTGGATGGGAGTCGAGATCACAGCGCGCAGCAGACACCTCACCCGTGTCGGGATCGTGGGTGCGCTTGCCCGCGACGATGATTCACCGGGTTGACGCGCTGCGAGGATTTGGGGAATCGAGGCATAGCTGTGCCCCTCCATGATCATCGTGCCTGGCACTCGAGCGAATGTCCAGCTGACGCGCCGACGTGCTGTGTTTTCGCAGCCCGACCCCCTGGACTGCTGTTATAGCGGTACAGAGGCTCTTAGAGCTGTTCGAGTCTCGGGTGATCGCCGCCGTGAGCGCGCCATACTGTTGGTTTGCCTGCGGAGCTGTGGGTGCAGATGTCTCGCAAGAGCGCGTGGAGGGTGCGGACCAGTTCGTCGCGATTGGCGTTGCCGTCGAACAGGAACATGTGGATCTTCGCCGCCTTGTAGGCGGCCAGTTCGTCCGGTTCGGACAGAATCGTCGTATCACGGCCGATGGCCACCCATCCGTGCTTGCCGACATCACGCAGCCACACCTCGTCCAGGGTGCCTTGGGCCTTGGCGCGGCTGCCGTAGAGCCTGGCGGGGGTGTGGACGCAGTACCCGAGATCTTCGATCGCGCGTCGCAGGGTCCGGCCGGCGAAGTTCTCGTCGATGTAGAACTCAGGCGGCGCGGCCCAGGAGGATGCGTGCGGCGGTCCTGACATCTTCGGTCGAGATTCCGAACTCATCCCCCACCACTTCAGCTGTCTCGCCCGACTTCAGCATCGCCGCGACATCGGCCACGCGGGGGCCGGAATCGCCGAAACGTGGCTGGCCGAACGCGATACGCGGATTCACAACGATCTTGGATGGCTCCCAGCGAAGCTGCAGCTGCGTCGGCAGTTGGTCCTCGCCCCAGGTCACGTATTGCAGGTAGTCGGAGACGATCTCCCGGAAGACGTGCTGGCCGCTGCTGTCGATGAGATCGGAGCCCTCGTGGGTGCGGGCGAAGTCCCACAGCACGCTGACCCCGTCGGTGGCCAGGTTCGGCGAGACGAGGGCGTATTCGGTGCCGAAGCGGCGCTGTAGCTCGGTGAGCGCGGGCCGGATCTTGTGCAGGCGCACCCCGGCGGCTCGTAGCGCGTTGAGCACGAATGCTTCGGTCAGCCCGATGAACGGCACGCTTGCCTTGCGCAACGGAGCCTCACGAACGTGGATGAGCGAGTCCCCGCGGTCGCCGGGTTTTGTCCAACGGCCAAGCGTGGTCGCACTGATGCCGAGGTAGCGGGCGCTGTCTGCGACATTCAGAATCCGGAGGGAGAATCGCACGTCGTTGTCGCGGATGTCCGTCAAGGTCGCCTCCTCTCGCCTGGGCCCGTTTCCAGTCGGATACACGGTAGTCCGAACGGATCACGATCGGATCGCATTCGGCCCACGTCCGGAACATCCGCCGTGACCCGCGCAGCGTTACGCGGGTCACGGCGTGTCTTGTCCGCATCGTTTGCGGTTGCCCGCCGACAATGCAAGCACCAGTCGCATCAGACGCGGCTGATCGTCGTCAGTCATCGTTGTACCTCGGGGTCACTCGGTCGGGTTCTCGACGATCCGGTGACGGGACTGGACAGCCAGCACCTCGCGCGGGATGTACAGCGGGCCGTTCTCGCCCTCGTATTGCCGCAGGAGCGGCTTGGACGGGTCGCGCGGGTTCCGGCGCCCGGCGCGTGCCCAGGAGCGGACGGTGGACGCTTTCACGCCCCAGAAGCGTTCGATCTGCGGGGCGGTGAGCTTCTGGTCGAGGGTCTCCATGACCTTGTCCGAATCGATCGGGACCGGCGCGACCCAGGTTTGCCCGTTCGCGCGGGCGGCCTCGTCCAAGCGGCTGCAACGTTCTGGGTCGACCGCCTGCAGGGCGTTGCGATACCAGGTTGCGACATCGCGGGCCCAGTCGAGGGTGGAGCGTCGCATACTCATGCGGCCACTAGCGGGTTGTTCAAGCGGGCGAACTCGTCCTGGTCCCACACGTTCCGGCAGGCGTGGCACGTGATCAGGTTCGTCCGGACGCTCGCGGTGAGCGCGGCCATGCCGCACACGTGACAGACCTCGTTCAGGCGGTTGTCCCTGACCTCCTCGAGGCCGAGGGCCTTCACCGCGCGCCGGTGGAGCGCCGCGAGCCGCAGGACGGCGTCCACGCCGTCCATGACGGTCTCGCCGATGCTGTCGCCGCCGTCTGGGTGCGGGATCCACACCGTGACGGCCTGCGGCGGCAAATCCACCAGCGTGCCGAGGTGGCTCGTGATCACCGTGAGGTCGTCGCCATCGCCGGGCAGGCGTTGCGCCCAGCGGTAAGCCTCCTCGGTGATCTGCGTCAGCAAGGTGTCCGCGGCGAGGCGGATCGGCACCGGTAGTTCGGCGCTCCGGGACACCTTCGGCCCGCCGCCCGCGCGGGTCTGCTCGGTGCGTGCCGCAGACAGCAGGAGCCAATCGTCGCGGAGCTGCCGGATATCGGCGAAGGCATGCTCCTCGCATGGTCGGCACAGGGTGTCGGGACGTTCGACGCCGGCGCCCTGCCAACTGCCCTCGTCGGCCCGCACGCGCGCCTTGCAGCGACGGCCCTGGCGGCATTCGTGTTCGAGGTTCTGGGTCATTTCTTCGCTGATCCCTTCTGCCGCAACAGGTCTGCGTGGTGGATGATGTCGCCCGGCACCATGTGCCCGTCCGTCGACTTCGCGAAGTGCTCGCGGACCGCCTGCTCCGCGAGGTCGATCGTCAGCCACCACCGCCGGTAGTGGGTGCGCAGCCCGTCGTGGATGCCGATGCACAGCACCTTCGCCCAGGCTTCGACCACGTCGTCCGGTGCTGCTGCGAATCCGGTGTTGTAGTCCGCGGCGGTGTAGAGCACCGCGCGGGCGACGGCGCGGTCCTCGTCGCGGACCAAGAGCCGGTCGGTGACCATCCGGCTTGCGTGAGTTCGTCCAGCACGCCTTCAACGGCCGGATCTCTGCGTGCCGGTTCAGATTTCGCGCCGAAGTCCTGGTCGAGGTCCTTGAACACGTCGAGGTAGCCCGGCGGCCAGTACGGCTCATCCAGCCACTTCGGCTCAGGGATCTCCGCGAAGGTGTCGTCGTGCGATCCGGTGGTGTCCGGTTGATCGGTCATGCCGCACCTGCTTTCACACCGGCCTGCTCCAGGCGCATCCAATACCGTTCGTCGGCCAGCCATGGCAGCCGCTGGAAGTCGTGGCGCAGGTACGACGGCCACACCCGGTCTTCACGGCCACCGCGCCATGCCACGATGTCCACCTTGCTCGGGTGTTCTTCCTCCTCGGTGCCCTGCGCCGGCCGGAGCCCCAGCCCGAATTCCGGCCACCGCAGGAACAGCGACGACCCGATCGGCTTGAGCGCCCGCGCTTCTCGCCCGCTGCCGTGCGCTACGTGCGCCTCGGCGACGAGCGCCAACCGGTACCTGACCCGCAATTCGTCGAGCCGGTCGGTGAGTTCCTTCGCGGCCTGCTCGTCGCGGGTATCCAAGGTGTGCATCCGGTACAACGGGCCCACGATCACCATGTCCGGGTCCGTAGCGCGGACCGCTCGCTCGACCTTCGCGAACTCGCGAGGATCGTTCAGGGCGACGCCCTCGGGCCGGAGGACGAACCGCAGCTGCTTCGACCAGTCGGGCACCTGGACACCGGCGCGGCTGCAGCACTTCTCCACCATGCCGCGCATCCGCCGGTATCGCCGGGCCGTCTGCCGCTCGGAGTTCTCGCAGTCCACGACCAGCACGCGGCCCGGTTCCCCGCCGGGAAAACCGCCGAAGGGGTTCAAGCCCGAAGCGATGCACAATGCCACTTGAGCCAGCAGGTACGACTTCCCTGTGCCCTCGAAGCCGGTCAAGATCAGCCGATCTGTGCGCTCCAGCACCCCCGGAACCAGCCAGTCGTACTCCTCCGAGTAACCGAGCACGTCGGCCAGGCTGGGCGGCAGGTCGTCGTCGGTGATGACGCTCGACGTGTCCGCCCGGATGGCGTTCAGCTCCTCGATGGCTCGATCCACCCCGACCCGCAAGGTCTCGGCGTCGCCGCCGGTGACGCTCTCCTCGGCGAACTGCCGCAGCCGGATTGCCGAGGTGTCGACGGCGCGTGCCTTGGCGAGCGTGTGCAGGCGCTCGACATGGAAACCGATCGCGGTCCCCGTCGTCTTGCCGAGTGATGAGATGACGAACGACTCGACCGCCTTGCCCTTGCCGATCCCCAAGCGGGCGATGGCACGCCGGGACACGGACAGGTGGTCCACCGGCTCTCCGTCGGCGACCAGGGCCCGGTAGATCGCGTGGAGTTCCTGATGCAGGCCCTGCACGAAAACTGCCGGCGGCAGTGCCACCACGGCCGGGAGCAGGTGCGGGTTGTCCAGCGGAGCGAGCACGACCAGGCGCTCGGCGCCGGAGTCGAACAGGTAGTCATCCACAATCGGCCCTCCTGTCTGGGAACGGTACGACCGGCTTCCACCGGTCGGCGATCTGCTTCACGCGGGCGGCGATGAACATGCCGAGATAGGCCCTGGCTTCCCAGTACGCGCCGCAGCCGGGGAAATCCGGGAGGTGGCCCACTCCTCGCCGCACTCGCGGCAGAAGCCGTTCTGCGGCACGTGGGTCTCGGCCACCACGAGGCCGATGTCCGCCCAGGCGGCTTCGTCGTCGGTCTCGGCTTCTCGGGCGATGATCGACGCCATGTCTCGGAGGCTCACCCGGTCACCACCTTGGCTCTACGAGGTTGCCGGTTCTGGGATCGGCCATCGGTGCTGCCGAAGGTTCCCGACCGTGGGCAGGCTTGAGGCCGAACTCGACGGCCTTGCGCAACCAGTTCCGGAATGCGAAATTCCAGTCCCGATACCTAATGTCCTTCGACCGAACATGGTCCTTGAACTTCTCCAACTCGGCTCTCGCCTGGGCTGTCGAGAGACCCAGCTCCTTGGCCAGGTTGTTGTGGCCCTCGTTCGGCTTCCAACTGTCGGGGAGGGAGGTCTCGGGCTTGCGTCGGGAGGTCTTGGGCTTGGTTCCGCGCTTCGTAGTTTTCGGGCGCGCTTCCCTAGAAGCTTCACCGGAAGCTTCATAGGAAGCTTTGTCGGCCACTGTGGCCGGGGTCGACCGGTCATCCTGGCCGGGGTTGACCGGCCACTGTGGCCGGGGTGAGGGGTCATCCTGGCCGGGGTGACCGGTCACAGTGACCAGGGTGAGCGGTCGTGGTGACCGGGGTGAGGGGTCGGAGTGACCGGGGTCGGGCGGTGTATCGACCAACGTGTCGGTGTCCTCGGAGGATGCCGCCGGGACCGCGACCTGACCGACTGCGAGGTCCCAGACGACCGGCCGCTGCCCGGCGGGGAGGTGCTGGACGAGGGATTGATCGCCCCTGCGGATCAGCCCCTGTTTCTCCAGGCCCTCCAGTGCCCGGCGGACAGTGCGCTCCGCGAACTCGCAGCGCTCCACGAGGGTGCTCTGCGATACGCGGACGCCGCGACCCTCCTCGTCTGCGATCTCGGCCATAACCAACAGGACGCACTTCTCGCTGCCGCCCTGTGTCTTCGCGGTTCTGGCCGCCCAGCGGCACGCCTGCCAGCTCATCGAGATCTCCTTCTCCGCGGCCGGGCGGGCGCGGCAGAACCGCGCCCGCGTCAGCGTCATCCCTGACCCCCTGCCGCGTACTCGCGGCGCACTTCTTCCTCGGAAAGGCCGAGGAGCCTTGCGATCTCGCTGTCTGTCAGGCTCCGGTGCGCGGCGCGCACGTAGCACCCGGTATGGCGCCGCCACGGGCGCGGCACACTGCCGAAGGCAGCCAGTACCGCGGCCGCGTGTACCCGCTGCTCGCGTAGGTCGGATTCGTTCACCGACCACCTCCTTGGTCGCTCACAGTCCCACCCCTGCCCGCTCGTCAATAGGGACGAGAACTGCTGCAAACCAACCGACCTCAGGAATGCACTGCCACCACGAGCCGACCGGGCCAGCGAGCCGCGCGTCCTCCGCGTGCCTCAGCAGCACCAGAATCTGACCCGCGGTGCAGTCTCGCTCCGGGATCGCCTCGACCCCGCCCTCGTCGCGGATGACGACGCAACCGATCTCAAGCCAGTCCGACCCCTGATGGATGCTGACCGCCGTCTCGAACGGCTCGCCCAGCACTACGTCTAACTCCTCCAGCTCCGCGAGTTCGCGGGACAGGGCACCGGTGGCCAGCTCGGTATTGGTGCTCACCGCTCGGCCCCTGGCGTCTCCGTCTCGGCGAGGACGCGATGGATCTCGTCGGCCAGCTGCCGCGCGTGCTCGCGGCCGAGATACAGCTGATGCCCGGCGCCGGCCAGATCCACGAGAACGAGGTCCCCGGACAGATTGAGCCGCACCCGCAGGTCGTCGTCGACGACGCAATGCATGACGCTCAAGAACGAACGACGACTCATCGGACCCTGCCCATCTGCTCGACCTCGTCGGCCGCCTGCATCAGCACGAACGCGACCCGGCGGGCAACGTCCGGCGTGAGCGTGTAATCACCGTCAGACCGCAGGATCACGGCAGGCGCGCTGCGTTCGATCGGTCCCGAGCCGTCGTAGCAGTCGCTCACCAGCAACTCCACATCGATTCCACGGCAACCGGTTTCGAACATGCGCACCCACGTGCGTTCGATCGCCTCGATGCCACGCAGCACCTGCCATCCGTCGGTCTCGCAGCCGGGCACAGGGGGAAGGTCGGCATACAGCTCGGCGACCAATGCGTCAGTGCTCACAGCCCGGCCTCCTTGCGGGCCTGGCACTCCTGGCACCGGATCGGGACCGCCGGGGCGGGAGCGTTCGCTTTACCGACCACCGCGTTGCAGAACGAGCAGCGCAACGTCACCACGTCGGACTCCAGGTACTCGCTCGGGGGCACCTCCAGCGGTTCCTCGTCCTCGATGGCCAGATGGGCAAACGCATCGGCCAACTCGAACAACTCGGCCCGCTCCGCTTCGGTCAGCGCGGCCTGCGGGCTGGCGAAGAAGCTGGCCGCCTCGCGGCCCAGCCGGATCGCGATCAGCACGGCCTCGGCTACGTAGATGTGCCGGCGGCCTACGAGCGTTTCCTCGAGGTCGTTGCGCGACATGCCGGCGGCGTCGGCGATGTCGTGCAGCGTGTGACCGCTCCGCGCGATGGCGTCGCGGAGCGCGATGATCATCGTCGCTTCCGTCTCGGCGTCACGAGACTGAACGACGTGGTTCCTGGTGTGCATTGATAAGCTCCTTACTGGAGTGAGATCGTCCGCGGGGTGGTAGCCGTGGGCTTTGGTAGGTGAGGGCCGCCCCGGTTAGCCGCGGCGGCCCTCGTCATGAGGTGGGGACTGCGCGCAGTGAGGGCTTGGGCGGCAGTAGGACAACCTCGACGGTCGACGGCGGGCGAATGTGGATCTCGTACGTCCCACGGTCGGGCGTCCCGGGGTCGGCAGAACGCTTTCCGGTGATGACCTCTGGCGTGTCCACAGCAGGATTCGGATGCCAGGTGCGCTCGAAGATGTGGCCGTACTCGACCTCGACCTTCGTTGTCACCGGTCGGCCGTCGCTGTAGTGGTGCCAATCGAGGACGATCGGACCCAGGGTCTTCATCAGCTCGTCGAGCAGATCGCTCAACCCGTCAAGCTGCGGTTCGAAATCGAGACCGGGATGAGGGACGAACGCCAACTCCCAGCCGATCGAGTCGGTGGCCCATTCGAGGTCGGTCTTCACTCGCCGCGCCAAGTACTTCAGCGCGTCATCTGCGGTGTAGGCCGGGGCGTTCATCTCACCGCCCGCGCGGACACCGAGCGGATGTAGCTGACCAGGTCGTCGTGGGTGAAAACGGTCGCGGAGCCTTCCCGGACAGGGAGGACGGTCCGACGATTGACCTCGATCTCGTTGCGAGACAGGACTTTTGAGGGTTCCATGAAGTTCCTAATTGAGGGTTCCGGAGGGGGAAGCTGAGTGGCGTCTGGCGAGGGACGGGCGTGAGGGGTCGCCCGGCGGTCTCCCCCTCGCCGACGCCATGCCCGCCGCGCGGTTGTCGGCGCATTCGAATGGGCCCGCGCGGAGGACCAGACTCAGCGAGAGTTGCGGCGCTCCAACCGTTTCCGCGAACCGGCGGTCAGACCGGCCGGATTCGCGGACTGGGGTGCCTGGACGGCGGGCCGTGGTCCCGTCGCCAGTAGTGCGATCGCTGTCGCGATGTCGCCCTCGGTCATTCGCCAGGAGCGACCGACCTTCCGGCCCGGGAGCTTCTGAGCGCGCAGCTGCCGGGCCAGCCAGTCCGGCGACGGCGCGCCGAGCCGCTGGCTGGCTTCCTCCAACGACATCGTGGCGGTCTCAGCGGTCTCCGTGGCGGTCACAGCGCGCCGCCCGCCACCGGCTCCCGGAGGGACTCGCCCAGTCCGCGCAGGACCCCTGCGAGTTCGCCAGCCGCAGCATCCGTTCCCAGCTCGAGAACGACGGTCCGCACGCCTCGCCGCCGGTCGCTTCGCAGCGTCGACGGCCGAGGCTCCACACCCTGTCTCGTCGCATCTAGTTGTCCGACGAAATCGTCGACACGTTCCGCGTCCAGCGCGAGTTCGAAGGAGAATCCCGCGCCGACGGCGACGATGACTGCCCGTTCGGCGCCGTCGACGTCCGCGCCGCCGACCAGCAATGTACAGCCGGTCAGCTCGATCTCAGCGGGCTCGGCCCACCAGACGAATCGCGAGGTCATACGTGATCACCGCCGTCCCGGAGGGCATCCTCGATCTGGCGCGCGATCTGGTCGCCGTTATTCGTCCACAGGGCCGCGTCGAGTTCGTGGACGAGCCGCCCGATCTCTTCGAACGGCTCGATGTACAGGCGAGGATCAGTCGGGATCTTGTACGCGAAGGCGCAGCACTCGCGCAGGAGCCGATCCACCTCACTGACGTTCTCCATCAGCTGGGCGCGAAGGTTGAGTTCTTCCTCGATGGTGAGAGCGGCGTTCGAATCGCTGTTCGGACAGGGTGAGCTACTACGCTTGGGCACGCTCGGCTTCCTTCGTGGTGGTTCGAGTGGTCGAGGCGGCGGCACCCGGGACTTCTTGGCGGAGGGAACGGGTGCTGTCGCTGTTTACTGGGTCGGGAGAGGCTTCGGCGAGATCCCCCCGGACGGTGGTCGCTTCCTGCTCTGCGAGCCAGCGATCGAGATCGGCGCGCTTGTAGACCACACGCTTGCGGCCGAGGGTCCACGACGCCGGGCCGATGCCGAGGTGCCGCCAGTAGCGCAGCGTTCCCGGCGCGACGCCGGTCATCTCGGACACTTCCTTGGTGCTCAGGAACTCGCGCATCTGCTGTGCGACATCTTCGTGCCCTCTCGGGGGTTCCTTGCCGTGGATGTTGCTGGACGTCATCGAATTGGCCACCTTCCTAAGCTTGTAAGGCTTGAGATTCAAGCCTTCTGTTTGCAGACGCTACGCTTAGCCGCTCGTTTGCGCAAGCTTGAGGGGCTTTGCTTTTGGGCTTGAGACGCTTAGAGTGCGTTGGTATGGCCCAAGACGACAACGGACCGCTGTTCGACGGCTTGGAAGAGCATTTCGAACGTCTGCAACGAATCCGACAGGAGGAGCTTGAGGAGTACAAAAGGAAGCTCGAAGCCGAGTATGAGCCGGAGCGGCAACGGATACGGGCGTCGACGCGCGAGCATCTGGAGTTCTGGGAAAAGAACTACGGTGCGCAGGTTCGGGGGTGGAGGAGGGCTCGAGGCTGGTCGCAGGACGACCTGGCAGATAAGTTGAACGACCTGGGGTTCGAGATGCACCAGACGACGGTCGCCAAGATTGAGCGCGGCATTCGCCCGCTCCGGGTTGCGGAGGCCGTAGCGCTGGCTCAGATCTTCGGAGTTCCGCCCCTGTCCGTCTTCTATGGGGCCAGCCCAGATCACGAGCCATACTCCATGGAGTCGATGCGCGAGCACCTGGAGACCATCGAGCAAGGACTGCAAGACGCAGAGAAGCATCTGGAGGACGCGGCCAAGTCAGTGGCCTACTGGGTACGTCAGCGAGCCATCGCGGTCGACGCCATGAACAGGGCCGCCCTCGACGCGGATCGGCACTCCGAGGGGTCATGACTGCCCGAGCTGCCATCTTTTCAACTCCAAACTGGATGCCCTGATATAGTCAGAACAGATTAAGACTAGATTGGATTGGTTGCAAACACTGATGTGGAGTATCGTTGGCACGTACCGGTAAGCATTGAGGAGCACCGAGTGAGTGAGCAGCCCGAACCAAGTGCTGACACCCCGCGCTTCACGCGGCCCAGCGCTTCGCGGCGAACGGGCGCAGAAGCACTAGCGGCGATTCGGGCCGAGAAGGCGGCACGGGAAACGCTATCGGCAGAGGATGTGTTCGCGGCGAACTTGAAGACGCTTCGCGGCGACAAGAACATCTCCCAGGAGGCACTTGCTGAGCAGATGTCGCAGCGCGGCTTCAAGTGGCACCAGGCCACCGTGTACAAGATCGAGAATGGCAGCCGCCAAGTTCAGCTCGGCGAGGCGAAGGCTGTCGCGGGCATATTGGGAGTGCCACTCGACCGGTTGATCGACGACACGAACGCCATTCAGGCGCTCTCAAGAATCCGAGCACTCACGCACGCGCTCGTAGAGACCGACGCCGAGCTGTTTAATCTAAGTATCCACTACGAGGACCAGCGGAAGACTCTGGAGCGAATCTTCAACGATTTGCCGGATGATGTGCGCGGCTTGCTCGGCGAGCAAGATACCGCAGAAATCGAAGAGCGCATCAGGACTTCGCCAACCAAGATAGTCAACGAACCGCCACCTTTCTGACGGGTTGTCGATCTACGACGAGTCGCCGCCGAAATCGCCCAAGAGATGCGTCGACGCGGCTTGACACCGGGCTATTTCGTGAATGCCCATTACGATGAGAACGGCCAGTTGATAGAGCGTGAGGCTCGACGTGGCACGGCTGACACCGAACGTCCTGACGGCCACTCCGAAGGTTGACTTGGGCAGAATTGCGTCGGGTAGCACTGGACCCGACGGGAGACCAGAGACGATTTACCCTAGCCCAAGGCGGTGCCGAATTGGCACCCCCTTGTTGCTACGCCCTCACCTGCGGGTACCGCGCCTCTCGCCGAGTTCGGCCCGCGCGGCGTCCAGGTCACTCCGGAGTTCGGCACGGTCCCGGGCGGCGGCCTCACGTACAGCGGCGAGTTCAGCGGCGTACTGCTGCCGCATGTCGCGCACGTTCTGGTCGGCGGTGGCGTGCGCGGCGGCCATATCCTCCACCCGAGCGTCCTGTAGCTCCGCGACCCGCTCCTGATGCTGTGCGCGCTCGGCCTGCAGATCGTCGTGCAGCCGCCGGGCTTCGGCACCCTGCTCCTCCGCCGCTCGCGTCGCCTCGCCCTGCTGATGCCGCGGGACCGCTTCGGACCGGCGGGCGGCATCGACACGTTCCCGGGCCTGCAGCAGAGCGTCCTCGGCCTCCGCGTACACCCGGGTCGTCTCCTCCTCTGCTTCCTGCTGAGTCTCGGTGATCTGCTGCTTGGCGTCGTCGACGATGCGGGTGGTGCGCTTCAACGTCTCGTCCCGCTCGTCGATAGCCTCCTCCGCCGCCGCGGCAGCGACCTCCTCCGCCGCGCGGGCGGCATCCCGTTCCCGCTCGGCCAGCCGGGCACGCCGTTCGGCCGCGTCGCGCGCCTCCTCCGCCTCTGCCACCTTCCGATCACACTCGCGCTGGATGTGCGCGATCTCCTCGGTCAGCGACGCCGGGTCGGCGACGGCCGCGACCACGTCGCCGGCGTCGTGAGCCACCGCCGTGAACCGTTCGGTCAGCTCACGCATCTCGGCCACCAGGTCGGCCAGGGTCGCGACCCGGTCGGTCACCGGCCGGGTGATCGGGGCGGCCTCCCGCGCGGCGGCCTTCTCCGCCTTGCGGGCGATCTTGCGCCGCTCATCGAACGCGCGGCGCGCGGTGTGCGCCGGGTCGGCGCAGAACAGGTTGGGAGCGCCGGGACCTTCCCGGCGTTCGACCGCCGCCCCGCACAGGCGATCCGCGCCCAGCGGAAACTGGCAGGTTCTCACCGGATTCGATTCATTCGATCCGTTAGCGCTGGACGAATTGAATTCGACCACCGTGCCCATCACCGGTCACCCCCGTTGCTGAAGAGTGGACGGAGCTGCTCGAATGCCGTGCGGGCTGTGCCGGTGTCCGCCGCAATGACCTCGTCGGCGGAAGGCGTGAGCGATCGCTCCGCCTGCTCCGAACGACGCGGTGATCGGACCGGCGCGGTGGTGCCGGGAACCCTGCGTCGGATCGCGGCAAGACCCTCGGCAGCGGCAGCGCCCGCGTTGCGGTCGAGGTGCCCATACCGATCGACCGTGGTCTTGATGGACTCGTGGCCGAGGTGAGCCTGGATGAACGGCAGCGGGACGCCGGCGGCGATCATCCAGCTGGCGCAGGTGTGCCGCAGATCGTAGGACCGGGGCCGTTTCCCGTTCAGCTTGTCGACGACGACATTGCCGTCGGCGTCGATCTGGACGAGCTTGGCGATCGCCGGATTCCAGGCGCGTTTGCGGTAGTAGTCAGCGAGGACCGGGCCGCCGTCGTAGGTCTGGAACAGCAGCTGATCGGACGGGCGATCGAGGTCGAGTAGTTCGATGGTTTCCGGCGGCAGGTTGATGGTGCGCACCGACTTCTTCGTCTTCGGCGGGCCGACGACCCAGCCGTTGACGCGGGTCCGCTTCCACGCCTTGCTGATTCGGACGGTGCACTGGTCGCGGTTGATGTCGCCGACAAGCACGGCCGCTGTCTCGTTGGGTCGTGCGCCCGAGGCAACCGCGAATTCGGTCTGCACGTACCAGCGGTCGGCCATGGTGTCGCGCACCAACGTGTACTCCTCCAACTCAAGGAAGCACATTTCCGAGTTGTGCTGGGGCAGACGGATTCCGACGCACGGATTCGCGGTGATGATCTTCTCGTCGACCATCCAGGCCATGGCTGCGGCGAGGAATCCGTGCTTGTTGGCGATCGTCTTGCCGGAGGCGCCGGCGGCCTCCATTCCGTTGACCCAGCGAGCGACGGTTACCCGGTCGATGAACACGGCCGGCAGCGTGCCCATGAACGGCAGGATGTCGTTGCGACGATATCCGTGGTACTGGGCGCGGGTGGCAGTGGTGATGCCGGTGAGCTGGTCGATGTAGTCGGTGAGCGCCTTGTCGAGCAGCACCATGGTGGTGCCGGCGCTGCGTTCGGCGTCGAGGATCCTCAGCGCGGCGGCGGGGCCAACGCGATCGAGGATGTCGCGCCAGCGCAGCGCGGCGGCGTGGTCGTCGAAACTGACTGAGGACTGGGTGCCGTCGTGGCGGTAGAGGACCTGGGAGTACGAGCTGCCGTCGGCTCGTGTGCGGATGCGGATGCTGGACAACTTGGTACACCTTCCGGAACGGATCGGTGCGCCGACATCCCCTCAGATGTGTTGACCGCTGGTTGACCACCGGCAGGGGATTCTCTGTCGAAAATCCCCTGACCAGGGGGTTTGTGGCGGTGGCGGAGGGATTCGAACCCTCGGAGGGGGGTTACCCCTCACACGCTTTCGAGGCGTGCTCCTTAGGCCGCTCGGACACGCCACCGCCCGTGACAGTACCGGACGGGGGCGCGAATCTCGAAATCGTCGCCGGGCGGCTCAGGGGCGCTGGGTGCGGAAGAAGGCGTCCAGCGTTGCGGCGCAGTCGGTTTCGAGGATGCCGCCGCGAACCTGGGGACGGTGGTTGAGACGGCGATCACGGACGACATCCCAGAGCGAGCCGACCGCGCCCGTCTTCGGTTCCCAGGCGCCGAACAGCAGGCGGTCCACCCGAGCCGCGACCAGGGCACCGGCGCACATCGTGCACGGCTCGAGCGTCACCGCCAGGGTGGTGCCCGTCAGCCGCCAGCCGTCGCCGTGCGCCTCGGCGGCCCGGCGCAGGGCCAGCACCTCGGCGTGTGCGGTCGGGTCGCCGAGCGCCTCGCGAGCATTCGCGGCGCGGGCCAGTTCGCGACCCGAGGAGTCGAAGACGACGGCGCCGACCGGCACGTCGCGGGGATCGGCGGCCGCGGCGGCCGATAATGCCGCGCGGATCAGGTCCTCGTCCGAGGGCATCACAGGATCACGCCCTCCGGCCGACGACCAGGCATTCGACCGACGACGCACAGCTGTTGCCTGCTCGGTGTCAGGCACCCACCCGGCAGGCCGACGGCCGTCCCGCACCCGACGCCCGAGCGGGCGATGGGTCCTCGATTCCGATGCCTGCCCGGCAGCCGACGACCACGCAGCAATGTCGCTTGCCCGGCAACGGCCGACCGTTCGGTGCACCAGACCCTCCCGGCATCGGCTATCCGGTCGGCGTTCGGTGACAGCTCGGCACCCAACACTCAGCGCGGCAGCTTGTCCAGCACCGCCGCGAGCTCGTCGGCGAAACCCAGGCGCTGCGCGATCATTCCGAGCTGTTCGTCGGGGTAGAGATCGGTCTCGTCCAGGATCACGCTGAACACCGGCTCGGGCAGACCGAGATCGGCGAGTACGCCGAGATCGCCTTCCTCCCACGGCTCGATGTCGTCCAGTTCGTCGGGGTCGATATCGGGAACCTCGACATTCAGCGCCTCGAGCACGTCCGCGGCGATGTCGTAATCGATCGCGGCCGTGGCATCCGAGAGCAACAGCCGGCTGCCGGTGGGCGCGGGGCGCAACACGATGAAGAATTCATCGTCGACATCGAGCAGTCCGAACACCGCTCCGGTACTGCGCAATGCGCGCAGTTCGTGTTCGGCCGCCGACAAACTGTTCAGTGCCGCGGGGCTGAGCGGGCTGCATCGCCAGGTGCTTTCTTCGCGGACAACCGCCACTGCGAACCCTTCGACGTCGTCATAATCGTCCGACGCCGCCTTGTTCGTGCTCGAGCGCTGTGCTGCCATGGCCGCAACGGTAGTCCGCTTGGGGGGAAATGTTGAAGTCGTATGCGAATCTGATCGAGTGACGGACGATCGGAAATCGGCGATTTGCGTGCTGGGAACCGGATTGATCGGCGGCTCGGTGCTGCGCGCCGCCGTCGCCGCGGGCTATGACGCCTGGGGCTACAACCGTTCCGAGGCCGGAACGCGCGCCGCGCGGAGCGACGGATTCGATGTCGACAGCGATATCGAGGCCGTGCTCCGGCGTGCCGCGGCGGCCGATGCGCTACTGGTGGTGGGCGTCCCGATGCCGGCCCTCGACGCGATCCTGTCCGACGTGGCGCTGTTCGCGCCCGGCTGCCCGCTCACCGACGTGGTGAGCGTCAAGGCGCCGGTGGCCACGGCCGTGCACCGGCACGAGCTGGGCGCGCACTACGTGGGCGGGCACCCGATGGCCGGTACCGCCGAATCCGGTTGGGCGGCATCGACTTCCGAGCTGTTCCGCGGCGCGGCCTGGGCGATCGGCGTCGACACCGGCACCCGGGCCGAGCCGTGGACACGGGTGGCGCGGCTGGCCCTCGACTGCGGCTCCTATCTCGTGCCGGTGGTCGCCGCCGAACACGACCGCGCGGTGGCCCGCGTGTCGCACCTGCCGCACGTGCTGGCCGAGGCGCTGGCGGTGGCCGGGGCGGCCGGCGGCGACCTGGCGCTGGGACTGGCCGCGGGCTCGTTCCGCGACGGCACCCGGGTCGCCGCCACCGCCCCCGGCCTGGTGCGCGCCATCTGCGAACCGAACGCCGACGCCCTGCGCGACGCCCTCGACGACGCCCTGCGCCTGCTCACCGACGCGCGCGACACCCTGGCCGCCGACGGCGCCCTCGGCGCACTGATCGACGCCGGCTACAGCGAGCGCGACCGCTACGACACCCTGGAACGCTGGGACATCACCGGAATCCGCCCGGGCGACCACGACTGGCTGGAGAAACTGCATGAGGCCGGGCAGCGCGGCGGCGTGATCCGCGAACTGGGCGCCTGATTGAGCGTTGGCCCGCCGTGGGATTCACTCGGCCTGCCTGTCCGACGCCGACCGGCACGTAGTGCTCATGCCGCCGGTGAGCACGTCCAACGGAGTACTCACAACACACTCCGGCACCCGGCGGAACGCCGCTCAGATCCGCGCGGCCAGGCCCGGATAGTCGAGCAGGAATCCGTCCGGATCCACGGTGACGGTCGCGCTGGAGACCGGGGACAGGACGTGGATGCCGTCGGCGCCGCTGGAGTAGGTCAGGCTCGCCTCCTGCACCAGCAGGTCGGGCAGGCGGACGTAGACCACGGGGACCTGGATGTCGCCGGCCGCCTGGGCCAGGCCGTAGCGGCGGATCGGCAGCGTGTTGAAGAAGGGGCTCAGCACCACGTCGACGTCCAGGGCGCCGCCGAAGGTGGACCGGACGTGCGTGCCGCCGGCATCGATCAGCCAGTAGTTCTCCTCGTCGCGCGCGATCGAGGCGTGCTGCTCCCCCGCCGCCACGGTGCTGCGCAGCGACAGCCGCCTGGTCACCCCGATCTCGTCGGTGACCAGGTCGTAGGAGGCGCTGAAGGCGGGGTGGTCGGTGCATTCGCCCGCGATGATCCGGCCCGAGGCGCGGACCCGGTTGCCGTTGACGATCACCCGCACCGACTCCATGCGCGACGCGTTGTGCGATCGCCAGGTGAGCATCGCCGGCCAGCGCGACACCGCCGCTGCCGTGTCCACGCTCGCGGCGTTCTCGGGGGCCGTCGGGTTGCCCTGGGCTGCCTCGCTCACGTCTCTACCGTAAGCGACGCGCCCTCTCGCGCCCGCGCGCCGTAGTGCTTCGGAGCCCCGCGTGCCGCGCCCCCTACCGTCGGTCGCCCCGCACCTCGGCAACCATTCGGAAACCGCCGCACGGCCGCGACCTCGCGTGTCCGGTCCGGACGCCGGTACCGTCGCGACCCGTCGGGCCGCGGCGCCGGACCTCACACCAGCGACTCCTGCCAGGCCCGGTGCAACGACGCGAAACGTCCGGTGGCGGCGGCCAATTCGGCGGGGGAACCGTCCTCGACGATGCGACCGGCCGCCAGCACCAGCACCCGATCGGCGATGGCGACGGTGGACAGGCGGTGCGCGATGATCACGGCCGTGCGATCGCGCAGCACCGTCTCCAGCGCGTGCTGCACCTGGCGCTCACCGGGGATGTCCAGGCTCGAGGTGGCCTCGTCGAGCACGATCACCGCCGGATCGGCCAGGAACACCCGGGCGAAGGCGACCAGCTGCCGCTGCCCGGCGGACAGCCGCCCGCCGCGCTTGCGCACATCGGTGTCGAAACCCTCCGGCAGCGACATCACGAAGTCGTACAGCCCGACGGACCGGGCCGCGGCATGCACCTCCGTCTCCGCCGCGTCGGGTCGGCCGAGCCGGATATTGTCGGCCACCGAACCGGAGAACAGATACGACTCCTGCGTCACCATGGCGATATTGGCGCGCAGCTCAACATCGGATACCTCCCGCAGATCCACCCCGTCCAGCCGGACGATGCCGGCGGTCGGATCGTAGAAACGCGCGACGAGTTTGGCGAGCGTCGATTTGCCCG
This sequence comes from Nocardia sp. BMG51109, assembly GCF_000526215.1. Classification (NCBI taxonomy): domain Bacteria; kingdom Bacillati; phylum Actinomycetota; class Actinomycetes; order Mycobacteriales; family Nocardiaceae; genus Nocardia; species Nocardia sp. BMG51109. The sequence continues at coordinate 1,984,843 of NZ_JAFQ01000004.1, forward strand.
CACCGGTGGCACCGACCAGCGCGACCACCTGCCCCGCCGGAATATCCAGCGAGAATTGCGGCAGCACCGAAGTTGTCCCCGGTTTTTCCGGCCTTTCGTCGCCCTCCTGAGTTTTTCGTTCCGGGTACTCGAATTGAACGTCTTCCAGCCGCAATTCACCACGCGCCCGGCCGATCGGTTTCGGCGCCCGCGGTTCCGGCACCGTGGGACGTTCCTCCAGAACTCCGGAGATTCGCTCCAGCGCCGCGGCCGCGGACTGATAGGAGTTGAATACCTGGGCCAGTTCGTCCAGCGGTCCGTAGAACTGCCGCAGATACAGCAGGAACGCCGCCAGCACGCCGATCTCGATGTGGCCGTGAATGACCCGCCACGCGCCGACCAGCAGGATCACCACGGTGGTCCCATTGCTGATCAGGCGCACCAGGCCGATATAGGAGGCCATGCCGCGCAGCGCTCCCGCGTTGGCCTCGCGGTATTCGGCGTCCTCGGTCGCCAGGATGGTCGCGTTGCGGTCTTCACGGCGGAATGCCTGCACCGCACGGATCCCGCCCATCACCTCCACGAAGTGGACCACCACCTTCGCGATGGTGCTGCGGGTGCGCCGGTACCCCGCGCGCTGCCGCCGCTGCGCCCAGCGGGTCACGTAGAGCAGCGGGACGAATCCGGCCAGCACCACCAGCGCCAGCGGGATGTCCAGCCACAGCAGGATCACCGCGATGGTCGCCACCGACAGCACCGCGCTCAGGGCGTCGTTGAGGGCGCGCTCGAGCAGATCGTCGAGGGATTCCAGATCGCTGGTGAGCCGGGCGACGATCTTGCCGGAGGTGTAGTTCTCGTGGAACTCGATCGACAGCCGCTGCGCCTGCGTGAACACCCGCATCCGCAGATCGAACAGGATCTGCTGGCTCAGCCGCCCGGTGATGCGCACGAACAGGAAGGTGGTGACGCCGCCCAGCAGCGCGCAGCCGGCCGCCCCGCCGACCGCGAGCGCCAGCGGCACCCAGTCGCCCGACATCGCCGGGCGCACACCGGCATCGAGCCCGTGCGCGACGAACAGCGGCGCCGACACCATGGCCGCGTTGTCCACCAGCACCAGCGCCAGCGCGGCCAGCGCCCACAACCGGTACGGCCGCACCAGCGACCACAGCAGCCGCCGCTGCCGCGCCGCCAGCGCCAGATTCACCTCATCGGTCGCCTCGGTGTCCTCCGAGGCGACCCCGCGCCACTCGGCCTCGGAGTCGAGCGAAGGCGGTGTTTTCGCATCGGCCACCGAGGTGGCGGAGCGGGCCGGCGAGGACTCCGGACCGCGCTCGGTATTCGGTTGCACGGCAGTATCTTCCGGCATGTTGTCACCTCCTTCGTATCGGATCGTCGAACCCTCGGCGAACGGCGCGGCGGGCCGGTCCGAGGTTCGGTTCAGCCACCGTGCGCGGCCGGCTCGGCATCGACCTCACCTCCCATCAGTTCGCGATAGCGCGGGCAGGTCTCCAGCAGTCGCTCGTGCGGGCCGTCGGCGATGATGCGGCCGCCGTCCAGCACCGCGACGCGGTCGGCCCAGGCGGCCGTGGACGGACGATGGGCGACCAGCAGCACCGTGGCGCCGTCCAGCGCCGCGTGCAGCCGCGCCTGCACCAGCTCCTCGGTGGTGACGTCGAGCGCCGACAGCGGATCGTCCAGCACCACCAGATGACCTCCCGTATGCCGCTGCCGATCCAGCACCGCCCGGGCCAGGGCCAGGCGCTGGCGCTGCCCACCGGACAGGCTCAAACCCTGCTCACCGATGCGGGTGCGCAGGCCCCACGGAAGGTCGTCGACGAATTGCGTCGCGCAGGCGACCTCGAGCGCGGCGCGCACCTGCTCCGTGGTCGCGTCCGGATAGCCGAGCGTGATGTTCTCCCGCACGCTCGCCGAGAACAGCACCGGATCCTCGAAGGCGACCGACACGATCGCGCGCAGGTCGGTCAGCCGCAGCGAGCGGATGTCGACGCCGTCGATGGTGACCGAGCCGTCCGAGACGTCCGTGACGTCCGAGCCGCCCAAGCCCCCCGAGACGTCGAACAGCCGCGGAACCAGACCCAGCAGCGCCGACTTCCCGCTACCGGTCGCGCCGACCACCGCGACCGTCTCCCCCGGCCGGATCCGCAGCGAAATATCGTGCAGCAGATCGCGTTCGGCGTCCGGGAACCGGAAACGCACGCTCTCGAACCGCAGTTCGCCGCGCAGCGGCCGGGGCACCGGCGCCGGATGCACGGGATCGGTGATCTCCACCGGGGTGTCGATGATCTCCCAGTACCGCTCCGCCGCGGTGCGGGCCTGATTCGACTCCGCCAGCAGGAAGCCCAGGCCGATGATCGGCCACTGCAGATAGGTGACCAGCGTGATGCCCGCGATCAGCGTGCCCAGCGTCATCGCGTTCACCGTCAGCAGGTAGCAGCCGATCGCGAGCGCGGCCGCGATCCCCAAGCCCGCCAAGGTGTTCAACGCCGTCCACAGCCGCGCGGCCAGCCCCACTTTGACCAGCTCCAAGCGCTGCAGATCCCGGGCCTGCCACTCGAACCGCCGGCCGAACCACGGGCCGCGGCCGAACGCCTTCAGCACCCGGATGCCCTGTGCCGACTCCTCCACCGTGGTGGCCAGATCGCCCGACTGGTCCTGGGCACGCCGCGACGCGCGACCGTACTCCTGCTCGAACCGCAGGGCCAGCAGCACCAGCGGCACGGCGATGAGCAACTCGACCAGGCCGATCTGCCACGCGAATCCGAACAGGATCAGCACACCGGCCACGAGCGTCACCGTCAGCGCGACCAGCGACGGCGCCACGAAGGCGAAGAACCGGCGCAGCGTCGACATGTCGGTGATGGCGCGCGAGGTCAGCTGGCCCGATTCCAGGCCGTCGTGCACGCCGACCGAGAGGATCTGCAACCGCCGGAACAGCTTGGCGCGCAGGTGGACCTCCAACTGCGCGGCCGGTTTCGCGATGATCCAGCGGCGCAGCCACGACGCCGCCGTGCTGAACACCGACAGCACGATCACCAGCACCAGCGGCGACCAGATCGCGCCGAAGTCGCGCCGGGAGATGGGACCGTCGACGATCCGCGCGGTCAGCACCGGCAGCAGCAGATCGGAGACCATCCCCAGCGCCGACAGCACCGCGCCGGTGTACAGCGCGCGCCGGTACGGCCGGATATCGGGCCAGAGCCGCCGCAGCGGACCGGGACGCGAATCATCGACGGGGACAATCGATCCGGTACTGTCGGCCTCCGTATCGGACGAGGCTCCCGCCAGAGCAACGGACACAGCTTCCCCCCTAATCGTCTCGCGCGAGATTGTTCGCGGGCCCACGCAGCGGGGCGCTCGCAGCTCGCGCCGGGGTCCGGTCATCCAGAGTGCCAGCACGAGCGGGGCCGCCGCCACAGATTTTCGGGGCCTCGTGCCCGGTCCGGCCTACACTGCGCGCTGTGCTGATCATCGCCGGATACCTCCGCGTCACCGACCGCGCCCGCTATCTCGACAGCTGCCGCGCGGTGGTCGAGGCGGCGCGGGCGACCGCGGGCTGCCTGGACTACAGCCTCGGCGCGGACCTGGTCGAATCCGATCGCGTCACCGTCTACGAGCGCTGGACCTCCCGCGCGGCCGTCGAGGCGTTCCGCGGCGACGGGCCCGGCGCGGATCTGTCCGCCCTGATCGTCGCCGCCGACGTGCGCGAATTCGACTACGCGGCCGAGCGGAAACTCTGACCCCGCCGACCCCGGGAGTACCGCCTACAACCAGGCAGGCAGGTCGGGACGGTCGCCGGTCAGATCGGTGCCGTCGGAGCGGCCGATGAGCCAGGCGAGCACCTGCGCGGCGGGGCCACCGACGACCGTGGTCGGCGCCGGCCCGACGGTGGCGGTGTAACCGGTGTCGGTGGTGCTGATCGTGAAACTGGCCCCGGTCTCGTCCGGATCGGAGGCCGACGGCTCCGCGGCGCTGTCGAAGCCCGCGATCACCTCGGGCAACAGGCGCGCGACGAATTCCGCGGGCCAGTCCGCCGGCCGGTAGCCGATCGCCAGATCGACACGGTGGATCTCCACCTCGCGCAGCCGCAGCCACGGAATCATGGTGGCCGGCACGTCCTTTCCACCGCGGGTACGCACGGGCGTGGGCCAGCGCTCGGCGGGCATGGCGCGCGCCAGGGCGAGCCAGCGCTCGGAGGCGGCGCGCAGATCCTCGATCTGCTCGCCGATCGGCCGCGGCGCTCCCCTCGCGATATCCGAGTCACGCAGGAAATCGCTGGCGTACTGCGCGGTTTCGATGCCGGTGCGCGCCCACAGCAGCAGATTCACCAGCCCGTCGGCATTGCGCGCCAGGTGTGTCAGGACGTGGCCGCGGGTCCAGCCGGCGCACAGCGAGGGCTCGGCCACGTCGCCGTCGTTCAGGTCGGCCAGCGCGTCGAACAGCCGCCGGTCGGCCGCCTCGACGGTGTCGAGCAGGGACAGGTGCTCGCCGAGCTCCGGTGCGTTGCTGGTCACGAGTGCGACCTTACTCACGGCGGTGGCGCCGCGCCGCCCCCTGAACCGGCCTCCCGGACACAACTGTTCAAACGATCGTCGCTCGGGCGTTGCCCGCACACTGTAGGCAACATGGGTGAGTACCAGCCGCACCCTCCGATCCGTGACGCTGGCGGCCGCCCTGTGCGCCGTCGCCGTCACCGCCTGCTCGTCCGGCAACACCCCGGACGACCTGACCACCGGCAAGGATCGGCCGCTGGCGATCTCCATGGACGATCTGCTCGCCCGCGCGGGCGGCAGCGCCGCGGTCGCGATCGCCGACCCCGAACACGGACGTCTCGAGCGCCGCGCCGGCGGCACGGTGACCTACATTCCGGACCAGGGCTTCACCGGCTCGGACACGCTCCACGTCACGACCACCGACGCGATGCGCCTCTACACCACCGACATCCCGCCGCTCGGGCAGTTCGGCGGAACGACGGTGCAGGGCAGCGGATTCGGCTCCGCGCTCACCCCGGTACCCGGCTCACCCGGCGAGTTCTACGGCCTGACCGACCGCGGCCCCAACGTGGACGGCCCGGACAAGAACGAGAAGCTCACGCCGACACCGGATTACGTGCCCAAGATCGGCCGGTTCCAGCTGACCGGCGCCCGCGCGGTGCTGAAGTCGGCCATCGATCTGAAGAATCGCGCGGGCGTCCCGTTCAACGGCCTGGTAGATACGGCCGCGACCACCGGGGAGACGATCCGCGGCCTGGACGGCGCCGCGCTGCCGCCGACCGATCACGGCCTGGACCCGGAGGGCCTGGTGGCGTTGCCCGACGGAACGTTCTGGGTCTCCGACGAGTACGGCCCGTTCCTGGTCCACCTCGATGCCGCCGGAACCGAGATCGAGCGGCTCGCGCCGGGCAGCGGCCTGCCGAAGGAACTGTCGCTGCGCACGCCCAACCAGGGCATGGAGGGACTGACGGTCACGCCGGACGGCTCGAAGCTGGTCGGGATCGTCCAGAGCGGCTTGCAGACACCGGGGCTCGGCTCGGCCCGAGAAGTTCCGATGACCCGCATCGTGACCGTCGACCTGGCCTCGAAGGCGGTCGCGGAATTCGTGTATCCGCTGGAGGATCCGAAGAGCAAGCTGGCCGTCTCGGAGATCACCGCGCTCGACGACACCACGTTCCTGGTCGACGAGCGCGACGGCGAGCTCGCCCCGAAGGCGAACAAGAAGTTGTGGACCATCGACCTCGCCGGAGCCACCGATGTCGGCCCGCGCGCGGCCGTACCCGGCGCCCGCTACGACCCGAACCTCGGACTGCTGATCGATGACAAGCCGCTGGAGACCTCCGTCGGCGCCGTGCCCACCGCCGACGGCACGGCGGCCCTGCGCCGGGCCGGGATCACCCCGGTGACCAAGCGCTCGAATCTCGACCTGGCGGGTGTGGTCGCCGGGCTCGCGGCCGACGGCGGCTTCTTCGGCCACGACAAGATCGAGGGCGTCGCCACCGCCGACGGCGGCAAGACGCTCTACGTGGCCAACGACAGCGATTTCGGCCTCGCGGGCAGCAGCGGCGACCGGCCACCGTTCGGCCTGCGCCCGAAGACGCTGCCGAACGGGCTCCAGGACAGCGGCGAGATCCTCGCGATCGACACCGGGAAACTCCCGGCACGCACGCAGGAGGCGTCGGTCACCGTGACCGTCCGGTAATTCTCAGGATTTCCCCATACTGCGCACGGATACCGGCCAGACGGCGGTGCCACCGTGGAGTCATGAACATCGTTATCGAAACAGCCGTCGGGGCCGCGGCTCTGGCCATCCTGGCCGCCATGGCGATATCCGGGGCGGTCGCGTCGGCGGCCCCGCGCTCGCTGGTGGCCGTGCGCGAGCGCCGCCGCTGACCGCCCGCTCCGCCACGACGATCTGCACGGCCAGCACCACCAGCCACAGCGACATCGACCCCACCTGAATGCGCTGGGCGATCCCGAGCGCGTAGTCACCCGACAGGTTGTCGGCGATCATCATCCACACGGTGGCCGCCGCCCCGAGCAGCGGGATCCACAGCCCGGCATGCCGCACGACCGGCCGGCAGCGGTACCGGAACGCGGCCAGGCCGAACAGGACCATCGCCGCGAAGATCGACGTCACGGCGAGCGTGCTGGTCAGCGCGTGTACCTGGTGCAACTGCGGAAACAGGCCGTTGTCACAGCCGCCCGGACAGGGCTGGATCGGCCATTGCGCGTCCGCGATAGTCGACGCGCCGAAACAGCCCAGGGCTATCCACGCCGCGGTCGACAGCCGACGCCGCCGGAACGCGCACAGCCCACCGACCGCGGCGGCCAGCGCCAGGCTGCCCGCGACCGTGTCGCCGGTGGAGAACACCCAGCCGTAGGGCTTGCCGTCGGCATCGAGTTCACTGAGGAACGAGTCGACCGGATTCAGTCCTATTGGCAGCACGAACTCGAGAACCCACGAGGAATAACAGATACCGGCCACCGCGACGGCCGCGGCCACGCACCAGCGCAGGATCCGCGGTCGCCGGCTCACCGGCTGCGGATCCCGCTCGAGCACGGCCGCCGCCGCACGCTGATGATCGCTCGGCGTCATCGCTCTCGCTTCGTCACAGCTCTCGCTTCGTCACGGCTCTCGTTTCGTCGCGTCCCCGGCCCGAGTACAGACTGGTCAGCTGGTTGCCGTGGTTCCCTCTCCATGATGGCCTATCGCCCGGCGAGCGCTTCCTGCACTCGGTCGGCGGCCACCTCGGCGGGCTCGTGCTCCCACACCCGCACCACCAGCCAGCCGGCGGCGGCCAGCCGGGCATCGGTGTCGCGGTCGCGCGCGACGTTCCCGGCCAGCTTGTCGGCCCACCACTGCCCGTTGTTCTTCGGATAGGTGGCGTGCTCCGGACAGCAGTGCCAGAAACATCCGTCCACGTAGACGGCGACCCTGCGGCGCGGGAAGACCAGATCGGCGCGGCGGCGCAGACCCTTCAGCGGCGCTCGGTCGACGAAGAACCGGCAGCCGCGCCGGTGCAGTTCCTTGCGCAGCGCGGTCTCCGGCGCGGTGCCCACGCGGCGCTGCCGGGACATCCGGGCGCTGGTCCGCGCGTCGGTGCCGGGGCGGCCCGCGGTCACGGCGTAGCTCCGCGACACAGCGGACGGCTGCACACCGGACAGCTGCACACTGGACAGCGGCGCGGCGGACGGTATGGGCGGGGCCTGCTTCTCACTCCGCCATTCGACCTCATGCCGCCTCCTGGGGGAAACCTCCCATGCGAACCAGGTGCTTCTCGACGTCGGTCAGGAAGCCGGGCGGGAAACGCAGGTTGCCGCGGGCGGCGCGGCGCAGGAACCCGGCGGTGGCCCGGGCCGACAGCAGCCGGGCGTCCTCCAGGAACCAGCGCAGATCCTCGTACGGCTCGTGCAGGGGCCAGGTGGACACGCCCACCCGATGGCGGATCCCGGCCCGGCCCCAGGCCGCCGCCGGCCAGCGATCGGCAGGCAGCGGCAGGTCGTCGGGAACGATATCGACCGCGGGGTCGGCCAGCCGGCCGCCCACCCACGACGCCATCCGCACGCTCACCGCATTGCCGACCAGTTTCCAGCGATGTCCCTGCCGGACCCCGGGCGCGGCCGGCGCCGGTTCCGTCCATCCGGGCGAAAAGCCTTGCAGGCGTTCGACATCGGTAATCCCCGGCGTCACGATCTCGCCGGACGGCAGGCGCACCGCGGGCGGGCTCGCGATACCCAGGCCCGATCCGCCCTTCAGCGTCGGCACCGCGTTCACGGCCCAGCCGAGCCCGCGCACCCCCTCGGTCCAGTAGAAGCCGCACGGATCGGCGTCGGGATCGCCGATCGTGCGGGGGCCGGCGTCGGTGCCGAACAGCACCGGCCGCGGATCCTCGGTGCGCGACGCCAGCATCAGGACTCGCTGCCGCCGCTGCGGCAGGCCGAAGGCGCGGGCGTCCACCACCCGATACGCCCAGGTGTAGCCGAGTTGCTCCAGCGCCTCGGTGATGTGCCGCATCGCCTGCCCCCGGTCGAGTTGCAGCATGAACGGCACGTTCTCGATGAGCAGCCAGCGCGGCCCGCGCTTGCGCCGCACCAGCCGGAACACCTCACCCACCAGACCCGAACGCGCACCCGAGATTCCGGCGGTGCGCCCGGCCTGCGACAGGTCCTGGCAGGGAAATCCGGCGGCGACGAGTTCCGTGCCCGCCGGCAGCGCCCGCAGCCGCGTCACATCGGCATGCAGTTCGGTCTCGGGAAAGCGCGCCGACAGCACCGCCCCCGCCCCGGGATCGATCTCACACAGCAGGTCGGTCCGCCAGCCGTGCGCGCCCAAGCCGAGCTCCAGTCCACCGATTCCGGCGAACAGCCCGACCATCCGCGCACCTGTCACACCCGTCCCTTTCGGCTGTCGAAACCGGTCGGCGCCGCCACCGCAGTGCCGGGCCCGCGCAAGAACGTTACTCGAGTGCGGGTGCGGGGTTGTCGAGCAACACCGCTGTGCGGGCGACCGGACAGGGTCGCCCTCGGTCGCGGACAGCCCCGCTCATTCCTCCCAGGACCGGCGCCACGCCGGTTCCCAGACAGCGTCGTCGAGGTAATCGAATTCGGTGGCGCCGAATTCGGACGGGACCTGCGAAGGATCGGGCGCGGGCCGCCGGTGGAATTCGCGGATCATCGCCTGTGCCTCGGGGCTGTCGCTGAGGTCGCGGCGCAGCTCCTCGGCCGATTCCCGGGCCTGGGCGCAGGCCAGGCGCTGGGCCTCGATGATCAGGGCAGGCAGGTCGCCCACGGCGATCGGGTGCGGCGATTCGGCGATATCCAGTTTCGTGATGGTGCCCGTGGCGTCGACCTCGACCCGTACCCGGCCACCACCGGATTGCCCCTGGCCGCGGATCTGCGCCACGGCCGCATCCGTGCGCGCGGCCGCGCGCATCATCTCTCTCAGTGCCACGTTCGGATCCATATCGTTGCTCACGGGAGTCATCGGGTCGCGGGCGGTGATGTCGCGCCCCCGGCGGGAAGCCGACAGCCGGTATCGGCCGCGATGACGGTATTGACCTGGTAGCCGAGACTGATCGCGGTGCCTTCCGGGCTGTAGAAGCGGGCGTCCTTGTTGCCCGGGTCATCTCGGAAGGTCTGGGCACCGGTCGCTCCGAGCGTGGCCGCCAGTTCCCGGGCGCGGTCGACGACCCGCGGCCATACCTCGGCGGGAATCGGCTTGTCGCCCAGGTAGTTCCGCAGGTACAGGTTCGCTCCGCCGGTGCGGTCGTACGGCCGGGCGCAGCCGCTCCGGCTCTGCTCGCGGTTCCATCGCCACTGGATGCCGGGCACCAGCGTGGCGATGTAGGCGCCGAGCTGTTCGACCACCGACGTCAGTTGCGCCTGGGTCGCTTCCAGGGAAGGCAGTTCGGTGAGTCGCTGTGCGGCGCGGGTGGTTTCGCCCTCGCCGGAGGGGCCGGCGGAGTCGGCGTGCATGTCACCACATCCTGTCAGGGGCAGCGCAACGGTCAGGGCCAGGGTCGCGAGTCGGGAACGGATCAATGCGGGATGATCCGCCCGGTCAAGATGTCCTTCAGGACGACCTCACCGCCGGAGTCGCCCTCGATGACCTGGTCGGGCAGACCGGCGACGACGACAGCGGTGTTGTAACCGGAGGTGCGGAGCTGACCGTTGTCGCCGTTGCGGGCGTATTCGGCATGACCCGTGGCTCCGTCGCGTTCCACCCCGTCGGGGGTGGTGGTCGACTGGGTGGACATGTCCTTGAAGTCGGAAAGGTATCCCGGGCTGATCCCGAAGGTGTTGAGCTGAGCGACCGGGTCGCTGTGGGCGGTCATCTGATAGGCGTGACCGGGATCCAGGTGCAGGGCCTCGGCGGCGCCACTGTTGGACGGAACCCCGACCCCGGGGGATCCATAGACCACGAGATCGTCGACCGCGTCGTAATCCTGGCGCTGCATGGCGATTCCGGTCATCGTGGATCCGTACGAATGCCCGACCGCGGTGAGATGCGGATCGGTGCCGCCGTCGTGGGATGCCGCCAGGCCGTCGTAGAACGACGACAACTTCTCCGAACCCGCCAACGCCAGTGCGGGACTGGCCATCTGGACCTCGCCCCCGGGACCGGAAGCCTTGGGCTGCGGCAGATCCGCACCGATCCAGACGACGGTCGCGACCGTTTCGTCCCCCCGGCCGGCCTTGTCGAGCTGTGTCATCGCCGTCCGCCGCAGCGCGTCGGCCTCGCTGGTCATGCCCTCCAGCGAATCGCTCACGGTGGTGTCCACGCCGGGGGCGGTGACCGAGATGTGGTCGGCGACATCCGGATTGCCGACCGAGACTGCGGCATGCGGCTGGCGTCCCGACAGCGTGTCGAGCACCAGCAGCATCCGGTTGGGGTCCTGATTCAGCGTCCGCTCGATCGCCTCGAGGTCCCGCAGGTTGTCGGCCAGCCTGGGATCACTGCCCGAACGGGCACGGGCCAGCTCGTCGGCGAGCCTGATCCGGTTGTAGTGGTCGCGGTCGATCGCCGGCATCCCGTCCCGGTTGCCGATGGCCGGATCGTCGGCGAACAGGGCGTCCTTCTCCGCCGGTGTCAGCGAATCCCAGAACGCGGCGAAGGCCTTCGGATCCTCCGGCAATTGCGCTGTGCCGTCGATGATCTGCTGCACCCGGTCCGACAGCGCGCCGCCCGAGGGATCCTTGACCAGTGCCGCCAGCGCCTCGTTGGCGGCGGTGAGCTTCGACGCGTAGAGGACGTCGAGTTCGTTGAAGCCGATGAGCGCGGGCCGCAGTTTCGCCTCGTAGGTCTCGGCCGCGTCGTCGGCGAGCGGCTGCCAGAATCCGCCGCCCAAATCGGGGGCGCTCACGTGCCCGTCCTCGGACACGGTGCAGCCGTCGGCGATCGCGGCGTCGGCGGTATCGACCACCACCTTGCGGGCCGCGCCCAGGGCGGCCGCGGCGTCGTTGAGGGCGTCGACCTGGTCGGCCACCGCGGTCGAGATGTGGGTGGCGGCCACCGTGTCGCCGGTCTTGCGGATGGACGCCTTCGACGCGCCCGCACCGTGCCAGTTCTCCAGCGCGGTATCGAAATCGGAGTTCACATCGGCGATGGTGGTGATGAACTTCTGATTCAGTTGGGTCAGCTGCGTCGCCGCCGTCGCGAACCGGTCCGGATCGCCGGCCCGGATCCGAGACACCGTCAGGGTCACTGCGCGCCCCGCTCATAGCGGGCGAGGGCCACGGCGAATGCCTTGTCGACGGCCTCATAGTCGGCCGCGGAACCGCCCGCGGTCTCGGACAGGTTCTGCAAGGTCGCCGCGATCGATCCGTAGGCGCGGGTGATCGGGTCGACCAGCCCCGCCGCGGCCGCGGCCATCGCCGAACCGGGCACCGCTGCCACGGCCTCCTGCCCGGACTCGGCGGGAGTCAATCCCTTGGCCTGCGCCGCGTGGATCGCCAACTTCGCCGCCAGCATACGAAGCGCAACAACGTCGACCTGCACCACCGGATCCGTCATGACTCCCCGCCGCTCCTCCACCCGACAAAATCGTTCTGAACCTAGCAGGGTGAAATCATCGAGACGACCCGCTGAAACCAGGGGCACGCCGCCGGCATCGCCCGCAGGCCCGCTCGCGTGGCATCCGGTCACAGACGAAACGCGGCAACCATGTCCGCGCCGGTTCGGCGGACGATCCCGGGGCGCGGGCTACCCGGACGACCAGCAAATCTCGCAACCTACCCGGTTCTCGTCACCGTCACCGCCGCGCGGCTCATCTTGCGCAACGTGACGATCGGTCCGGGGAGAGGTGGCTCGGCACCGAACGGCTACCACGATCTTCGCGCGACTCGACCGAGCCCCCGACAGCAGCGCAGACCACTTCCGCCGCCACCACACGGCTTACACCCCACACAACGTGACAATCAGACGGGAGAGCCACCCGGCACCGAACGGCGGCAGCGATGTTCGTGCGACTCAGCCGAGTTCCCGGACCGCCGCACGGGTGGCCTCGGCGACCAGCGGGTTGTCCGCGGCGGCCGTCGGTTCGGACTTCCCGCTCAGCACCGCGATGACCAGTGGCGCGCGATCCGGCGGCCACGCGATGGCGACGTCGAGGGCGCCGCCGTACGCGGGGCTGCCGGTCTTGTCCCCGACGATCCAGCCCGCGGGCAGTCCGGCGCGGATCCGCGCACCGCCGGTCGTGTTGTCGACGAGCCACGACTTCAGCTGCGCCCGTTCGGATTCGCCGAGGACGTCGCCGAGAACGAGGAGCCGGTAGTCGGCGGCGAGGGCCGCGGGCGTGGTGGTATCCCGCTCGTCGCCGGGAATCGCGGTGTTCAGCTCGGTTTCCCAGCGGTCCAGGCGCGTGACGGTGTCGCCGAGGGAGCGCAGGGACGCGGTGAAGCCCGCCGGACCACCGAGCAGCTTCAGCAGCTGGTTGCCCGCGGTGTTGTCGGACGCGGTGATCGCGGCGTGGCACAGCTCGGCGACGGTCATGCCGGTGTCGACGCGCTTCTGGGTCACCGGCGAGGCATCGACGAGATCGGTTGCGGGATAACGGATCACCTGGTCGAAGTAGCCCGTCGACAGCGGATGGTCGCGCAGCAGAACGCCGCACGCGAGCCCCTTGAACGTGGACGCGACCGGGAACCGCTCACCGTCGCGATGGACCGCGGTGCGGCCGGTGCCGGTATCGACCGCGTAGACGCCCAGTCGCGCCGTGTGCTGCGTCTCCAGATCGGCGAAGGCCCGGCCCGCATCGGCCGGCGCCTTCGCCGTCGCGGGTTCCGTATCCGAACCGCAGCCCGCGGCGACGAGCGACAGCGCGGCCATCGTCGCGACGACGACCCGGCGGCCGCGCGAAACCCGAAGTGTTGCTGTTGATGAGATCACCGCCGCAGCCCACCACCGATGCGGCGGCCGCCGCCAATATCCGACCCGGGCGTGTGCGAGTCGAATTCGATATCGCCGCTGGTTCGCCGAACGGTTCGGCTCCGGCACCGACCGCGCGCGGGCAGCGTGCCGGTGGCCCGCCGGACCGCTGGTTCAATGACCGCATGGATCTGATCCGCCACCTCCGCTTCTTCGTCTCCGTCGCGGACGAGAGACATTTCGGCAGGGCGGCGGCCGCGCTCGACATGACCCAGCCGCCGCTGTCGCAGGGACTTCGCCGCCTGGAACGGCATCTCGGCATCGATCTCATCCACCGCACCCGCCACGGCGCCGTACTCACCTCGGCCGGGCTGCAACTGCTTCCCCGGGCGCGGCTGCTGGTCGACGATGCCGAGCGCCTGCTCGCCGAGTCCCACCGCATCGCGAACTCGCGTGGCACCGTGCACTGGGGAGCGACCGCGGCGCTGCCCGACCGGATGGTCACGGCCTGCGTGGGCGCGCTGCGCACGACCGTTGCCGAGGATGCGACGGTAGCCACAACGGTGGGCACGACCGTCGACCTGGTCGCCGACGTGCGGGCCGGACTGTGCGACGTCGCGGTGATCGAGCATCCCGCGCTCGTCGACGGCGTCGAGGCCCGGCCGGTCGTCAAGGTGCCGAGGTGGCTCGTGGTTCCGGCCGACCATCGCAGTGCCGCCGCCGAGCGGCCGGGCTTCCCGATGCTCGCCGGCCTGAGTTTCGCCTGCCCGCCGCGCGCCACCAACCCGCCCGCCGTCGACACCCTGCTGGATCTGCTGCGCGAGCGGGGCCTGGACGCACCGACCGTGCCGGCGCCCGACGACCGCGCCGTACTCGCCGCGACCGCCGCGGGAACAAGCTTCGGGCTCACCGCGATTCCGCCCGCCGATACCCCGGGGGTGACCTGGATACGCCTGGCGCCGCAGGCATTGGCGCTGCGCGTGCGCGTCGTCCACCGGCCCGGCGCCGACGCGCACGCCGACGCCGTCGACGGGGTGCTGTTCCGGGAGCGGCTGCGGTGAGCGCCGCGGACCGGATCCGCGCGGTCTTCGCCGACGCGGGGTGCACCGGCTGGCTGCACGCCCGCCGCTGCGACGACTCCGCCGCCGAGACCTCCGCCGCCGAGATCTCGGTGGGTGGTGACGAGCGGGTGGTCATCGCGTCGGTGTACAAGCTGGCGCTGCTGGTCGCGTTCTGCCGGCACGTCGACGCCGGCCGGATCGATCCCACCGCGCGGCTCACCGTGCTCCCGGCCGACTGCACGCCCGGACCGACCGGCATCGCCGTCCTGCGCGACCCGGTGACCATGAGCCTGCGGGACCTGGCGACCTCGATGATGACGGTCTCCGACAACGCCGCGGCCGACGTGCTGCTCGGCGAGACCGGCCTCGGCCCGGTCGAGGAACTACTGAACGACCTCGGACTCACCCGCACCCGGATCGTGGGCGGCACCGCGGACCTGCACCGCAGCCTGGTCCGCGACACCGACACCCACACCACCGCAGAGGCATTCGCGACCCTCGCGGAGAACGACGAGGCCTGGTCGGTCTCCGCCTACGACCCGTCCTACACCAGCGCGACAACGCCGGAGGAAATGACCCGCCTCCTACGCGCCCTGTGGGCCGGCCGGGTGCTGTCCCCCGAACAAACCGACTTCGTCCGCTCGGTAATGCGCCGCCAGGTCTGGCCGCACCGCATCGCCGCCGCCTTCCCCCACCGCACCGTCTCGGTCGCAGGCAAGACCGGAACCATCGGCGTAATCCGCAACGAGGTAGCCGTCGTAGAGTTCCCCGACGAATACCCTGTCGCGGTAGCGGTCTTCACCCGCGCGGCCCGAGCCGACCCGGAACTCCCCGTCGTAGACGCCGCCATCACCGAATCCGCCCGCATCGCGGTCACCGAACTCCGCCGCCCTCTACTACCCCCGGACTGAGGCCGGCGTTCCGCCTCGACAGCGAATAGACGCCCGCGCCAAGGAGATCCGGACTCGGTCTGAACGCATTTGGTGCTCACCCCGAGGCTGGTCAGGGTCTGATGCCGACGAATTTGGGCTGCGGTTCAGCGGGGCTTGTTATGTCTCGCGTCAGATGTTTGTCGCTTCGGGGTGCGTTGGTGCGCATGCAGGCTGCGATGACATCCGAGGGCGTCATGTCGCCGGGCAGCGTGACCGGCCGACCGATCTCGAGGAGGTGCTCGACACTGGTTCGGAGGGCTTGTTCGTTGCGGCGGTTCAGCAGTGTGCGCAGGATGAGCGCTCGTTTGATTTGCAGTTGGGTCGCGGCAGACGGTTTGAGGAGCGTGCGCAGCCGTCCGGGCGAGTTCAACGGATATGTGCGCCGCAGCGCCGCAATGAACTCGGGCATCGGAACCGGCTGCCATCCGAAAAGCCGGGCAGCATCGCGTGCGGTGAACGGCATGTAGGGGTAGTAAACGGTTCTGGGGTCCGGGGAGAACAGGTTCTCCACGACGGCGTCGGCGACGCAATCGGCGGGCGCGCAGGGGAGCTGCACGTCGGAGTCGTAGATCTTGCCGATCTCGCGGAGGTAGCTGTACATGCGGTACGCGATGTAGCGGCCACCGGGATCGTGGAAATCCGTCTTCGGACCGCCCATGACGTACGGCGCCAAGCACATGGTTACGGGCACGCCACGGCGGTGCGCTTCGACCGCGACCTGATGGGTGACCCACTTGTTCCGTGGATATCCGGAGTGGAAGAGATCGAACTTGAAGAAGTCCCGGCGACGGGTGAACGCCGCAGACGCGGCGGAGCCGATGACCTCGAGACGTTTGACGCGCCCTTCCAGGCAGAACTCGATCAGCCGCAGCATCGGCACCAATCCCTGGCCCCGGTGGTGCAGATATGGCGCGTACAGGGTGGACCCGGCGGCGTGAACCACGGCACCGATCGCGCGTTGCAGCTGCCCATAGTCGGCAGGGGCGAGCCCGAAATCGGGCTGCGTGTAGTCGCCCTCGAGCACCACCAGTTTGTGCACGTTGGGCAGGGTCACGTGAAAGCGGCGTGCCGTGGCGAGGACTCGGTCGCGAATGCCGCGTGATGTCTTGGCCCGCACCAGCACGGTCACCCCCTCCACCCGATCGTCGTCCAGTAGTGCCCGCAACATGTTGATCCCGATGAAACCGTTCGCGCCGAGCAGCAGCACCCGCTGTGGCGAGCCAGGCTCGAAGGCCGGCAGGCGAGCGATCGCTGTGGCCGGCGGCTCGGAAAACCGCAGCCGGAGAATCCGCGACTCACCGGTCGCGAGAGCCAGATAATCTGCACCCCGAGGAATGGATACACGCATGGAGAACCTCTCCCTTCTCGTGTATGAGCGCTGAAAAAGCCCAGGCTGTACCGTACGTCGGGCGGTCGACCCACTGCCGATTCCCGGGTCTGATGGCGAGTCGCTGCCGACAAAGTTTCCTGACTTTTCGGTACCGACCATGTCTCACCAAACAAGACTTGCACCTCCCGCGGCGTGAGGTCCTACGGTCGGAACTGTGACGAAGGCGAGCTACCTCAAGGTGGGTGACCTGGCCACGGCGACCGGCCTGACGGTCCGGACGCTGCACTACTACGACGAAATCGGCCTGCTGTCGCCGTCCGGCCGCAGCGGAGTCGGACACCGCCTCTACTCGTCCGAAGACGTGGAGCGGCTGTACCGGATCAACCTGCTCCGGCAGCTCGGCCTACGCCTGGACGAGGTGTCGGCCGCACTCGACGACCCGGACTACGACCTGGTCGCCATGATGAACCGCCACATCGCCCAACTCGACCACAACCTAGCCATCGGCCACCGCCTACGCCAACGCCTGACCACCATGACCGGCACGCTGGCCGACCAACGCACCCCCGACACCCACGAACTACTCGAAACCCTGGAGGACATGGCCATGCTGAACACCGCCATTCAACGCCGCATCCCCACCCTGGTCTACACCGACATCGACGCCGCCTACACATTCCTGACCGAAGCCTTCGGCTTCGAACCCGGCCAAATCAACCACGGCGAGAACGGAATAGCCCACCACGCCGAACTCACCGCCGGCGACGGCGTCATCTGGCTACACCAGGTCTCCGAGCAATTCGCCCTCCGCTCCCCCAAACAGGTAGGCGCCTGCACCGAGGGCATGTCCATCATCGTCGACGACGTAGACGCCCACTACCGCACCGCCAAATCCGCAGGCGCCCACATCATCTACGAGCCCGTGGACCAGTTCTACGGCTACCGCGAATACAGCGCCTACGACAACGAACAACACCTCTGGACCTTCATGAAGCCCTTGCAGTAAGGGATGCGGGTTCCGGAGACTCTGTTCGAAATCCGCGCAGCGGTTCGGATTCGCCCGGAACCGCACACACCTCCCGAACCTCGAGAGGAAATGCCGACCACCATCAGTCCCGCTGCGCCCCATCGGGCCAGATCACCGTCACCGGCATCCCTCGCTGCCGCGCGACAGCCACCACATCGGCGGTACCCCCGTATCCCCGCGCCGGTTTCCCGTCCCACACGGCGAACAGTTCGTCGGCATCATCGAGCATCCGCTCGCTCCCGGCTTGGTGCGCCTCAGACGTGGATTCCCGGTAGTCCAGGGCGATTACATCGCCTGCTCGTCTGATCAGCTCGTCGTATATCGGGTGATGTTCAACAGGCAGACCGTTCCGATACTGCTGCGCGGTACCACGACCACGAGCGAGCCCCTCGCGTCGAGGACAGCGCGGGCGAACAAGGCATCAGCGCCGTCGGCAAGACAACTCGAGCCCACCAGCTCGTCATCGGTGCGCTCCGCCAGCTCCGAACGCAATGCCTTGTCCACCAGTTCCGTTGTTGCCGAAGGCAATCCACGGTGTCCAGTGATCGCGATCCGTGTCATCGTCGCCCGTCCCGTCGATACAGAGTTACCAGAACATCGTCCAACGACCACACCTCGACTTTTCGTAACAACAGGCTACCTCGAAATATTCTGGCTACCTTGGCAATAAGCCCGGAAGGCTCAGAGATACGACGATTTATCGGGTGGTACCGAGTAGATATCTCGGAAAGCATCCCGGACGACGGAGGCGTCGGACGAATCGCGGTTCTCGATTCCGACCACGACTTCGGACACCCGCCAATAGTTCGATGGGACCAGTCGCCCGGACGTGACCGCCGTGAGCGCGGCGTGCGCGGCCTCGTCGGGTTTGTCGGCGGCGACGAGAGCCAGGCCCAGGTCGAGGTTCGCCGATGCGATACGGCGCGGACGTGCAGCCGGCGCGGCGGCGAGGTCGGCGAGGACATGCCGCGCGTAGGACTCGGCCGCCGGGTCTCCGAGCCATGCCAGTGTCGTAGCCACATACGCATCGGATTTCGCTGGGTCGTACTGGAAGTGGTGTTCCGGCCGGTCCGGTGCAGGCATTCCGGATACCAGCCTCGCGACTCTGCGGAGTGCTCCGTACGCGCCCTTGCCGTCGCCGAGCCGGGATAACGCGCGCCCCTCCTGCGCGGTCGCTTGGATATAGACCGAGGTGCCCTCCGGGGCAACTTCCTGGGCGGACCGCGACAGCTTGGCCGCCTCGGCGAACTCACCATCCGTCAGCTTCTGCCACGCTCGTGTTTCGAGACACCACGCCGATATCTCGCGGTGCTCCGATTCCGCCGCGAGAGCCCAAGCCAAATGCCCGCGCGCCGCCGCGGCGGGCAACTCACCGAGATCAATATGGCACGTGCTGGCCAGCAGTGAGAACCATCCGGACGTAACGAGCAACCGCCGGTGCTGCGCCAACGTCATCCTGCTGTCCATCAGACGGCCGGCGTAACCGAGATACTGCCGAATACGCACAAGTAACTCGCCCGGCGGCGTCGTCGGATAAGCCGCCGCCAAGTCGTCCACCGCCAGCTCTATCCGATCGAGGGTGTCACCACCGATATCCGACGCCTCGATGCGCTTCAGCCACTCGGCCGCTGCCTTCTCCCCGTCGGAGGGTTCGATGAACAGCGAGGAGCCAATCCCCAGCGCATCGGAGTAGGCGCGAATGTGCTCCGACAAGACCCGACGCTGACCCGTTTCCAGTTGTCCCAATAGGGATTTGGAGTAATGCGTCCGCGCCGACAGCATCGACAGGCTGACCCCTGCCGCCTCGCGGGCAGCGCGCAAACGCGCACCGGTGACCACCGTGTAGTCGAGGTCCCCGCCGTCCATGCGCTCATCGTAAGCGCGCTGTGGACGCTTGTGGACGCGGAACTGCATCGAACCGAACCGACCGGCGGCGACGCTATCAGCAGGCCCCGCCGCCGGGTCGACGCAATCCCGAACCAGCGCACGGCCGATCCCGCCCTGGTGACGCCCAGCTGGCGACAGACCACTCCCCGGCGGCGGGTGCTCCTCAACGACCGAGGAAGGTGCCAAGCGCGACAACGTAATCGGATTGATGCGCTCAGCCGGTAAACACCGGACCCGAGAGACCACCCGATGACGGCCCACCCACCAACCGCACTGGGTTGGATCGACCCGGTTGTCAGCGTCGCACCGGACTGGGACGCAGCACGGGTGCGCAGGTTGGCGCGCCGCCTCGGCTATCGACTGGTCTGGCCACCGGAGGTAAGTCTGATTCCGCTGGCCGACAGAGCGCGTGCGGCAGAAGCCGACGCCGTGATCGCCCCATCTCCGGCACACCTCGACACACTCACGCTGGACGCCGTCATGGGCGTTGCCGACGTCGAAACCGTCGAACCGCGTATGAGTTTCGCGCGATGGTCGGCCCTGCCGGGGTACGGCGAATGAGTCAACCTCAGGAACCCCGAGCGGGAAGCACCGAGCTGGGTACGTTGACCGCGCAAACGCATTACTACGCCCACCTCGGTCTCTGCGAACTCACGCTCCTCATGGATCTGAAAGAACTTTGGCCGCAAGGTATTCCGGTCGACGCGTTGTACTCGGTATTCTCAGATCGCGCGCAGCTTGTCGCCTCGATCGGGCTTCGGCCCGTCGGGAGGCAGTTCTACGCGGTACCCGAGCTTGCGGAGCACAACGACGGCAGCGGACGGCGCGTCTCGCACGCAAGTCGCCACCTGAGTCCATCGCCACTGCTCGCGAGCGGCCTCGAGGTACCGGTAGGCATCGCCGACAGACCCGGCCTGCGGCTTGACGCCCAGTTCTTCGATGAGCATATGAAGTACGTCCTCGAGGACCGGGCGAAATCGCGGACCGCCGACCGGGAAGTGCAAGGCGCTGAGCACCGACTTGGTCTTGCCTTCCTTTCGCTTCCTGGCTCGTGGGGTGCTCTCCCCACACTCACGCATCACTCGTTCCAGCTCGGGATGCTCACCATGGAACTGGATGTGCGCCGACGGAATCCGCGAGTTCGTCGCCCGCTCGAACTCGTATCGGAACAATGGCTGGCGCCCATCTTCAGCGACGTACACGGCAACCTTCGACTGTTCGATCGCAAGAAATTCTCTATCGCGGTCCCATTCACAGACATAATCCGCTGTGAGGCGCAGGAACTCGCCGACCTCGTCGAACAGCACGATGCCGCTGGCCGGTTCTTGGCGAACCCGGAAGGAGCTGGCCTCGGCACCGCATCGGCGATGAACGCAGCACAGTCCGGTCCGGAGACATACCGGACCGTATTGGTCAGTCGTTCTGCGAAGTCGGCGGCCTGCTCTTGCAGGCTGCTCAACGACCGATGCGGTCGAGGAAGAACTCCAGTCCGCAGACGTCCGAGAGCAGCCCCCGCTCGTCCGCGTCGAGCTCCCAGCGTTCGCCGGCTTCCTTGAACTGGTCGAGCGTGTAACCACGCGCCTCGACCGCTGCGGTCAGCCGAGCGAGTTCGCTTCGCACGTCGTCGGCGGTCAGCGTCCTGACATTGTGCGGAAGTGTGGCCGTCATGATGTCCCCCTCATCCCTCTTCCGAGGATCGCGTGTCATCCATGGTAGATGGTGGAGGTGACAACCCGGCTGCAAACAGCGGCTCCGCCGCAGCACTCTGCACACAGCCTGCCGGAGGAGGCAGGATTGAATCAGGTCACCGAATTTCAGCTACCTTCGATAACTATGCGCGCCCGGAGAGACTCGAACTCCCAACCTTCTGATTGGTTCGGGGGTATGTGTTGTCCGGGCTCGTACGGTAATCGTGTTGTGCAGCAATTGGTTTCGAGAACAGCGATACGGCAGAGTGCGTAGCAATTCGCGGTTGTATGAGGGCGTTTGGACGGTCAAAAGCAACAGCGACTGCCCTTCCCTTGCTTCCTCATACTGGCCATCCCCTCAGCCGTTTGAGCCTGTAAACCCCCGGAGAGCGGAGCGTGGGTTGACTGACTCCAGCGGCTACTCGGGACAATCGAGCCCACGAGGAAGGAGGCTTCAGCACAGCCTGGACGCTGCGCTGGTCGCATTAGCCTCCGGCTTTCACCAGAGTGCGGGATAGGCGGCGCGCCGTGAATGAAGAATGGTGCTCTGAGCTGCGATAATACGGCTTGTCGAAGGTCGTATTGTTCGCGTTGTCAGGAGCACCATTCAGGTGGGTAAGTGTAGTTCGCCGTATCCGCGGTTGGCCGCGGACGGGGCTGGTTCGGGTGTCGTGTCGCAAGCGGGGACGGTGTTGCTGCTGCGCGCTGCGGAGGCGGTGGGTCTGACCAGCGGGTTGTCGGAGGTGCTCGAGCCGTGGCGGAAACCTTTATCCGTGCATGATCCGGGCAAGATCGTGCTGGATCTGGCCATCGCGGTCGCGCTGGGCGGGGACTGTTCGGCCGATATCGGCATGCTGCGGGCCGAGCCGGGCGTGTTCGGTGCGGTGGCGTCGGACCCGACGGTGTCGCGGACGATCGCCGTGCTGGCTGCGGATGCGCCGAAATCCCTGTCCGCCATACGATCTGCGCGCGCGGCCGCCCGTGCCGCGGCGTGGGACCGTGCTGGTGACTGTTCGCCGGATCACGGGATCGATGCCGAGCATCCGCTGATCACCGACTTGGACGCGACACTGACGATCGCGCATTCGGAGAAAGAGTGTGCGACACCGACATTCAAGATGGCCTTCGGTCACCACCCGCTCGGTTCCTGGGTCGACCACGGCACCGCCGGGACCGGTGAACCCCTGGTGATGGACCTACGGCCGGGCAATGCCGGCTCCAATACCGCCGCCGACCACAAACGAGTGCTGGGCCAGGCGTTGCGGCAGTTGCCGTGGCAGCCCGGCTACCGAGTCGGCCGCAAGGTGCTGGTACGCACCGACTCCGGCGGAGGCACCCACGAATTCCTCGACTATCTCACCGCCCGGCATCTGCAGTACTCGGTCGGTTTTCTCCTTACCGAAACCACCGCAGCCGCAGCTGATCTCATCCCCGACCAGGCGTGGGCCGAAGCCTACGACGCCGACGGGAACGTCCGCGAGGGGGCGTGGGTGGCCGAGCTGACCGGGCTGGTCGACTTGACCGGCTGGCCGCCGGGCATGCGCGTTATCGTGCGGAAGGAGCGCCCGCACCCCGGTGCGCAGCTGCGGTTCACCGACCGTGACGGGCTGCGGTTGACCGCGTTCGCCACCAACACCCGCACCGGCCAGCTGCCGGATCTCGAGCTTCGCCATCGCCGCCGCGCCCGCTGCGAAGACCGCATCCGCACAGCGAAGGACACCGGTCTGGCCAACCTTCCTTTGCGGGGATTCGACCAGAACCGGATCTGGATCGAGATCGTCTGCCTGGCAACAGAACTCACTGCCTGGCTGCAGATGCTCGCACTGACCGACCACCCCGCCCGCCGGTGGGAACCCAAACGGCTGCGCCTGCGCCTGTTCTCGGCCGCGGCCCGCATCGCCTGCCACGCCCGCCGAACCCACCTCCGATTCTCGGCCCACTGGCCGCATACCGGGCTGATCCTGACCGCACTGTCCCGACTGCAGCCGGGCTGACCAGCACAAACCATCCCTGCGAGACGAAAGGACCAACCACTCCGGGCACGTGGAACCCGGCAGCCAACCCGCTGAACGGGCCCAACCCATCACGCCGTTTTGCGGCCGGAACGGCCGCAAAACACCAATCCGAACCCGATCAGGACCGCACGTCAGCCCCGCGAAAGATCTGGGTTAGTAGTCCGACTCGCGCGGGTTGGTGAGGATCGCCATAAGTGATGCCAGGAATCGTTCATCCTTATACCATGTTGATTACCTATGCAGTCACTGTGCATAAGTCTTGATATCCTGTGGATAGGTAACGAAAGGAGCGCATGATGGTTACCGCTCTGGACGTTGCCGGATACGTCTACCGGCAGCGGGGGTGGGTGGACGCTTGGAAGCTGGAGAAGTTGATCTACTTTGCCCAGGCATGGCACCTGACCTGGGATGGTCGGCCGCTGTTCGAGGACAAGTTCGAAGCGTGGCTTGACGGACCGGTTCAACCGACGGTGTACCGAGTGAACAAGTACGACCGTCCTTCTCCGTGGTCAACCCAGTTGCCAGGCGCGGATCCAGACGCCCTGCCTGGAGCTACCAAGGCCATCGTTGACGCGGTGCTTGAGCACTACGCTCACCTTGATAAGCCGACCCTGGTGGAACTCAGCCACGAACTGCCCTGGCAACGTGCGCGCGGCGATGTTCCGGCGGACGCGAAGTGCACGGCTGAGCTGTCCGAGAGTGACATCAAGCGTTGGTACACAGCGAAAGTGCTTAGAGGGGAGAAGGACATCCCTGATCAACCGCATATCCAGCCTGTCGGAGTCGCTGAGGTCGGATACGAAGTGGCCGTTGACGTGGAGATCAGTCGATGGGAGGAAACGCTTCGGCTTCTTGCTGAGCGATGAACCCCTTCGCCCTTCCGGTTGGTGGCGTGATCGCTACCAACCGGAGGCTTCCAAACACTGTCCATCTCCTGCTCGATCGAGGCAAACTTGAAGCTGCGTTAGCCCGTCCCATGTCGACCTGGGACGGGCAGCTCTGGTATCCGACAGTCGTACAACGCGCCGCGGCACTCCTTGATGCATTGGCCATGGCTCACGCGTTCTTGGATGGCAACAAGCGGACTGCTTGGTTGTCGTGCAACATTTATCTGAACGCCTTTGAGTCGCGACTGTGTCAGATCCCCCCGAACGAGGCTGCGGACTTCGTTGAGGGTGTCGTCGTAAATCACTATGAGAACGACGTCATCGCTGCATGGCTGACTGACCGGCTCGCCTAAGCGGTACCGTTACGAGCTTGGTCGACTGTTCGTGGTGACCACGGCAGGTTGACTGGCACATCGGCCGACGTTCGCGCTCGAGCTACGGGAGAGCAAGCCGGGTACGGCTGGCGTCGTGCCCAGCACTGCTCGGTGATGCAAGAAGCGCTCAGACAGGAATGGTCGGCGTTCTGCCACGTCGCCAAAGCGGCGCCGACGCGCCCGACGTGCCCGCCTGCCGGAGCTTGCGTAGGCCGGCGGTTGCGCGGCACCGCGTGGCGGCGCCGCTCGGCGGCGCGCCAGCGCCGCCCTTGATCCTGTATGGCTGAATTCGGCAGTAAGATGCAGCATCCATGAGGCACGGCAGGAGGTCGGGAACGACGGACCTACCGGGCTGACCGCCGAATCGGTGCGTCGCGGTGTCCGAGGCACGGGGAATCAGCTGGGGTTCAAAGAGTCTGGTCGGCGGCTGGCGTAGGGAGCTTCGACGATCGAAGGCGGGCGGATGGTGTCTGCTGCCTGTTCGGCTGGAAGCTGGCCGGTGCCGACTCTGGGAGAGCGAGACAGGCTGGTGGGCTCGGCGCGACGTATACAGCGGCGGGCTCGGCCTGGTCGCCGCTGTGGGTGTGGGTGATTGTGCCGATGCGCTGGCATCCCATTTTCTCGTACAGCCGGATGGCGGCGCGGTCTTTCAGCATCACGTCGAACGCGACTGCGCGGCCGTGTGTTGTGGCGTGTTCGTAGGCGGCGGCCATGAGCAGGGTTCCGGCACCGAACTGGCGGTGGTCGGGGTCGACGAACAGTCGGAGCAGGATGACTAATTCGGTGATGTTGCGTCCTGTGGTTTGGTGCCACAGTTGGGCGGCGTCGTCGTCCTCGGCAGCCTGGGTCAGCGCGATGTGGCCGATCGGCCGGCCGTCGAGTAGGGCTGTCCAGGCTGCGAGTTCGTGCGGTGGGGTGAGCCACGCCTGTGGGTCGGAGACTCCTTCGACCGGGTAGCCGTCTCGGACGTGGACGCGAACGAGGACCGTTGCGAGTTCGGTCAGGTCGCTGTCTTCGCGCGGGCGGACAACCGGGTCCATCAGTCGTCGACCCGCATCGTGTAGTCGAGCCCCATGTAGTCGGCTCTCATGGTGAACTCCGTGACTTCGAACGGTTGAAGGTTCTGATCCAGGCCAGTACGAAGAACAACCAGTGCAGGCACACTGTCGGTGGCCTGGTTGTTGCTGTGGCGTTTATCGGCATCTGTGTCCCGAAATCAGGCGGAGAGCCGTCAAACGCACGGTGGCTGCCTCATACTCGGCGATGCTCTCCGACAGCGCGTCCTCGGCTCGTTTGCTGTGCCTGAGCTTGGTTCGTGCGTCGGTTACGGCCTTCCAACGGCCGACCAGTTCGTCGATTACCCAGGCGTACTCTCGCGCGTCCTGCCAGTCACCGTCGACGGTTTCGATGATGCGGTCGATCAGCGCGTCACTGGTAATGGTGGGCAGGTCGACGTCGAGCTTTGTCAGTGCGTTCTCGCCGTTCTCGACATTCAGGCCGCCGGAGGTACCCGCTCGATGCACGGCAAGGACCGTGCGGGGATGGAACCATTCGCCGAAGGTGGCCAGAAGCCATGTAACACGCAGGATGTCGGCGCGGGGATGTTGTGGGTCGAAGTGGCCTCGCATCGCGGTGAACAGTTCCTCAACGGTGGGCAGCATCGGTCACCTCCCGCTGGAGTCCGGTGAAGATCATCGCGTGCAGCCATTGCACGAATGCGGGGTAGTCGACACCTGTTGCGGTCCAGATCATCCGGCCGGCACGATCGCGAGTCATGCGAGCATCAGCCGCGATCCGAACCCGCTCCGGGACGAATGCCACGAACTCATGTCCCAGTGCCGCCGACAGGGCGAGAGGGTCATGCATCTTGCTCGGTTTCCCGCGCGCGAGCCAGCGTTCGAGGTTCGCCGCGACGATGCGCGCCCATTCCGGAACACCTGGGGCCGAAAACATACGGAACAACTCGGAGTCACGAGTGATCTGGAGTTCGTCGGTGTGGGTCCAGTCCGACAGCAACAGCCGCGGCTCACATGACGTCCGCAGCGCCAGCCCTGCTGAGACCTGATCGCGCCGGAGATTTGTCGATGCCCGGGTCTTGTCTCGGTATCTGTCGAGCCATCCGCCCTGTTGGGTGACCTGGATTTGTTCGGCGAGATGCGGGCGGGCGGTGAGGATTCGGGCGAGGTTCGACATCGGTCCCTGCCCGACCCAGCGAACCCGGCCGGTGCTCGCGTCACAGATTTGGGTGATGACGCCGACGACATCGGACGGTTGGGCGGGTACGCCGTCGATCAAGTCGTCGAGTAGGAACTTTTCGTGGTTGCCGAGTTCGTGACCGGCGACGACCTCAACGTCGGTGCGGCCCAGGGCATTCATGAGCAGCCGGACGCCGCGGGCACGCCTGCCTCCGGTTTCGTCGGAGGTGATCACGGTGAGATGGTCGACGGTGATACCGGCGATAGCGAGGGATACCGCGTCGTCGGCATCCCAGAAGGCGTCGGTGTCGATGACTACGTGTTGCACGATGGCTCCGGATTCATGTCTCGGGCGGGTCGTCAGGGCCGGTTCTCGGCGGTCGGCATGCCACCGCGCGGATAGGCGAGGTCGGCGACGATGACTATCCCTACGACGGCTAGACAGATCGCGACGACGACGGTTGTGACCACCAGCGCGGGGCCATTCACAGCGGCCTCATGCCGACCGACCTGTGTTTATGCCGAGGCCGGTGACTTCAACGCGCGAGCGGGCTTGTATCAGTACCTGCTCGCCTTCGGTGGTGATCAACTCGGCCTCGAGCCTGATCGCGTCGTCGATGCCCTCGACGTGACGCAGGTCCGGCACGATCACTCCGTTTGCCCTGGTGCGGCGCAGCGCGAGCCGTATCGTGCTCAACGGCCACAGGGCGGCCGGGTCGAGCAGGACGACCGTTTCGTCGACGGCACGGCCGAGCCGCAGACCGAGTGCCATCATTTCGTGCTCATCGCGAACGCGGTCGTCGGTCAGATCGGGCCTGATGCATCGGATCAGCAGTCGGCCGGTCGTTACCGAGATATCGCGAGTCTGGATCGTCATCGGTTCCTCCGGTGGCTGGTCCGGTTGATGGGCGGCCCGCTGGAGGTGCCATCGGACTGCTCGCTGGGGCAATCCGGTTGGTGCCGGCGGATCCATGCGTTGCCTCTCGTTGTTGGCAAGGCACCCGCCACCGGGGAGCCGGAATGGGAGTTCGTCTGAGTCCACCCGGCGGCGGGGCCAAGGGCGACGCTATGGGCGATCGATTCACCAGCGCTACAAAGTTTCTCAAAGTTTCTCTGAATCAGTGCGACGATTGACCTGTACCGACAGGTTGATGGACGATCGTGGTTGGAAGAAACCTAAGGAAACACATTGGACAGGGAGAGTAGCGATGCCTCTAAAGTTCCTCGGTAAGAGCACAACGGGTGGTCAGTCGCCGACGTTGTGGCTGAGTGATCACGGAATCTACGTCTGCCAGGGCTGGAGGACGGATGTGCCGAACGAGATCGAGATACCGCATCGGCTTCTTCAATACCTGGAGCCGGGGACGTGCCTGGGTACCCTCCTCAGGGACACCGGTCACGGCACGTTCATCCTCAGCGGAAAGCCGGTGACGGACCCGTCGGCACTAGCACAGATGGACATACCCGCTCATGAGCTGAGCGTGGAAGTCCCCGTAGGACAGGAGATCCGACCAGATGTTGCTCTATCACGGTGAGGATGCCCTTCGCCTCTTCCGTGAGAACTGGGCCGTAGCGGTCCATCTCGAACTCCAGGACACCTACACGACCCCGGAGGAAGACGAACCGCTGCGGAAGTTCCTGACCGGCGAACCGGACGACTATGCCTGGTGGTTCGCCGGTTGGGGAGACCTCGTCCGGGAACTGACCGACGAAGGCAAGACCATCCGCCGACTTCGCGTCGTCACCGAACCCCATACCGACTACACCCGGTTCGCGCTGGCAATCGCCCGGCTCAACGCGGAAGCCGGGGAAGACATCCGATACATCCCCCGGCACGGCGTCGACCCTGAACAGCTCAGCGGGGACGACTGGTGGATCTTCGACGACGATCTGGTGGCATTCAGCGTCTTTACGCCAACCGGGGCCGGTGGAGGGTTCGCGACCACGAGCGATCCTGCGATCGTTTCGCACATCCGGGCCGTCCGAGACCGATTGTGGCCGACCGGGATTCCCTATGCCGAATACGCTACGGCTGATGTTCAGCGGTGACCGACCCGGCCGGCCGAGCAAGGCAAGCGCTCGGTGAGCAGTTGCGGGAAATCCGCAAGGACGCCGGACTGACCGCCCGGGCCTTGGCCGAGCTACATGGTTGGCCACGGTCGAAGATGTCGAAAATCGAACTGGGACAACAGAGTCCCACCGAAGACGACATCCGTGCGTGGTGTCGATCCTGCGGTGCGGAAAACCAGGCGCCAGATCTGATCGCGTCGCTCCGTAACGTCCAGGCGGCATACCTGGAGATGAAGCGGATGCGCCTACCGGTTCGACAACGGCAGTCGATCAATTGGGAGGCCGACACCAGGCTCATGCGCTGGTACGAACCTTGGGTGGTGCCAGGTCTTCTCCAGACCCCGGACTACGCGGAAGCCCTGCTCACGAAAGTGCTGGAGTTCTACCACGAGTCGACGGACGATCTCGAAGCGATGCTCGCGGCCCGGCTGGAGCGTCAGCACGTTCTCTATCGAGGCAATCACCGGTTCCATTTCCTGATCGCCGAGCAAGTTCTGCACAGCACGGTCGGCGACAACGGCACCATGATCGGTCAACTGGATCGGCTCCTGGTCGCGATGTCGTTACCGCGCGTCGTACTCGGTGTTATTCCAGCCCACACCGAATACGTTGTACCGCAGTCGAACTTCTGTATGTTCGATCGCCGTAGAGTGCTCGTCGAGACGATCACAGCCGAGCTGACGATTGCTCAGCCACGGGAAATCGCACTGTACGAGAAGACATTCGCCGTCCTCGCCGAGCAAGCAATCTACGGTGCCGCGGCACGAAGCATCATCGCCGCCGCTCTCGATAGCCGCCACAACGACACTGACACGTCAGGATCGGACGGCACGCCGTAAGCAGATGGCCGACCCAAGGTGATGGAGGCGAGCAAGCTGACGCGATCAACCGGGAGCAACGGGAAGCAGTCTCCGGAATGGATCGGTTGCTGGATGGAACAGCGTTGTCGTCAGCTGGCGTCGCCAACGACACGAAAAGGCCCTTCCGCAGTGAGCGAAAGGGCCTTCTACCCGATGCGCGCCCGGAGAGACTCGAACTCCCAACCTTCTGATCCGTAGTCAGATGCTCTATCCATTGAGCTACGGGCGCATGGTCTATCCAGTTGTCAGCCCGGCGGACCGGGCTTGGCGGAGGCGAGAGGATTTGAACCTCCGGTCCCCGTGAAGGGACAACTCATTAGCAGTGAGTCCCATTCGGCCGCTCTGGCACGCCTCCTGGAGCCTTCTCGTACGAGGGCCCGGTCCTTTCGAACCGCCGAGAGGAAAGAGTACAGAGCGTCAGCTCAGGACGCAAAACGGCTGGTCGAGCGATCAGCGGAGGTGGCTGTCGAACCAGTCGAAGATTCGGGTCTGGGCGGCGACGAGAGTTTCCGCATCGTCGGAGTCCGAGGGGGCGAAGCCGGGATGGTCGGGGCGGTGGTGCAGGCCCGGATAGCTGACGAGCAGGGTGGCGACGACCGCGCGGGCGGCGGCGTCGCGGAGTTGGTCGACGTGACCGGACGGGGTGGCGGGATCGTCGTCGCCGTATACGCCCAGCCACGGCGCCTGTAGTCGGGGAGCGGCCCGGACGAGCGGGGCGGCCCGGTCGTCCAGTGCGGCCACGATGCCGGGCGCGGCCACACTGACCGCGGCGCCGATCGGCCGGTTGGTCGCCACCAGCAGGGCGGCGGTCCCAGCGGAGTCGAAGCCGAGCACCCCGATGCAGTCGCCGAACACGCCGTGCCCGGTCAACCAGTCGAAACACGCGTCGAAGTCGTCGAACAGGTCGTCGCCGAAGACCGTGTCGGTGGTTCCATTGCGGTGAAACAGGTTCGGCGCCACCACGATCCAGCCCTCGCCCGCCAGTGACCGCATCAGCTCCAGCAACGCATCGGCGAACTCGCGCGACTCGTGCAGCAGGACGATGCCGCCCCGCGCATTGCCCTCCGGCTCGATCACGGTGATGGGCACGCGAGTCGGTGCCGCCCGCTGCTCATCGTCGTCCGCCGGCAGGTCGCCGATGCGCAACGAAGCGATGTCCCGATAAATGCCCGACATGAAACCAGGGTAGTTCGCATTCTTAAACTTCGGGAGAACTCGCACGTGAGAACCGCCTACCCGAATATTTTCCGGCTGAGTCGGCACTGTAACCGAGCCCGTCCGGCACGCTCTAGGGTAGTAGGGTGACCGCTCGAATTCGTCCGGACCTCGAGTCCATCCCCGCCTACGCTCCGGGCCGCAGCCGCCCCGGCGCGGTGAAGCTGGCCAGCAACGAGACCACGCTGGGTCCGCTGCCGACCGTCGCCAAAGCCATCGCGGAGGCGGCCGAACTCGCCAACCGCTACCCGGACAACACGTCCAGCGAACTTCGCGCGGCCGTTGCCGAGTTTCACGGCGTGGAGGTGGCGAACGTGGCGATCGGCTGCGGCAGCGTCGCGCTGTGCCAGGAATTGGTGCAGATCACCTGCTCCGCGCCGACGGACGAGGTGCTGTTCGCATGGCGGTCGTTCGAGGCGTATCCGATCGTCACCCAGGTGGGCAACGCCCGGGCGGTACAGGTGCCGCTGACCGATGGGTACGCGCACGATCTCGACGCGATGGCGGCGGGCGTCACCGAGCACACCCGGCTGATCTTCGTCTGCAACCCCAACAACCCCACCGGCACCGCATACGGTCACGCCGAGCTGGTCCGCTTCTTGGACGCCGTGCCCGAGCACGTCCTGGTGGTGCTGGACGAGGCCTACTACGAGTACCTGCGGCTGCCGGCCGACGATCACCCGAACGGCGTGGAGATCGGTCGCGACCGGCCGAACGTCCTGGTGCTGCGGACCTTCTCGAAGGCGTACGGGCTGGCCGGCCTGCGGGTCGGCTACGCGGTGGGCGACCCGGAGGTGATCACCGCGCTGATGAAGGTGCACATCCCGTTCAGCGTGAACCGCCTGGCGCAGGCCGCCGCGATCGCGTCCCTGGACGCCCGGCACGAACTGCTGGAACGCACCGATCACGTTGTCGCCGAACGGAATCGGATGCGCGAGGCACTGCTGAACGCCGGCTATACGGTGCCGCCGAGCGACGCGAATTTCCTCTGGCTGCCGCTGGGCGAGCGCAATGTCGAATTCGGTGAGGCGAGCGCGGAGGCGGGAGTGCTGGTGCGCCCCTACGGCGCCGACGGCGTCCGGGTGACGGCGGGCGACCCGCACGAGAACGACCTGTTCCTGACCTTCGCCACCGACCCGGAAGTCGTCGCCCGCTTCGCGCGCTGAGTTCAGCGGATACCCAGCGCCTTGGCGATGGTCGGCCAGGCCTTCGGCAGTTCGTCGGCCCAGTACGGCCAGGAGTGGGTACCGACGTTGTGCAGGTTCACCTCGGCCGGGATCTGCATCCGCGACAGCCGGTCGGCCAGCGCCATCGTGCACACGTTGGCGGCGGCCTCCAGCGGTCCGCCGAACGGGACGGACGTGGAGGACTCGGGATTGGTCGAGGTGTCGTGCGGGCCCGGCATGCCGCTGCCCGCGGACAGGTAGATCGACTCGCCGCGCAGGCCCTCGGCGTTGACCATCACGTCGTGCGCCAGCCAGTCGGGGTCGTCCTGTTTGCCGTACATGTTGTCCGGTTCGCCGCCGTAGGTGCGCACGACCGCCCGCGCCTGCGCCTGCCCGAGATCGGAACCCATGGCGTAGCAACCGCTGTGCGCCGCCACCGCGCGGTACAGCTTGGTGTTGCGCATGACCAGCATCATCGCAGCCTCGGCGCCCATCGACACGCCCTCGACGGCATTGCGCCCGTTGCCGTCGAACTCGTTGTCGATCAGCGGCGGAAGTTCGCGGGTCAGGAACGTTTCCCACTTGTTGGTGCCCAGCACCGGATCCGGGCGCTGCCAGTCGGTGTAGTACCCGGCCGGACCGCCGAGGGTGAAGACCACGTTGACGTTCTTGTCGCCGAAGAACGGCAGCGCATGGCCGCGCTCGACCCAGTTGTTGTAGTCGTTGCTGGCGCTGCGACCGTCGAGCATGTAGAGGGTGGGGCGTGGGGCGCGCCGATCGGCGGGCAGGAGAACCTGCACCGGAACGGTGCGGCCCATCGAGGGCGACTTCACGAACACCCGAAGAAAGCGGTCGGTGATCGGCTCGATGCGATCGATCTCCGCCACCTTGGGCGGCTGGGGCTCGGCCTGAGGCTGCGGCCCCTCGGCCGATCCCGATTCGGCCGGCGGCTGGTGCGCGGGCGGCGGCGGATCGGCGGCACCGGGCGCCACAGAACCGACCGCACCGAGGATCAGTGCAGCGCAGGCGATGGCGGCGCCGGTCAGCCGACGCCGTCTCCGGCGACGAACCATGGCCGTTATCCTGCCAGAGCTTGGGGGCGACGTCGAAGTTCGTCATGCCCAAGTTGCGTGAATCGTGACACGGCCATAGGGGTTCGAGTTATCCTCGCGAGTCACTCCGAGGCCAGGTCGCGCTGCCAGCGCCGCTCGACCCCGGTGAATCGCCAGACCACCACGGCCACCACCCAGGTCAGCACGAACAGCCCGACGATGATGAAGCCCAGCTCGCCGAGGTCGAGGTTGCCGATCCAGGCCACGACGCCCGACTCCACGCCCAGCTTCTCGACGAAGATCGAGATCAGCTCCTGCCCGCCGATCAGCAGCGCCACCGCGACCGACAGCCCGGTGATCACGAGGTTGTAGTAGATCTTGCGGATCGGCCGGGCGAAGGCCCAGTCGTAGGCGTAGCTCATGAACGAGCCGTCCAGCGAGTCGAACAGCGACATGCCGGCCGAGAACAGCACGGGCAGCACCAGAATCGCGTACCAAGGGAGCCCGGTCGCGGCCGCACCACCGGCGATCACCAGCAGGCCCACCTCGGTGACGGTGTCGAAGCCCAGCCCGAACAGCAGCCCGACCGGATACATGTGCACCGGCTTACGCACCATCCGCACCGCCGGGCCCAGCACCCGATTCAGGGCTCCCCGTGAGTCGAGCGCCTGCTCCAGTTGGTTCTCATCCAGATCGCCGCGGCGCATCCGCCGGAACACCCGCCAGATCGCGATCAGCGACGCCAGGTTCAACAGACCGATCAGGATCAGGAAGGTGCCCGAGATGCTGGTGCCCCACAGCCCGGTCCACTGTTGCAGCCCTGAATCGGAGTCCTCGAGATTGCCGGCGAGAGCCCGCACACCCAGAGCGAGAAGGCCGACCAGGATGAACACCACGGAGGAATGCCCGAGCGAGAACCAGAACCCGACCGACTGTGACCGAGCCCTACCGTTGTCGGCCACCAACTTTCGCGTGGTGTTGTCGATAGCCGCGATGTGATCGGCATCGAACGCATGCCGCATCCCGAGCGTGTAAGCAGTGACTCCCAGCCCCACCCCGAACACGGCCCCGTCAACCGGATGATGCTGCGGCACGACCAGCAACAGCAGCACACCCCAACCGACAACATGCAGTACAGCGATGGTGATCGCCATTCCGACAACGCTGCGCACCCGACACCTCGCTCCGTACCGATCGAACTGATCAAAGGTACAGGTCCGCCTTCCCCAGGCACGCCGGGTACATCGGCCGATCGAGCCGTGACCACCCTTTGCGCGGCGCTCCACACCACCGACCGGCCCGCCCCACACCACCGGCCAAGGGCCCCCGCCGAACAACCGATTCGGCGTCCCACCCCGATCCCCAGTAGTCTGGGATCGCTCCACACGGAGCAGGGTGGGTTGCCCGAGCGGCCTAAGGGAACGGTCTTGAAAACCGTCGTGGTTCACGCCACCGTGGGTTCAAATCCCACACCCACCGCAGGTCAGCAAGGCTCTCGGCGCTCATGGGACTCAGGCAGTCCGCAGTTCGTCCGCAGCAGTCCGCGCGCCAGCGTCCATTCCCTCAGCCACCGCATCCAGGTCGTCCGGGAACAGATGCCCGTAACGATCGAGGGTCAGGGTCGCCGTCTTGTGGCCCAGCATCTTCTGCACGACCTTGATATTTCCCCCGGCGCTGATCGCGAGGGACGCCGCGGTGTGCCGGAGTCCGTGCGGCACGACGCCCTTCAATCCCGCCGCCTCGACGGCCTGGTCGAACACCCACCGGAATTCGGTCGACTCCAGATATCCGCCCTTGCGACTCGGAAACACCAGCGCCGAAGGTTCACGACCCTCCAGCAGATTGCCGAGTTCCTTAACGAGCACGCTCGGAACCGGTACCTCGCGAGTGGTGTGGTTCTTCGTGTCGGACTCCACGGTGCCCTGGCCCCGCACGAAGGTTGCCGAACGCGCGATGCGGATACGCCGCCTAGTGAAGTCCACATCCGATGTCCGCAGCGCTGTCGCCTCCCCGAACCGGATTCCGGTGTAGGCGAGCGTCAACACGAGAGGCCGGAAACGACCGGCGGCCATCGCCAGCTTCAACACCTCGAGGTGGGTGAGGTAGCAGCGTTCACCGGAGACCATCGTGGGCAACTCGACATCCGCCGCCGGGTTGGTCGCGAGTCGCTTGGACTTGATCGCGAACCGAAGGACCTGGGTGAACACCTGGTAGCACTGGAGCACCCGCGACGCCGACAGGCCACGTCCCTCGAAACGGACACTGCCCGACTCCGACAGGGTGACGATCCACTCTTGAATGTCTTCGAACTCGATATCCCGCAGCGGCACCTCACCCCACCGCGGCAACACGAGCGTATCCAGCAGCGACCGGTACCCGCCTACCGTCTTCGGCTTACGAAGTTTCTTGGTCGCGTACCACTTTTCAGCTACCACCTGGAACAGCACGCCGCTACGGTCCGGATCGACCCAAGTTCCCGTGACCACTTTCGTCGTGACATCACCGTCCAGGAACTTCTGAGCCTCCACCTTCGTCGCGAACGCTCGCGCCCGTTCCACGCCGTTCGGGTCGACGTAGCGAGCACGCCAGCGCTTGCCCTTGCCGTACAGCTCCGACTTCGCCCGCTGCCGAGACTTCGCACCCGTGACCGGATCGACCACGGTGACCGTCTTGTACCAGCGATCTTCGACCCCGGAGCGCGGATTGCGACGGCCAGCCATTACGCCGCCTTTCCGCCCCGGGCGGTGCACCGCTCCTGCTCAGCGATCCACTCGGCCACTACCGACCACTTCCACACTCGCCGCCGCGGACCCATTAGAAAGCTTTCCGGGCCGTAGCCGACATGCGCCCACCACCGCCAGGTAGCTTCGGGGATCCCGGTCCGTTCTTCTAGCTGCTTTGCCCGTAGATAGATCTCGTTGTCAGTCACATCGACTCCTATGCCGCATCATGGATTGCCGAAGTTTCTTGCGCCCGTGACGGATTGGCCGCCATCCGAGCTTTGAGGTATTCCGCGCGCCAGCGGGACCGCTTGGAGATCGCGCCCATGATCAGGTGCTCACGAAGGGGCCGGTCCTTGTCGCCTGGCTCGACCGGCGTCACCTTCAGGTGCGAGGTGTCGGGCTTGACGATGCCGACTTCGGCGAGGAGTTGCCGAACGAATTCGGCTCGGTCGGCCTTGTGGTCCGGGAGCGTCTTGCCAGACCAGCGCCGCGACACCAACACCCGACGACCCGGCAACCCGAGAGTGTCCCGGCGATGCGCCTTGCCCTTGCAGCGACCCGGAACGGTCTTGTCGGTGGCTCCGCGCGGGACGATGCCGTACTCGAGCCAGATCGGGCAGCGGGGCGAGCAGGGCACGTTCTGAAGTTCGCGGTGCAAGCGGTCGTAGTGCTCCGCGGCGCGGTCCGAACGCGGCTCCACGATTTCGCTGATGGACTTCACCAGGTACTTGGTGACGTAGCCGATGGTCTTGCCCGCCTTCTCCGGCACTACGCCTTTGATGTGTTTGCGGTCCATCTGCACGCCGAACCGGACCGTGTGCGCAGGCTCGAGGTCATCGACCGAATCCAGGATGTCCAGCGCGTCATCCCAATAGGTCAACGGCCGGCCGTCACCGGGATCGATGAAGGTGGCGCGCTTGTGGTCCCAGATCGGTTGGTGCTGTCCGCCGTAGACGCGGTTCGCCGGATCGAACCGAGGCCACCACACCTGGTGATACGTCGCCGCAGTGACCTGTTTGAGGATGTCGCGGGAGATCGCGCCCCGGATCAGAATGTGCAGGTGCGGCGCACCGCGCTTCTGCGGTTCCACGGTCGCGAAATACTGTGCGTCCCAGCCGATCGCGCGCCGCAGGTTCTGAATCCACCGGTCCACCAGCTTGGAGAAGTGCACGATATCGCGCGCCTGCCCGGCGTAGTCGTAGCTGCCAGGGTTGACCGGAGAGCCGTCCGAGCACGGCTCGCCCTGGTCGCTGGTCGCGCCATCGGAGTTGATCCGACCGTAGGACGGCATGGTGAGCGTGACGAACATCGACGGTTGGTGCTTGCCGTCGAACACCTTGCCGATGCTGCGCTTCTCCACCTTCTTACGAGGCAGATCCGGCACGTCCTGACGGCGACGAGTCGACCGCCGACGCCGATCCTTCCCCACCGCATCCAGAGCCGGGAGACGGCCACGCAGACCGGTTTCCCGCAGTTCCTCATCCAGACCCGCCACTGCCTCGCGGAGGGTCGCGGCCATATCGTCGTTGCCGTCCTCGACTGCGGTCCGGTAGTCCGCCGCCAGGTCCGCCCGTTCGGCGAGCAGCTCGGTTTGCCGTTCGGTCGGATCGGTCTTGTACTCCACCGGCTCAGCGGCAGCATGCCAGCCCTCCCGGCACTGCGCGATCCGCAGGGCGCGATGAGCTTTGGCGCAGGCCGAGCACACCGATTCGATGGTGGACTTGCACGGTGCGCCCTCGTAGGTGACGGTGCCCGTGCGCGGGTCCTCCACCCGCATCGGGATCGGGCGTTGGCACACGTCGAACTTCTCGGCGGTGGCTTGCGCGATCTCGAACAGGTTCGGCATGGCCCGCCGCTGCGCAGCAGTCTCCCGAGCCGGAATGTCGTCAGTGGTGGGTTCGGTGGTCATCAAGCAGCCTCCCTCCCGGTCCGGTCGGGACCTTCGATATCGGGCAGGGTGATGGTTTCTGTGAGCGAGTCCGACTGGCGCAGAACCAGTTCCATGACACTGGGACCGGCGACGGTGGCGCGGCAGGCGTGGGCGCCGAAGGTGTGCGCGATCCGCTCGACGCGGTTGTTGTAGTCGTCGGGGCACTGGCCGGGCAGCATCCGCACCCGCAACCGATCCAGCGTTTCCCCGATCTCCACCCCGACCAGGCGCGGCACCCGCACCGACTCGTCATCGCGCATAGTCAGGTGACAAGCGTGCAGGCGTTTGGTCCACAGTCGGCGGTAGCGCCACCAGGCCAGGAACCGGGCGCGTGCCCGCGAGGTAACCCACCGCTCGAACATCTCCGGACGCCGCCGACGCCAGAGCATGATCCCCGCGATGAACACCCCGACCACCACGACACCCACACCCCAGCCCCACACCACACCCACCGCCACCGCAAGCACGAAAGGCAGCGTGATCACCGGGAACAACGCCGCCCACCACACCGCGACCAACGCCACGCGAACGACCTGCCACACCAGCTCGAGCAGCGCACTCACGATCACATCGCAAGGGTCGCGAGGTTCGTTGTAATGCAACGTGTTTCGTTCACGGTTCATCTGCTCTCCCCCTCCGCGACGAACAAGCTCAGCTGTCCGGCGCAGTCCCACCGCGGCACATCGGGCAGCTTCCGGCGACGGACCTTCGCTTCGCGTACCTGGGCAGCCGCCTTCGCGACAATCGGATTCACCGGCCGCTGCGCCTGGCCCCTACTCGCACCGGTCATGCCGCCCAGTCCCCGCCGCCATCGAGACCGGCATCCCAGCCCGGCATCTCTCCGGTTTCCGCCCACAGATGCACTGCGGTGGTGATCGGGTCCAGGCCGGAGCGTTCGTAGTGGCAGCGGCGGCGGGAACGGATATCGACCACAGCGTCGATCACGTCCTCTTCCATCCGCAGAGCTGCATCGTGGTAGTCGTGAATATCGTTGCGAGACATAGCTACTCCTCGATCTCTGAGTCGTTGATGCCGCACACCGAGCAGACGCCCGAGCGGTCCTTACCGGCCAGCAGCCGCCGCCGAGGTTCCGGGAACCGGTGCCCGTGTTCGGCGCATTCGGCGAGCGCGACGCAGCCGTCGCAGAGCACCTTGTCCCCGTCGTAGACCCACCCGACCCCGGCACCACGACGGGTGATGTAGGTGATGGCTTCGTTGACCGAGGCGAAGCACAGCTGGTCGTAGGCAGTTTCGCTGTAGCGGTCCCCGCAGCCGTCGCAGAGGACCACCACATGCGCTTGCGTGATGAACCCGGAGTTCATGCCGCCTCCCCCAGGTCGCCACCGGCCGACTCGTCGCCCAGGTCATCGGGATCGAAGCCCGTGTAATCCTCGCTGGGTCCCGTGATTTCCGGTGCCGGAGAGTAGGTGTCCACGATGTCGTCGGCCTGGTCGTCGCTGATCCAGAACGCGCGCACCCGCACGAACGCCGTCGTGCCGTCCTCCCCCACATAGCCGACACCGGGTGTGTGCTCGGAGATCTCGTCGCAGCGCGCACCCCGAGCACGGGAGCCCTGCCCGTGCACCATCGTGGTCTGGGTCGGCTCGTCCAGCCGCAGCCCGATCCGGACCGGAAACAACTGCCGGTTGGGCATGGTCTCCTTGGACGGGTCCTGCAACGCCGCCACCACCGAGACCCCCGCCGCGCGGCCCTTGGACAGCAACAGCCCGGTCAGTTGCCGGAAGTTCTCCTGATCGGCGCGTTCCGCGTACGACGACAGCGACGCCGCCTCATCGATGATGATCAGGATCAGCGGCTCATCGGCGGTCGGGACGAGCTTGCGAATTCCGTTGCGGCGCATCCGCACCAGCCGCTCATCCATCTCCGACACGGCCTCTTCCAGCAGCGCGAGAATGGTGGGCGCGGTGGTGGCGAACCGGGTGAACAGCTTGTCCTCACCGCGGCCGAACTCCGCACCACCCTTCGGGTCAGCCATGCGGACATCCACCAGCTTCGCCCGGATCGCAGGACCCAGACCGGCCAGGATCGACCACAACACCGAGCCCTTGCCCGATCCGGTAGCACCGGCGAGCAGGATGTGGGCGTAGAGGATGCGCAACTGCCAGAGTTCGCCGTCTTCGCGGAACCCGACCGGGACCGCCTCCAAGTCCACCTCGTTGGGGACAGCGGTCGACCGCGTTGTCGACGCCGCGAGAGTGTCATGCACTCGCACTTGAAGACGGACCCAGCCCGGAGCAGGTGACGAGGCAGTCACCCGCGGCACCCCCAGATACGCGGCCAACGCATCCAAGGTCTTGTCCTGCGTCCAATCCGAGAGGGACTGGCCGCCCAGCATCAGCAGATCCACCGTCAAGCCGTGCCGGTCGTAGTCCCACCACTCGACAGTCGGGAAACCCTTGTCGACCGACCCGAGACGCAGGTCGGCGAACATCCGCCACGTGTAGCCCGTCACGGCGATATGCAGGACCGCTGTGCGCAGCGCTTCCGGAGCCTCAGCCATGATTTCGGCGATCGGCCGCGGCGTGCTGTGCGCAGGCAGGCGACGCCACAGACACATCCGAGTGAACAAGCCAGCCGCACCGGCCGCAGCAACGGCGTAAGGCACCATATCGACCACGGTCATCGCACGACCCCCTCGAACGAGCCGTTGCCCAGCTCGCAGAACAGACGGCAGCCATCGGTGGCAACGGGCGGAGCCGAAGGCTCGTGGCAGAACATCAAACATTCCGGAACCCGTTGCGGCACAGTAGTTTCCACCGGAGCAGACACCACGGCCGGGCGGACCGGTTCCTTGCGGGACTCATGGTCCGGGCCGAACATCAGGAACCCGGCGGTACCGAGTCCGGCCACGGTCATGGCACCGGCAGTGATCAAGACACTCTTCGTGTCATCGGACAGTGGTTTCATCGAAGATCAACCCCCAGCGGGAGACGAGAACAGTGCCTCTTGCTGCACCGGACGCGGAGGACGAATAGGCCGCACCGGAGCCACCGGGCGAGGCCGCGGCATCGGCACCACAGCAGGCACGTGGGCCACCGGACGAGACTCCGGGGCAGGCGCGGGAACCGGAGCCGGTTCGGGTGCAGGCTCTTTCACCGGCTCTGTGACCGGATCGGGAGGCGGGGTGGAACGCCGCTGTTGTGCGGCCCGGAACAACACCGCGAGCCCATGTGTGTCGACCAGCAGCGAAATCGGGGCGATAGCCGCGACGAGCGCGCACGCCCACGGCGGAAGCGGCTTACCCGCCATCGCGGCATGAATGCTGTTGCCCGCCACCGACACCAGCGCCCCGACCACCAGAACCCAGGTGAAGAACCGCCGCTCCGCCGACTTCGCCAGCACCAAAGCGCCGGCAGTCGCTTGCACTATGGTGCCGTCGATGATCACCGGGAACAGCCACGCATCCGACGCCGGGATATGCGCCAGCACGGCGAGGTCCCGCAACGTGGCGAAGGACAAGCGGAACGCGGCAGCGCCGACGCCCACGATCACCACGACCGCGAACACCCGCGCTGCCAGCATTCCCCGCTCAGGCGTGAACATCACGCAGCCTTCCCCACCTCATCGACCGCAGCCGAAACCGCCTCGTCCACTGCACAATCGGCAGCCAGACGCACCGCGGCGTCATGCAGCATCAGGACTTGCGGGAGCGCCTCAGCGATAGAGCGCGCGTCCTCGATCGACAAGCCCATCGTCGCGTTACCGGAGTCGGTCTTGAGCCGGACCAGCACACCCGGATCGACCACACTGCCCCAGTCGGAACGCCGCTCCGGCCGGTACTCCACCTCGACACCGGCGAAGCCCGTGCTCATCGAGCTGATGTATGAGGCCATGGCGATCACGCGGCCTTGTCATCACGCGGACGCGACGCGCCGATGTTGTTCGGAGGCTGCTTCGCCCCCGAGTTGTCGCCCTTGATGCCGGTCGCGCGGTACTGATAGCCCAGGTACTTGAACTCGCCCTGACCCATCACCTTCGGCTCCGCGGTCAGGCCCTCCAACTCGACCATCCGCCAGCCCGTACCCGGAACGATCTCCTCCGTCGACGGAACCGGCTGCACCGGTGCGATGAAGATGACTTCGAAGCTTTTCCGCTTCGCCTTGTCCTCGTGCGGATCGGTCACCGTCGCCTTCCACAACGGGTTGCCCGTGCCCTCGCCGGTCTTCTTGTCGATGTCGAACTCTTGCTCCGGGATCGACCGCGGATCCGGGTTGTACTTCGTCAACGGCACGATCTCGCTGTTCAACACCAGCCCCTTCGGGAACGCCTGGTTGAACTCGATCGGGAACCGG
Organism: Nocardia sp. BMG51109; assembly: GCF_000526215.1. Lineage (NCBI taxonomy): Bacteria > Bacillati > Actinomycetota > Actinomycetes > Mycobacteriales > Nocardiaceae > Nocardia > Nocardia sp. BMG51109. The sequence continues at coordinate 2,026,927 of NZ_JAFQ01000004.1, forward strand.
AAACCCCTGTTGATCGCCATGTTCTCGTACTCCTTCTGACGTTGGTTCCAACTGGCTTAAGCCAGAGTAGCAGTGGCTCAAGCCAGTTGCAATGCTGGCTTGAGCCAGTCGAACGGCGGCCAGGACCAGCGACACCCCCGACCGAGCCCGGAGGACGAAGGAGGAGACGTGTAGCGCAAAAGAAAATGGGCCTCCGCGCAGATGCGGAGACCCATTGAATTCCAGAGATGTTGTCAGCCAGCAGGTTTAGCCTTACGTGCCCAGTATGGGACGACATGCGATTTATGACCCGCCGACACAAACCGCGACGCCGAACGCGCTTCTAGCAAACTTCCATACGGCCCCCACACGCCATTGGGACATGGCCCACCATGCTCACCGCAACTTCCGCCCAATGTCACAATGGCCCATTGAGTGTACATTTCTTTCCATTCATCAATTTGCAATGACCAACCGCCTCTCATTAGCTGACCAGACAAGCAATTCAGTAGCTACGCCGAGGGTCCGGCTTCACGTGACCCGCCTCGATCAAAGTCCGCCACGCCGAATCCTTGCGTGGGCACTCGTCAGTTCTGCATCCGCGATGGCGCTGCATGATCTTGTGAGGTGCGCCACGAGGCGCTGTTATCCATATTGGAGGTGGAATGACTCCGAAGTGATTGTGTCGCAGCACGATTGCTGTAGCTGAGGGCAGCCTGGTCCGGGAGACGCCGGGGAGGGTGGGAGCAGCCCTGACAAAGCCGGGACGCGTCAGTACTGCCGAATGGTGTGGGTCCGGCAAGCGTGGGACAAAGGTAGACGCGAGAAACCAGTGGTAGAAGCCCCTCGAGGTTATGCGCCGGCTCGAACTCGGTGGATATGGGCCGGATAGCGGTGCGCACCCGTCGCCTGTGAGGGCGGCGGGGAACTTTTCCGTCGGTGTCTCATAGTCCGGCGGGGAGGTCACGGTGAAGGTCTGCGGCGTAGCCGTGACGATGCCGCAGGGGTAGAGCTGGCTGCCTCCTGTCCCGAATGGATGACAGTGAACGTGGGAACCATCCCGTCTCGCCCACCGCACACCGCTGCCAGCGGTGTGCGGTGGGCAGGCCCGTCGTCGGCTGGTGGGGCGTGGGTGGGGCGGAGGGGTCGTAGTAGTCGGAGGCCGGGAGAGCCGGTCACAGGGCGAAGGACCCCAGTGGATTTCAGCGGAGAGGGGCTGTAATGGCCGGAGGCGCTTGTGAATACGGGTGAATCGTGGCCGGACTTCGACGAAGCCTGGTCGCGAGTACGGCGGATGCAGGCCAAACTGCACTGGTGGGCGATCCGGGATCCGGGTCGCGTGTTCGAGGATCTGCACAATCTGGTGAGTGATCCGGCGTTTCTGGTGCATGCCTGGGAACGGGTGCGTAGCAACAAAGGTGGCCGAACCGCCGGGGTTGATGGGGTGAAGCCTGCCTCGATCCCGAGGAACTCGATGGTCTTGTTGTCGCGGCTGCGAACGGAGTTGAAGGACCGGAGCTTCCGTCCGGACCGGGTCCGGGAGAAGTCGATTCCGAAACCGGGCAGCACGGACAAGAAGCGCCGGTTGGGGATACCGACCGCAGGCGACCGCATTGTTCAGGCGGCGTTGAAGTTGGTACTCGAGCCGATCTTCGAGGCGGATTTCCAGCCCGGTTCCTACGGGTTCCGCCCGAATCGTCGCGCTCAGGACGCGATCGCCGAGATTCACTTGTTCGGCAACCGGGGTTACACCTGGGTGCTGGAGGCCGATATCGAGGCGTGTTTCGACCGGATCGACCACACGGCCCTGATGGACCGGATGCGTCACCGGATCAGGGACAAACGCGTTCTCGCCCTGGTCAAGTCGTTTCTCAAAGCAGGAATCCTCAGCGAGGACGGCATCGACCGGGAAGCGCTCACCGGAACCCCGCAGGGCGGGATTCTGTCGCCTTTGCTGGCGAATATCGCCCTGTCGGTGCTCGATGACCACTATCAACACAAGTGGGATGCCTTCTCTGCCGGGAAGCCCTCGCCGAACGCGGGCTGGCAGGGACGGCAACGAGAGCGCCGCAACGGGGGCGCGACCTACCGGCTCGTCCGCTACGCGGACGATTTCGTGGTCCTGGTCAACGGCGAGAGACACCACGCCGAACAAGCCAGGACCGAGGTCGCGGACATTCTGGCCCCGATGGGTTTGACCCTGTCGGAGCCGAAAACCCATGTGGTGCACATGGATACCGGGTTCGACTTCCTCGGCTGGCGCATCCAGCGCCGGACGAAGCCGGGCACGGTGAACAAGGCAGTGATTCACACCTATCCGTCGAAGAAGTCGCTGGCTTCGATCATGCGGAAGGTGAAGTTTCACACGCGCAGATCCGCACCCTACAAGACGTTGGCCGACATGCTCTTTCACCTGAACCGAACGGTCCGGGGCTGGTGTCTCTATTTCCGACACGGTGTCTCGTTTGCTACCTACCGCTACCTGCAGCACTACACGTGGGTTCGCGCCATGAGGTGGCTCTACAAGAGACACTCGCGCCTGAGCTGGCGCAAAGTGCTTCGCCGGTATTGCACCCCGGCTCCGATGCGCCGCCCAGCAGAGAACGGGATCGTGCTCTATAACCCGACCGACACCGGAATCGAACGCTACCGGTGGCGTGGCTACACCATCCCGACACCCTGGAGCAACGCGGCACAACGTCTGGCGACAACCACGCCAGCATGAATTCCATGGAGAGCCGGATGCGGTGAAAGCCGCACGTCCGGTTCGGAGGGCGGTCACGGGAAACGGAACTGCGGCAACGCAATTACCGCGCCCGTGATCGACCCTACCTTCATCAATACTCAGCGGATGTTCAGGAGCCTCATGCGGCCACCCGTCCGGCCAGTACCGCATGCCCACGCGGCGCTGACGATCCCGCTCCGCGCGCCACTCGGCCTGCACTCGGTCCACGATCGCTTGGGCCGATGTCTCGTCCGGCTCAGCCTCCCTCCACCAGTCGAATCGGGCCATGTCACTCCTGCCGTAGTCGCATCATGTGGCTTAAGCCACCTCAGTGTAGCGCTGGCTTGAGCCAGCCTCAACACTGGCTTGGACCAGTAGTAGGGTGGGGGCATGACACAGCCACCCAGGACACCGCAAGGAAGCAATACGGCCAGTCGGCAAATCGCCGCCGCACTCCGCGCCGCCATCGAATCCGGCGAAATACTGCCCGGAGCCAAGCTCCCCTCCGAACGAGAACTTGCCGCTTCACATAAAGTCGCGCGAAATACGGCGAGAGAAGCCATTCGCCAGCTCGCCGAATCCGGTCTGGTAACCGCGAAACATGGACGTGGCGTTTTCGTTCGGAGCAAGCCGCGGCTGATGCGTTTCGGCCAAAGCCGCTACTCCAAGAAGCTCCGAGAAGAGACCGGCATTTCACCGTTCCACGCCGAAGTGCAGGCCCAGAAACGCACCCCTAACGCCGTCCTCACGGAAATCGAGCGAGTGGTCCCGCCACCTCACATTGCCGAGCGTCTACACGTCGACCCCGACAGCGAGAGTGTCGTACGCCGAGAAAACTGGTACTTCGCCGACTCGGAACCGATGCAGATCGGAGTCACCTTCATCCCCTGGGAGATCGCCAAGGACTCCGTACTGGCAGTCAGCGACGACCTCGGACCTGGGGACCTGTACGCGCGGTTCGAGGACAAAGGGCATCTCATCACGTACACCCGTGAGGAAGTCACCGCCAGGATGCCGACACTCAAGGAAGCCCGCGGTTTGATGCTGCCTGACGGTGTACCGGTCCTCGTGGTCCTGCATACTGGCTTGGACCAGGACCTTCACCCGTTCGAAGTCACGGAGTTCACCATGCGAGCCGATTACATGGGCCTCGACTACACCATGCGGGTCGACGACTGATGAACCCAGCCGTCCGCCCGCGTGAAGGCACCGACCTCACCGAACTCGCCAAGGTGCTCGTTCGCGTACACGCCCAGGACGGCTATCCAGTCGAAGGGGTCTCCGCCCCCCAGGCTTGGCTCACCCCACCCCACGAACTCGCGGCCTGGACCGCCTTAATCGATGATCGGCCCATCGGCCATATCTCGCTAACCCAGGCCAGCGAAGACGACGACGCCGCCAACCTGTGGCAACAGACCACAGGACGCAGCCTCACCGAGCTAGCCATCTTGGTCCGTCTATTCGTTCACCCCGACTACCGCGGCTCCGGTGCCGGAACCCTCCTCATGACCACCGCGTACGAATACGCCACAGCCCACGGCCTCGCGATAGCGTTCGACGTAATGCTCAAGGACCGCAACGCAATCCGCCTGTACGAGAAGATGGGATGCCAGCGGATCGGCACAGTCACCCATACCCACAGCGACAACCAGGCCGAGCCCGCCGCCGTATATGTCGCGCCGAGCCAACCGGACTGATCTGCGAACGCCGACCGGTACCGCAACTCGACGGCATGGGCCTTATCGCTTCCGGGTTTCGATCGCTCCTCACGGATACCGCGGAGTACTGCCGAATTCAGCCATACAGGATCAAGGGCGGCGCTGGCGCGCCGCCGAGCGGCGCCGCCACGCGGCGCCGCGCAACCGCCGGCCTACGCAAGCTCCGGCAGGCGGGCACGTCGGGCGCGTCGGCGCCGCTTTGGCGACGGGGTAGAACGCCAACCATTCCTATCTGACCGCCTTCTGCATCACCGAGCAGTGCTGGGCACGACGCCAGCCGTACCCGACCTACCTCCCGCAGCCGATCACGAATCGGCCGGGCCACAGCCAAAGCAACCAGCTGTGGCCCCGATCCAGGATGGAGTTGGGAAGGACGTTCCCGCTGGATCTCCGCCTTCCTCATGGCCCGATTGTCTCGCTCCAGTCGGACGCATCAAGGACCACCTTCGGTGTCCGCTACGCGGTGCTCCGCATCCTTGACCCGCCCGACTTCCGCTGAGGGATAGCCAGTATGAGGGAAGGACGGAGAAGAATCAGGGAGATACGCGACCGGGCCTCATCGCAGCAATGTGTAGGTGATTCCCTCATGCTCATTGCCATCAGACCACGAGAACTCGATCCTTTTCTCAGCGCCGCCACACCTCCATGCCATATAGCCGGGCTGCCGAAGGGTCTGACGAAGTGGGTTATCCGAGTAAAGGAGTGCAGGGTAGCTGCGTGTCCTCTCATCGAGGCTCAGACCAAAGCTGATGCCTGCGAGATCGACAATACCGCCGCATAAAGAGTTGTCCACGTGGCTGAGAAATGGGGTTGCACCACACCACTTTTCGATGACCGCTTCGATTGTGGTAATCGGATCGAACTTCAGATACGCGTGATTTGGATGTGCCGCCACACACAAGCCACCATTGGTTGGCCATGGCTTCTTACCGAGAAGAAGGCGAACTGCATCTTCCGGGATCGGACTGACGACCCGAGACCCGTTGCCGGTGAATGCATTGACTGCGGCGTGCGTCAGGAGGAGCTTCAGTCCCCACCGCTGGAAGTTATCGCCCGAGATCTGAACAATCTCGTCGGCGCCCCAGTCTCCGGTGCCACCACGCAATGCTAGAGCGATGGTGTGCAGAAAGGTCGCGAGATCGATTGCAGCACTATCCAGATCCGAGAGTCCATTGTTGTGCGCCGTGCAAAGCACATTTGCGACGAATCGCCTCGGCTGGACAGGTTGCGGGATGCCGTACCCGTTATCGTGGGCGATACTAACGTTAGGATCCCCGAATGTGTAGAGCTTTATCAGGCCATGCGAAATGTAGTGCTCTCCGGAGATTTTCGTGGAACACCCGCCATCTACATTCGCGTAGCACTTCGGATGCTTGTAGGCGATCGTGTCCATCAGTCTCTCCAGTAGCCCCCACGGTTGCTATCAAGTATGCGCCATTTCCACGGGCCGCGGTACCGAATATCTGGAGCATTCCGTTTCCAGCCTGCCTCTGTGAAACGGCGGTAGCCTACATACCGGCATCCGGTGAGAGCGGACATGCCCCGGGACGAGACCGAGGCCGGACCGCGCACCAACCTATTCCGTGCCACGGACGCGCCAGATACCCAGGTCAACAGCGGTAAATCGCGGCCCGTTCCGCGCACTTGCCGACCTGGGTAAGCCCTGGTTTACATGATCAATCCCCTGATTCCCAAGCTGCTGTTCTGCGCTGGCTGCTTGGTCCGCAGTTGGTCCGCAGCAGCGCACAACACCCCCAACGATCACCAACGAAACCAACTAACGAACGCGCAGGTCAGCCGCGTACTGCCACCGACACCAACGAAGCCCGATTCAGGCAAATATCAAGAGCGACAAGCTTGAAAACCGTCGTGGTTCACGCCACCGTGGGTTCAAATCCCACACCCACCGCAGGTCAGCAAGCTCTTGGCCCGGGGATCTGTAACGACGCCGCCCAGGAACTGCGGGCGTTCGCCTCTCGCACAACTCCGCCCAAAACTTCCTGGTAGTCAGCCGCCCAGCCGGGTATCGACGCCACTGCGATCGGCGCGGGCACCGTGCCGGCCGACCCGAGCACCTCGGCCGACCCGTGATCCGCCCGCAAATCGTCCAGGTCGAGGACCCGTTCGGCCTTGGTGATCGTGAGCCGTAGACAGTCGCTGCATCGGCACCGCGGCGCAAGTCCCCGGAGACGAAGTACCTCGTCCGCAAACATGGTCGGCCCGGCCAACGATGGGGTTCGCAGAACGCGTCAGGACGTGCGCTGATACTTCCGCCACGTAACCGAGGTCCGCCGCAACGACCTGGCGGTGGAGGGCTCATGTCCGATACGCCCGCGAGGTCCGACATCTACCACCGTGACGATCATCCGCTTGTCGTCCACGCGCGGTAGATGGTTCGTAGGTGCCGCGTCGGGCCGAGAATCTGTCGTCCAGGGGTGGCAGGAGTCGCTTGCCGACCCTGTACGGGTTGTCGAGTAGCGGCCCGGTCATGAACTCGTAGGCGGCGGCAACCGACTCTGGTAGCCGCGCGGTCAACATGCGCGGCACGGTTGGGGTGGTCTCCAGGCGGTAGGAGGTCACCGCCGGTGCGCCATCGCCTTGGCCAGCTCGTCGCCGGTGACGAGCTCACCGCGCGCCAGTTCGGCGTCGGAAGAGACGAGCCGACCTACCGTCTCGTTATCGGTGTGAACCGCGATCGTCTCCTCGAGCGCCTCCAGATCATCGGGTGCGATGAGGATCGCGGCGGGCTCGCCGTGCACGGTGATGGTGACGCGCTCGTGCTGGTTGTGAACACGACTCACAACCTCGGACAGGGTCACTTTCACATCGGCGAGCTTCATAGTCAGAATTATGACCAATTTTGGATATGACCAATTTTGGACAAGGATCAACGACAATCGGCGGAGCCACCACGACGTCCTGGTCGGCGGTCTCATCAAGACACCGAGCCAGAGTTACATCAGTCCATGGTTGCTGTTGTCGCCGTCAGCCACACGAGTTCGGTTCGCCGTACTTGACGACCGAAAGAACCGCGTCGCCTTCACCGATCGGGGTACCCGGGCCTGGCGACTGGGCGACCACGATCCAGTTGCGATCGACGATCTGGCTCCGGCCGGCCCCGGTGGCGTCCTTTGAACGGGAGAAGAAGACTCCGTCGGCTTGCATCGCGTTCTGTGCATCTTGCAGATTCATGCACACGACGTAGGGCATCAGCCGCGTGTCGCCGACGGCCCCGGCGGATGGCGTGCTCGTTGGTGTCGCTGCGCCGGGGATGGGTGCGGGTGCAGATGCCGATGTAGAGGTGGGCATGACAGGAGTCGACACCGCGGCCCTCGCACTTGTCGAAGTACCTTGCGAAACAGCTGAATTGGAGCTCGTACCACACCCTACCGAGGTGCCTACGATGCCGACCGTCAACAGCACGATCGGAAGAATTCTCGGCTGGTTTCGCCCACCCCCTGCACCATATGCCGAAACTGAATTAGCGGCGGATAACTTCACAGAAACCTCGATTGCAAAATCTTCTAACCTGACGAACTTTTTTCCCCGGATCAGGGAGTGTTCCGGAAAGATCGGGCTGGAGATAGAGGATTTTGACCCTTGGCGTCGAGAAGTGGTTCAGTCTGGCCGATGTCCGCAGTGCAGCGGTAGAACTGGACATAACACCCGAACAGCTGACGACGGAACTGCACCGAGGCTGTCACTCGAGTCAGCATCACTGACGAGGGCCCGCTGACCAGGTGAGACTCCGTCGCGGACCACGGAGAGTCGGGGCCCCGCGTCAATAGGCAGCAGAGGCAACGTCGGCAACTATCCTTTTAATCGGAGATCAGGTGCCCATAGGTCGCGATCCGGGGTGGCCGTGTTGTTTGCCGACGGCGTCGAAGACGCTCATCAGATGCGTTTCGGGCCTGGTTCGATCATGGTGAAATCTGTTGCATAATTGCAAACCTGCCCGTTGACCGGACAGCGCAGCACGTCATAAGTGCTATCGGCCAAAGAGTCGATGATCCGCTTATGGTCGGACCAGTCCCAACGCAACCAGCGATCGACACACAGAATGGTGGCGGTGGCAGCTCCCGCCTTTTTCACCGCAATTGCCGCCCCTTGAGCACTTGCACCGGTAGTCCAGGTATCGTCAACAATCAGTATGTTCTTGCCATAGACATGTTTGCGCCACTTGTCTTCGACAATGTACCGGTCTTCGGTCATCGCATGTTTGGTGCCGCTGCCCGGCCCGGGATCCAGTAGAAATCTGTGCATGGCAGGGGCCGTACCGGATAGTGGCAGGGCAGCCCTGGCAAGTGCCACTACCGGATGGGTGGCGTCAGGCCGTTCGGGGGACGGTACAAAGGTTAGAGAGTCCCAGGTACCGCCCGTCCATTGATGGAAACACGGGCGATGCATTTCTACCGTCGCCTGAACCATGAACTCCAAATCGTGGGAGCACTCTGGCACAAGTGGTGTTCCCCGATACCCCTTATAAGCCAGCATGTGGTGTGCAGACTGATGGAGTCCACCGGGAGACCTAGCAATTGCGTATGTGAGCAGGATGGTGCGATCAGCAAGAAGTCCTGGAAAAGTTTCACGATGACCTTGGCACACCTTGCACAGGTCACAATCCGCTGGACCCCGACAGACAGTACAGATTCCAGGTGAGCCCGGCGTATAAGTGTTGCTGAAGAAGCCGCCCACCCTGTCCCGGACCATCCCGCGAAATAACAGCGCATGCACGGAGGCGCTGATGTTCTCCTTGCGAGCTCGCGCACGCTCACGTACCAATAATTCCTGCAGCTGTCGACCTGGCACGGGTGCAGAATTCACTGGAAGGTGCTCAAGAACTGGGATATCGTCGCAGGCTTATCAATTATCGCCATCGCCTGATCAATAGCTTCCTGCGCCGAGTCCGCCACATATACACCCGGCTCATTGCGCATCGCCAGACCCCAGCTAGTTGATTGGACCACGCTTCTGTTCAAAATTACCGGTCGACCGTGCGCGACTGCTTCTCGTGCCTGTATCCGTGTACCGCTTTTCTCACTTGCTTCGACTATGACCGTCGCGGAGCCGTACGCACTCATGGTTACATTGCGGGCTGGAAACGAGTACCGCGTTGGCCCGTACTCCGGTAGGAAATGCGACAAAAGCATGCCCTTGGTAGCGATCTCAGATTGAAGGTCACGGTTTTCACGTGGATAAACATGGTTCAGGCCGTTTCCCAGCACTGCGACAGTCCGGCCGCCCGAATCCAACGCAGCACGATGAGCAATCGTGTCGATTCCCCGCGCAAGTCCGGCGATCACGGTAATTTTCTGACCCGCTAGGCCCTTCGCCACTGTCCCGGCGAATCGAATCGCAGCATCCGATGCGTCCCGCGATCCGACTACACAGACACCGACATCTCGATGCACCAATTCCCCGTCAGTGAATACCACCGGGGGAACTTGCCGAACCGAACGCAGTCGCTCTGGGTAGCTGTCATCCATAAAGGTGTGGAAGCTGAACGGTGCTTGTTCCCACGCTTTCAGATCTTTCTCGGCTTGGTACAACACCGTAGACGCCTCATCGTCGTCTTCGAACAGAGCGCTGGGATGCTCGTCGTCCCACAGCGATCGCGCGCTCCCGCGCTCGGCCACACGTCTGGTTAATTCGGACCATTCAGCGCGTTTCGGCGTCAACCGCATCATCGCTACCAAGGCCGAACGGTCATCTTCATTCCAAGAAGGCGTGTCACCAGTCGCCTCTCGCTCATCCCAACCGCTGGTGGCGCTCACCGTGTGTCACCTACCTCCTCAAACTTCCCAAATAGAACTCTCATTCGAACTATGACAGTGGCCACCGACACATTCTCGCATCGCGGAACGTTCTTGGCGCCACGATGGCCACCACCGACGCGCTGGCACCTCGACGTACGCTGAGCCTGATCGTCCGATGCACGACGCTCGCGCCCTCCGACGCCCAACGGGCCTCGTCGTCCCTCGCTTGCTCTTGCTGCCACCGAGAACGTACGACCATCGCCACCTACCTACCTAGATCTTGTCATCAATGGAGGCAACCACGGCGACCTTGTAATCAGCGATTCGTCAGAGGGACTACACAGCCCGAGCAGCCAGACCCGTGCACGACCGGCCATCGATCAACTGCCGGCGCGGCTCGATCAGTCTGCCCGGCATCTGTCTGGGCCAGCGCAAGAGTCACCGCCCTTCGCGGGCGATGATTTCCTTGTCGACTCGTTCGAAGACCTCGGCCAGGACCGCTATCTGGTCGGGGGTCAGGAGGTCGATGAAGTTGCGGCGGACCTCGGTGACGTGGGCGGGGGCTGCGGTGCGGAGGCGGTGCATGCCCTCTTCGGTGAGGTGGGCCAGGACGCCTCGGCCGTCTTCCTTGACGCTGGTGCGGCGGACGGTGCCCTGGGCTTCCATGCGGCGGATCTGGTGGGTGAGGCGGCTTCGGGAGGAGAGGACGCCGTCGGCCAGGTCGCTCATGCGGAGGGAGCGGGTGGGGGATTCGGACAGGAGGACCAGGATTCGGTATTCGTCCAGGCTCAGGTCGCTGTCGCGTTGGAGTTGGCGGTTCAGTTCCGCCAGCAGACGCTGGCCGCCGTCCATGTAGGCGCGCCAGGCCCGCTGCTGAGCCGAGCTGAGCCACCTCGGCTCCGGGGCCGGGCGACCGCTCGGTTCGTAAGCCATGCAGGCATTCTATTAGGCGCGATCGGGACCGGTCCTGCCGGTCAGCGGGCTGTCGCGAGCATCGCCCGGCTCAGGTCCGACACCGCGGCGCAGCCCGAAAGTCCCATGGCGACATCGAGATCCGCCAGCAGGATCCGCAGCGCGTGCCGGACTCCGGCGGCCCCGGCGAGGCCCAGACCGTAGGCCCACGGACGCCCGTAGAGGACCGCCTTGGCACCCAGCGACAGGGCGATCATCACGTCGGTGCCGGTGCGGATGCCGGAATCGAACAGCACGTCCGTCCGGTCGCCGACGGTGGCGACGACCGCCGGAAGCGCATCGAGCGCGGCGATCGAACCGTCGACCTGGCGGCCGCCGTGGTTGCTGACGATCACCGCGTCGGCGCCGGCGTCGACCATCTGCCGAGCGTCGTCGGGGTGCAGCACACCCTTCACGGCGATCGGCAGGTCGGTCCACGCCCGCAGCCGGCCGATGTCGGCGGGCCGCAGGCCGTGGTTGCCGAACAGCCCGACCCAGGTCAGCACCGCCATCCGCAGCGCCTCCTCGCTCTCCTCCGGCGGGGCGGACAGCCGCGCGCGAAAGACCGGATCGGACAGGTAGTTCGCGATGCCCTTGCCGTGCAGGAAAGGGAGGTGGGCGAGTTCCAGATCGCGCGGGCGCCAGCCCAGTCCGGGGGTGTCGACGGTGACCACGATGGCACGGGCGCCCGCCTCGACCGCGCGCTCGACGAACGAGCGCGCCAGTTCGTCGTCGTTCGGCCAGTACAGCTGGTACCACCAGGCACCGGCCGGCGCGGCCGCCTCCTCGATCGGGGTCGACGCGGCGGTGGACAGCACCATTCCCAGGCCCAGCTCCCGGGTCACCTCCGCGACGATGGCCTCGCCGCGCTCGTGCAGCAGGCCGAGCACGCCGACCGGCGCGGTCAGCACCGGCGCCGCCAGCCGGGTGCCGAGCACCTCCACCGACAGGTCCCGCGCGTCGGACGCGCTGGTGCCGCGCCACATCCGCGGGATCAACCGGTAGCGATCGAATGCCGCCTCGTTCGCCGCCGCCGTGCGCTCGGCCGACGCGCTCCCCGCCACGTAGGCATAGGCCACCGCATCCAGTAATTCGCGGGCACGCTCGGCCAATCCGGCTGCCGTCATCGGCAATTCGGGGCACACCCCGGCGAGCCCGGCGAGATAGATCTCGTTCTGGAAGTCGGCGAAACTGCTCATTCCGGGAACGCTAGCCGCTTGTCCGGAAACCGCGGCACCGAATCGGCGCCCACAGTGCGATACCTGCCGTCGGAGGGGTGTGCACCGCGCGGCTGGATTCCGGCCGGAAGCATGCCGGAATGACGAGGAGTGCACGCCCGGACCGACGAACAATGCGCGCCCGGGATGACGAACAGTGCGCGCCCTGAACGACGAGAGGTGCATACCCGGAAACGGGAGCAGAGCGTGCCGACCCGAGCGGGAGTGCGCCACAAGGACAAACGCCGCACACGCTCGACGGTGAATACCCGCCGGAACAACCGACTGAACACTCTCCGGCACGTCTCTCCGTGCCATCCACCCGAGCCTTCCCAGGCTCCCGTCGAGATACGGACCGCACCCAGGAACGACCGCGACGACGGTTGCTCCGATCTGCCCAGGCGAGCAAGGATTCCGCCGCTGTCGACCCGCCGGGTCCGCCACCGATGCCTCCCCCAGCCCGCGCCCCATCGATCGACGGATGCGCTCCGAACGAGGAGGCGCGAGCGGGCATGCCTCGGCAGCGAGCGGGTATCCGGTGCGACGACTGGAAGAGGTGAGCGAGATGGCCGAAGACAACCGTGTGCTGGACCTGCGTCGGCGGGGCGAGGCGGCCGGGATCCCGGACAGTTCCGCGATGACCGCCGACGAGCTGAGCCGGACGCTCGGCAAGATGGCCAAGGGTATCGACGCCGAGACCGCGAAGCAGGCGGTCGTCGAGAACGAGGATGCGGAAAACCCTGGTTGACCACGGCCGATCCCCCGGCGACGGCGCGGGGCGTCGAGCCGGGGTGGGCGGCGTCGTAAGGTCGCGGGTATGGATGCGGTGACGCTCGAGGAGTTCGGTGAACCCGAGGTGATGCGGTGGGCGCAGGTGCCCGATCCCGCGGGGCCGGGGGCCGGCGAGGTGCTGATCGATGTCGCGGTCGCGGGTGTGAACCGCGCGGATGTGATGCAGCGGAAGGGTTTCTACCCGCCGCCGCCCGGGGCCAGCGAGACCATCGGGCTCGAGTGCTCGGGCGTGATCGCGGAGGTCGGCACGGGAGTGGACGATTTCCGGGCCGGCGATCGGGTGTGCGCGCTGCTGTCCGGCGGTGGGTACGCCGAGCGGGTGGTGGTGCCCGCGACACAGGTGCTGCCGGTACCCGAGGGCGTGGATCTGGCCGGGGCGGCGGCACTTCCGGAGGTGGCGGCCACCGTCTGGTCGAATCTGGTGATGCGGGCGGGGCTGCGCGAGGGGCAGCTGCTGCTGATCCACGGCGGCGGCAGCGGCATCGGGACGCACGCCATCCAAGTGGCGCGCAGCCGGGGCGCGCGGATCGCCGTGACGGCCGGTTCGCAGTACAAACTCGACCGCTGCAAGGAATTGGGCGCGAGCATCCTGGTCAATTATCGCGAAGACGACTTCGTCGCCGCGGTGGCCGAATTCGGCGGCGCCGACGTCGTTCTCGACAATATGGGCGCGAAATACCTGGAGCGCAACGTCGCGGCGCTCGCCGACGACGGTCAGCTGTGTGTGATCGGCATGCAGGGCGGCGCCAGCGCGGAGCTGAATCTCGGCGCCCTGCTGGGTAAGCGCGGCACGATCCACGCCACCAACCTGCGCCGCCGCTCCGCCACCGGCCGTTCGAGCAAGGCGGAGATCATCGCCGAGCTGCGCACCCACCTGTGGCCGCTGATCGCCAACGGCACCGTCGCCCCGGTGGTGCACAAAGAACTCCCGGTCGCCGAAGCGGCCGAGGCGCACCGCCTACTGGACTCCCCCGAGACCGTCGGCAAGGTCGTGCTCCGTATTCGCGACCTCTGAGATCCGCGACCTCTGAGCGACCGAACTCTGGGTATTCGCCCCCGCCCGGAGTTCGGCTCCCGCGCCGCGTTCAGTCCAGCGCGGCCAGCGCGCGGCCCAGCTGATCTATCTCGAATTTCGTTGTGTACGGCGCCAACCCGATGGTGACCGCACCGCCCTCGTCGTTGACGCCGAGGGCGTCGAGTAGTCGGCTGCCGCCGTGCACCCCGCTGAGCGTGCCGACGCGGTGGTCGGCGAGCTTCGCGGAGACCTTCTCGGCCTGCATACCGGCGACGGTGAAGCTGACCGTGGGGATGCGGGTGGAGGCGCGGCCGATCACCGTCAGGCTCGGGACGCGGTCCAGCACGTCCATCAGGTGCTCGAACAGCTGGTCGTGATAGTCCTGCAGCGAGGTTATCGAGATCTCCAGGCGCTCCCGCCGCGTCCCCCGCGCCTGCTCGTCGAGTCCGGCGAGGTAGTCGATCGAGGTGGTGAGCCCGGCCAGCAGCGCGTACTGATGATGGCCGACCTCCAGCCGCTCGGCGCCCTTGGCATAGGGATTCAGCGACATCGACGGAATCCGGTCCAGGAACGCCGGATCCCGGAACACCAGCGCACCGACCTGCGGCCCGCCCCACGCGGGGGCCGACAGCGCCACCACGTCGGCGTTCAGCTCCTCTATGTCGAGCAGCGCGTACGGCGCCGCGCCGAAGCAGTCCGCGACCAGTAAACCGCCGACCTCATGCACCCGGTCCGCCGCGACCCGCACGGCCGGCGCGGAGCCGACGATCGGGGACGCCGCCGTCAAGGCGACTAAACGAGCGGTGGGCCCGATCAGCTCCTCGAACTGCCAGGCCGGCATCTCGCAGGTCTCGATCTCCACCTCGGCCCAGCGCACATGGGCGCCATAGCGATTGGCGATGCGCAGCCACGGCGCGACGTTGGCCTCGTCGTCCAGACGCGACAGCACGATCCCGGTGCCCAGGCCGAGCCTGGAACTGAGCGACTCGGCCAGCCAGGCGAGCAGCACCGCGCGGTCCGGGCCGAGTACGACGCCCGCCGGATCGGCGCCGACCAGATCCGCGACCGCCTCGCGCGCGGCGTCCAGGATGGCCGCGCTGCGCCTGGTCGCGGTGTAGCGGCTGCCGTGCGTGAACCCGGAGGTGCGGAAACCCGTTGACACGGCGCGCGATACCGAATCGGGAACAAGCATCCCCGCTTGCGTGTCGAGATGGATCCAGCCGTCGCCCAGGGACGGTATCAACCCCCGAACCCGCGCGACGTCGTAAGTCATGTGGGCCACTCTAAGGGCAGCAGGCGAGTGGATGTAACCGTGTCGGCGGCAACCATCGAGCCCCGCTCGGCCGCAGCGCAGCGGCGGGTACGGGTCGTCGCCGCGATCGCCCGGGTCACCATGCGGGGCGCCGCGCACGACGCGATCGGCACCGGACGACCGGCACGACGGAGGCAACCCGATGAGAGATCACGCGACATGGCAACCGACTTTCAACAAGACCGAACCACACACGAAGCGGACACGACCGCAACAGAATACTGACCGCCGCGGACGGACATACCCGCAGTGCGTACCCTCGATGGACCCCGCCCCTTAGCGCGCCGCGGCGCGACAAGACATGATGGAGATCATGACGCACTCGGACGGAGCACCGGATTCCATTGTGGTGATCGGCCCCGAAGGCAAGCCGTTGGTTATCCCGGCGAGCGCCCAAGGCGAGATGCCGTTCGCCGGCCAGGTCGTCGGCGATGCCGAGGCCGCCGCCGACCTGGACCCGGACGGCAAGGACGAATCGCTGGCCGACATGGTCGAGCAGCCGGCGAAGGTGATGCGCATCGGGACCATGATCAAGCAGCTGCTGGAGGAGGTGCGGGCCGCTCCCCTGGACGACGCCAGCCGCACCCGGCTCAAGGAGATACACCAGACCTCCATCCGCGAGCTGGAGCAGGGGCTGTCGCCGGACCTGCGCGACGAGCTGGAACGGCTGGCGCTGCCGTTCAGCGAGGGCTCGATACCGTCCGACGCCGAGCTGCGCATCGCGCAGGCCCAGCTGGTCGGCTGGCTGGAGGGCCTGTTCCACGGCATCCAGACCGCGCTGTTCGCCCAGCAGATGGCCGCGCGCGCCCAGCTCGAGCAGATGCGGCACGCGCTCCCGCCGAGCGCGCAGATCCCCGGCGATCGTGGCCAGGGCGGCGGGCACGCGACCGGCGGCGGACAGTATCTCTGAGGCCGGGATCTCCCTCCCCGACGTCGGGATCTGCACGGTCAACGGCTCTGAACAGCGACCACGCGTGGTTTACGGCCCGCACGCAGCGACGGTCGTGACGCACCGCTACAGTCGGTCACTGTGCCCGCAGCAGCCCCCGCCGAATCGGCGATCGCCGAGCAGCGCCCGGCCGACACCCCGGTGCCGATAGTGTCGGATTCCCAATCGTTCGGACGCGCCTTCAAGGACCTACGCGACGGGCTGGCGCAACGTGAGCTCTGGCTGTCGCTGGGCTGGCAGGACATCAAGCAGCGGTACCGGCGGTCGGTGCTGGGTCCGTTCTGGATCACCATCTCGACCGCCGTGCAGGCCGCCGCCATCGGAATCCTGTATGCCACCCTGTTCGGCCAGCCGCTGCGCGAATATCTGCCGTACGTGACGGTCGGCATCATCGTGTGGAACGTGATCGAGGCCAGCATCCTCGAGGGCGCGGAGGTGTTCATCGCCAACGAGGGGCTGATAAAGCAGCTGCCCTCGGCATTGAGCGTCCATATCTACCGGATGGTGTGGAAGCAGTTCCTGTTCTTCGCCCACAACCTGATCATCTACGCGCTGCTGCTGGTCGGGTTCATGGTGTGGCGGGATCTGGAATGGACGGTGGTGCTGGCTCTGCCCGCCATCGTGCTGGTGTTCCTCAATTGCATGTGGGTGTCGATCGTATTCGGCATCTTCAGCACCCGGTACCGCGATATCGCGCCGATTCTCGGCAGCCTCACGCGCATGCTGTTCGTGCTCACCCCGGTGATGTGGTCGGCGAAAGTGCTGCACGCCCAGGGCGGTTCGGTGAGCGAGCGGGCGCGCCTGGTCGAGTTGAACCCGACCTACCATTACCTGGAGATCGTGCGCGCCCCGATGCTGGGCGATCCGATCGCGCTCCGCAGCTGGCTGGTGGTGGCCGCGTTCACCGTTGTCGGCTGGGCGCTGGCAATCCTGGCCATGAAGCAGTACCGATCCCGCGTCCCCTACTGGGTGTGAAGGCGATATGTCCGATGTGAGTATCGAAACCCAGAGTGCCTGGGTGGAATTCCCGATCTTCGATGCCAAATCGCGGTCGTTGAAGAAGGCGTTTCTCGGCAAGGCGGGCGGTTCGATCGGGCGCAACAAGTCCGATGTGGTCGTCGTCGAGGCCCTGCGCGACATCACGGTGTCGTTCAGCGAGGGCGACCGCGTCGGCCTGGTCGGCCACAACGGCGCCGGCAAATCGACGCTGCTGCGCCTGCTCGCGGGTATCTACGAGCCCACCCGGGGCAGCGCGCGGGTGCGCGGCCGGGTGGCGCCGGTATTCGATCTCGGCGTCGGCATGGACCCCGAGATCTCCGGCTACGAGAACATCATCATCCGCGGCCTGTTCCTCGGGCAGACCCGCAAGCAGATGCTGGACAAGGTGGACGAGATCGCCGAATTCACCGAGCTCGGTGAGTATCTCAACATGCCGCTGCGCACCTACTCGGCCGGTATGCGGGTACGCCTGGCGATGGGCGTGGTGACCTCGATCGACCCCGAAATCCTGCTGCTGGACGAGGGAATCGGCGCGGTGGATGCCGATTTCCTGAAGAAGGCGCGAAATCGCCTGCGCGATCTCGTCGCTCGCTCCGGAATCCTGGTATTTTGCAGCCACTCCAACGAGTTCCTCGCGCAACTGTGCGACACCGCGATCTGGATCGATCACGGCGAGATGCGGATGCGCGGCGGCATCGAGGAAGTGGTGCGGGCCTACGAGGGGCCCGATGCCGGTGAGCACGTCGCCCAGATTCAACGCGAACTGGAACGAGAACGGGAACTGGAGCGGAATCCCACATGAGTGAACAGGCGGCACCGCCCGATCCGACATGGGACGGCGCCCGCATCGTCGCGGTGGTCGTCACCCATAAGCGCCGGGAGTTGCTGGCCGAATCGCTGAAGGTGGTCGGTACGCAGACGCGTCCGGTCGATCACCTGATCGTGGTGGACAACGCGAACGAGCCCGAGGTCGGTGAGCTGGTGCGGGAGCAGCCGGTGCCGGCCACCTATCTGGGTTCGGAGCACAACCTGGGCGGCGCCGGCGGTTTCGCACTGGGCATTCTGCACGCGCTGTCGCTGGGCGCCGACTGGGTCTGGCTGGCCGACGACGACGGCCGGCCCGAGGGCCCGGAGGTGCTCGGAACTCTCGTGGATTGCGCCCGGCGGCACCGGCTTTCCGAGGTCTCGCCGGTGGTTGCCGATATCGACGACCCCGACCGGCTGGCCTTCCCGTTGCGCCGCGGGGTGGTGTGGCGGCGGCTGCGCTCCGAACTGGGCGACGACGATTTCCTCCCCGGAATCGCCTCGCTGTTCAACGGCGCCCTGATTTCCGCGCAGGCCGTCGAGGTGATCGGCGTGCCCGATCTGCGATTGTTCGTGCGCGGTGACGAGGTGGAGATCCATCGCCGGCTGGTGCGCTCGGGCCTGCCGTTCGGCACCTGTTTGCAGGCGGCGTACCTGCATCCCAACGGCTCCGCCGAATTCAAGCCGATTCTGGGCGGGCGCATGCACACCCAGTATCCGGACGATCCGGTCAAGCGGTACTTCACCTATCGCAATCGGGGTTACCTGATGGCACAGCCCGGGATGCGCAAACTGCTACCCCAGGAATGGGCCCGGTTCTCCTGGTTCTTCCTGGTGCAGCAACGCGATCCGGCCGGACTGAAAGAATGGCTGCGGCTGCGGCGCCTGGGGCGGCGCGAGCAGTTCCACAAGCCTGATTGATTCACACGTAAGTCGAACACGGAGGTATGGCTGTGAGTAATCCCTGGGGCGGGCAGCCACCCAACGGACAATCCCCCTCACCGAACGGGCAGGCGCCCTATCCCGGAGTTCCGCAACCGCCGAACGGAGTCGGCACCTACGGCGCACCGCAACCGCACAGCACGTCCGCGCCGCAGGTCCCACAGCCCGGATACCCACCGCAACCGCACAGTGCCTCGGCACCGCAGATCCCGCAGCCCGGTGCGCCGCAGCCACACAGTGCCTCGGCACCCCAGATCCCGCAACCCGGTGCGCCGCAGCCACACAGCGCCTCCGCGCCACAGATGCCGCAACCCGGATATCCGCCGAACGCCGCGCCACCACAGGTCCCGCAGCCCGGATACGGTGCGCCGCAGCCGTTCGGCGCTCCGCAGCCCGGGTATCCGCCGCAGCAGCCCGGCATGCAACCGCCCGGCATGCAGCCTCCGCCGCCCGGCGCACCGGCCCCCGGACAACCGTTCCCCGGCGCACCGGCCAATCCCTATGGCGGGCAACCCAATCCCTACGCGGCCCCGAACTACGGCGCGCCGCCCCACGCCCCGATGCAGCAGTACCAGCCCGAGCCGGGCCCGCCGGGCATCGTCGTCGACAGTTCGTACTTCCCGATGGCCTTCATGCTCGCGCTGACCGGCCCGAAGATCATCGTCGACGGGTATCCGGTGCCGAACGCGCGCTGGGGCCGAACCCACATCCCGGTCGGCCCGGGCCAGCATCAGGTCCGGGTCGCCACCCGCTGGATGTGGGATATGGGCCCGGCCGACGCCGTCGTGCCCGTCGCCGAGGGCCAGAGCACCCGGGTCTACTACCGCTCGCCGGCGATCGCGTTCATCCGCGGGGCCATCGGGCCCGTGCCACAGTCCACACCGGGCATAGCGTTCATCTACGTGATGTGGGGGTTCGTGGCCCTCGTCATCCTGCTGAACATCGTGCTGATCGCGGCCATGTAGGCACGGCGGGAAAATACCTTGCGCCCCAGCGGGGGCGCCTGTCATCGTTGTACCCGTCCACAACGGACGGCATCGTCGAAGGGTCGAGGAGGTGGAAGACGTGAACGCCAACTATCGGGTTGTCGCGGCCGGGCAGCGGCTGGGTTTCGAAAGCCGCACCGCCGCACGTACTTTCACCCTCTCCCCGATGCACTGAGCCCTGAGGTCGGGCTCGGTGCCCGACGAAGGACGCTTCTCATCATGGTCGATTACGACCGTCTCATCGCATACGGCTGGACTCCGGCCGTTTCCGCCGAGTACACACGGCTGCTCGATACCGGCTGGATACCGGCCCGCGTGATCCGCATGGATCGCAGCGAGTGCGACGTCGCGACACCCGAAGGGCTCGCGCGTGCGCGCTGCCCTCGGGCGGATACCAACGTCGACGGCCTGTGTACCGGCGATTGGGTCGGCCTGGACTCCGATCTCCTGGTGCGGCAACACCTTCCGCGCCGAACCGCGATCGTGCGCGCGACGGCCTCCGGGCGGTCGGAGGCGCAGGTACTGGCCGCGAACGTCGATACGGTGCTGGTGTGCTCGGCCGCCGACGGCGACGTCGACCTGGGCCGCATCGAGCGAATGTTGGCGCTGGCCTGGGAATCCGGCGCGCAGCCGGTGGTCGTGCTGACGAAAGCCGATCTGGCCGTGGAGGTTCCGCTGGACGACGTGCGTGCCGCGGCGCCCGGTGCGATGGTGCTGGCCGTCAGCGCCACCACCGGAACGGGCATGGACGTGCTCACCGCGGTGCTGGACGGCACGGTCGCGCTGATCGGACCGTCCGGCGCGGGCAAGTCGACGCTGGCGAATGCGCTGCTGGGCGAGGAGGTCTTCGCCACCAGCGAGGTGCGCGCCTCGGACCAGCGCGGACGGCACACCACCGTGCACCGCGAACTGCGGCCGCTGCCCGGCGGGGGCACGCTCATCGATACCCCCGGTCTCCGCGCGGTGGGCCTGTGGGACGCCGCGGAGGGCCTGAGCCGCACCTTCAGCGATATCGAGACCCTCGCCGCGGAATGCCGCTTCACCGACTGCTCACACTCGAGCGAGCCCGGTTGCGCGGTGCTGGCGGCGATCGAATCCGGTGCGCTTCCCCGCCGTCGCCTGGACAGTTACCGGAAGCTGCAACGCGAGAACGAGTGGCTGGCCGCCCGCTCCGACGCCCGCCTGCGCGCGGAGCGCCAGCGGATGTGGAAGAACGTCACCAAGTCGCAGCGCCAGGCGTATCGGGACCGGCACTCGCGCGGGCGCTGAGTCCCCAGCTCAGCGTGCGGTATGCCGACAGCTCAACCTGCGGTCGGTTGACGGCTCGGCGTGCAGGCGGCCGACAGCTCAGCCTGTGGTCGGTTGACGGCTCAGCGTGCAGAGCCCGACAGCGCGACGCCCGGTCAGCCGACAGCTGAGCGCCGGACGGTCGGCGGCTTGGCGTGCGTGCGGGGCATACCAGCGGTCCCGTTGCAGCGCATGCCGGAGCCGTACCGGTGGTTCCGCCGTGCCATTTTCGGCTATGCGGTCACAACATTCCCCGGCCGAAAGCATGCGGAATACGGCGTCGAGTCACGCCCGGTGACCGCGGGCGGTCGGCGGCTCGGCGCGCAGGCAGCTCGACGCCCAAGCGGGCCCGCCGCTCGGCGCGCGGGCAGTCAGCTCTGCGCGCAGGCGGCCCGCGGCTCGCCGCCTAGGCAGCCGACAGCTCCGCACCCATGCAGCCACCGGCTCGGCGAGCGACGAGGTAGACGGCATCGACCCGCAGCCTTCATCGCCGAGCACATCCGGACCGGAGCACCGATGGGCTGCTCCGGTCCGGACGTCCGGCGGGGCCCGCTGTCGCCTATCTCTCTATGCAACTGGTTGCATAGAAATCGGGCGCTCCTTTACTGTGCAAATCGGGCAGAACCGCCCCCGGCCGTCGTTCGGCAGAGATCATCTAGGGGATCCTCGAATCGGGGGCGCGACAGATTGGAGCAGGCGAATGACGCAAGCAGGCAAGCCGCTGGCGGGCCGGACCGTGATCATGTCCGGCGGCAGCCGCGGCATCGGGCTGGAGATCGCCAAGCGGGCGGCGGCCGACGGGGCGAACATCACCCTGATCGCGAAGACCGATCAGCCGCACCCGAAGCTGCCCGGCACCATCCACACCGCCGGCGCCGAACTCGAGCAGGCCGGCGGCGCGGTGCTGAAGTTCGTCGGTGACATCCGCGACGACGAGGCGGTCGCCCGGGCCGTCCAGCAGACCGTCGAGCGGTTCGGCGGCATCGACATCGTGGTCAACAACGCCTCGGCGATCGACCTGTCGACCACCGAGCAGTTACCGATGAAGAAGTACGACCTGATGCAGGACATCAACTGCCGCGGCAGTTTCCTGCTGTCCAAGCTGAGCATTCCGGCGCTGCGGGAATCCGCGCGGGCCGGGCGCGATCCGCACATCCTGACGCTGTCACCGCCGTTGAACCTGGATCCGAAGTGGGCCGGTTCCTCGCTGGGCTACACCATCGCCAAGTACGGAATGTCGCTCACCACACTGGGTTTGGCCGAGGAACTGCGTGCCGACGGCATCGGCGTCAACTCGCTGTGGCCGCGCACCACCATCGGCACGGCGGCGGTGCGCAACCTGCTCGGCGGCGAGGAGAGGGTCCGCACCTCCCGCACCCCCGACATCTACGCCGATGCCGCCTACCTGGTGCTCACCTCACCCGCGAAGGACACCACCGGCAACTTCTTCCTCGACGACGAAGTCCTTGCGGCACACGGCATCACCGATCTGGACAAGTACCGCGTGGTCCCGGGCGACGAACCGCTGACCACCGACCTGTTCCTCTGAGCCGAGTCGCCACCGGACATCGCCGCCCCCGATCGGGTGATCGATAGACCATCGATCGGGGCCGGGCGGCCCAAGTACGTCCGCTGTCGGCAATCGCCGCGCTGGGATGCCGGGCTATCGGACAGGCAGCGAGTTATATCGGACAGACAGAAGCGCCACCCCGAAACACGACACCGGCTCAATCCTCGACGTGGCCGTGGTGCCTCGCTCGGAGATCGACGTACCCCGGGCGAATTCAGATGCCGTAGAGGCGTTCCCAGTTCTCCCGGCTGGTGAGTTCGGGCACGGCGTCGCGGTACTGCCGGGACACCGTCGGCAGGTCGCGGCGCAGGCGGCGCAGGACGCGGAAGGTCCGCAGCAGCAGGGCACGGGCCTTCGCCTTGTCCCGCTTGCGGATTCGCACCCCCGACTGGGAGGCGTCGGTCACCATCACGTGCTCGAACAGCGCGATGTGCCACCAGTGCGCGTCCTCGCGGGTGACGGCCTTCAGCCCGGGTTCGGTGCGACCGGTCCACTGCTGGATGGCCCGCTTGATCAGCACCAGCACCGGACGGCTCGGCTCACCGCCGGCGCGCCGCACCTGGATGTCGGCATTGCGGATCGGCGCGGTGGCGGCGGGATGCTTGATCGTCTCCGAGTACTCCCCGCGGCTCTTGCGCGCGGTGGTGAGGGCGGCCTGACCACCGTCCTGCAGGAACCGCGGCCCGCGCAGGAAATCCTCGATGCCCTGCAGCGTGGTGTGCGCCAGCCCGTACTGCATGCCGACCAGATACTCGGAGATCTCCCGGAACAGCCTGCGGGTGACCAGCTTCGGATCCAGGTCGGCGTGCAGGGAGGAGACGATGAGCGAGTTGCGCGAGGAGAAGTAGCGCGCCCAGTCGTCGAAGTCCTTCCAGTAGAAGTCGGCGTGCCACACCGCCGCATTCGGCAGCGTCACGGTGACGAACCCGTGCTCGCGGGCGCGCAGGCCGTATTCGACGTCGTCCCACTGGAAGAAGATCGGGATCGGCAGCCCGATGGTGGCCACCACCTCGGCCGGTATGAGACAGGTCCACCAGGCGTTGTACCCGGCGTCCACCCGCCGCTCCTGGTTGCGCTTGAGCATGCTGGTGTTGCGCAACGCCTTCGGCACCTTCTGGCCGTGCCGCAGCTTCGGCAGATCCGTCTCCTCGGCGCCGACGTTGAGGTAGTCGGGGTTGAGCAGGAACAGCATCTGCGCGCCCACCAGCGTCGGCTCGGTCGTCAGGTTCGCGAAGGCGTTGAGCCGCAACACCGTTTCCGGCTCGCAGAGGATGTCGTCGTCCATCAGGATGACGTCGGCGTGCTCCGAACCCTCGAAGCTGCCGGCCGCCGACACCTCGTACAGCCCGCGCGTGAATCCGCCCGCACCACCGAGATTCGGCTGGCGCAGGTAGCGCAGCTTATCGCCGAACTTCGGCTTGGTCTGCTGGTACAGCGGACGGTCCTCGACCAGATCGGTGCCCTGATCCACCACGTATACCGCATTGATGGCCGACAGCACGGTCTGATCCGAGGCCAGCGCCGCCACGGTCTGCGCGCAGTCCTCGGCGCGGTTGAACGTGCAGATCGCGATGGCCACGGGCCGGATGCGCTCCGGCGCCACCGCGGACCACTCCAGCTCGGCGACGGTGAGTTCGCCTCCGACAGCGTCGAATTCGAGCCACAGCGCGCCGCCGTCGATGTACTGGTCCAGCGGCGCCCGCAACACCACGCGGTGCTCCGCGCCGCCCGCCTGCTCCGGACCCCGGCCGTTCGAGCGGGCGTCGGCGCGCACGTCGGCGGTGTCGATGATGCGGCGGTGCCCGGCGATGTCGGAGGCGGCCAGCCGCACCCGCGCGCGCTCGCCGACGGTCAGCGTCATGCCGACCTCGACCTCGGTCACCGTGGTCCAGCGCTGCCAATAGCTGGCGGCGAACCGGCCGAAGTAGGTGTTGGTGTGCGCGGTCGCGCCCTTCTCCAGGCGTAGCGCCCTCCGCTCCCGCGACACCTTGCCCTTGCTCACCGAATACATCTCGGCACTGATCTTGGGCGCGGGCCCCACGAACACACCCCGTTGCAGCACGAGCCGCTCCGGAGCCCGGTGATCGATCCGCATCGCGGCGGCCGCGGAGTCGGCGAGAAGCCGGTCGTTCTCGGTGTCCGTCACGGCCTGCCCAGCCGACTGGTCCATATCACAGTCCCTTTGTGTGCTTGTGGTCGTTCTCGATGCGGCCGTGGCCCGCGGTGTCGCGGGTGCACGAGCCGTTGATGGCGCGAGCTGTTCAGGTCACCGGCGTGTGCACGGCCGTGCGCGCGCTCGGTGCGAGCAGCACCCATTATCTCCATCTCACCCGTCGGCGGCGGATCGGGCCACCTTCTCGCCGGTGAACACGAACTTGTCGTAGGCCCAGTACCGGAAGGCCACCGCCACGATCTGGCCGATCAGGGTGCCGGAGATGTTGTCGGCCAGCGGCGACGACAGGTCCAGCACGTACCGGGAGAAGCCGAGACAGCCCAGTTGCAGCCCGATGGCGACCACGTTGAACAGCGCGTACAGCAGATACTCGCGGGCCGGGCTGCCGCCCTTCTTGTGCGCGAACGTCCACCACTTGTTGCCGAAATAGGTGACCACCGACGCCACCACGATCGCGATGATCTTCGCCGACAGCGGCGCGTGGTACAGCGGGCCTTCGCCACCCCAGAACACCAGCAGGTTGTAGGTGCCGGCATCGACGAGGAAGCCGATCGCGCCGACGGCGAGGAACGCGCCGCCCTGCCGGAGCGCGGTCACCACCTTCGCGAGCAGTGGCGCACCGATTCGATCCGCCTGCTCCGGCACGGTTTCGCTGGTGGGCACGAGGCGTACGGTACCGCATCCGCGACGGTCCGGGTCCGGGGCGACATCCCTCCGGGGACCGGCGGCACTCCCCTCCGGGGACCCGGCGACACCGCCGTCCGAGCGGAGCGGCGGGAACCCCCGACGGGGTATGTGACACAGTGAGGGTTACCGGGCGAGTTGGGCCGACTCCCCTGTACCCTCCCGGTGTTCCGTATTTCGCCGTCCGATCACACGAGGAATTGACGGGGTGGACCCCACCGAGCTTCGCATCGCGGCAGTAGTGCCCTGCCACAACGAGGAGGCCGCGGTCGCCAAGGTCGTGACCGACCTCAGGACCGCCGTGCCGGGCATCGTCGTCTACGTCTACGACAACCTGAGCACCGACGCCACCGCCGATCGCGCCCGCCAGGCCGGGGCGATCGTGCGCACCGAGCACACCAAGGGCAAGGGCAATGTGGTGCGGCGGGCCTTCGCCGATATCGACGCCGATATCTACGTGATGATCGACGGCGACGACACCTACGACGCCTTCGCCGCCCCGCTGCTGATCAAGACCCTGCTCGACGGCCCCTACGACCACGTCCTGGGCGTGCGGAAGGTGGAGGAGGGCGCCGGTGTCCGCGCGGAATCGGCCTACCGGACCGGGCACGAATCCGGCAACCGCATCCTGAACGGCGTCGTCGGCAAGGTGTTCGGCGAGAACGTCGAGGACATGCTGTCGGGCTACCGGGTCTTCTCGCGCCGGTTCGTCAAGAGCTTCCCGGCCGTCTCGCGCGAGTTCGAGATCGAGACCGAGCTGACCGTGCACTCGCTGCACCTGCGGGTACCGCAGACGCAGGTACCGGTCGGCTTCCGCGATCGCCCGGCCGGCAGCGAGAGCAAGTTGCGCACCTATCACGACGGCTTCAAAATCCTGGCGCTGATCATCGGGCTGGCCCGGCACGAGCGGCCGGTCGCGTTCTACGGCCTGTTCGGCGCGCTGGCCTGGGTGCTGTCGATCGTCCTGATCACCCCGATCGTGATCGAGTTCTACGAGATCCACCAGGTGCCGCGCTTCCCGACGCTGTTCCTCGGCTTCACCCTGCTGATGCTGGGCAGCCTGGCCTGGACCGCGGGGCTGATCCTGGACGGCATCCGCCGCTCCCGGCACGAGGCCGCGCGCCTGATGTACCTGCGGTACTCGGCGGTGGGCACGGAGCCCGACGAGGCCACTCGATGACAACCGAGGCCCGGCCGGAGACCGCTGCCGAGCGGCACTCCGGTAACGGGCACGAGCCGGCCGCCGACGCGCCGGAGCCGACCCCGAGACCGAGCCGGCTGCGCCGAGTGGAGCACTGGACAGGGCGCCGAATCGGCGCGGCCACGACCGTATTCCTCGTTCTCGCCGGTATTTTCGGCGTCGCGTGGGCGACGGTGACACCGCCGTTCTGGGGTCACGACGAGATCACCCAGTTCGGCCGGTCCTACCAGGTCGCGCACGGCGGCTTTCTGCCCGAACAGATCCCCGACGATCGCGGCGTCGCCTACGGCGGCGATATACCGCTGAGCGTCGACGGGCTGATGGGCTATGCGTTCTACGACTACAACCGCCGGCCCGCCGAGCCGGAACCCATGGCCGCCGACCGCATCTCCTACGAGCTGCTCGAGTCGGCGCCGGTGACCACCGACGCCACCAAGAAGATGTGGTTCACCAACACCGCCGCCTACTCACCGATCCCGTATCTGCCCGCGGCCGCGGGCATCCGGCTGGCCGAGGTGTTCGACCTCGACGTGGGCGGCATGGTGCTGCTCACCCGGCTGGCGGGGCTGGCCGGCTATCTGGCCGTCGTCGGATTCGCGCTGTGGTCGCTGCGCGGCTACCGGGTGCAATGGCTGGCATTCGCGGTGGCGCTGCTGCCGATCGGGCTGTTCCAGGCCGGCACGGTTACCGCGGACACCCTGACCAACGCGCTGGCCGTACTGGTGTCCTGCCTGCTGGTGAAGGGATTGTTCCTGGGCGCCAAGCTGTCGCGCGTGGAGGTCGCGGTGACCCTCGCCGCGACCATCCTGCTCCCGCTGTGCAAGCCGACCTACGTGCTGCTGGCCATGCTGACGGTGCTGATCCCGGCCCGGCAGTACGGCTTCTCGAACCGGCTGCGCTGGATTCCGTGGTGTTTCGCGGCACTCGGCGCCGGCCTGTTCGCGGCCTGGATGAAGACCGCAGCACCGACCGGCGAGGGCATGGGCCTGATGCGCCCGCCCGAGCAGTGGCATGCGGTGCGCCCCGGCGATCAGCTGGAACAAATCCTGAGCCACCCCCCCGATTTCCTGAACATCTTCGTCGAGAGCATCTGGTTCCGGGATCAGCGCTGGTTCACGCAGTTCTTCGGTGAACTCGGTTTCGCCTACATCGACGTGCCGGCGGTCTCGGTGCTGGCCTGCCTGCTGGCCTTCACGGTGGGCCTGGGAATCGCCGAGCGGATGAGCGCGGATCGGCTGCGCACCTGGGTCGTCGCGCTCACCGTGCTGGCGAGCGTGGCGATGATCTATGTGACGCTGTACATGTCGTTCACGCCGGTCGGCTACTACTTCATCGACGGCGTGCAGGGCCGCTATTTCGTACCGCTGGCGATCGCCGCGTTCGCGGTGCTGCTGCGGTGGATGCCGTTGCGGCTGACCAACAGTCGCGGGACGACACCGTCGCGCGGCCCGGCGATCGTGATCGTGGTGGCGACGACCGTCGCGCTGGCCGCCGCGGTCGCCAAGTACGACTTCGCGGTCTGGGGCTGACGGTCAGAGCACCTGTTCCCCGGCCGCCACGTAGGCGCGCTCGGTGATCTCCTTCTGTGGGCGCCACCAGTTCTCGTGCTCGCGGTACCAGCGAATGGTGTCCGCCAGCCCGGTGCGGAAATCCGAATACCGTGGCTCCCAGCCGAGTTCGGTGCGCAGCAGGGTGGCGTCGATGGCGTAGCGCTGATCGTGGCCCGGCCGGTCGGTGACATGGTCGAAATCGTCGGGGTCCCGGCCGAATTCGGCGAGGATCAGCCGCACCACGGCCTTGTTGTCCAGCTCGCCGTTCGCACCGATCAGATAGGTCTGCCCGATCCGGCCGTGCTCGAGGACCGACCACACGGCACGATTGTGGTCCTCGACGTGGATCCAGTCGCGCACCTGATGCCCCGCGCCGTACAACCGCGGCCGCACGCCATCGATCAGATTGGTGATCTGACGCGGAATGAACTTTTCCACGTGCTGATACGGGCCGTAGTTGTTGCTGCAGTTGGACAGCGTCGCGCGCACCCCGAACGAACGCACCCAGGCCCGCACCAGCATGTCGCTGGCGGCCTTGGTGGCCGAGTACGGGCTCGACGGCTGGTACGGCGCGTCCTCGCTGAACGCCGGCGCGGCGGCGTCGAGGTCGCCGTAGACCTCGTCGGTCGAGATGTGGTGGTAGCGGACGTCGTGCCGCCGCGCCGCCTGCAGCAGCGCATACGTGCCGATGATATTGGTCTGCAGGAACGGCCAGGGCTGCGTCAGCGAGTTGTCGTTGTGCGATTCGGCGGCGAAGTGCACGACCGCGTCCACCCCGCCGACCAGCCGGTCCACCAGGTCGGCGTCGGCCACGTCGCCGTGCACGAAGTCGATGCGGTCGGCGACCGGTTCCAGCGAGGTCCGGTTGCCGGCGTAGGTGAGCTTGTCCAGCACCACCACGTGGGTGCCGGGCCGCTCGGCGAGGGTCTGGTGGACGAAGTTGGCGCCGATGAATCCGGCGCCACCGGTTACGAGCAATCGCACGATGGTCAACACTATCGGCCGCGTCCCGGACGCCGGCAACGGCTCGCCCCGGGACGCCGCGCAGGGTCCTCCGGACAGAATTACCCACGCCTCCACCGACCGGCCGGTCGAACATTTCCGTATGGGCGGGAATTACTCCTGAACGCAAATAAATACTTTATTACCAGGGGCTCCCTATTGGTGTGATGTTCATCACATGACGTCGGTTTCGGCCGAATTCCTACAACCCGTCTCACCTGCGAAAACCACATCCGGACTGGATGTTTCCGAAACACTACCAATCACAAGGCCACGGTGGTGAACAGAATTTGAACGAACGGTCACAGCAGGTTCACCGCTCGTTAGCTGCGCTCCATTTCTATACCTCTTGTCCCCACCGAATCACTTCTCTCTAC
This sequence comes from Nocardia sp. BMG51109, assembly GCF_000526215.1. Classification (NCBI taxonomy): domain Bacteria; kingdom Bacillati; phylum Actinomycetota; class Actinomycetes; order Mycobacteriales; family Nocardiaceae; genus Nocardia; species Nocardia sp. BMG51109. The sequence continues at coordinate 2,056,916 of NZ_JAFQ01000004.1, forward strand.
CGAGGTTCCAGTAAAAATGCTGATGAGGAAATTCGCCGCGACGTCGGCTCTGTTGATCGCCGCGCTCGGCATCACCGCCGGTGCGGTCAATGCCGCCCCGGCCGCCGACGAGGGCGTCGTCAACTACCAGGCCACCCCCACCCAGGACGCGACCATCATCTCCACCGATGCCGGTTCGATGGACGTGGAGAATGGCGTCTTCAAGATCAAGGCTGCCAACGGAACCACCCTGGCCGGACAGGAACTGAACTTCCGCGTCGACGACTACGTGTTCCCGATCGCCGCCGACATCAACGGCCGCACCGCCACCCTGACCCCGCAGTTCGATCTGGCCCACGCGACCTACAGCCCGGTCGCGCTGCCGTTCGAGGACCAGGCCCCCTGGAAGACCCCGTACGACCGTGAGCAGGCCGCCTTCAACCGTCTGAAGGACACCATCTCCACCGGCGCCTCCATCGGCACCCTGGTCGGCGGCCTCGGCGGCGGCGCGATCGGCTGCGTCCTCGGCGGTATCGCGGGCGCGACGGTCGCCTCGGCGGCCATCATCGGCCTGTTCGGCGCCTTCATCCCGGCCGCCGCGATCGGCTGCCTCGGCGGCATCATCGCCATCGGTGCGCTCGGCACCCTGGCCGGTCAGTTGCTGATCACCGCGCCCGTCGCGATCGCGGCCGCGGCCCAGTACTTCACGACCATCAACCAGCCGTTCAACCCGCCGGCCAAGTAAACCGGTAGGCACCGCGCGGTTCTCGCCGGACACCCTCGTCCAGCCGGCACTGGACGGGGGTGTCGTCGTATCCGGGTCCTCACGGCATTGGGTCTTCACGCCGGTCGTGTTCGACCCCTTGGCCGCCAGTCGTGTTCGGGCACAAGCCACCCGGGGCAGTCGGCACCCGCCTCGACAGCTCACCCCGGGCCGGCCGGTCAGGCCGAGCGCGCCACCGGCTCGGCCGCGATGCGGGACCGCACGAAGCGGGCCACCCGGCCGAGCGCCGCGCGGCTCTCCGGCAGGTTCGGCAGGATGCTCGTGAACGCGTGCACCTGGCCGCGCCACAGCTCCAGGGTGTTCGGCACCCCGGCCGCGGTCAGCCGGCGTGCCATGAGTTCGCTGTCGTAGCGCAGCACCTCGTCCTCGCCGACGACCAGCAGGGCCGGCGGCAGACCGGCCAGCGCGCCGTTGACCGGGGAGAGTTCGTCGGCGCGGTCGGCGGCGCCGTACCGGGCCATCCGGCCCAGCGCCGCCAGCCCGATGTAGGCGTCGCGATCGACGTTCATGTAGTCCAGCTTGGCCGCGCGGTCGAGGTCCAGCGCCGCGGACAGCCCGACCAGGCCGGCGGGCGCGCGCAGTCCGGCCTCGACCGCCCGCAGCGCGGTCGCGAAGGTGAGGAAGCCGCCGGCGGAATCGCCGCCGAAGACGATCCGGGACGGATCGACGCCGTGGCCCAGCAGCCACCGGTAGGCGGTCAGGCAGTCGTCGATCGAGCCGTCTATCGGGGTGTCCGGCAGTTGCCGGTAGTCCACGTTCAGCACCGGCAGGCCGGTGCGGCGGGCCAGGGCGGCGGCGACGGGGCGGTGCGAGTCCAGGCCGCACAGGAAGAAGGCGCCGCCGTGCATGTACATGACGACACCGTCGCGCAACGCCCGCCGGGCGCCGGCCGGGCGGATGATCTCCATGCGAAATCCGCTGAGCCGCACCTGCTCCCGCTCCACACCGGACGGGCCCGGGCGCAACCGCGCCAGACCGTCGACGACGGTGCTCGCGACCGGCATGGTCAGCGGGGTGATCGGATAGTGCCGGACGACCGGCCGGACCACACCGCGGCACGCCAGCCACAGCGCCCGGGACGGCAGGCTGCCGCCGCCGGGATTCACGACAACGCCCGGCCCGCTCGCGGGTTCGCCGACTCGGATCGCCACCATCGCGCACCTACCTCACTCCGGGCGCGCCGTGCTGACAGCCGAGATCCGGCGGCGAGCTGTCGGCGCTGACATCCCACACGGTGTCATTTCAGAACACCACGTGAACCTCACCTGCGCAACTATTTGTCGCTCGGTCGAATATCGGGTGCACGCTCGTGATCGTTTCCCCGGCCGGGCCCGGAACCTCGCCGCGCCCGGGCGGCGCACGGATGGCAGACTGCCTGCCATGCGCGGAATCATCCTGGCCGGCGGCACCGGGTCACGGCTGCATCCGATCACGCGCGGGGTGAGCAAACAGCTGGTTCCGGTGTACGACAAGCCGATGGTGTACTACCCGCTGTCGACGCTCATGCTGGCCGGCATCCGGGACGTCCTCGTCATCACCACGCCCGAGGACGCCGGCGCGTTCGGGCGGCTGCTGGGCGACGGCTCGCAGTTCGGGCTGTCGATCGACTACGTGGTGCAACCCGAACCGGACGGGCTGGCGCGCGCCTTCGTGCTCGGGGCCGGCCACATCGGCACCGATACGGCGGCACTGGTGCTGGGCGACAACATCTTTCACGGTCCCGGCCTGGGCACCCGGCTGCGCCGCTTCGACGGTGTGCGCGGCGGCGCGGTGTTCGCCTACCGAGTCTCCGACCCGAGCGCCTACGGCGTCATCGAATTCGCCGACGGCAGGGCGATCTCCATCGAGGAGAAGCCGAAGCTGCCGCGGTCCAACTACGCCATCCCGGGCCTGTACTTCTACGACAACGACGTCGTCGAGATCGCCCGCGACCTGCGGCCGTCGGCGCGCGGCGAATACGAGATCACCGATATCAACCGGACCTACCTGGAGCAGGGCCGGCTGTCGGTGGAGGTGCTGGCCCGCGGCACCGCGTGGCTGGACACCGGCACCTTCGACTCGCTGCTGGACGCCGCCAACTACGTGCGCACGGTCGAGGAGCGGCAGGGCCTGAAGATCGGCGCGCCGGAGGAGGTGGCCTGGCGCATGGGCTTCATCGATGACGAGCAGCTGTGCCGGCTGGCCGAGCCGCTCGTCCGGTCCGGTTACGGGAGATACCTGCTCGGGCTGCTCGAGCACGGGCTCGACTACGACGGGGCCGAGCGGGGCGGGACCGACCACCGATGAGCATGCGGATCCGGGAGTTGTCCGTCCCCGGCGCATGGGAGTTCACGCCCACGCTGCGCGGCGACGAGCGCGGGGTGTTCGCCGAATCGTTCAAGGCCTCGGAGTTCGAGAAGGCGGTCGGCCGCCCGTTCGACCTGTTGCAGGTGAACACCTCCACGTCCGCCGCCGGCGTGCTGCGCGGGATCCACTACACCGAGGACCCGCCCGGCCAGGCCAAGTACGTGACCTGCGCGCGCGGCGCATTCCTCGATGTCGTGGTGGATCTGCGCCCCGGTTCGCCGACCTTCGGCGCCTGGGACACCGTGCTCATCGACGATGTGCACCGGCGCTCGGTATTCGTCTCCGAGGGGCTGGGGCACGCGCTGCTGTCGCTGGCGGACGAATCCACCGCCATGTACCTGTGCTCGCTGGAATACGCGCCCGAATTCGACCGGGACCTGGACGCTTTCGACCCCGAGCTGAGCATCGACTGGCCGACGGTGGGGCGCGACGGCCGGCCGTTGACGTTCGCCCGCTCGGCGAAGGATGCCGCGGCGCCCACCCTGCGCGACCTGCACGGCTGATCCGGGGCAGCGACTCACAGCGCCCGCAGGCGCGGCAACGACTCACAGCGCGGCAACGGGCTCAGAGCGCGGCCAGTGCGTCGTCGATCGCCGCCCGCGCATCCGACGACGCCGCCGTGATGTTGGCGAAAGCCGTACGGTACCGGTCGATCTCGTGGTCCTTGTCGAAAAATGTGGAGCCGGTGAAGGTTTCGACGTACACCACCGGCGGCTCCCGCAGATCGCTTGCGGCATCGGGGAATTCGAGCAGAACGAACCGGCCGGACTCCATCCCGTCGTGATAGGCGCAGTCGGCGGGCACCACCCGGAGGTCGACGTTCGGCAGCTCGCCCATGCGGCGCAGGTGATCGAGCTGGGCGGCGTGCACCTCGGCACCGCCGATCCGATGCCGCAGCAGCGCCTCGCCGAGCACCGCCAGCAGCCGGGGCGGCGCCTGCGCGCGGGTGAGCACGGCCTGCCGGGCCGCCCGGAACGCCACCCGGCGATCCAGCTCCCGCGGCGACATCTCCGGCCGCGCCCCGGCCAGCACCGCCCGGGTGTACTCCTCGGTCTGCAGCAGGCCGGGAACCAGCTCGTTCTCGAAGGTCGACAGCCGCTCGGCCGCCTCCTCCAGGCCGATGTAGACCTCGAAGCCCTCGCCGATCACGTCGTTGTACTCGGTCCACCAGCCGCGCGCCTTGGTTTCCCGGGCCAGCGCGGTGAGCGGTTCGACGAGCTCCTGCGGCGCGCCGTAGATCTTGCACATGGCCTCGACGTCCAGGCCACGCAGCGAGGTCTGCCCGGTCTCGATCCGCCAGATCTTGGCCTCCGACCACTCCAGCCGCTGCGCCGCCACGCGCGTCGTCATGCGGGCGCGATTGCGCAGCTCACGAAGCCGCCGCCCGAGCTGCCGACGGGGCATGGTCGAGCCGGTGATCCCGTGCGGTAGAGACATTTTCCCCCTCCCGTCCCGTGCGCCGATCGTATTCGCTCACCACAGCCCGCCGAGCGGCACGACTCACGCACGCCCGGATCGAAACTGGACACGCGATCGGATTGTTGCACAACCGAACCACCCCGGGAAGCGGGTTCCGCCAACGTATTACCGACGGGTACGGTTGAGCCGCCACCCGGGCAACCCCTCGGCTCATTTCCGCGCCGGCCGTCGCCGGAACCGCCAGAACTGCACGGCGCGAACGTCTTCGGAGAGTTGATTGACCGGCTCGGCCACATCCGACAGCGCCTGGAACAGGTCGTCGGCCAGATCGTTGATGTGCTCGACCCGATCGGCCAGCCGCGAGGCGTTCACCAGGAACTCCAGCGCCAGCCGCACCGAGGCCGCGATGGTCAGACCCAGCGGCACCGCCACCAGCACCGCGAACACCAGCCCCAGCGGCATCGAGACGTGCCAGAGCAGCACGGTCAGCGCCGTCGGCACGCCACAGGCGAACGCCAGGCCGAGAATGTACGCCAGCGGGAGCAGGGTGCGCGTCGACCGGCGGCGGAACCGCACGTCCAGCAGGGCCCGCAGGGCCGCGACGGCCCACGCACCGAATGCGCCCGGACTACCGAACGGCTCGGCGGGCTCGGCGTCCGCACGGTGCTCGCCGAGCGAGCGCGGCAGCCCCCGAGCGGAATCGTCCCAGGTGATCGGGTGGGGCGCGGCCCCGATATCATTCGGCCCGCGCCCGGCAGGCTCGTCGGTCATACGCCGATCCTCTCCCGCCCGCGGCCCACCGGCAACGGCGAATCCCAAGGGTTTTCTTGGGAAACTTTCAGCCGCAACATCTTCGATGGACGAGTGCGAATCCGATCGTGGGGCCCGGGCCGGCAACGGAACCGAGGACCACAGACAATAGCCGGACGTAATCAAAAGGTGATCTTGTGATGAATTCGACGGAGGGCAAGAAAGTTTCGCGAACGTGTAACACCTCGTCCCACGAGGCCCGATACGTCCCATGAACACCGAAGCAGGACCCAGATCTACCCGGGGAATGGAGAAGACAGTGCGTACGACGTTTCCGACTTCCGTCTCGGCGGCCGACGTGGCCGCCAGCGCGCAGGACTACATCCGGCGCGGTTGGACGGTCGCTGAAACGGCCAACGGCATCTGCCTGATCACCGACGAGAACGTATCCGGCATCGAGGTGACCGGTGAGCTCGCGGCGACTGTGCGCCGATTCCTGCGGGCGAACAACCTGTCCGGTCCGGTGATCGAGATCCCGGGCGCCGAGCGCCGCGAGATCCACCTGGTCACCGGCGTCCGCAAGGCGGAGCGGGCACTCGAGGCGCTGCGCGCGTCCGGTGTCACCGTCTACACCGACGGGGCCGGCATTCCGCTGCCGCCCACGCAGCTGTCGGCCGGATCGGCGTGCTGGGGTGTCGCGCCGGGCGAGGCCCGCTGGGTGCCGCCGGTGGTCGCGATCGCCGCCGCCGTGCGCGCGGCGCGGTCGCGGCGGCGCAGGTCGGGGATCGCCCGTTTGGCCAGCTGAACGAGAGTCGTCCGAGCGGGGGCACCGCCGGAACGAAGGAACCGGAGACCGCGGGAACCGAACGGTTCCCGCGGTTTTCGCGTGTACGGCGCACGTGTCGGTGCCCGGGGTGATGATGGTGGTATGACGCACGTCACCGGCAACACCCGCACCATGCACCGCACCTGCCCGCTGTGCGAGGCGGTATGCGGGCTCGAACTGACGATCGACACGGCCGACCGGATCGTGGGCGTCCGCGGCGACCGGGAGGATCCGTTCAGCCGCGGATTCCTCTGCCCGAAGGGCGCCGGCCTCGGGCAGCTCGACGACGACCCCGACCGGCTGACCGAGCCGATGGTTCGCGACCGGGCCACCGACACCTGGCACACCGCCACCTGGCAGGAGGCGTTCGACCTGATCGCCGACCGCCTGCCGGAGCTGATATCCGCGCACGGCCGGCCGTCGGCGGCGCTGTATCTGGGCAATCCCAACGCGCACACCGTCGCCGGCGGGCTGTATCTGCCGGCGCTGATCCGGGCGCTGAGCACCCGCAACATCTATTCCGCCAGCACCGCCGACCAGATGCCCAAGCAGGTGGCCAGCGGGCTGATGTTCGGCGATCCGCTCACCGTCCCCGTGCCGGATCTGGACCGCACCGACTACCTGCTCATGCTCGGCGCCAATCCGCTCGAATCGAACGGATCGCTGTGCACGGCACCGGATTTCCCCGGCCGGCTGAAGGCGCTGCGCAAGCGCGGCGGCCGGCTGGTGGTGGTGGACCCGCGCCGCACCCGCACCGCGAGGCAGGCCGGTGAACACCTGTTCATCCGCCCCGGCAGCGATGCGTATCTGCTGTTCGGGATCGTGCACACGCTGTTCGCCGAGAATCTCACCGAGGTCCGCGTCGAGGCGGCCGGGCTCGACGAGGTCCGCGCGGCCGCGGCGGCCTTCCCGCCGGAGCGGGTCGCCGAGCGCACCGGCGTTCCGGCCGGCACCGTCGTGCGGCTGGCCCGCGAGCTGGCCGCGGCGCCGACGGCCGCGGTCTACGCCCGCATCGGCACCTGCACGGCCGAATTCGGCACGCTGACGCAGTGGCTGGTGGACGTGCTGAACGTGCTGACCGGCAACCTGGATCGTCCCGGCGGGGCCATGTTCGCCACCGCCGCCGCGCTCGGCCTCGTCCGCAGCCGCCCGTTCCGGCTCGGCCGCTGGACCAGCCGGGTGCGCGGCCTGCCCGAGGCGATGGGCGAGTTCCCGATCGCCACACTCGCCGACGAGATCCGCACGCCGGGCGAGGGGCAGGTCCGTGCCCTGGTGACGGTCGCGGGCAATCCGGCGCTGTCGGCGCCCAGCGGCACCCGGCTCGCCGAGGCGCTGCCCCGGCTGGAATTCATGGTGAGTGTCGACCGCTACCTGAACGAGACCACGCGGCACGCCGACGTCATCCTGCCGCCCCCGCGCACCGTGCAATCGCCGCATTACGATTTCGCGCTGCTCAACTTCGCGGTCCGCAACTACGCGCGCTACTCGCGGCCGCTGGTGCCGCTGGGCGACCGGCCGTCGGAATCGGAGATCCTGGCTCGCCTGGCCCTCGCGATCTCCGGACAGCAGCCCGGACCCGGCCGCGATCCGGTCGAGACGGTCGACGAGCTGATCATCGCCGGCACCCTGGAGAAGGCGGGCCTCTCGGATCGCCGGGCCGCACTGCTCGGCGAGAACAGCACCGAGCAGCGGATCGACATGATGCTGCGGCTCGGCCCGTATGGGGAGTGGAATCCGCAGGCCTTGCCGATCGACGGTGCCGAAATCGGTGATGCCGAAATCGAGAGCGCCGAGGCGGCCGGGGCGCTGAATCTGCGGGTGCTGCTGGACAATCCGCACGGTATCGACCTCGGTCCGCTGCGGCCCCGCCTGCCCGGCGTGCTGCGCACCGAGTCGAAGCGGGTCGAGCTGGCGCCGCGACCGCTGCTCGACGACGTCACCCGGTTGCGTGCCCGGCTCGACGACCCGGCGCCGGACATGGTGCTGATCGGCCGGCGCCAGCTGCGCTCCAACAACAGCTGGATGCACAACGTGCCGACGCTGGTCGGCGGGTCCAACACCTGCACCCTGCACATCCATCCCCAGGATGCCGCCCGGCTGGGGCTGGGCGCCGAGGCCGTGGTGAAGTCCGCGGCGGGCGCCCTGACGGTATCCGTGGAGCCGACCGAGGAGATCATGCCGGGCGTCGTGAGCCTGCCGCACGGCTGGGGCCATACCGGCAGCACCCAGTCGGTGGCCCGCGCACACGCCGGCGTGAATGCCAATGCGCTGACCGATGATTCGCTGGTCGACGCCCCGTCGGGCAATGCGGTCTTCAACGGGGTGCCGGTCACCCTGACCCCCGCCTGAGGACCGGTCGGCTTGTGCAAGGGGGATAACGGATCGATCGGCGCGACAAAGATCGGGCAACCGAGCAAGATAGCTAACGCACTATTGCGAATTGAACCGGGTGCCAGCCGAATCCGGTCCGACCGGCCGCCGACGAAGATCAATGCCGTCCGGACCGCCGCCGGTCCGGGGCCTTGCGGCGGGTCGGCAGTTGGGGGATCGTCGGACCGGAACGACGAATCCGGCACCGGCCGGATCTCGCCCAGCCGAACCGAATATCGTTGAGCGCTACCCGGTTCGACGACAATCGAGGTTCAACGTCGAGCCTTCCAGATGCGGGATGCCAGCAACCCGAGGAGGCCGACATACCGGTACCCGGCGCGACGGCGCTGGTGTCCGGTGAGGGCGACGCCGGCTCCCGCACCGGCGAATTCGACGTTCCGCACGTCAGGTATCGACGCACTCTTGCATACCCGGGAGTGCAGGATCCGCGCCCGACGAGCGTCGGCAACCCGCTGGAGTACCCACGCGCCGAATCACCGCCCCCGGCCGCCCGAAGGTGGGGCACCGACAACCCGATCACCCACGGCGGCTACGACTTCGGCGCGAAGGCGAAATCCCCAGCACTGGTCGCCGAATACCGAACCCGCCGATTCCGACCGCAACGGCGCGGACCGGGATCGGCGGGTTCACCCTCGCGCCGGACCGCGCACCCTCACGAGAGTTTGAAGATCACGGCCCGCTGCACCACGAAGTTGATCACCGTTGCCGTGCCCTGCGCGATGACGAAGGCCAGCGGCATCCGCCACCATTCACCCGGCAGCACGTGATAGAGGATCTGATTGATGCCGACCTGCACGGCGAAGGTGATCCCGTACAGCGCCACCACCGCCAGGAAGCGAATGCGGCTGGGCGGCGCCTGGAACGTCCAACGCCGGTTGATCAGGTATGCCGTCGTGGTGCCCGCGATGAAGCCGATCGACTTCGCCACCGCCACCGGCAGCCCGACAACCTGCAGCAGCAGCGTATACAGGCCGAAGTCGATGATCGCCGAGAAACCGCCGGACAGCGCGAAGCGGACGATCTGCGTCTTCAGATCGACCTCCGTGCCGCCGGGCTCGTCGACCAGGGGCAGCTCGGGTGGCAGGGGAAGAGGGGGTTCCGCGGACACGGCACGAGCGTAGCGGGTGGGCGCGGCGGGGGCGCACGACCGCCTCGACACCAGGACCGATGTCCCTCCATACCTGTAGCCTCTATGCCGATGTCCACGAAAGCTCAGACCTCCACCGCCGGGGCTCCCGCGAAAACCGCAGGCAACGGCGCTGCGTCGCAGAATGACAGCACAGGGTCGAATGACAGCACAGAGTCGACGGACCGCTACGACCTGCCGACGTACCCCCGTCGGCTGACCGGTTGGGGCCGCACCGCGCCCACCACGGCCGAGGTGCTCTCGACCGGCGATCCGGAACTGATCGCGCGGGCCGTCGCCATGGTCGCCGAGGACAACGAGTCCAAGCCGGCGCACCTACGGCGTGGAGTGATCGCGCGCGGGCTGGGCCGCTCGTACGGCGACCACTCGCAGAACGCGGGCGGCTTGGTCATCGACATGACGCCGATGAACAGGATCCACCGCATCGACCGCGACACCCGGATGGTCGATGTCGACGGCGGCGTCAGCCTCGACCAGTTGATGAAGGCGGCGTTGCCGTTCGGGCTGTGGGTCCCCGTGCTGCCCGGCACCCGCCAGGTGACGATCGGTGGTGCCATCGCCTCCGATATTCACGGCAAGAACCACCACAGCGAAGGCAGCTTCGGCAACCACGTGCGCTCGATCGAGCTGCTCACCGCCGACGGCCAGGTGCAGCACATCACGCCGAAGCGCAACGCCAAGCTGTTCTGGGCGACCGTCGGCGGTAACGGGCTCACGGGCATCATCCTGCGCGCGCAGATCGAGATGACGCCGACCGAGACCGCGTACTTCATCAACGACGGGGTCAAGACGGCCACCCTGGAGGAGACGATTGCCGCGCACAGCGACGGCAGCGAGGAGAACTACGTCTATTCCAGCGCGTGGTTCGACGTGATCAACCCGCCGCCCAAGCTCGGCCGCGCCACCATCACCCGGGGACGGCTGGCCACCGTGGACGAGCTGCCGAAGCGGCTGCGGCGCAAGCCGCTGAATTTCGATGCGCCGCAACTGATGACGGTGCCCGACATCTTCCCGAGCTGGACGATGAACAAGCTGACCCTGCAGGCCATCGGCGAGGCCTACTACACGATGGGCGGCAACTACACCGGCAAGGTCCAGAACCTGACGCAGTTCTATCACCCGCTGGACATGATCGCGGAGTGGAATCGCGGGTACGGATCGGCCGGGTTCCTGCAGTATCAGTTCGTGGTGCCGCCGGAGGCCGTGGAGGAATTCAAGAACATCATCCGCGACATCCAGGCGTCCGGGCACTACTCGGCGCTGAATGTGTTCAAACTGTTCGGCCCGGGTAATCAGGCCCCGTTGAGCTTCCCGATGCCGGGCTGGAACATCTGCGTGGACTTCCCGATCCGGCCGGGCCTCAACGATCTTGTCAGCGAACTGGACCGGCGGGTCCTGGAATTCGGTGGCCGGCTGTATACCGCGAAGGACTCCCGCACGACGGCGGAGGCCTTCCACAAGATGTACCCCCGGATCGACGACTGGATCAAGGTCCGCCGAAACGTCGATCCCACAGGCGTTTTCATGTCCGATATGGCGAGGAGGCTGGAGCTGCAGTGAGCGGCGAGCACCACAAGACGAGCGGCGGTTACGAGAAATGATCAACGCTGTAGGTAACCCGCAGAACATCCTGCTGCTGGGCGGCACCTCCGAGATCGGCCTGACGATCTGCGCGGAGTACCTGAAGAAGGGCCCGGCCCGGGTCGTCCTCGCGGCGCTCCCGAACGACCCGCTGCGCGAGGACGCGGTGGCCCAGATGGAGGCCGCCGGTGCATCGAAGGTGGAGGTCGTCGACTTCGACGCGCTGGACACCGGAAGCCACCCGAAGGTCGTCGAGCAGGCGTGGGCCGACGGTGACATCGACGTCGCGATCGTCGCTTTCGCGCTCGACGACGACGCCGAGGAGCTGTGGCAGAACCAGCAGAAGGCCGTCCGGGTGGCCGAGGTCAACTACACCGCGTCGGTATCGGTCGGCGTCCTGGTCGGCGAGAAGATGAAGGCGCAGGGCTACGGGCGGGTGCTCGTGATGTCCTCGGTGGCCGGGGAGCGGGTGCGCCGCAGCAACTTCGTCTACGGCTCCACCAAGGCCGGCCTGGACGGCTTCTATCTGGGCCTCGGCGAGGCGCTGCGCCCGTACGGGCCGCGCGTGACGGTGATCCGGCCCGGCCAGGTGCGCACCCGGTTCTCCGCGCACGTGGACGAGGCCCCGCTGACGGTGAACAAGGAAGACGTTGCCGCCCTGGCGGTCTCGGCCTCGCAGAAGGGTAAGGAGATCGTCTGGGCGCCCGGCACCTTCCGCTGGGTCATGATGATCCTGCGCCACATTCCGCGCCCGATCTTCCGCCTGCTGCCCCTCTGATCGACTGCCTCGCTGATCGAGGCATCCGGCACGCTCGCCCGAGCATCCGGCGCCTCCGTTCAGGCATCCGGCACCGACGGCCGGTAGCGATCCTCGTTGATCGCTACCGGCCGTTCGTCGTTCACGGGGCCCGCGGCACCGTCGACCGTCCGGCGCCACTGCCCGTCCGGCACCACTGCCCGTCCGATACCACTGCCCGTCCCCGTCCGGCACCACCGGCCATCCAGCACCGTCCGCCATCCAGCACGTCCGCCGTCCGGCACCATCGGCCGTCCAGCCTCATCGGCCGTCCGGCACCACCACCCGTCACGATGCGGCCGGGCCGCCCCTACTGACTAGGCTGTCGCACGGCTGTTGGTCCCGTGCGAACGACGCGGTCCAGTGCAGGCGACAAAGGATTCCGGAGGCAGCGTGCGAGTACTTGTCCGGCGGGTCGGCGGCGGTCTAGGTGAGGCGGTGCTCGCGGCGGCGGTCGCGGCGGCGGTGGCCGCCGTCGGGCTGGTCGCGTTCGCGACCGTGCAGTGGCCGGCGTTCAACTCCTCCCACGTGACCCGGGCGCTGACCACGGTCGGTCAGGTCGCCGCGGTGGCCGTGCTGGTCGCCGCGGTGCTGCTGATCCGGGTGCGCCGCTGGCCGTGGCTGGCGAAAGTGCTGTCCTGGGCCGGGATTTCGGGCTTCGTGACGGTCACGCTCGGCATGCCGCTGGCGGCCACCAAGCTGTATCTGCTCGGCATCTCGGTCGATCAGGAGTTCCGGACCGAATACCTGACGCGGCTGACCGACAGCGCGGCCCTGCACGATATGACCTACATCGACCTGCCGCCGTACTACCCGGCCGGGTGGTTCTGGGTCGGCGGCCGGGTGGCGAACCTGCTCGGCATGTCCGGCTGGGAGACCTTCAAGCCGTATGCGATCGCCGGGCTGGCGGTGGCGGCGACGGTGGCGCTCGTGCTGTGGTCCAAACTGATTCGCGCCGACTGGGCCGTCGCGGTGGCGGCGGCGACCACGGCCGTGGCGGTGGCCTACGCGGCGCCGGAGCCCTACAGCGCCGTGCTGGTGGTGCTGTTCGCGCCGGCGATGCTGCTGGCCTGGGGGGCGCTGTATCGACCGGCGGAACCGCCCGCCGACGACACCGCGGCGCCGACCGCGGGCGGTTGGGGCGCGGTGCTGGGCGCCGGGCTGTTCCTCGGCGTCTCGGTCATGTTCTATCAATTGTTCGCGGCCGCGGCGATATTCACGGTGGTGCTGATGGCGATCGTGGCCTGGGTGGCCGCGCTGTGGCAGCGCCGGGCCGACGCCGTGCATCGGCCCCGCGGCGCGGCGGCCGGCCCCGGCGCGCTGCGGCTGCTGTGGCCGATTCTGATCCGGCTGATCGTCATGGGCGTGATCACCGCCGTCCTGGCGCTGATCACCTGGGGGCCGTGGCTGGTGCGGGCGCTGACCGGAGCGCGGTCGGAGTCGGGCACGGCGCTGCACTACCTGCCCGAGGCGGGGGCGCGGCTGTCGTTCCCGATGTTCGACTTCGATCAGCCGCTGCTCGGCGTACTGTGCCTGATCGGCACCGTGTGGCTGGTGCTGCGGGCGGGGAGCTCGCGGCGGGCGCAGGCGCTGGCGATCGCCGTGGTGGCCATCTATCTGTGGTCGCTGGCCTCGATGGCGGCCACCGCGATCGGCACGACCGGGCTGTCGTTCCGGCTCGACCCGATCCTGCAGGTGCTGCTGGCCGCCGCCGGGACGTTCGGGTTCGTGGAGGGCGCGCGCGCGATCTACCAGGCGATCAACGAGCCGCCGCGGTTCCGGGCGGTGGCCGCGGCGATCGCGGTGATCGGCGCGCTGGCCTTCGGACAGAGCATCCCGAGCATCCTGAACACCGAGATCACCACCGCCTACACCGATACCGACGGCGACGGTCACCGCGCCGACGAGCGCAGTCCGTCGGCGGTCTCGTACTACCGGGAGGTCGATGCGGCCCTCACCGCGCAGACCGGGCGGCCCCGCGACGAGTCGGTGCTGCTCACCGCCGACACCAGCTTCCTGGCCTACTACCCGTACTACGGCTTCCAGGGACTCACCTCGCACTACGCCAACCCGCTGGCCGACTTCGCCGGTCGCTCCGCCGAGATCGAGCGCTGGAGCGGCCTGGAGTCCCCGGCCGAGCTGCTCGACGCGCTCGCGCACAGCCCCTGGCGGGCACCGGACGCCTTCCTGTTCCGCAGCACCGGCGAGAACTACACGCTGCGGCTGGCCGCGGACGCCTATCCGAACGATCCGAACGTCCGCCGGTACTCGGTGTCGTTCCCGAAGTCGCTGTTCGAGGACCCACATTTCCGGACCACTCAGATCGGTCCGTTCACGCTGATCGTCCGGCGCTGAACTGTGGACAGCGAGCCCAAACTGTGGATAAAACTGTGGAATTCCGCATTTTCTGTGGATAACTCCCGGGTCGGCGCGCATCCTCTCAGGGTCCGGCGGTAGCCTGGGCCGCTGAGTTTGTCCAGCGCGAGGGAGTTCTACCTGTGGTATCCGTCGGGGAGCCGGATCGCATCGATGAGACGCGAGATGAGACGCGATCGGGGGGAACCGCGACAGTCGTCCTGGACCCACCGGAGCACGCCGGTGGGGCACCGACCGCCGGATCCAGCCAGTTCTCCCTGCGTGCCGTGGTTCCCGAACGGCTCTGGTCGGCCCGCGCCGACCTGCTGGTCGCCGCCGCCTACCTGGCACTCGCCGTCACGGTGCTGTCGGGGCAGTGGCGCGACACCGACAACGGCTACCTGCTCAAGAGCGGCCAGGACCAGAACATGTGGGAGTGGTTCTTCGCCGTGACCGCCCACTCGGTCACCCATCTGGAGAGCCCGCTCGGCACCACGCTGCAGAACTATCCCGACGGCGTGAACATGATGGCCAACACGGCCATGTTCGGCGTCGGGGTGCCGCTGACACCGGTCACCCTGCTGTTCGGCCCCACCGTCACCTACGTCCTGGTGCTCACGTGCGGGCTGGCGGCGACCGCCTTCGCCTGGTACTGGCTGCTGTCCCGGGAACTGGTGCGGTCCCGGTTCGCGGCCGTCGTCGGCGGCGTGTTCTGCGGCTTCGCGCCGGCGATGATCTCGCATGCGAACGCGCACCCGAACTTCGTCATGCTGGCCCTGCTGCCGGTGATCGCGCTGCTGCTGATCCGGATGGCGCGCCGCGCCGCGCACGATCCGGCGCCCACTCGCGCCCGGCGCGTGCGGGAGGCCGTCGTGCTGGGTCTGCTGGTGGCGTTGCAGATCGCGCTCGGCGAGGAGCCGCTGCTGATCTTCGCGCTGGGCCTCGGGCTGTTCGCGGCCGTCTACTACCTGCACGACCCGCGCGGCGGGCTGCGCGTGCTGCGCCGCCTCGCACCGACGGTCGGCCTCGCGGCGCTGATCACGCTGGCGCTCACCGCGGTTCCGCTGTGGTGGCAGTTCTTCGGGCCGCAGAGCTACCGATCCATCGACCACGGCCCGACCGGCAACGACCTCAAGGCGCTGGTGCAGTTCCCGCCGGAATCCCTGGGCGGGGTGTACGCGCCGGGGCAGAACGTGGGCATCAACCCGACCGAGGACAACTCCTACTTCGGCTGGCCGCTGCTGTTGCTGGTCGCGATCACGGTGATCGCGCTGTGGCGGATGCGCGACCATCGCCGCGTGCTGCGGGCGGCCGCGGCCGTGATCGCGGTGTTCATCGTGCTGTCGCTCGGCCCGACGGCGACGTTCGGCCAGCGGATCACCGGCGTCAGCCTGCCGTGGAAGTGGGTCGAGCATGTGCCGCTGCTGAATACGGTGCTGGAGACCCGGTTCTCGATGGCCGCCATTCCGGCGATCGCGATCGTGCTGGCGCTCGGCACCGAGCGCGCGGTCTCCTACGCGAAGGAGTCGCTGGGCGATCTGCGGCCGCTGGCCTGGTTCGCCGCGCTGGTGCTGGCGCTGACGCCGCTGGTGCCGACGATCCTGCCGACGACGCACCGCCCCACGACCCCGTCGGCCTTCACCGACGGGACGCTCCGCAGCTACGTCGAGAACGGGTCGGTCGTCATCGCGCCGCCACCCACTCGCGAGAACGCCTACCCGCTGCGCTGGCAGATCGACTCGGACTTCGAATTCCCGCTCGCCGGCGGCTATTTCGTCGGCCCGACCGCGGACAACAAGGGCATGTACGGCGCCGTCGACCGGCCCACCGGCCTGCTGCTGGCGCAGGTTCAGCAGTCCGACCGGGTGCCGGTCATCGACGCCGCCGCCCGCGATCACGCCCTGGCCGACCTGAACTACTGGAAGGCCGACGTGGTCGTGCTGCCGCCCACTCGGAACGGCGGCGCCATCCGCTCGACGCTCAACCAGCTACTCGGATTCTCCGGACAGTACGTCGACGGCGTCTGGGTCTGGGACGTTCGCGGCATGGTCTGAAGCGTGATGGTCTGAGGCGTGCGGCACAGCCCGGGGTCTGCGGCAGAGTCCGAGGCGCGCAGCACAGCCCCAGGCCTGCGACACAGCCCGAAGCGTGCGGCACAGCCCGAGACGTGACGGTCCGGGGCGAGTGATCGGGTGGGGGCCCGATCGCACAGCCGGAGTGGCTAGCATCGAGCACCGTGCGCGCAGACTCCCCAGCGTTTTCCCCGGTTCGCCTGATCGCTCTCGTCTCGGGCCTGCTCGCCGCGCTGTGCGCGGTGCTCGCCCCGCTGCTGCCGGTCCGGGAGGATCGGGCTGCGCTCGACTGGCCGCAGCCCCAGTCGGTGAACGTCGACGCGCCGCTGGTGTCGTACGTGCCGATCGGGATGCAGGCGTCGATACCGTGCGCGGCCTTCCGCGACATGCCGGACGGGACGGTGCTGTCCACGGTGCCCGCCGAATCCTCCGACGCCACCGCGAAGGGGTTGGTGGCCAAGGTAACCGGCGGTGAGTCCGGCGAGCGGACGCTGTCGGTGGTGCAGCGCGACATACCGGTGCTGTCCGCGCCGATCGCCGAGATCGCCGACTGCGGCGCCCTGACCATCGACTCGAGCGCCGGGGCCACCACCGCCGAATTCACGGGGGTGCACCGCGCCGACGGCAGCGCGTTCCGCAATACGGTCGGCGGCGACATCCGCCCGCAGATCGTCGGCGTCTTCACCGATCTCGAGCAGGGCCGGCTGGGCGACGCGCACCTGCACGCCGATATCGACTCGCGCTTCTCCTCCAGTCCGAGCCCGCTGAAGCTGGCCGCGATCATCGCCGCCGTGGCGTTCACCGTTCTCGCGCTGATCTGCCTGCACCTGATCGACACCGCCGACGGACGACGACCGCGCCGGTTCCTGCCTGCGCACTGGTGGCGGTTCGGCCTCGCCGACGTGGCGGTGCTGGGTTCGCTGCTGCTGTGGCAGGTGATCGGCGCCAACACCTCCGACGACGGCTACATCCTGAACATGGCCCGGGCCTCGCGCGAATCCGGCTACATGGCCAACTACTACCGCTGGTTCGGGGTGGCCGAAGCGCCGTTCGGCTGGCCGTACGAGGTGCTGGCCTGGATGACCAGGGTCAGCGATACCAGTTGGTGGATGCGGCTGCCCTCGCTGCTGGCCGGCATCGTCTGCTGGCTGGTGATCAGCCGAGAGGTGTTGCCGCGCTTGGGCGCCCGGGTGCGCCGGGACAACGTGGCGCGCTGGACGGCCGGCCTGGTGTTCCTGGCCGCGTGGCTGCCCTACGACAACGGCCTGCGGCCGGAGCCGCTGATCGCGCTGGGCGCGCTGCTGACCTGGTGCTCGATCGAGCGAGCCATCGCCACCGGACGCCTGCTGCCGGCCGCGATGGCGGTGCTCATCGCGGCGTTCTCGCTGGCGGCCGGGCCGACCGGGCTGATCTGTATCGCCGCGCTGATCGCCGGCTCCCGGCCCGTCCTGCAGTTGATCATCAAGCGAGCCCGCGGGCGAATGGATTCCGAACCGGGCGGCAACCGGCGCTCGGGGTTCGGGGCGGCGATCCTGCGTTACGGTGCGCTGCTGGCGCCCGGCGTCGCCGCCGGCGTCCTCGTGCTGGTGGTGGTCTTCGCGGATCAGACCCTGGCCTCCGTCCTGGAGTCCACCCGGGTGCGCAAGATCGTCGGGCCGAACGTCGCGTGGTTCGACGAACGCACCCGCTGGGATTCGCTGCTGCAGCTGTCGCCCGACGGCTCGCTGTCGCGGCGCTTCGGCATTCTCGCCATGCTGTTGTGCCTGGGCGTGTGCGTGCTGGTGATGCTGCGCAAGAACGGCCGGATTCCGGGCACCTCGCGCGGCCCGTCGGCACGCATCCTCGGCATCGTGTTCATGTCGCTGCTGCTGATGATGTTCACGCCGACCAAGTGGACCCACCACTTCGGCGTGTACGCCGGCCTGGCCGGATCGCTGGCCGCGCTCACCGCGGTGGCCGTGGGTATCAACGGGATTCGCGCGCCGTACAACCGCTCGCTGTTCGCCGGCGCCGTATTCTTCCTGCTCGCAGTAACTTTCACCGGATCCAACGGCTGGTGGTACGTGTCCAGCTTCGGAATACCGTGGTGGGACAAGGCGCCGGTGCTGGCCGGTAAGGGACTGTCGACGCTGTTCCTCGGCCTGGCCGTGCTGTCGCTGCTGCTGGCGGCCTGGCAGTACTACCGCGAGCCGTACCGGAAGCCCGGCGACGAGCCCGCGGCCGAACCCTCGCGGCGCCGCTTCGACCGGTTCGCAATCCAGCCGCTGACCATCGCCGCCGCGGCCATGGTGCTGTTCGAGGTGGCCTCGCTCGGCAAGGCGGCGGTCGCGCAGTATCCCGCCTACTCGATCGCCAAGGCGAATCTGCGCTCGCTGGGCGGGAATTCGTGCTCGATGGCCGACGACGTGCTGGTGGAGACCAACACCGCCGATTCGCTGCTGCAGCCCTACACCGGCGCGCCCGCCGACGGATTGGCCGCCGAGAACACCGGCTTCACCCCGAACGGGGTGGCCAACGATTTGACCGCCGATGCCGAGGAAACCGTCACCGGCGGCGCCAATTCGGTCGACACCGAATCCGAGAACAAGACCACCAACACCACCCAGTCGGGCACCGGCGGCGGCCGGGTCGAGGAGCCGGGCATCAACGGCAGCACCGTGAAACTGCCGTTCGGGCTGGATCCCGCCCGCACCCCGGTGCTGGGCAGCTACACCTCCGCCGACAAGCAGCCGGCCGAGCTGACCTCGCAGTGGTATCGGCTCGACCTCGCCGCCGCCCGCAGCGATCCCGCCTACCGGGTGCTGGTGGTGAGCGCGGCCGGCCGGATCAAGACGGTCAGCAAGGACGGCGTGGTGACCTACGGCCAGGACCTGCGCGTCGAATTCGGCCATCGCGGGGACGACGGTTCGTTCCAGCCGCGGGGGTCGTTCCAGCCGCTGGATATCGGCGGTGCGCCGTCCTGGCGCAATATGCGGGTGCCGCTGGACAGCATCCCGGACGGCACCGACGCGGTCCGCATCGTCGCGGCCGCCCCGGACCTCACCCAGCGCCAGTGGCTGGCCGTGACGCCGCCCCGGCTGCCGAGGCTGGCCACCCTGGATTCCGTGGTGGGACACCGGGATCCGGTGCTGGAGGACTGGCACGTCGGCCTCGCCTTCCCCTGCCAGCGGCCGTTCGACCACCACGACGGAGTCGCCGAGGTACCGCGGTGGCGCATCCTGCCCGACCGGGTCGGCTCCGACGCCTCCAACGCCTGGCAGGACGATATCGGCGGCGGCCCGCTCGGCTGGACCGGCCTGCTGCTCGAGGCCCAGGCCGTCCCCAGCTACCTGACCGACGACTGGAGCCGCGACTGGGGCTCCCTGGAACGCTTCGCCCCCTACGTCCCCTCCGCCACCCCGGCGGCGATCGGCGTCACCCAGGCGAACCGCTGGGGCTTGACGAAGGGCGTCCCGATCCGCGTGCAATAGCCACCCGGTCTTCCACCGCCGCTATAACTGTCGGCGCCCGCCCGTATGGTGAGCTGCCATCCGGGTGGGCGTCCACATCGACGGCTTCGATCTCTACTACGGCGCACGGAATCAGTGCCGACGCGGCACGGCCGGGTGGCGCTACTAATTTTTTCCCCGGCCACTCGGTCCCCGATTTCCGGCAGGGTTTCCGAGCTGGGGTAAGTGGGCGGGAAGCGCGGGGACGTACGTGAAGGAAGTCACTCGCAGCGTGGGCAGATAACATCTCCAACCGTGCCCGACGCTGCAACTGCTGTCTTGACGAAACCGTCGCCCACGCCGGTGGCGACACCCCGCGATTTCCGGACCGCGCGCCTGGTCGCGCTGATAACCGGCGTGTTGGGCGCACTGTTCGCGCTCGCCACCCCGTTTCTGCCGGTCAACCAGACCACCGCGGCGGTGGACTGGCCGCAGGGCGGGACGGTCGGCAGCGTGCAGTCACCGCTGATGTCGCAGGTTCCGGTGGACCTGAACGCGACCCTGCCGTGCTCGCTGGTCGACCAGCTACCGCCGGAGGGCGGCATGCTGCTGGCGACCGCGCCGCCGCAGGGCGATCGGGCCTCGCTCGAGGCGATGTTCGTCCGGGTCTCGGACACCTCGGTCGACGTCGTGGACCGCAACGCGGTGGTGGCGTCGGCGGAGCGCTCCGAGCTGGGCGGCTGCTCCTCGATCGCCATCTCCTCCGATCACAACCGCACCCATGCCGCGTTCCAGGGCGCGACCAAGCAGGTCGAGCAGCCGGTCGCCGGCGGCGCCCCGGGCGCCACCGAGATGGTGACCGTGCCGATCGACGGCACGCTGGAGGGTGACCTGCGGCCGCAGGTGGTCGGCGTGTTCACCGATCTGCAGGGCGCCGCGCCGGAGGGCCTGTCGTTCCACATGTCGGTCGACTCCCGGTTCTCCACCACCCCGACTGTCATGAAGCTGGTGGCGATGATCGCGGCCGTGCTGTGCACGCTCGCCGCACTCGCCGCGCTCGCCCGCCTCGACTCCGGCGACGGCCGCGGCCACCGCCGGATCTTCCCCGCGCACTGGCTGAAGCCGACCTGGGCCGACGGCGCGGTCGTCGGCACGCTGCTGCTGTGGCATTTCGTCGGCGCCAACACGTCCGACGACGGCTACATCCTCAGCATGGTGCGGGTCGCCCCGCACTCCGGCTATCTGGCCAACTACTTCCGCTGGTGGGGCGTGCCGGAGGCGCCGTTCGGCTGGTACTACTACGTGATCCAGGCGTTCGCCCAGGTCTCCACGGCCAGCGCGTGGGTACGGATACCCGCGCTGCTGTGCGCGATCCTGTGCTGGATGGTGATCAGCCGCGAGGTGGTGCCCCGGCTGGGCCGCGGGGTGCGCACGTCCAAGGTGGCGCTGTGGACCGGCGGGCTGGTCTTCCTCGCGTTCTGGCTGCCCTACGACAACGGCCTGCGCTCGGAGCCGATCGTCGCGCTGGGCGCCCTGCTGACCTGGGTGTCGATCGAGCGGGCCATCGCCACGTCCCGGCTGCTGCCGGCCGCGGTCGCGGTGCTGGCCGCCGCGTTCACGCTCGCGGCCGCGCCGACCGGCCTCATGTGTGTGGCGGCACTGCTCGCGGGCATCCGGCCGCTGGTGCACATCGTGGTCCGGCGACGACGCGAACTCGCCGCGAGCGCGAAGGCGGGCCGGGGCGGGAGCCGCTGGGCCGCAACGCTGGTCCTGCTCTCCCCGATCGCCGCCGCGGGCTTCGTCGTGCTCACCGTCGTGTACAGCGACCAGAGCTTCGCCGCCATTCAGGAGGCCAACCGGGTGCGGCAGCTGGCCGGCCCGAATATGGCCTGGTACGAGGACTACCTGCGCTACTACTACCTGTTCGTCGAGACCGTGGACGGCTCACTGGCCCGCCGGTTCGCCTTCCTGATCATGCTGCTGTGCCTGTTCACCACGATGATGGTGCTGCTGCGCCGCCGCCGGGTGCCGGGCATCGCCAGCGGCCCGACGTGGCGGCTGATGGGCGTGGTCTTCGGAACCATCTTCTTCATGATGTTCAACCCCACGAAGTGGACCCACCACTTCGGCGCCTACGCGGGCATCGCCGGTTCGCTGGCCGCCGTGACCGCGGTGGCGGTGTCGGCGACGGCGCTGCGCTCCCGCAAGAACCGGTCGATCTTCCTGGCCGCCCTGCTGTTCGCGCTGGCGCTGACGTTCTCGGGCATCAACGGCTACTGGTACGTATCCAGCTTCGGGGTGCCGTGGTTCGACAAGACGGTGTCGCTGAAGGGCATTCAGTCCAACACCATCATGCTGGTGCTGTTCGCCCTGGCGCTCGCGCTGGTGGCCTGGCAATCGCTGCGCGAGGGGTATGCGAAGCCGCCGGCGAGTTCGAAGACCGCGCGCGGCAGGCGAATTCGCCGGTTCGCCGCCATACCGCTCACCGTGGTCGCGGCACTGATGGTGATGTTCGAGGTGTTCTCGCTGGTCAAGGGCGCGGTGTGGCAGTACCCGGCCTATTCGCTGGGCCGCTCGAACGTCGATGCGGTGAGCGGTAACTCGTGCGGGCTCGCCAACGACGTGCTGGTGGAGCAGAACGTCAACAACGGCAACCTGCCCGCGATCATCGATCCGGCGCATCCGCCGCAGAACGGCGACCCGCTCGCCGGCGGCGACCCGGCGGGCTTCTCCCCCAACGGCGTTCCGACCGATCTGAAGGCCGACACGGTGGAGGTGAAGCCGGGCACCGGCAACACCTCCACGCAGTCGGTGGGCGCGGCGTTCGCCGAGGGCCAGAACGCCGGCACCGGCGGCGGCCGGGTCCAGCAGGCCGGCGTCAACGGCAGCACGGTGCAGCTGCCGTTCGGGCTCGATCCGGCCACCACCCCGGTGATGGGCAGCTACCAGGAGAACGTGCAGCAACCGGCGCACCTGACCTCCAGCTGGTACCAGCTGCCGCCGCGGTCGGATCAGACGCCGCTGGTGGTGATCTCGGCGGCCGGGCGCATCCTGTCGGTCGACGACACCGGCGCCGTCAAGTACGGCCAGTCGCTGACCGTCGACTACGGCAAGAAGCAGCCCGACGGTTCGGTGACCAAGCTGGGCAGCTACCTGCCGCGCGATATCGGCCCGTTCCCGTCCTGGCGCAACCTGCGGGTGCCGCTGAACGAGATCTCCCCCGAGGCCGATACGGTGCGCATCGTCGCCAACGACCCGATCCTGATCGGCGATCAGTGGCTGGCGTTCACCGCGCCGCGGGTGCCCAAGCTGCAGACGCTCAACGAGGTCGTCGGCACCCAGCAGCCGGTGCTGCTGGACTGGGCCGTGGGCCTGCAGTTCCCGTGCCAGCGTCCGTTCGACCACGAGAACGGCGTCGCCGAGGTGCCGAACTACCGGATCAAGCCGGACCGGCCGCTCGCGGTCAGCTCCACCGACACCTGGCAGGCCGAGGAATTCGGTGGCCCGCTGGGCTTCTCGCAGATGCTGGCCGAATCGGTCACCGTCCCGACCTATATGAAGAACGACTGGGCCCGGGACTGGGGTTCGCTGGAACGCTACGACCAGTACTACAAGGCCGCACCGGCCGAGGTGACCACGGGCACGGCCACCCGTTCGGGCCTCTGGTCGCCGGGACAGCTGCGGGTGTTCTAGTCATCCGGGTTCCGGTGCGGGCGCACCACATTCGCGCCCGCACCGGAGGCTCGGCCGGGCGAACGCCGATGCCGGGCATGCGTATCGTCGAGGCACCGCCACGGTCTCGCCGGTAGCGCCGGCAGGGGAAGAGTCATATCCGAGTTCGACGGCGATGCCGGTGCACGGCCGATCGCCGACCTGAACACACCGGGGCGCCGTCGGCCGCAAGCCGTAACCGCTGCTGCCCGGCCGTCGCTCACACTTCGACGCGGCCGGTCCACTCGTAGACCGGCAGGCTGCCCTCGGCGGTGTCCTGCCAGCGTGGGGTCACCTTGAAGCGCTCGTAGCCGCCGTTGAACTGCACCCGCAGTTCGATGCCCGGTGGCGTGATCCGGACTATGCGTTGCGGCAGGTCGGCCGGCCCACCCTCCAGCACGGCCTTCGGTGAGATTCCCATAGCTGAAGGCTCTCACATCGGGCGATACCGACCGAGCGATTCGGCGAAAGACACCCCGGCAACCCGCCGTTCCGGCGGAATTCACCCGGCATCGTCCCGCCGAAGACCATTGCGGAGCGGGTGACCGCAGTCACCGTCCCCGCGCGGACCGGAAGTTACAGCGGCAGCAGATGGTGCTTGCGCGGATTGCGCTGCATGGCCTTGTCACGCAACAGATGCAGCGCCCGGCGGACCTCCAGCCGCGTCGTGGCCGGCTCGATGACCGCGTCGATGAAGCCGCGCTCGGCGGCCACCCACGGATTGGCCATGGTGGCGTTGTAGAAGTCGATCATCTGCTGCCGGATCGCCGGCCGCTGCTCCTCGGGGGCGGCCTCGATCTGCTTGCGCCCGATCAGGCTGACCGCGCTCTCCGCACCCATCACCGCGATGCGCGCGGTCGGCCACGCCAGGTTGACGTCGGCGCCGAGCTGCTTGGAGCCCATGACCGCGTAGCCGCCGCCGTACGCCTTGCGGATCACCACGGTCACCTTGGGCACCGACGCCTCGACGAAGGCGAACAGGAACCGCCCGCCGCGCTTGATGACGCCGATCTTCTCCTGCTCCACGCCGGGCAGGAAGCCGGGCGTATCCACCACGAGCACCAGCGGGATCTCGAACGCGTCGCACAGCCGCACGAAATGCGAGGCCTTGTCGGAGGCGCGGGCGTCCAGCGCCCCGGCGTAGACCATCGGCTGGTTGGCGACCACGCCGACCGACCGGCCGTCCACCCGGGCGAAACCGGTGATGACGTTGAGTCCGGCCTGCGCGCCGACCTCGTGGAACTCGCCGTCGTCGAAGATCCGCAGCAGGATCTCGTGCATGTCGTACGCGGCATTGTCGGAATCCGGCACGATCGCGTTCAGTTCCCGGTCGGTATCGGTGAGTTCCGGCTCCAGCCCGGAGTTCACGACCGGCGGCTGTTCCTGGCAGCTGGTCGGCATGTAGCCCAGATATCGGCGCACCCAGTCGAAGGCGGCCCTCTCGTCCTTCGCGACATGGTGGACGTTGCCGTACTCGGCCTGGCTGTGCGCGCCGCCCAGCTCCTCCAGGCTGACGTCCTCGCCGGTGACCTCCCGGATCACCTTCGGGCCGGTGACGAACATGTACGCCGCTTCGGTGGCGACCACGACGTCGGTGTTGATCGGCTGGTACACCGCGCCGCCCGCGCAGCTGCCGAGGATCATCGAGATCTGCGGCACCATCCCCGACAGCGGCTCGACCTTGAGCGCGATATTGGCGTACCAGGCCAGCGACGTCACCGCCTCCTGCACGCGGGCGCCGCCGGAGTCCTGGATGCCCACCACCGGGCAGCCCACCTTGGCCGCGAATTCCATGATCGCGCAGACCTTGCGGCCGAACATCTCGCCGACCGATCCGCCGTACACCGTCTGATCGTGCGAGAACACCGCCACCGGCCGGCCCTCGACCAGCCCGTGCCCGATGACCACGCCGTCGCCGTACAGCGCGTTCTTATCGCCCGGATTGCGCACGAGCGCACCGATTTCCACGAACGTGCCCGGGTCGAGCAACATGTTGATCCGGTCGCGGGCCGAGGGAATGCCCTTGCGGGCGCGCTTGGCCACACCCGCTTCGCCCGCCGGTTCCTGTGCGAGTTCGAGCTTCTTTCGCAGGTCGGCGAGTTTCTCGGCGGTGGTGCTCACTGCTTTCCCTTCGCGATCGCTGCCAATTTCTGGGTCAGATCGGCACCGATGGTGGCGATGCGCGGCTCGTCGATGATCTGGAGGTGATCGCCCGGGATGTGGATGATCTCCAGGTTGGGGAGGTACTCGTCCCATCCGCCGTTGGGCCGGCGATCGGCGTAGCGGGGTTCGATCTCGATGATTCCGTCGTGATAGCGATCGGCCAGGTAGAGCACCACGTCGCCGTCGTAGTGCGATGGCTCCGCCTGCTGCAGATCCCGGCCGTCCAGCCACGAGGTGCGCTGATGTTCGATCACGCCGCCCGGAATCTTGACGTCGGCGAACTTGATCAGGTCGGTGACGATCTGGAACTGCTCCTCGTCGGACGCCTCCGCGAGTTGCTGCAGCATGTCGTCGTCCAGCTCGCCCTCGATGCCGTAGGTCTTCTTGGCGAAGGCCTGAAAGCGCTCGACCCGGTCGCGCCGCCCGGCCGGCGAATTGTCCTCGGGCTCGGTCGGAATCGCCAGGTCGATGAGGCCGACGAGACCCACGTCGGCGCCCTCGGCCCGCATGATCTGCGCGATCTGCAACGCGAACACGGCACCCAGCGACCAGCCGTACACGACGTACGGGCCTTCCGGCTGGATCCTGCGAATCTCCGCGCTGTACCGGCGGGCGCGCTCCTCGATGGAGCCCTCGATGCGCTCGAAGCCGTACATCGGGGTGTCGCCGGGCAGCCGCTTCAACAGCGGCTCGTACACCAGCGTATTGCCGCCGGACGGATGGAAGACGAAGACCGGCACCGCATTCGACCCCTCGGGCCGGGCCCGCAGGGTGCGCACGAAGCCGTCGACGTCGCCGGCGTCGTCCTGGTGCTGCCGGACGATATCGGACAGCTGCTCGATGGTTTCGCAGTCGAGCACGTCCTCCACGTCGATCTCGGCGCCGACGCGCTCGGACAGCCGGGCCGCCAGCTTCTGCGCGGTGTCCTCGTCCAGGATCGGCAGGGTGTTGAAGATGCCGCCCGCCGACTTGCCCGTGATGGTCGCCCAGGTCGCGTAGGTCAGACGCTCGGCGGCATCGCGCGGGGGCACGTTGTCCTCACCGGACGCACCGACCTGACCCCCACCGAAGACCGCGGCGGCCTCGGCGGGAGTGGCGGCCTTCGCGACCGGAGACGCCTGCTCGCTCTTCGCGGCGGCCTCCGCCGATTCGGTTGCGGTACCGGGCTTTTCGGTCGTCGCCTCGGATCCGGCCGTGGCACCGGACTTTTCGCCGGCGTCCGGCGGCGATGTGGTCTCGGAGTTCTCGGCGATCTTCTGTTCCAGCACGGCGGCCGGATCCTCGCCCGATTCCATGGCGGCGCGGGCGGCGGCGACGAAGTTGTCGTCGACGGTCAGCGCACTGCCCTCGGCGGCCTGCTGTTCGGCCAGTTCGCGCACCTCGTCGCGGTGCTCGATGGCGTAGCGCAGCACCTTCGAGACCTCGTTCAGGCTGGCGTCGCGCACGGCCGCGACCTGCAGCTGCGGGATGTCGAACTCGTACTCCACCCGGTTCTTGATGCGCACCGCCATCAGCGAGTCCAGGCCGAGCTCCATCAGCGGGATCTCCATCGGGAGATCCTCCACGGCGTAACCCATGGACTCCGCGACGATGATCGACAGCCGCTCCTCGACCGTCTGGGTGCCGTTCGGGTCCCAGCGCTCGCCGAAGCTCTCCACGACCTCCAGATCGGCCGCGTCGCTCCCGGACTCGGCCGATGCCGGCGCATCGGCCGGAACGGACGGGGCGACAGCCGATTCCGGCAGGGGGGCACCGGACGCGACGACCGCCTCGAACAGCAACCGGAACGCGGCACCGTCCTTGGCGTGCACCTGCACCGAGGCGCCGCCCAGGTGCGGCGTCAGCGTGGTGGTCAGCGTGCCGGAGGCGGGCAGCGGCGAGTGCGCGACGGTCGCACCCACCGACACGTCCGAAAGCACCTGCGCGGCGGCGGCATTCACCAGCGCGGCCGGATCGGTGACCGCACCCGCGGTCACCTCCCAGGCGTGCCGGCCGTCCGGCAGGGCCACATGCGATCCCGGCACCCGCCCGCTGCCGGATCCCGACGCGATGGCGACCTTCGGCCAGTACTCCTTGCGCAGGAAGGCGGTACGCGGAACGTCGGCGTAGTCACCGGCGGGCAGCAGCGACGACAGATCGACCCGGTGCCCCTGCACGTACAGCTGCGCCAGCGCGGAGAGCACGCCCGCGGACTCGTCCTCCTTGCGCTTGAGCGTGGGGATGAGCGCCGCATTGTGCGCACCGGCCGCGAACGTCGTGCCCGCGACCTGCATCAGCGCAACGGAATTCGGCGCCAGCTCGAGGAACGTGGTGATCCCGCCGTCCACCGCCTGCCGCACGGCATTGGTGAAGTACACCGGGTGACGCATATTGGTGACCCAGTAGTCCACGTCGTGCACCGGATCCGAACCCGCGCGGTACACGGTGGCCTTGTGCACGGTCGAGTACAGGTCGGCGGTCAGCCTGGTCGGCTCGATACCGGCCAGCTCGGCCGCGAGCTCACCCAGCAGCGGATCCATCTGCGACGTGTGCCCGGCGCCGCGCACCTGCAGCACCCGCGCGAACTTGCCCTCGGCCTCGGCGCGGGCCACCACGGCCTGCACCTGCTCCGGCGGGCCGCCGATCACGGTGTTGACCGGCGCGGCGTAGACGGCCACCTCGAGGTCCGGATAGTCGGACAGCACCTTCTCGATATCCTCGGCGCTGTACTCGACCAGCGCCATATTGCGGACGTCGGCCTCGGCGAGCATCTGCTCGCCCTCGCCCATCAGCCGCGACCGCGCGCAGATCACCCGGACCGCGTCCTCGAGGTTCATGCCGCCGCAGATGTACGCGCCCGCGGCCTCACCCTGCGAATGGCCGACGACGCCCTCGGGCGCGGCGCCGTGGTGGCGCAGCAGCGCGGCCAGGCCGAGCTGAATGGTGAACACGCCGACCTGCGACGTGCCCACATCCCAGTCCTGGGCGTCGTCGAGGATCATCTCCTTGACCGAGTAGCCGGCCTCGTCCTGCACCAGCTCGTCGACCTCGTCGACGGTCCGGGCGAAGACCGAATTCTCCAGGTAGAGCTGCTTACCCATCTTGCGGTGGTGCGAGCCGAAGCCGGACAGCACCCACATGGCGCCCTTGGCGGCGGGAGCGTCGGCGGTGAACACGCCCTGCCCCGGCTTACCCGCGGCGATGGCACGCAGCCCCGCGATCGCCTCCTCGCGCGTCGTCGCCAGCACCACGCCGCGCGACCGGCCGTGATTGCGCTTGGCCAGCGACCGCGCCACCTCCTCGAGCGAGGCGGCCTGTCCCGCTTCGGATTCCAGCCAATCGGCCAGGTCGGCCGCCGCCCGGCGGCGACGCGACGGCAGGTACGCCGACACCGGCAGGATCACCGGCAACGGCTCGGTGCGCTCCTCGGTCCACTCCGGAACCGCCGCTACCCCACCGTCATCCGCGGCCGCACCGGCATCATCGGCCGCGGCCGCCACGGAAAGCTCAGTGCCGGAATCCCTCTGCTCCGCACCGATTCCCGCGAGAATGCCCTCGGCATCAGCGACCACATCGGTGCTCTCGTCGTCCAGCCGCTCGTCCAGATCCGCATCGGCAGCGGCCGAGACAACCGAATCCTCCACCGGCGCAACTACTTCCGGCACATACTCCTGGATCACCACATGCGCGTTCGTGCCGCCGAAGCCGAACCCGGAGACACCGATGGTGGCCCTGCCGCTGTAGCGCGGGAACTCGGTCGGCTCGTCGACCACCTTCAACCGCGCCTGCTCGAACGGGATGTAGGGGTTCGGGCCCGCGTAGCGGATATTCGGCGGAATGATGTTGCGCTGCAACGACATCACGCTCTTCGCCAGGCTGGCCGCTCCGGCGCCCGACTCCAGGTGCCCGAAATTCGTCTTGGCCGAGCCGAGCAGTGCGGGCTTGTCCGCCTCGCGGCCGCGGCCGACCACCCGGCCGAGCGCCTCCGCCTCGATGGGGTCGCCGATCAGCGTGCCGGTGCCGTGCGCCTCGATGTAGTCGACCGAGGACGGGAGGATTCCGGCGTCGCGGTAGGCCCGGCGAAGCACATCGGCCTGCGCATCCGGGTTCGGTGCCAGCAGGCCGTTGGACCGGCCGTCGTTGTTGACCGCCGACCCCTTGACGACGGCCAGGATTCGATCGCCGTCGCGCTCGGCATCGGCCAGGCGCTTGAGCACCACCAGGCCGCCGCCCTCCGAGCGGATCATGCCGTCGGCATCGGAGGAGAACGCCTTGATGTGGCCGTCCTTCGCCAGCGCGCCGCCCCCGTCGAAACCGAGCGTCGCGAACGGGGCCAGCAGCATATTGACGCCGCCGGCGAGCGCGACATCGGCATCGCCGCTGCGCAGCGCCTGCACCGCCTCGTGCACCGCGACCAGCGTGGACGAGCACGCGCTGTCGACGGAGACGGACGGACCGCGGAAGTCGTAGAAGTAGGAGACCCGGTTGGGGATGATCGACGAAACGCTCCCCATGATTCCGTAGGCGGCGGCCGTCGCCGGCGTATTCGCGTCGACCGGTGCACCCGCGGCCATCGCGGCCAGGAACATGAAGTCGTTACCCGACGAGCCGATGAACACACCGACCGGCTGCCCCTTGAGGTCGCTGGCGGGAATCCGGGCGTGCTCCAGCGCTTCCCAGGTCAGCTCCATCATCAACCGCTGCTGCGGGTCGACCCGCTCCACTTCGATCGGAGACATCGCGAAGAACTCGGCATCGAAACCCTTGACCACGCTCTGGTCGAGGTAGCCGCCCAGGGTGGTCGCCTTCTCGATGGCCTCGGCCATCTGCGGCTCGGCGGCGAACTCCGACCACCGCCCCTCGGGCAGCTCCCTGATCCCGTCCCCCTTGCCGATCAGGAACTCCCACGTCGACTCCGGTGTCTCGCCCGCACCCGGCAGCCTCGTCGACAACCCGACGATCGCGATGTCGTGCGCCTCGCCGGGCCGATACCCCGCGGTGTAGAACTCGTCGTCGGTCGCGTCCTCCGGCTCCTCCGGCACCCCGCCGGCGGCGATGACCTCCGCCAGCGACGCGATGGTCGGATGCTGGTACACCACCGTGGCGTTCAGCATCACCCCGGTGAGCTCCTCGATGTCGCCACCGAGTGCGAGGGCATCCCGCGAGGCCAGCCCGAACTCCTCCATCGGCCGGTCCACCGTGATCTGCTCGACCGGCTGCGCGGTCGCGTCGGCGACCCAGTGCCGCAACCACTCTCGCAGCTCGGCCACCGACATCTCGGGGGCTGGAGCCTCAGTGGCCGGAGTCTCGGTGGCCGGAGTCTCGGTGGCCGGAGTCTCGGATGCGGTGTCGGCGTCCGATGCCCGCGCTTCGTCGGTCGTCTGGGTGCCCTCGTTGTCAGCCATCAATTCCTCAAGCTACCTGGGTACGAGTGTCGGGTGGGCAGAGATTGACAGCCAGTATCGCAAGGCCGCCCGGCGCCGCGGCGAGCGCCGCGACC
Organism: Nocardia sp. BMG51109; assembly: GCF_000526215.1. Classification (NCBI taxonomy): domain Bacteria; kingdom Bacillati; phylum Actinomycetota; class Actinomycetes; order Mycobacteriales; family Nocardiaceae; genus Nocardia; species Nocardia sp. BMG51109. Next base: position 2,088,143 of record NZ_JAFQ01000004.1, read on the forward strand.
CGGGCGACGGGAGTGGGCTGTATCGGTCACTCTTCGTCGGGTGCGTCGGGGAATGCCTGCTGCGTATGACCGCCCCGCAGCGTGCCTTCCAGATACGCGGCCCGGCAGGCGCGCCGCGCGATCTTGCCGCTGGAGGTCCGCGGAATCGACCCCGCCGGCACCAGCAGCACATCGCGCACGGTGACGCCGTGCCGCTGCGAGAGGGCCCCGCGCACCGCGTCGGCGATCGGCTGCGGATCGGCCTTGTGCGCGCCCGGACCACGCTCGGCGACGATCACCAGCTGCTCGGCGGCATTGTCGGCGTCGTACTTCAGTCCCGCACGACTGTCCGCCTCGAACACCTCGGCCGGAAGCTGGTTGGCGGGAACCGAGAACGCCGCCACGAACCCGGGGCGCAGCTGCTTGCTCGCCTCCTGCGCGGAGTACTCCAGATCCTGCGGGTAGTGGTTGCGGCCGTCGACGATCACCAGATCCTTCACGCGGCCGGTGATGTACAGCTCGCCGTCGATGTACACGCCGTAGTCACCGGTCCGCATCCAGATCGCGTCCGCGTCGGTGCCCTCGGCATGACTGCCCTCCGGCAGGCGGTTGGCCAGGACGTTCTTGAAGGTCTTGTGCGTCTCATCGTCGCGACCCCAGTAGCCGATGCCGATGTTGTCGCCGTGCAACCAGACCTCGCCGATCGTGCCCTCGGGCTGCTCGACCGGGCCCGACGGATCGTCTATCGACTCCGGGTCGACGATGGTCGCCCACTGCGACAGCGCCACGTAGCCGCAGCTGACCTGGGCGATGGCATTGGGCGCCTCGTGCTCGACCTTGACGATCCGGCCGGCGTTCAGCGCGTCGCGATCGACGTAGACGACCTTGGCCTCGTCCTCGGCCCGGGTCGCCGAGACGAACAGGGTGGCCTCGGCCATGCCGTAGCAGGGCTTGATGGCGGTCTTGGGCAGCCCGTAGGGAGCGAACGCCTCGTTGAACTTCTTCATCGAGGCGGTGGTCACCGGCTCGCTGCCGTTGATCAGCCCGATCACATTGGACAGGTCCAGCGTCTCGCCGTTGCGGGGCAGGCCGCGCGCGGCCGCGTGCTCGAACGCGAAATTCGGTGCGGCGGCGAAGGTTCCGGCGCCATCGGAGACCGCGGCCAGCTCCTTGATCCAGCGGGCCGGGCGCCGGACGAAGGCGCTGGGCGACATGATCGTGATGAACTTGCCGCCGATCGCGGGCAGGATCACGCACAGCAGGCCCATGTCGTGGAACAGCGGCAGCCAGGTGACGCCGCGGGAGTTCCAGTCCAGATTGATCGCGTTGATCATCTGCAGCAGGTTGGTGCCCACCGCGCGGTGTGTAATTTCCACACCGGCCGGAGTGCGCGTCGATCCCGAGGTGTACTGCAGGTACGCGATATCGTCCACGCTGATGTCGGGATATGTCCAGGACTCGCCCATCGAATCGGGCACCGCGTCGACGGCGATGACGCGCGGGCGCTGCGCGGCGGGCAGCGGCCGGAAGAACTGGCGCACCCCGGCGGCGGAGGAGCTCGCCGTCAGGATGGCCGCCGGTCGGCAGTCGCCGAGCACCGCGTGCAGCCGGTCGGTGTGGCCGGGTTCCTCGGGATCGAACAGGGGGACCGCGATGGTGCCGGCATAGATCGCGGCGAAGAAGGACACCACGTAGTCCAGGCCCTGCGGCGCGAGGATCGCCACCCGATCGCCCGGCTTGGTCACCTGTTGCAGGCGAGCGGCCACCGCGCGCAGCCGAATGCCGAATTCCTGCCAGGTCAGGTCCTGGTACTCGCCGTCGCGCTCACGGGAGTAGTCGATGTAGCGGTAAGCAAGCGTGTTCGCGTCGTTGCGGGTGTGCTTCTCGACGTAATCGACCAGGGTCCGTCCCGCGGGAATTCTGATGTTCCCGGATTCGTCCAGGTAGTCGTCGAAAGTCTCGTCCGTCATTCCTTCTCCTCCGAGGCACACGCAGCACGGCGTCCACGGCCGCTGATACCTGTGAGGCCCCGACTCTCTTACGCCCGCGGCCGCTCTGGTGGTGCGAGAGCATGCCTGCAGCTTTTCAACGGTCTGCGCGGTGACCGCCTATCGGCTAGATGTACTCAAACCAGGGACATGTTACAGAGCAGGCCCAGAAGCAGTCTCCGGAGCGAGCGAACATGGCACTGTCTCGATGGCGGCCTCTGCGCCCGTCTCAACGGCCACTACGCCTCCCGCAGCAAGGGGATCACGGGCGCGAAGGCATCCATCTGTGTCGGAAACACTCCGACATATGACATCGAGGTGAGTTTCCGCACGTTACGAATCTGCTCGGCTATCTCCTCGAATGTGCCGATCGCCACATAGGGCGATGCGAGAATGTCCTCGACCGAGAGTTGCACGTCCACTTCGAGATCGGGATGCAGTCCCTTCTCGATCGCGGACAGCGCCATCTCCGCGGTGCGTTCTCGATCGTCGGTGATCACCACGGCGGTGATCGTCCAGTTCAGCTCGATGTCGGCGAACCGATCACCGGCCGCCTGCTTGATCAGGTTCACCTTGTCGACCGTCTTGTCGAGGGTGATTCCCGACAGCAGACCCTTGCCGTTCTTGGTGGTCTGCGGGACCACCGAGATGATGTCGGCGTGCTTGGCCGCCAGTCGCAGCATCTTCGGGCCGCCACCGCCGGTGACCAGCGGCGGGCGCGGGCCCTGCCGCGGCCGCGGAGTTCCCTTGATACCGCTCACGCGGTAGTGCTTGCCCTCGAAGTGACATTCCTGACCGCGCAGCAGCACGTCCAGGATCGTCAGCGTCTCGTCCAGCTTCTCCAGCCGCACGCCGGGCGACTCGTAGGGGATGCCGGCGGCCTCGAACTCACCCTTGATCCAGCCCGCGCCCACACCCAGCTCCAGCCGGCCCTTGGACAGCACGTCGATGGTGGCGGCGTCCTTGGCCAGCACCACCGGATGCCGGAAACCGTTGGCCAGCACCGACGTACCGATCCGGATCCGCTCGGTGGCCACGGCCAGCGCCCCCAGCGCCGCGATCGGCCCGACCTGCGGGCCGAGATGATCGGGCACCGCGAACGAGTCGTAGCCGTACTCCTCGGCCTGTTGCGCCAGCTTGACGAACTTGCGTGCCCCGCCCTCCTGCTGATTCCCCTCGCCGGCGGCCGCGAACCGGAACCGGCGCGGCGGTGTGCCCAGCGCGGTCGGCTCCGCGGTCTCCGGGGCACGATTCGCCGTGGAGGCGGCTTGTGTCATTGAACTCTTTGCTCCTGGTGTCCGAATGGCTGCGACGCCGGGCCGATCCGAGAGGAAGCGGCTCCGGCGTCGCGATCATCGCAGGACTTTACAGCCTGCCGAGGGGTACTCGCGGCCCTCGGGGTGCACCCCTGTTAACAGTCACGAATGTGGCGGGCGCGGGGCGTGGTCGATGAGCTCCGCGGCCCAATTCGCCGTCCACTGGGTGGCCGTTGTGCCGTTCTCGTCGACCTGGAACGTGTTGTAGAGGGCGTGCACCGGATTCCCGACGGCCCGCACCAGGCTCAGCACGCTCGGGATGATGTTGAACGGGTTCAGCGCCTGCTTCGGGGCATCGCAGATCATGTCGCCCGGGGCGCAGATCGTGTTGGTCCGGTCGGCCAGATCACCGAAGCCCGACCGCGGCCCGGTCATCGTGATACCCGGCACGTTGAGCCCCTTCAGCGCGACCTCGGCGCCCACGCCCTGCGGGCTGGGCCCGATCTGGGTCGCCTGGCCCGGCCCGAAGTCACGCCGGCCGTCGGCGATCAGCGTCACGCCCAGCACCTTGTCGGCCGGCACCGGCCCCTTGCCCGCGCCGATATCGGCCGCGATATCGCCGCCGATCACCGCGCCCTGCGAGAAACCGGCAATCACATAGCTGGTCAGCGGGCAGCGCTTGGCCATCGAGGAGAGCGCGTCCGTCGCCCGCTTCGTACCCTCCGACCGGCTGTTGTTGTAGGACTCCTGGCCGTCCGGCGGTATCGCGACCGGATTGGAGAACTGCGCGACGTACGGGACGGTGTAGACGTCGACCCGGCTTTCCGGGAACTGCTCCCGGACCGGATTGCCGACATTGAGCATCAGCGAGACCGGGTTGGCGGTCGGATTGTGCGGGTCGTCGGTGCTGCTCGATTCCCAGGTGCCGGGAATCGACAGTAACTGAACATCCGGGCAGTCGGCCGGCTGCGAGGTCGGCGGGCCGGGCTTGGGCGGCTTGGGCTCGGGCAGGCGCAACAGCCCGGCCAGCAGGTACCACAGCAGCACCACCACGAGGATCAGCACGACGATGCCCAGCAGGAACAGCAGGCAGCCGCGGCCCCGGCCGCGCTTGCGGCCGGGCGCTCCCGGATAACCCGAACGCCGTGCGCTCACTGGTTGCAGTAGCCCTGGTTCGCGACGTCCACGTAGATCCGCCCGGCCTGCTCGACCGGCATCTTGTTCGGATCGAACGCCGGATCGGACCCGGCCATCGCGTTCACGTAGGTCGTCACCTGATCAGCGGGCAGCCCCGACTGCTTGCTCTGACAGACGAAGCCCGCCGTGGTCACCGCGATGTCGGGGGTCGGATTCAACCCGCGCTGCTTCAGCTGCTCGATCAGCGCCTGATCCTTGGCCGACAGCTGGCCGGAGGCGTTCTCGGGCGTCGGCTGCACCGGCGCCGGGCGCTCGGGCGCCTCTTCGGTCGTGGGCGCCGGCTCACTGCTCTCCTCCGGGGGAATCTGCACCACCGACGGGATGGTGGGCCCGGGGGCGGCGGACGTGGCCGAGGTCTTCAGCGTGGGCGTGCTCGACGCGGTCGAATCGTTGTCTCCGCAGGCGGCGAGCAGGCCGACGGCGGCGGCCATCGACACCACCACGCCGGTTACCTTTCCACGGGTCCGAAGCATGAATTCGTTTCCTCGATCTGTTCAACAGGGCAACGGGTCGTCGTCCAAGATAATCGCAAGCGCGGGAATCGGGGCGAGCGCGGGAGGAACCAGGGACAAACCTCAGCCAACTCTCATGCCACCGCTAAATACCGTGAATCTCCGGCTTACCGTCCCGGACCACCATGAATCCGGTCTGGAAGTTCTGCTGGACGCCGCCCGGAACCGGGAACTCGTCGCTGATCGGATAGCCGAGCCGGCCGTTCTCGAAGCCCTGCCGGCCCCACGCCTCCATGATCAGACCGTTGCGCACGGCCCAGGCCCCCGACAGCGGGCTCCAGTAGATGGCGCCGCCCTCGAACGCGGTGAACCGGCCGGCATCCTTCAGCGGCAGCTCTTCGGCGATCGGGAAACCCATCGGCCCGTTCTCGAATCCCAGCTGCGCGTACTTGCCGAGAACAAGCCCCTGCACGCGATGTGCGCCCGTGGCCCCGCTGAAGTACATCGGGGCGTTCTCGAAGCCCTGCACCACGCCGTCGCGGTTCGGTGTCTTCAGCTCCGGTGCGGTGGGGTAGCCGGCCGGGCCGTGCTCGAAGCCCTGCGCACCCCACTCCTGCAGGATCGCGCCGCGCACCAGCTGGGCGCCGGTCTGCGGGGTCCAGTACATCGAGCCGTCCCGGAAGGACTGGAACCGGCCGCGGCCGTCGGGCAGCGGCTGCTCGTCGGAGGTCGGCAGGCCGAGCGGGCCGCCGGGGCCGGCGGTGGCCTGATAGGTGCCGCCGATGAAGCCCGCCACCGGATGGGCCCCGTCGGCGGCCGACCAGAACACCCGCCCGCCCTTGAAGTCCTGCGCCGTACCGCCGTTCACCTGGTATTCCGGCGTGACGCAGGCGCCCAGCCACGGGTTCGCCTGTGCCACACCGGCGATCGCCCCGTCGGTGCGGCATTCGGTCGCGGTGTTGTCGACGCCGAGCGCGGACGCCGCCTGCGGCCAGGACTGCCGCATCTCGAAATCCCAGTACGGCCAGGTGTGCGTGCCGGAGGCTCGGTAGTTCACCTGCACCGGGATCGACAGGTCTTCCAGCTTGGCGATGAAGTTCTGGCTGGTCAGCCGGGACAGGATCTCGAGTCCCATGCCGGCGTAGTTGGTGCTGATCGCGGGGATGTCGCTCGGGTTGTCGTAGGCGCCGCTGGTGCCGCTGCCGGCCGCGACGTACAGGCTGACGCCCTTCAGCTTGTCCGCCAGCTCGTACGGATCGTGCGCGGCCCACTGCGGATCGCCCGGCGGGCCCCACATGGCATTGGCGTCGAAGCCGCCGGCATCGCGCATGGCGAACATGATGGCCTGCGGCATGCCGAGCGTGGTGGTGGTGAGGAAGCCGGAGTACGAGGCCGCGTGCTTCACCCAGCCCGGATTGCGGCCGGCCAGGAACATCGCGGCCGTCCCGCCCATCGAAAGGCCCTCCACGCCACGCACGTTCGTGGCCCGCCACTGGCCCTCCAGCAGCGGCGGCAGCTCCTTGGTGAGGAACGTCTCCCACTTGTAGTTCTGGCCGTTGTTCGGCTGCGCCCAGTCGGAGTAGAAGCTGGACTGGCCGCCGATCGGCAGCACCACGGTCACGTTCTTGTCGGCGAAGAAGTCGACCGCGCCGGCGTCCTTGGTCCAACCGCTCTCGTCGTCGGTGGCGCGCAATCCGTCGAGCATGTACAGCAGCGGAAACCGCGCGTCCGGCCGGATGTTCCAGTCCCGGGCCAGCAGCAGTTGCACCTGCACCGGGGTACCCATCGAGGGCGAATCGATCCACAGCGCGACCCGCCGGTCGCTCAGCCACACCGCCTTCTGCACGTGGGCTCCGGCCGCGGCGGCCGGGGCCACCTCGGGCTGGGCGGTGGCTGTCGCGGTGGAAAATGCGGTGGAAAATCCCGCGGCGAGCGGCAATACGATGGCGGCGGCCAGCGCCCGCAGCCGCCCGCGACACCGTCGCCTGTTGTTTGCCACACCTGCCACAGAAGTGTTCTACCTCGCCAAGGGGAGGTAACTGCGCAAGACGCGCGGGAACCTGTCAACTTACCCGGTCGGGTATCGATCGAAACCGTACGAATCGCCGCAAAGTCGGCGCCGCTCCCGAATCACCGGGTCGGTTCGCCCTCTCCGCGCACCCGGCCCGCACATTCGCATGTGGCCCGGCACCGCATCGGCGGCGCGCCACAGCGCACGCGGCATGCTCGGACGAACCTCGGCGGCGGACCCCCGGGAAGACGGGTGCCCGTAAACGACTGGGGCGCCGCGTGATCACTCACGCGGCGCCCCAGTGGGTGTGCTGTGTCGGGTTATCCGGCGTTCAGCGCGGCGAGGATGCCCGGGCGGGCCTTCGCCAGCTCGTCCTGCCAGTACTGCCACTTGTGCGTTCCCTGGTTCGGGAAGTCGTAGGTGGCCGGGATACCGAGCGAGTTCAGCCGGGACTGGAAGGAGCGCGTGCTCACCATCGAGATCGCCTCCAGCGCCATGGCGTTGCCGGTGTTGAACAGGCCGACCGGGGAGGTGTTGTTGTCCGCCGGGCCGGGCAGGCCGTTACCGCAGGAGATGAACATCGGCAGGCCGCGCAGCTGGGGCGCGAACACCATCGGATCCTGCCGCAGCCACTGCGGGCTCCACGGCGCCGCCATCGAGTCCACGTTGAACTTGCCGGCGTCGAGCATCATGACGCGGATGGCCTCGCGCATGCCCGGCGCGTTCCAGTTCAGCGGGCCGGAGAACGCGGCGGCGTACTTGAACTGATCGCGGTGGAAGGCGGCCAGCCGCAGGGCGGCCGGACCACTCATCGACAGACCGCCGACGGCCCAGTTGTCGCGCGCGACGCCGTAATTGGCGAGGAAGGCGGGGAGCTCGTCGGTGAGGAAGGTCTCCCACTTGTAGGTGAACTTCTGGCCGTTGGTGTTGCTCGGCGTCGCCCAGTCGGCGTACCAGCTGGACTGGCCGCCGACCGGCATCACGAGGGTGACGTCGTCGTTGCCGAACTGCTCCTGCGCGTTGGTCTCGAAGGACCAGGCGTTGCGATCCTCGCGGGCGCGCAGGCCGTCGAGCATGAGCATCGCGGCGTTACCGCCGTTGCGCGCCCACTGCACCTGCACCTTGACCGGGCCCATGCTCGACGGAACCATCAGTTCCTCTTGGCCGCCGGGCGGGGTGCGGTGCACCGGGGCCGCCACCGGATTCGCCTGCGCGACCGTCGGAGCTGCCACGGCCGCGGCGATCGGGAGAGCCAGGGCCGCGGCACCCACCGCGAGAAGTCGTGCGCGCCAACCGAGCCGAGCATTTCGCCGTCCTGGCTGGACTGCCCCCGACGCGAGCGCCGAATCGGACGCCGGCGCGGCGGATCTGCCGAAACGCATGGATCTTGCTCTCTTTCTGCTGCTGTAGCCTGCTGTTGTAGCTTCACTCCCGCCTCGGTCCCGACCGCCGAGGCGAGGCGGCGCGCCTACGAACTGGTCACACTTGCGCTCGCTGGACGATATTCGACCGTCCAACCGTTAGCAAGATGGGACGAACCGCGTGACCGAAATCCGCCCGTGCACCTTTTGTGATGGTGCGGAGACTTTATCGCGTCCGGCCGGTGATTGTCGCGCGATACGAAAACCGCACGGCGATCCCCGGTTTCGCTAACCGAGGTTGGCGCTCAGATCCGGCAGCATCTTGTAGACCTGGTCGGTCCAGTAATGCCAGAAGTGCACCCCGACCGGCGGATAGTCGAACACCGCGTTGGCCGCGCCGAGACGGGCCTGGAACGCATGGGTGTTCGCGAGCGCGATGGTCTCCAGCCCCTCGGCATTGGTCAGGTGGTAGGCGTCGATCGGGCTGCGCACGGCATCGCGCGGCCCGGGCAGGCCGTTGCCCGCGGAAATCCACAGCCGAGTGCCGTTCTGGCGCAACAGCGGTGCGGACACCGTCGGATCGTTGCGGGCCCACCGCGGATCCCACGGCGGGCCCCACATCGCGTCGATATTGAAGCCTCCGGCATCCAGCATTGCCACCCGCAGCGACTCGCGCATGCCCGGCCCCGACGGGTTCAGATATCCGGAATAGGAAGCCGCGTAGCGGAATTGGTCGGGGTGGTAGGTCGCCAGGGTGAGCGCGGCGCCGCCGCCCATGGACAGGCCGAATATGCCGTTGCCGACCGGGCTGAAGCCCAGTTGGTCCCGCAGCGCGTCACGCAGCTCGCGGGTCAGGAACGTCTCCCACGCGTACGGGGTCTGCTGGCCGTTGGTATTGCTCGGCGCCGCCCAGTCGCTGTAGAAGCTGGACTGCCCGCCGACCGGCATCACCACATTGATATTCCACTGCGTCAGCACCCGCGAGATATCGGTGTCGATCTCCCAGCCGGACAGGTCGTTTCGCGCCCGCAATCCGTCGAGCGCGTACACCACCCGCTGGGTGTTGCCGTCGGCGGCGCGGAAGACCCGGGTCTTCATCCGGCCCATGCCGGAGTCGACCCAGAAGTCGATGCCGCCCGGATCGAACGACGCCGCCGCCGGACCGGCCGGGCCGGCCACCGTCACCGCGGCCGGAATCACCACCGCCAGTGCCATTCCCGCCAGCGCACGGCCGAGGCGGCGATTCCGCCACCGGCGCCCACTCCGCCCAGACCGCATCGACCCGACCTTTCGTCCGCGCGGTCAGCGTTGACCGCAACCCGAGATACCTGACGATCGACACCCGCGCCGAAGGCCTCCGATGGCGAAGGAGGGGTTCCGGCGTTATTCCTCGGAGTCCTCTATAGGCAGGTATTCGGGACCGACCTCGGGTGAAACGCCCGTCGAGACCGAATCGTGACCGGCGTCAGCCGATATTGGCGGAGAGGTCCGGGATCATCCGGTACGCCTCGTCCTGCCAGTTGAACCAGTCGTGCACGCCGACCGCCGGGAACGAATAGACCGCGTTCTGCGCGCCCAGCGACATCATCCGGACCTGGAAGGCACGGGTATTGGCCAGCGCCAGCGTTTCCAGCGGAGCACCCCGGATGATGTGGTCGGCGGCGGCTCCCGGCGGCAGGCCCAGATCCTGCGGCGACGGGACGCCGCTGCCCGCGGCGATCCACACGCGGGTGTTGTTGGCCACCAAACGCGGTGCGAACACGAACGGATCCATCCGCAGCCACTGCGGGCCCCACGGCGGCGCCATCGAATCGACGTTGTAGCCGCCGGCATCGATCATCGCCGCCCGGATCGCCTCCCGCATACCGGGTGCGGAGTTGTTGAGGTAGCCGGAGAAGGAACCGGCGAAGCTGAACTGCTCCGGGTGGTAGGCGGCCAGCGTCAGCGCCGCGCTGCCGCCCATGGACAGGCCGAAGACGCCGTTGCGGTCGGCCCGGAAGCCGAGCCGGTCGCGCAGCGCATCGTGCAGCTGCACGGTGAGGAAGGTCTCCCAGTCGTAGCGGTAGCTCTTACCCGGCCCGTCCAGGAATGTCTCGGTCGCACCCGAACCGGTGGAGGATCCGGCCCCGGTCGGCCCGGCGCCGAAGAACGAACTCGGCGCGTTCCAGTCGGCGTAGAAGCTGGACTGGCCGCCCACCGGCATCACGACGTTGATGTTCCAGTCGGTCAGGACCTGGGAGACGTTGGTCTCGATCTCCCAGCCGCTGATCGTCGGTGTCGCCCGCATGCCGTCGAGAACGTAGACGACGCGATCGGTGTTGCCGTCCTTGGCACGGAAGACCCGCGACTTGATCGGACCCATCACCGGCGAATCCACCCAGAAGTCGAAGCCCGCCGGATCCAAGGCCGCCGATGCGGTCGCGCCGCTGCCCGCCACGGACACCCCCAGGGGAAGCAGCATCGCCAGTGTCATGCCCAGCACCGATCGCCTCAGCCACGAACCACCTGAACCGACGGGCTTCGGCTTCCTGCGCGCAAATCGCATCGAGTTCGACCTTTCCCTCGAGGACCGAGCGCGCACATTCCCTCACCGCGCGTCCCCTGTCCTCACCTTCGGACAACACAGACAAAACCGTCGGCACGCCGAGCGCGCCGTTGTACTGCTGGTACTGCGTTACGAATCGAGTATCGGCGATCCGGTGTTGCAACAAAGTGATTCAACTCGGAAATGAGCCAAACAGTGACCTGAGACACAGAATAGCCCTGCAGCGGTTCGAACGGAGCCCACCGACCGTGGTTCAGCAAATATCTGGCACAGGGAAAAGACGGTATGGGAAAGACGAAGCCCCACGACGGACGGTGCCGTCGTGGGGCCTCGGGACGATCCGGGATCAGCCGATATTGGCCGACAGATCCGGAAGCATCCGGTAGACCTCGGTCTCCCAGTAGCGCCAGTTGTGCACGCCGACGCTCGGGAAGTCGTAGGTGACGTTGCCGGCGCCCAGCGACATCATCCGCACCTGGAACGCGCGAGTGTTGGCCAGCGCCAGCGCCTCCAGGCCCATCCCGTTGAGCGTGTTGAAGTTCGGGCCGTCGGTCGGGCCGGGCAGGCCGCTACCCGCGGAGATCCACAGCCGGGTGTTGTTGGCCTTCAGCCGCGGCGCGAACACGAACGGATCCATCCGCAGCCACTGCGGGCCCCACGGCGGCGCCATCGAATCGATGTTGTAGCCACCCGCGTCGATCATCGCCACGCGCAGCGCCTCCCTCATACCAGGCGCGGACACGTTGAGATAACCGGAGTAGGAGCCGGCGTAGCTGAACTGCTCGGGGTGGTAGGCGGCCAGCGTCAGCGCCGCGCTGCCACCCATGGACAGGCCGAAGACGCCATTGCGGGTGGTGCTGAAGCCCATTCGATCGCGCAGCGCGTTGCGCAGGTCGCGGGTCAGGAAGGTCTCCCACTCGTAGCGGTAGCTCTTGCCCGGGCCGTCGGCCAGCACCTGGGTCGCGCCGGAGCCCGAGGCGGATCCGGAGGACGACCCGGAGATCGGCGGCAGGCCGAGGAACGAGCTCGGCGAATTCCAGTCCGCGTAGAAGCTGGACTGACCGCTGACCGGCATGACCACGTTGATATTGGCCTTGGTCAGCTCGGCGGCGACGTTCGTGTCGTTTTCCCAGCCGCTGATGTTCTGTTGGGCACGCATACCGTCGAGTGCGTAGACCACCCGGCTGGTGTTGCCGTCGGCGGCCCGGAACACCCGGCTCTTGATGGGGCCCATGGTCGGTGAGTCGACCCAGAAGTCGATCGCCGCCGGGTCGAAGGCGGCGTTCGCGGTCCCGGCTCCTGCCACCGACACCCCGAACGGCAGCAACGTCGCCACGGCGACACCCAGGACCGATCGCTTCATCCAACCGGCCCGGCGCGAGCCTCGCTGCGGCGACGGTCTCCAACGTCTTCCCTGCGCCCAGCGCACAGTCACGGCTCGCATACTCTGTTCGGCCTTTCCCTTGCGCGGCCGGCCCGGCCGCTTACCTTCTGCGGATAGCCCGTCGCAACGCATGCCGGCACGCGTCCCCGACGGACGTACTCATGGGAGCCTATCGCTTCGGCGCCACTCCGGCGTTACCGAATTGAGACAGAGTGGCATAAACCCCACTCAGTTCGGCGCGGGATCGGGAACCGGATCGACCAGATGGCAGCGCTGGATCTCGTACTCGGGCACCCGTTCGAGGCGGTACTTCGCGAAGTCCAGGGACTGAACGATGTTGTGCTTGAACCGCGCTCGGGTGAGCGGGGCGCGATAGGACGCCAGCAGATCCTGGGTGGCCGGGCAGCTCAGCGCCGTGCGGGCCTGCATCACCCACTTCTCGTCCATGAACGGCGGCATCCACGGATGCTTGTCCACCATGCCGGTATCGATGAGCACCCAGTCCGGGTAGAGATTCTTGTCGTGGCCGATGCGACCGTCGACGAGCCGATCGGTGTGCGCGGCCAGCGGATACGCCAGGCCCTCCTGATCGATCACGCGCACGTTCAACGGCGCGTTCATGCTCGTCATGCCCAGGTTCAGGAAGTAGACGGTATGCCCGACGCCGCCGTCCGGTATCGGCAGCGGCGGCGGTGCGACGTACCACATCATGAACGACGGTGAGTTGATGATCAGCCCGCCGTCCGGGGTGTTGTCGATGGCCTGCACCATCGCGCGCATGCGCGGGTAGTCCAGATAGTCCTCGGCCCGGATCGGATGATCGTGGCCGCTGTTGAGCACGTAATAGATTCGCTCGTCGACGATGCCGGAGGCGCTGAGCTGGCTGCCGGAGGTGTTGGCCACGGTGCCGGCGACGAGCCCCGCCCAGATCATCGTGCCCGCCCAGGCCACCAGCGGCAGTGCGAACGACGGCCGCGCCCACCGGACCCGGCCGGCGACCCGGTCGGGCAGCCGCACGGGCAGCACCGCGACCGGCAGCAGCAGAATGAACAACTGCGGCAGCAGCATTCGGCCGTGCATGAAGTCGCCGCCGACCCGGAGGTTGAACGCCACCAGCAGCAGCGCGCCGACGAGCATCAGCGCCACCACCGCGCCGGGGGTACGCAGGCGGCGCTGCCACCGCGGCAGCCGGCTCGCGGCCTCCCCCTCGGCCATTGCGGGCTGCGAGCGGCGCGAGCGCACGATCCCCAGCGCGAACACCGCCAACACCACCAGCGGCACCCAGAGGAAATACGGGCCGAGCAGATCCCACAGATAGACGAAGCCCTGCCCCCACTTGGCGCCGCTCGCCTCCTTGGCCACCGCGGTATTCGGATAGGGCAGGCCGTAGTAGCCCATCCGCCAGATCTGGTAGCAGACCGGTACCGCGCCGCCGACCGCGACCAGCAGCGCCCGGATGCCGATCGGCCGCAGCCGCCGCATCGACGGCATCGGGGCGAAGAAGACCAGCAGCAGCACCAGGCCGCCGAGTACGACCATCTCCGGGCGCACCAGCCACGACAGCCCGGCCCAGAACACCAGCCCGAGATAGCTTGCCGGGCCCGGGTTCTCGGCCCGGCTCCAGCGGATCAGCAGATACCACAGCACGCCCAGCCAGAAGATGACCAGGCAGTTCTCCAGGCCCGAGGTGGCGTAGTCGCGCGCCGGCGGCACCGCGACGTAGACCAGGGCACCGGCCGGCAACAGCAGCTGGGTGGCCGAGGCGCCGCCCCACAGCCGGGCCGAACCCAGCATGGCGAACACGACGGCCAGCAGTGACAGCACCAGCGCCACGGCGAGCACCACGTACTCGAGCCGGGCCTGGGTGATCCAGCTGAAGAACCAGACGATGTAGGTCCAGGCGGCGCTGGTGTTGGTCTCCACCCGCTCGCCCACGTTGAACACCGGCCCGTTGCCGGCCAGCAGGTTGCGCACCGTGCGCAACACGATCAGGCCGTCGTCGGCTATCCAGCGCCGTTGCCAGGCGCCGGCCGCGAACAGGACCACGGTGAGTACCACCCCACCGGCGAGGGTAGCCCGGGACAACTGCACGAAGCGGGAGGCGCCCGCCTCCCGCTCCTGCTCGCCGACCGCCAGCGTGCTGGTCGGCGGACCGTCTTCGCGCTCTTCTCCCGCTACCCTCGCGTCAGGCGAGATAGACAGCGACACCTATCGCTCCGATCCAGGCGATGGCCAGGAGTTGCAAAATGCGATCCCCCAGCGCAATCTCTTCGGGTTCACCGGCCTCGCCACCGTCGACGTCGACCGCGTAACGCAGGATTGCGATGGTAAACGGGATCATCGAGATCGCGTACCACTGGGTGTCCTTGTACTGCTGTTGCTGGAATGCCCACAGGCCGTAGAACACCACCACCGCGGTGGCCGCCAGGGTCCAGATGAAGCGCAGGTAGGTGGGCGTGTAGTACTGCAGCGACTTGCGGATCTTGGCGCCGGTGTCGAGCGCGATCCGCAGCTCGGCGTACCGCTTGCCCGCCGCCATGAACAGCGACCCGAAGGCCATGACCAGCAGGAACCACTGTGACAGCACGATATTCGCCGCCGCGCCGCCGGCGACCGCACGCAGCAGGAAGCCCGACGACACGATGCAGATGTCGAGCACGGCCTGGTGCTTGAGGCCGAAGCAGTAGGCGAGCTGGATGGCGATGTAGACCGCCGTCACCACGGCCAGCTGCCAGGCGGCCACGAACGACACCGCGATCGAACCGACCAGGAGCACGAGCGACAGCGCGTAGGCGAGATTGACGGGAACGACCCCCGCCGCGATCGGCCGGTAGCGCTTGGTCGGATGGGCCCGGTCGGCCTCCACGTCCATCGCGTCGTTGACCAGGTAGATACTCGAGGCCGCCAGGCAGAACGCGACGAAGGCGATGGCGACCTTGCCGAGCACCGCCGCGCTGGAGATGGCCTCGGCGCCGGCCGCCGCCGGAGCCGCCAGCACCAGAATGTTCTTCACCCACTGGCGCGGGCGCACGGCCTTGACGAGTCCGCCGACCAGGGTCTTCGGCGGCCCCTTGATGACGGCCTCGTCCAGGTCGACGCTGGTCGGCTCTTCACTCATGTCAACGAGAGTTCTTTCCTGTGCGGTCACGGCTGGTTCTCTTTTCGGCGGCGAGCACGGCTGCTGCGGACGCGGCGCCCAGCGCGGACCCGGCGAGCACATCCGAGGGGTAGTGCACCCCGAGCACGATCCGGGACAACAGCATCGGCGGCACGAGCGCCGCAGGCCAGGGTAGCCCGGTGAGTCTGCCGAGCAATACCGCCGCTGCCGTCGTGGACGTCGCATGGGACGACGGGAAGCTCAGCTTGCTCGGTGTCGACACGTTGACCTGCACCGATGGGTCGTGCGGCCGGGGGCGGCGGACGACGCGCTTGATGATCACCGACGCCGCGTGGGCACCGAAGGCGCCGACGGCGACGCCGGCCCATTGCCGCCGGCGCGGCTTGTCCAGCAGCGCGCCCACGGCGCCGATGCCCACCCAGCCGAGCGAATGCTCGCCGAAATGCGACATGCCGCGGGCGGCCTTGACGACCGCCGGATTGCGGCCGATGGTCCCCTGAACGACGTTGATGATCTTGACTTCCGCGGGCGAGGCCGCCGCGGGCTCGGGCACGACGCGCAGGTGGGGCGCGTCGGCCGGCCCGGATGCCGGCGCTGTCACTGGTCTCCTGCTCCCGTCCGGCCGATTCCGAAGGCGTTCTCCCAGGCCGCGGTGCTGGTCAACCGCGGATGCGCGGCACGATACTGCTCTCGCATCGACGGGAAGCGGGCGGCCAGTTCGCGGCGCAACCGCATCGCCTCCTTGAACAGCCCCCACGCCTGCCGCGGATCGCGCTTGCGGTAGACCACGCCGCGGCCGTCCGCGGTGGTCACCGTGACGCCGTCGACCTGCGAGAGCAGGTACCAGCGGGCGTCCAGGGTGGGCACGTTCAGCTGCGGCCGGTCGTGATGTTCGGACCTGGCCGGGCGCAGGTTGTGCAGCACGCCCTTGGCCAGCCGGACGATCTTGGCGATCGGATTGCCCGGTTCGCCCACCGCGCCCACATCCGCGCCGCTGGGCAGCGGCAGTTCGGTGGAGGAGGGCACGGTCACCGCGTCCGGGAAATCCTTGCGCATCTGCGCCACGCTGCCCAGCGCGGTGGGCAGCAGCTGGAACAGCCGATCCGGACCGGCCAGGTAGTCGCGGATCGCCTGGTTCTGGATGGCGACCGTCGAATACTCCAGGCAGAGCAGGTGTTTCAGGGTCGCCTTGATCGTGTTGAGGACCATCGGGCGGCCGTCGTTGGGCAGGTGCAACGACGCGACCACCAGGCGGTTGCGCAGGTGGAAGTAGGCCTGCCAGTCGATGGCGTCGTCCTTGTCGCTCCAGGCCATATGCCACACCGCGGCGCCGGGCAGCGTGACGGTCGGGTAGCCGGCGGCGCGGGCGCGCAGGCCGTACTCGACGTCGTCCCACTTCAGGAACAGCGGCAGCGGCTGGCCGAGCTGCTCGGCCACCACCCGCGGGATCACGCAGGTCCACCAGCCGTTGAAGTCGACGTCGATGCGCCGGTGCAGCAGCTTGGAGTTGTCCCGGTCGCGCAGCGGGTATTTCGAGAAGTCGTGGTCGTACTCGACGTTCGGGGCCGCGGTCCACATCCAGGTGGCGCGGTCGACGACCTCGCCCATGGTGTGCAGGTGCGAGCGCTCCTGCAGGTTGAGCATCTGGCCGCCGACCAGCGTCGGCGTGCGGGTGAACCGGGCGAACGCCAGCGCGCGCAGGATGCAGTCGGGCTCGATCTCGATATCGTCGTCCATGTAGACGATGTACTGGGCGTCGGTGGTCTTCAGCGCCTCGTACATGACCCGGCTGTAGCCGCCGGAACCGCCCAGATTGGGCTGGTCGTGGATGGACAGCCGGTCGCCGAGCACGGCCGCGGCCTCGGCGAACCCGGGCTCGTCGACGGCCTTGCGGGTGCCCTGATCCGGGATGATGACGGCCTTGATCTTCTCCAGCACCAACGGATCCGAGCCCAGCGCCGCCAGGGTGTTCACGCAGTCGGTGGGCCGGTTGAACGTCGGCATGCCGACCGCGATACTGCCCTCGCCCGGCGCCTCGACGGGCGCGAACCAGCCGCCGCTGCGCAGCTCGACCTGCGAGTCGGAGGTGATGTCGAACCAGATCCAGCCGCCGTCCTCGAACGGCCCCAGGTCCACCTCGAACTCGACCGAGATTCCGGCCGAAAGCGCGCCGGAATGACGGGAGTCGCCGGCCGTCGTCCCGGCATGCTCTCGGCCGGGATCCACAACGCCGCTGAATTCCCGCCCCTGCACGTGAATTCGCGATCCGTCGGCCTTGGACCGGTAGACGTCCACGCGGCCGTGGCCGGACAGCTCCAGCCGCAGCACCACCGACTTCAGGACCGTCCAGCGCCGCCAGTAACTGGCCGGCACCGCGTTGAAGTAGGTGCAGAACGACACCTCGGACTCGGCGCCGACCGACAGCGAGGTGCGCGTGGGCGCGTGGGCGCGACGGGCATTGGTGGGCGACTCCTCCAGGTAGAGGGTGCGCACGTCCAGCGGCTCACCCGGCCGCGGCAGGATGATGCGCTGCAGCAGGGATTTCGCGCGGGTGTCGGTGGTTGTCGTCATCTCTTCCAGCGTCGTCGTCATCGGTGTACCGCCGCCTCCGGCTCGATGCCCGCGGACCGGGCCTCGCGTCGGGTGCTCATCAGCCCTCCTCGTCCACCAGCGCCGCACCGGATTCCAGGTGCGGTCGCAGTACGTTGTCGAACATGCTCAGCGCGCTGCCGATCGCCATGTGCATGTCCAGATACTGGTAGGTACCCAGACGCCCGCCGAAAAGCACCTTCGCCGAGGCGGTTTCGTTCTTGGCGCGCTCCCGGTAGGCGAGCAGCTTCTCGCGGTCGGCCGGGGTGTTGATCGGGTAGTACGGCTCGTCGCCGGACTGCGCGAAACGCGAGAACTCGCGCTGGATCACGGTCTTGTCGTCCGGGTACCAGTCCCGCTCCGGGTGGAAGTGCCGCGGCTCGATGATGCGCGTGTAGGGCGCGTCCTCGTCGTTGTAGTTCATCACCGACGTGCCCTGGAAGTCGCCGGTTTCCAGCACCTCGGTCTCGAAATCGATGGTGCGCCAGCCCAGCTCGCCCTCGGCGTAGTCGAAGTAGCGGTCCAGCGGGCCGGTGTAGACGACCGGCGCGTCCGGGCTCTGGGCGCGGATCTCCTCGCGCACCTCGAACCAGTCGGTGTCCAGCCGGACCTCGATCAGCTCGGATTCGGCCATCCGCGCCAGCCAGGCGGTGTAACCGTCCCTCGGCAGGCCCTCGTAGGTGTCGTTGAAGTAGCGGTTGTCGAAGGTGTAGCGCACCGGCAGCCGGGTGATGGTGCCGGCCGGGAGGTTCTTCGGATCGGTCTGCCACTGCTTGGCGTTGTAACCGCGGATGAACGCCTCGTAGAGCGGCCGGCCGATCAGCGAGATCGCCTTCTCCTCGAGGTTGCTCGCATCCTTGGTGTCGATCTCCGCGGACTCCTTCGCGATCAGCGCGCGGGCCTCGGCGGGGCTGAAGTAGCGGCCGTAGAACTGCGAGATCAGGCCCAGCCCCATCGGGAACTGGTAGGCCTGCCCCTTGTGCATGGCGAACACTCGGTGCTGATAGCCGGTGAACTCGGTGAACTGGTTGACGTACTCCCAGACCCGCTGGTTCGACGTATGGAATAAGTGAGCCCCGTACTTGTGTACCTCGATACCGGTTTCCGGATCGGCCTCCGAGTACGCGTTGCCGCCGAGGTGGTAGCGGCGCTCGACCACCAGCACCCGCTTGCCGAGCAGGTTGGCGGCACGTTCGGCAATGGTCAGCCCGTAGAATCCGGAGCCGACGACGATGAGATCGAAGGGGGTTGCGACGGTCACGGGTGCCCAGCGTAGCCGCCCCCTCTCCCGGCGTCTTCAGGCCGTGCGGCGCATCCTGTGCGGCAGCTACGAGTAGTACGGATACTGCGGCCATGCCGGAGGCCGCCCGGCGCCGCGGGCGGCTATCCAGCGGGCGGTGGGGCTCGCTACCGCAAGGCAGAGAATGAGCAGTTCGATCGCGTACGCGATCGCCAGCATCACGACCACGGCCAGGAGATCGGACCTCTTCCACCCGTCGCCGACCATCGCCGACACCAGCATCGCCACGGTGAAGGCCACGATGGCGAGAGTCGTCGCCGCGATGACGAGAATTCTCCCCATCCGCCGGCGGCACAGCAGCAGGACGGATCCGACCAGGAACATCAGCGTGATACCGATCAGCGCGACCAGCGCCGCGATCTCGGCCGGCAGGCTACCGGCACCGCGCTGCGCGTCCTGGATCGTGGACACCGTCGCACCCACCGAGGCCAGCGCGAGCAGCCCACCGTGTAGCAGGGCCAGGATGCCCGCCGTGATCGCCGTTCCCCCACCGGGTTTCGAAGGCCCGTAGCCATAGCCCGGTTGCCCGTAGCCCGGCTGCCCATAATTCGGTGGCCCGTACGGATATGCCACTGCCCGCCCCTGTCTGCTCGATCCTGGTCGATATCGGAACTCGGTAGTCCGGAACTCGGTCGTTCGGAACTCAGTAGTACGGAACTCAGTAGTACGGGTACGGCGGCAGGTTGCCCTCCTCGCACCAGCGCTTGGTGGAGCCGACCAGGGTCAGGGTGAGCATGAGCAGCGCCACGAGCACGCCGACGATCCCCGGAACGGCGGTGGCGGGGACGGGAGACGCCAGCCCGGCGACGGTACCGGCCAGGCCGCCGAGCAGGCCGATGCTCGACAGAATGATGAGGATGATCCGGCCCGCGTTCTTCCGATTCATCAACATGATGCCGCCGAGCAGCCACACAAACGCGATGAGCCCCTCGACGCCGGTGACCGCGTAGAGGAGGCCGAGATCATCGGTATCCGCATGCGCGGCCAGGCTCACGGAGGTGATGATCCCGAACACCGCGACCAGGCAGAGCAGGACGGCGAGAATGCCGGCGGTGATCGCCGCCCCGCCGCTCGCCCGCTGCATCGGATAACCCGGCTGGGGATAGCCGGGGTAGCCGTAGACCGGATAGCCGGCTTGGGGATAGCCCGGATAACCGTGCGGCGGATATTCCGGTTGGCCGTACGGGTAACTCATGGGTACTCCCCCTGTTTGTCGCTCGGCCGCGCACTCTACCGTGCGCCGATCGGTCTCACCGCGCTCGACCGACGACGTGCCCGGACCCACCGATCTCCGTGGCGCGCTTGCGCTTTGTTCGCGGTGCGCCGTCCGGCCCCGCTCCGGGTCCTCCCGATCCGGCAATGCGAGTGCCCCGCACGTCCGCCGGGCTGTGGGGTGTCCCGGCGTCGAATCGTGCCGAATCCTGGTCACCGCGGCCGGTTTTCGGGCGCGAATCTTCCTTCCGGCGGAGGGCGCCGACCGTCCGCGGTGCCGCTCCCGCTGCGAAATGCGTGCCGACGCGGGCTATCTCACGGCGGCACCGGACGGATTCCGAATCGGCACGGGACCACGTACCGAGTCCGGTAACTCATTCCGAGCACGACGGATCGGGTCGGCAACGCTCGATGGGCTCTCATCGCCGACGGTGCCGTGGACATCGCAGGAACAGTGCCGTGGATATCGAAACCTGGCGGGTATACACCGTGGTCCGCACGCTCAGCCGGTTGCGGGCGGTGCCGATTCCGTGGGCAGTTCCTGTCCGGACGGGACGGGGGTCGCCGCGGACGGCTGCCCGGACCATGGCTCGGCGGGTTCCGGAGCGGTGGGTCCCGGGGCAGTGGGCTCCGTCGGGCCCGTCGTGGGAGGTTGTGACGGCTGAGTGGTCGGGGACTCCGGTGGGGTGGTGGCGCGCGGGGTCGGTACGGCCGCGGTGTTGGGCGCGGCCGTGCCACCGCCCGGCAGCGCCGTGCCGCCGGGCACCGCGCCGGTGCGGGCGCCGGGTGCCGTTTCCGGTGCGACCTGGAGCAGCGTGCCGAAGTCGACGACCCGGGCGCCCAGCGTCGGGGTGGCGATGATGACGCCGTTGCCGAACATCCGGTACGTGCCGCCCCGGCCCGGCAGCCACGACTCCGGGCCGAGCGCCTCGCCCAGCGGTCCCGCGGGTCCGCCGGTTTCGGCATACTTCGCGTCGATGACGCTGGTGCCGCGCACCTGCTGCTGCGCGCTGTCGGGCGGCGGCGCAGGAACATCGGGCGGCACCGCCGCGGCACCACCGGGCGGCACCGCCGTGGAGGGCGCCAGTTCGTCCGGGCTCGGGCCGACCTCGAGGGTGCCGATGTCGATGGGTTGCCCGCCGTTCGGCGCCGCCGAGTACTCGGTGCGCAGGATCCGGCCGTCCCGCAGCAGTACCCGGCCGGATGTCGCCCGCACGGCCGCGGTGGACCGGGGGTCCTCCTTCTCGGTGCCGGGATAGGCCTGGCAGTCGGTGGTGTCGCAGGTCTGGGCGTAGGGGTAGCGGTGCTCGGCCAGCGCGTAGGAACGTGCCGTGATCGCCTGTGCGCGCAGCGCCTCGGCGCCGCCCCGGTCGGCCCAGTCGGCCTGCATCTCGGCGGGCACCACGCCCAGCAGGTAATCGTCGACATCGACCTGATCGACGGTGCGGGCCTCCCCGTTCTCCAGGGTGACGCCCAGCGTGCCCCGGTAGGTGCCGCCGCCGCACACCTTCAGATGTTCGGCCGGCGGGCGGTCGGTTCCGGCGGCGACCGGATACGCCCACGGGTCGTCGGTGGCGCCCTGCCAGAGCACGTCGCCGGCGCACCCGTTCGTGATCACGACGTCCGCACCGCCGTCGGGCGTCGGCGTCAGGTGGGCGACCTGGCCGGGGACGACACGCCGTCCGGCGACGGTCAGCCCGGCGTCGGAGAAGACATCGAGGGTCTCGTTGTCGTCGACCGTCAGCCGCACCCGCACCTCGGTGGGCCCGATCGCTCCCGCGACCGCCCCCGGGTAGTAGTGGGCGAGGATGCCGTCGGCGGCGACTCCCGCGGTGGCCTGATCGAAGGCCCCGACCTGGCTCATACCGCGACCGTGGCCGACACCGGCCAGCGGGCGGTACGAGTCGATGCGCGACCCCTCCGGCCAGGTCAGGCACACCACGACGGTGCCGCCGGTCAGCGCCGCCACGGCCAGGCCCGCCACCGCGGCGCGGCGCCGGTGGCGACGCCGCTCGAGCTCGCCCCGCCGCGCCACCACGGCCCGCCGTCTTCTCGTGCTTGTCATGTGCACTCCCACGGGTTTCGCGGGCGACGCACCGGTGACATTTCCGCTCGGCATGTCCTGCCCGCTGTCCGGCTATCCGAAAGCTACATTCGGGTTATCTTCCCTAATCCTCAACCAAAGGTTTAGATTTGTGACGATTGGGACTAGTGTGACCATTGTTCCGTCAGGAATCAACCCTCGTTCGGGCACTGACGGCCGGTGGTTCTACCTGAATGGGAGATGCTCGTGCCGTACCGCAGACCGAAACGCCCGTATATCCTCCCGGTTGTCACGACTCTCGCGGTCACCGCGCCACTCGCGGCCCTCGTTCTGCGCGACACGCCCGAGTACCATTCGACCACCGAGAGCGATCTGACGGCTATCCCCGCGCAACTGGCCGAGGTGGGACTCGCCTCCGCCCCCGACGTCGTTCTGCCCCTGCGCGAACTGACCGGCCTCGAACTGCCCGATCTGCACCTGTCCGACCTGCGCAAGCTGCCGCTGCCCCGGGCACTGCCCGTACCGCCCGGCCTCCCGACGCCGCCGGGCGTGCGACTACCCAGCGAGATCCCGCTGCCCCAGTTCGATCGCCCGACCGCCGGCCCGCCGACGCCGACCGCCGGCGGCGCGCCCGGATTCATCAACGCTCCCCTCGACGAGACCGTTCCGGCCGATGCGACCGCGCCGGCCACACCCGCACCCACCTCCGACGCGCCAGCTCCCGCCGACACTGCCGACGCGCCCGCCCCCGCCGACACTGCCGACCCGGCCCTCGTCCCGGGTTCCGACCCCGCGGCCCCCGCCCTCTCGCCCGGCGCCGTCGCACCCGAACTGGCCGACCAGGTCGGCGCGGAGGTCAAGGAACTCACCCGCGAGACCCCGTTCAGCATGGTGGCGTTCACCGCGAAGGAACTCGGCGACACCACCGCCCTGGTCCGGGCGCGCACGCCGGACGGCAGCTGGGGGCCGTGGTTCTCCACCGAACGGGTCGACACGCGTGCCGACGACCACGCCGCCGCCGGCGTGACCGGCACCGAACCGGTCTACGTCGGGAATACCAATTCCGTCCAGGTGCTGACGACCCGCAAGGACGCCGCCGCGCCGATTCCCGGGCGCTCCGACGACCCGGCCCAGATGGCCGCCTCGGCCCTGTCCGCGGTGCTCATCGACCCGGGCCGCGGCGCGGTGGACGAGAACCTGTCCAGGGTGGCCGCGGCGGCGCCCGGCGGCGGGCCCAAGGTGATCACCCGCGCCCAGTGGGGCGCCGACGAATCGATCCGCTGCGAGGAACCGCACTACGACGACGGCCTCGGCGGTATCACCGTGCACCACACCGCCGGTCGCAACGACTACTCGAAGGCCGAGTCGGCAGGCATCGTCCGTGCCGTCTACGCCTACCACGCCAAGACGCTGGGCTGGTGCGACATCGGGTACAACGCCCTGGTCGACAAGTACGGGCAGATCTTCGAGGGCCGCTACGGCGGGCTGGACCGGCCGGTGCAGGGCGCGCACGCGGGCGGGTTCAACGAGAACACCTCGGGCGTCGCGATGATGGGCGACTTCGAATCCGAGCCGCCCACCGACGCCGCGATCCAGGCGACCGGCCAGTTCATCGGCTGGCGCGCCAGGGCCGGAAACCTGGACCCGTCGGCCGAGACCACGATGTATTCCGAGGGCACCGAGTTCACGCCGTACGCGCAGGGCGAGGCGGTGCAGCTGCCGACCGTGTTCGCGCACCGCGACGTCGGCAACACCACCTGCCCGGGCGACGCCGCGTACGCGCTGATGGATCGCATCCGCGAGATCGCCGCGAGCACCGCCGGGACGCCGAACACCCGGGCGGGTGCGGGCGGCACCCGGACGGGCAACGGTGCGCCGGGAACCCCACGCCCCCAGACCGACCTCGCGGCCCTGGCCGATCAGACGAGCCGGTTGATGCAACGGGTCGGCGACAACGTCATCGCCCAGTACTGGGCCGGACAGGGCGGCGCGGACGGGCATCTCGGCGCCGCCGCCTCCGAACCGCAACCCACCAAGGGCGGTGGGCAGTACGCCAAGTTCGCCAACGGCTACGTGTACGCGGCGCCGGACGGCAACGTGGTCGAGGTGGTCGGCCACATCCTGGACCGCTTCCTCCAGCTGGGCGCCGAATCCGGCCTGCTGGGCCTGCCGCTGCGCACCGCCTACCCGGTTCCGGACGGCCTGCGCGCCGACTTCGAGTACGGTTCCCTGCTCCTGAACCAGGTCTCGGGCCTCGTCACCACCCTGCTGCAGAACTACAGCAATGCCGATCCGCAGAACCCGGTCACCGCACCGGCACCGAGCCACCCGACCGTCCCGGACCCCGTCGCGGAACCGGCACCCGCCGAGAACCCCGCCCCCGTGACGGACCCGGTCCCGCCGGTCGAGCAGGCGCCTGCCGACCGGCCCGCCCCGGCAACTCCGTAACGACGGTCCCGCACAGGTTCACCCGAACACAGAGCCCGCTGCGCGCCATAGGCTTTCGGGATGACGCGCGTACTGGTCACCGGCATGTCCGGCGTCGGCAAGTCGGCGCTGCTGCGGGAGCTGGCCCGGCGCGGCCACCGGACTGTCGACACCGACTACGGCGACTACTACGAAACCGTCGACGGCGAGCGGTTGTGGCGTATCGACAGGATCGCGGCCCTGCTGGACACCGCGCCGGACGGACCGGAGTTGCTGTTCGTCCAGGGCACCACGCGCAACCAGACGCTGTTCTATCCCCGCTTCGACCACATCGTGCTGCTCAGCGCCCCGGCGGACGTTCTCGTCGAACGGCTGCGCACCCGCACCGACAACCCCTACGGCAAGGATCCGGCCGAACTCACCGAGACGCTGGACAATCTCGCCGCGGTGGAACCGCTGCTGCGCGCGTCCGCCACGCTGGAGGTGGTGACGACCGTGCCCGTGGAACGGGTCGCCGACATCGTGCTGGAGCGGGTGGGAACGGGCTGAATCAGCTTGCCCACCAGCGTTCCAGAACCTGGGCGACGCCGTCGGCCGTGTTGGTGGCGGTGACCTCGTCGGCGGCGGCGCGGGCCTCGGCGTGACCGTTGGCCATGGCGACGCCGTGGCCGGCCATGCGCAGCATCGGGACATCGTTGGGCATATCGCCGAAGGCGACCACGGTGCCGTGCTGGACCCCGAGCCGCTGGGCGACGATGGCCAGTCCGGAGGCCTTGGTGACGCCGGGGGCCGACAGCTCGATCAGGCCGTTGTCGGTCGAGTAGGTGATATCGGCCCGTCCCGCCAGTTTCGGTTCCAGTGCGGTGCGCATCTCGGCGCTCGTCGCGCCGGGCAATCGGATCAGCATCTTGATCGCCGGCGCCGCGGTCACCTCGCGGCGAGCGACCTGGGTGTCGTCGGGATTCAGCCAGGCGTGCTCGTACTCCGGCGAACTCACGAACTGCGGGGTCGCCGCGTCCTGCGCGCTCGCCCCGACGCGCTCGGCGGCCAGGCCGCAGCCGGGCAGCACCCACTCGGCCAGATCGGCGATCCAGGCCAGGCTCTCGACGTCGAGGGTGCTGGTGTGCAGGATGCGATCCGAGGCGCTGTCGTAGATCACCGCGCCGTTGCCGCATACGCACAGCGGCGCATAGCCGAGACCCTCCACGACGGGATCGATCCAGCGCGGCGGCCGGCCGGTGGCGAGCACGAACGGCACACCGTCGGCGATCAGCGCGGCCACCGCGGTCTTGGTGCGCGGGCTGACGCGCTCACGCTCGTCGATCAGGGTGCCGTCGACATCGGTGGCCACCATCTTCGGTGCGGGTAGGTGCAGGCGCGTCACCTCGTCCATCCTGCCCGAAACCGGTCGCCCGCCGTAATCACGACCGGATCGGCGGTCACCCGCGCCGCGGTGCCGCCGTCCGCCGACCGACACACCGACGGTCGTCCGGGATCCAGACCCCTTACCTGCGGGTACCGCCCGCGACCGCCGCACACCAGGCCCGCGTCCGGCCCGACGGCGATCCGCGCATGTCGCGACCCCTCCTTGGCACGCCTCTTTCGCCACCTGTCCTTATGATCGGGGGCTAGCAACCAACCCGAGGGGACCGATGACCGGCTTTCTGCTGCGACGCGCGCTCAACTATGTCGTGCTGCTGGTGCTGGCGACCTTCCTGACCTTCAGTCTCGCGTCGCTCACCTTCCGCCCGCTGGACAGCCTGGAGCAGCGCAATCCGCGCCCACCGCAGGCCGTGATCGATGCGAAGGCCAAGGAACTGCATCTCGACGAGCCGATTCCACAGCGCTACGCCACCTGGGTGAGCGGCATCGCGCACGGCGACTTCGGCCAGACGCTGGCGGGGCAACCGGTCAGCGAGGAACTGGGCCGCCGGGTCGGGGTGAGCCTGCGGCTGTTGGTGATCGGTTCGCTGGTCGGCACCGCGCTGGGCGTGCTGATCGGCGCGGCGGGCGCGATCCGGCAATACAGATTCAGCGACTACTTCACCACCATCGTGTCGCTGCTGGTGCTCAGCACGCCGGTATTCCTGCTCGCGACCCTGTTGAAATACGGTGCGCTGGAAATCAATACGGCCACCGGGCAGCAGATATTCCTCTATACCGGCGAGACCTCGGCGACCGCGGTACACGGGTTGTGGAACCAGATCGTCGACCGCGTCCAGCACATGATCGTCCCCACGCTGGGCCTGGCGCTCGCCGCGATGGCCAGTTACAGCCGCTACCAACGCAATGCGATGCTCGACGTGCTGCAGAGCGACTTCATCCGCACCGCCCGCGCGAAGGGGCTGACCCGCAGCCGCGCACTGTACAAGCACGGCCTGCGGACCGCGTTGATCCCGATGGCGACGCTGTTCGCCTACAGCCTGGGCGCCCTGATCACGGGCGCGACGTTCACCGAGAAGATCTTCGGCTGGCACGGCGTCGGCGAATGGCTGATCAACGGAATCGACGCACAGGACCTCTACATCGTGGTCACCGTAACGGCATTCGCCGGTCTGGTGATCCTGGTATCGGGACTATTGTCCGACATCGCCTACGCGATCCTCGATCCACGGGTGCGAGTGGGAGCATGACCGAAACCGAAATCATCATCCAGGGCGCTCCCGAGCCGCAGGCCGCCGGGCGCCGGAAACTGGTGTGGCGCAGGTTCCGCCGCAACAAGCCGGCCGTCGGCGGCGGTATCGTCCTGCTGCTCATGCTGGTGCTGGCGTTCGCGCTGCCCGCGTTCCTGCCCTACGACTACCAGGAACTGGACTACGCGGCGCTGCTGCAACCACCGAGCCCCGCACATCCGTTCGGCACCAACCAGATCGGCCAGGACGTCCTCGCCCAGACCCTGCGCGGGCTACAGAAATCGCTGATCATCGGATTCAGCGTCGCCCTCATCGCCGGCTTCATCGCCGCCCTGGCCGGCTCGGTGGCCGGACTGCTGGGCGGCTGGACCGACCGCGCCGTCATGTGGCTGGTGGACCTGCTGCTCGTGGTGCCGAGCTTCATCATCGTGGCGATCTTCGCGCCGCGGATGAAGGGCACCGGGTCGACCCTGCTGCTGATCGGCCTGCTCGCCGCGTTCAGCTGGATGATCAGCGCCCGGATCGTGCGCGGGCTGACGCTGAGCCTGAAGGAACGCGAATTCGTGCGCGCGGCACGCTATATGGGCGCCTCGACGTGGACGATCATCACCACCCACATCGTGCCCAACATCGCCTCCATCCTGATCATCGACACCACGCTCGCGGTCGGCGCGGCGATCATGGCCGAAACCGGCCTGAGCTTCCTGGGTTTCGGCGTGCAGCCGCCGGACATCTCGCTCGGCTCGCTGATCGCCACCGGCACCAAGTCGGCACTCACCTACCCGTGGTTGTTCCTGTTCGCCGGTGGGCTGCTGATCGTCACGGTGCTGTGCGCGAACCTGGTCGGCGACGGCCTGCGCGATGCCTTCGATCCCACGTCCAAGCGAGCGCGGGCGCGAAAGCGCAAGGGCGACCGAGACACCGCCTCGCCGAACTCCGACGCGACCGAACGAGAGACCCCAGCAGGAAAGGGCCCGGAATG
Source organism: Nocardia sp. BMG51109 (assembly GCF_000526215.1). Taxonomy (NCBI): domain Bacteria; kingdom Bacillati; phylum Actinomycetota; class Actinomycetes; order Mycobacteriales; family Nocardiaceae; genus Nocardia; species Nocardia sp. BMG51109. The sequence continues at coordinate 2,116,621 of NZ_JAFQ01000004.1, forward strand.
AACGGCCCCGGCATGACCGACGAGGGCACGGCAGCGAAGGCGAACGAGCAACCGCCCACCGCACCGCTGCTGGAGGTCTCGGATCTGCGCGTGTCCTTTCCCAGCGAGGAGGGCCGCGTCGACGCGGTGCGCGGCGTGAACTACACGGTGTCCGACGGCGAGGTGCTGGCCATCGTCGGCGAATCCGGGTCGGGCAAGTCGGTGTCGTCGCTCGCCGTGATGGGCCTGCTGCCCGAGCAGGCCCGGGTGCGCGGCTCGATCCGGTTGCGCGGCAAGGAACTTCTCGGGATGAGCGACAAGCGGCTGTCGGCGCTGCGCGGCAGCCGGATCAGCATGGTCTTCCAGGATCCGCTGTCGGCGCTGACGCCGGTCTACCGGGTGGGCGACCAGATCGCGGAAGCCCTGCTGACGCACAAGAAGATGACCAGGCGCCAGGCCGCCGACCGGGCCGTCGAACTGCTGGATCTGGTCGGCATTCCCGATCCGAAGACGCGCGCGCAGGGCTTTCCGCACGAGTTCTCCGGCGGCATGCGCCAGCGGGTGGTGATCGCGACGGCGATCGCCAACGATCCGGAGCTCATCATCTGCGACGAGCCCACCACCGCACTGGATGTCACGGTGCAGAAGCAGATCCTGGATCTGCTGCGCAAGGCCCGCGACATCACCGGCGCCGGCGTCGTGATGATCACCCACGACATGGGGATCGCGGCCACCCTCGCCGACCGGGTCGCCGTCATGTATGCCGGTCGGGTCGTCGAGACCGCCGGTGCCGCAGACCTTTTCCACGCTCCCCGGATGCCGTACACGGTCGGCCTGCTCGGCTCCATCCCGCGCATGGACGGCCCGCCGCGCACCCCGCTCATCCCGATCACCGGCGCCCCGCCGATCATGCACGCGCTGCCGCCGGGCTGCCCGTTCGCGCCGCGCTGCCCGGTGTCGATCGACGAGTGCCGCACCGCCGAACCACCGCTGCGCGAGACCGGTCCGGGGCATCCCGCCGCCTGTATCCGCACCGCGGAGGTCGGCACGGACGACCTGTTCACGGCCTACCGCAGGGAGATCGAGACACCCGACGCCGAGCCGGCCGCGGATCCCGGTGTGGTGCTGCGTGTCTCGGATCTGACGAAGACGTTCCCGCTCACCTCGGGCGTGGTCTTCAAGCGCCGCACGGGTGAGGTGCGGGCGGTGGACGGCATCAGCTTCGAGGTGCGCAAGGGACGCACCTTCGCGCTGGTCGGCGAGTCCGGTTCGGGTAAATCCACCACGCTGACCCAGGTCATGGACCTGGCGCGGCCGGAGGGCGGCAGCATCGAGGTGCTCGGCGACGATGTCGCGACCCTCACCAAGGCGCGGCGGCGCGAGATCCGCCGCAAGGTGCAGATCGTCTTCCAGGATCCCTCGGGGTCGCTGGATCCGCGGCTGCCGATCTTCGACGCGCTGGCCGAGCCGCTGCGCATCGACGGCCGCCCGCGCGACGAGATCCGCCGCCGGATCCCGGAACTGCTGAGGCAGGTCGGCCTGAGTCCCGACCACGCCGACCGCTATCCCGGCGACTTCTCCGGTGGCCAGAAGCAGCGCATCAACATAGCGCGCGCCCTGGCGCTGGACCCCGAACTGCTGGTGCTCGACGAACCGGCGTCCTCGCTCGACGTCTCCATCCAGGCCGGTGTGCTGAACCTGTTGCGGGATCTGCAGATCGAGCACGGGCTGTCGTATCTGTTCGTCTCCCACGATCTTTCGGTGGTCCGCAATCTCGCTCACGACATCGGTGTCATGTATCGCGGCAAGATCGTCGAATCCGGCCCGGCGGAGCAGATTTTCGCCGATCCGCAGCATGCGTACACCCGGGCGCTGATCGACGCGGTCCCCCTGCCGATCGCCGCGGGACGGAGATGACCGTGCGAATCCGGGCGCCGCGAATCCGGGTGCGGCGATCGACCCGCCGGAAAGGCGTCGAACTCGCGAACGACGTGGACCGTAAGGTCTTCGAGGAAGGCGGCACGAAATGATCACCCGGCCCCCACGGAAGGAGCGGTCCATGCGGATTCGTTCGACAGTGTCCCGGTTCGCGATTCCCGCGGTCGCGCTCGGATTGGTCTTGTCCGGCTGCGCGGGTTCGGATAGCACCGGCACCGGGACGTCCTCGATCGGCACCACCAACGACATCAACCCGCACGACGTCAGCGAGCTGCGCGACGGCGGCAACCTGCGGGTGTCGGTGTCGTCGCTGCCGGAGAACTGGAACACGCTGACCGTCGACGGCAACGACGCCCAGATCACCAACATCGAGCGCCCGATGATGCCGCAGGCCTTCACCGTCGATGCCGCGGGGAACCCGGCGGTCGACACCAACTACTTCACCAGCGTCGAGCTGACCAGCACCGAGCCGCAGCAGGTGACCTACACCATCAACCCCAAGGCGATGTGGTCCGACGGCACCCCGATCACCTGGGAGGACATCGCATCCCAGGCGAACGCGCTGAGCGGTCGGGACAAGTCGTACCTGATCGCGAACAACCAGGGCTTCGACCGCGTCACCAAGGTCGAACGTGGCGTCGACGACCGGCAGGCGGTCATCACCTTCGACAAGCACTACGCCGAGTGGAAGGGCCAGTTCTCCGGCAACGGAATGCTGTATCCGAAGTCGGTCACGTCGTCCCCGGAGGCATTCAACAAGAGCCTCGTCGACGGCCTGCCCGTGACCGCCGGACCGTTCACGATTCAGTCCGTTGATCGGGCACAGGGCCGCATCGTCCTCGGCCGCGATCCGAAATGGTGGGGGGCGACGCCGAAGCTCGACACCGTCACCTTCAGCGTTCTCGACGCCGCGGCGACCATTCCGGCGTTGCAGAACAACGAGATCGACGCCGCCGGAGTCGCCAGCCGCGACGAGCTGAAGACGGCGCAGAGCATTCCGGACGTGGCGATCCGCCGCTCACCGGCCACCCAGTGGTCGCACCTGACCTTCAACGGCGCGCCCGGATCGATACTGGCCGATCCCGGTGTGCGGGTGGCGATCTCGAAGGCCATCGACCGGCAGGGCATCGCCACGGCCATGCAGAACGGACTCGTCGCCGATCCCAAGCCCCTGAACAACCACATCTATCTGGAGGGCCAGACCGGCTACCAGGACAACAGCCTCGGCTTCGACCCCGACGCCGCGGCCCGCGAACTCGATGCGCTGGGCTGGAAGCTCAACGGCGACGTCCGGGAGAAGGACGGCCGCAGGCTCGAGATCCGCGACGTCATGTACAACCAGGACACCTGGGTGCAGATGGCACAGATCATGCAGCAGAATCTGGCCCGCATCGGCGTCAAGCTCAACATCGACACCAAGCCCGGCAAGGGCTACTTCACCGATGTGATCCAGCCCGGTGACTTCGATGTCGCGCAGTTCAGCTGGGTGGGTGATCCCTTCCCGCTGAGCAGCATCAACCAGATCTGGGGCTACAACCCGAACGACATCCAGGGCAACTACGGCCGGATCGGCTCGCCGGAGCTCAACGACCTGATCGAGCAGACGGTGTCCGAACTGGACGAGAACAAGGCGGTGCAGCTGGCCAACCAGGTCGACCGCAAGGTCTTCGAGGAGGGGCACTCGCTGCCGCTGCTGCAGACCCCGGGCATCGTCGCGGTGCGCGCCAACCTCGCCAACTACGGCGCGCGCGGCCTGGCCACCTACGACTGGACGAAGGTCGGCTTCCTGAAGTGATCTCCGGCCCGGGCCATCCCCTGGCCTATCCGGTCCTGACGACGATCGGCGCCCTGGTGACCTGCCTCGCCTGGGCGCCGTTCGCCGATCTGGAGCAGCTGAGCATGCTGGCGACGGTGGGGCTGATCGTGCTGGGGTACACGGCCTTCCGGCTCACCGTGGCGTTCGGGGTGCTGCGGGTGCGCCGGGTAGCGCCCGGGGTCGCGGAATGCAAGCGCGTGCGGCAGCAGCATCGCCTGATCAGCCGGTCCTGGCTGGAGCTGGAGGTGGACGGCCGAATCCGGCGGCTGCCGGTGTATTTCGATCCCGCCCTGGTCACGCTCCCGGCGGCCACGGCCCGACTGGGGCACGGTACCGTACATGTCGGAGAGCTGCGGCTGTATCCGTCGGGCCCGCTCCGGGATTCGGAACCGCCCGGGCGCCTCATCGATAACCCCACCCGCCCCGATCCGGACGGGCCGGCGCATGCGGCCCGGTCGGCCCGGTTCGGCCGACGGCTGGTGCTGGACGCGCAGTTCGCCGTCGTCGCGCCGTTCGCCGCGCTGTTCTGGATCTATCTGGCGGGCGGCGGATTCCTCGTATTCCTCGGCGCGGCAACGGTCGCCGCCGCCGTCGCCACCTGGTTCGCCGCGATCCGCGGCTCGGACCCCAGTTAGCCGGCTACGCCGTCACCAGCGGCTGCTGCTGCGTCGAACAATGGATTCCGCCGCCGCCCTCCACGACGGCGTTGTACTCGACCCGCACCACCTCACGGCCCGGGAACGCGTCGCCCAGTATCCCGGCGGCGCGGTCGTCGCCGTGCCGGTCACCGTAGGCGGGCATGTACACCGCGCCGTTGCCGACGTAGAAGTTCACGTAGGAGTACAGGAAGTCGGGTCCGCGCTCGCCGGGCAGCGCCGTGACGTCGGGCTGCGGGAGCTCGATGATCTCGAAGCCGCGGCCCGCGGCATCCGTGGACTCGCGCAGGATCTCGCGGGCCTCGACCGCCGCCCGGGCGAATACGTCGCCCGGGTCGGGATGCACCGGCCGATCCACCAGCACCACACCGGGTTCGGCGAACCGGGCCACCGCGTCGACGTGGCAGTCGGTGACATCCTCACCGGCAACGCCGCGCAGCCAGACCACCTTGGTGACGCCCAGCATGTCGGCCAGTGCGTTCTCGATCTCCCCGTGGTCGAATCCGGGATTCCGATTCGGATTGACAAGTGCACTCTCGGTTGTCAGTAGCGTGCCTTCGCCGTCCACTTCCAATGCGCCGCCCTCGGCGACTATCGGGGCGACCACCCGTGGAATTCCGGCATGCTCGAGAACCTTTCGAGCAACCTTCGCATCCATGTGGTATTCCGACTTCTGGCCCCAGCCGTTGAAGTTGAAATCGATGCCGGCGCCGCCCTCCGGACCGCCGACGAATATCGGCCCGGTATCGCGAATCCACATATCGTCCATCGGCGCCGGTACCACCTGCACGTCCGGTCCGCAGGCCCGGCGCGCGTCGTCGACCTGCTCGCGCCGGGCCACCAGGGTCACCGGCTCGTACTCGGCAATCGCCCGCGCCAACCGCGCCACATCCGCGCGCACCAGCGGTAGTAACTCCTCCCACACCGATTCCTTGGCGGGCCACGCCAGCCAGGTCCGGGCATGCGGATCGGTTTCCGCGGGCATCACGTAGCGCGTCATGCGGACGACGCTACCCACTTTCTCCGGACGCACCAAGAAATAATGCGACCATCCATTGCAGATGCACTTTCGCGCCACCGACAGTGAAAAAGGACAGTTTTCAACTACCCGCCGACGGCGGTACGAATCGATTTCGCGCGCGTTATTCGCGGTTCGTCTTCCCGGCCCGCCTGCGCTCGAGTTCGCGCTGATCCAGGACGGCCGCCTGTTCCGGTGTCGGCGCGGCGCCGCCGAGCCGGGCCGGCACCCAGCGCGCGCCCGCGGGCATCTCGTAATCCCGCTGCGCGTCGGCGAGCAGGCGCTCCATGCGCACCCGCAATTCGGCGGTGAGCGCGTCCGCGGAATCGCGGACCGGGATGGGCTCGCCGATCCGGATTGCGATCGGGAACCGGTGTCGCCCCAGGCGTTTCGGGATGTCCTTGGTCCAGACCCGCTGCGCGCCCCAGATCACCATCGGCACGATCGGCACGCCCGATTCGATCGACATCCGGGCCGCGCCCGACTTGAATTCCTTCAGTTCGAAGCTGCGGCTGATGGTCGCCTCCGGATAGACCACCACGATCTCGCCGTCGCGCAGGGCGGTCACCGCCCGCGCGAACGACTGTGCGCCGGCGCTGCGGTCCACGCCGATCGCCTTGCACTGCTTCATCAACCAGCCCACGATGCCGCGTTCGAGTTCGGCCTTCATCATGTAGCGGACGTTGCGGCCCGATTCGCGGCCCACCAGGCCGACTTCCATGAAATCCAGATACGCGGTGTGATTCACCGCCAGCACCGCGCCGCCGGTGCGCGGAATATGTTCCTGCCCGCCGATATCAATGCGCAGACCCTGCGCCCGGAACAGCGTGCGGACCAGTCCGGTGAGAATGTCGAAGACGGGCTCGCGCGCCATACTCGAAACTCCTGTGCCTCTACTGTGTCGCACCGTCCGTGGGCGCACCGTTCCTGGCCGTGCGGCGCGCGGCCTTCTCGGCGGCCTCCGCGGCATCCATCGCGTCTGCCTCCGCCAGCGTCGGCGCGCTCCCGCCGAGCCGGGCCGGGACCCAGTATGCCCCGGACTCGTGCACGTAGTCCTGCTGCAACTCCGCCAGCAATCGCTGCATCGTCGAGCGCAGCGTGCTGGTCAGCTCCGCGGCGGTCTCGGCGACATCATCCGAGGTCCCCGCGGGCCGCAGCGGCTCGCCGACCGCGATCGAGATCGGGGTGTTGGTGCGCCCCAGCCGCTTCGGATGCCCCTTGGTCCACACCCGCTGCGCGCCCCAGATCACCATCGGAATGATCGGGACGTCCGCCTCGATGGCCATCCGGGCGGCGCCGGACTTGAATTCCTTGATCTCGAAGCTGCGGCTGATGGTCGCCTCGGGATACACACCCACCAGTTCGCCGCGGCGCAGATACTCCACCGCCGCGTGATAGGAATCTGCGCCCGCCGAACGATCGACCGGAATATGCTTGAGCGACCGCATGATCGGCCCGGAGATCTTGTCGTCGAAGACCTCCTTCTTCGCCATGAACCGGATGTATCGCTTCGGTGTGCGGGCGGGCAGTCCGGCGTAGGTGAAGTCCATGTATCCGGTGTGGTTGATCGCGATGACGGCGCCACCGGTCGCGGGGATGTTCTCGTCGCCGCGCACGTCGAACTTCAACCCCTGCGCGAAGAAGAGGGTGCGAGCCAGGCCGATGATCGTCCGGTAGACGGGTTCCACAATTCAGCTAGCGTAGTCGCTGTCACATTCGGCACTCCCAGCGCACGCGCAGGAAAGAGGTTCACCGCAGTGAAACGGCCCCGAGCAGCATCTCGCACACGAGACGGCCGGACGCGGCGGGGCACGCTACTCGGAAGGCTCGGCTTCGGAAGGCCCGGCGCCGTAAAGCTCGGCATGGGAGGGCTCGGCCTGCTGGCGACGGTTGCCGTGGCCGGATGCGATTCGGCGGTCGGCATCGAGGGCACCGACTACGACACCGACACCGGAAGATCCGCGGCGGCGTCCACGTCGGCCGCGCCGCCCGCCCGGCCCCGGGCCGGCGAGGCGGCGGTGACCGTCTCGCTGGCGACGCCCGACTCCGAGACCGCCGACGCGCTCACCCGCTGGGCGATCGATCTGCAGGAACTGCCGCCGCAGCGGCTGGCCGGCAAGTGCTGGATGATCTCGCCGCAGGACGTGGAGTCCATGTACGCCGACAAGCAGGCGGTGCTGGCGGCGCTCGCCGAACCCGGCGTCCCCGACGGAGGCACGGTCGTGTGGCAGAGTCCGGCAGCGACCTCGGCCGCCGCGGCGGTCACGGTCGTCGCCGGCCGCACCGACATCGCCACCGGGTACGCCTGTCCGCGGGTCTTCCCCGCCGGCGCCGAGACCGGATTCACCACGGCCGACGCCCGGCACACCGTCCGGCGGTATCTGGCCCGCAGCACCGGCCGGCCGCTCGACCCGGCCGACCGGGAGGCCGCGCATCCGCTGGTGTGCGCGGCGAGCCCGGCGACATGGGATCCCACCGGCAGCGGCCGGTCGAGCGTGCCGCCGCTGTCCGCCACCCCGGACAAGCTCACCGGTGTGCGGTCCTATGCCGACCAGTCGATCACGTCCGAGCAGCTGCGCACGGGATATCTCGCGGTGACGGCGCCGGTCACCGACGCCACCGGCGCGCAGCAGGAGCGGACGTTCACGGTGCGCGAGACCGACCAGGGCTACTGCATCGGCGACGTCTCGCCCTGACGCGGGCGGCGCCCTTCTCGCACACGCGGCACCTGCGCCGGGCCCGGGGGCGCCGCCATTCGGACACGCGGCGGCTGCGACGGGCCCGGAGGCGGCAGCCTGCGTAACCACGGAGGGACCCGCAGGCGCCGCCATTCGGACAGAGCTACTCTGGGTGGCTGAAAACGGTTCAGGAGGGACTTCTTCGTGCAGATCACCAGCGTCGGACATGCCGGATTTCATATCCGCACCGCGGCCGGGACGATCCTCTGCGACCCGTGGGTCAACCCGGCGTACTTCGGCTCGTGGTTCCCGTTCCCGGACAACACCGGGCTGGACTGGGACGAGCTGGGCAACTGCGACTTCCTCTACGTGTCGCACCTGCACCGGGACCACTTCGACGCGAAGAACCTGACCGAACACATCAACAAGGACGCCACCGTCCTGCTGCCCGACTACCCGGTGCCCGATCTCCGCCGCGAGCTGGAGAAACTGGGCTTCCACACGTTCTTCGAGACCGAGGATTCGGTCAAGCACACCGTGACCGGCGCCGGCGGGGCCGAGCTGGACGTGATGATCATCGCGCTGCGCGCCCCGGCCGACGGGCCGATCGGCGACTCCGGCCTGGTGGTCTCCGACGGCGAGACGGTGTGCTTCAACATGAACGACGCGCGGCCGGTCGACATGGATGTGCTGCACGAACAGTTCGGCCACATCGATATCCACCTGCTCCAGTACTCGGGCGCCATCTGGTACCCGATGGTCTACGACATCCCCCGGCGGACCAAGGCCAACTTCGGCAAGCAGAAGCGGCAGCGCGGGATGGACCGGGCGCGCAGCTACGTCGACCAGGTCGCGGCGACCTGGGTGGTCCCCTCCGCCGGTCCGCCGATGTTCCTGGACCCGGAGCTGCGCTACCTGAACGACGACGGCGACGACCGCTTCTCCGAGGAGAACGGCAACATCTTCCCGGACCAGACGGTGTTCCTGGAACATCTGCACCAACACGGCAATTCGGGTGGGGTGCTGATGATTCCGGGTTCGGTGGCCGACGTCCACGGCGCCGACCTGAGCCTGACCCATCCGTTCGATCCGGCCGAGATCTACGACGACAAGGCCGGATACATCGAGCGGATGGCCGAGCGCGCGGCGCCGGTGCTGGCCGCCGAGCGGGCGTCCCGGGCGTCCGGCGAGGACCCGCTGCTCCCGCGGCTGAAGGAGCTGTTCGAGCCGATCATGACGCAGAGCGACCTGATCTGCGACGGCATCGGCTATCCGGTCGGCCTGGTACTCGGCGACGAGACCGTGGTGCTGGACTTCCCCAAGCGCGTGGTGCGCGGCCCGATCGACGGAGAGGGCAAGTACCGCTACGGATTCCGCATCGATCCGCAGCTGGTGCGGACCGTGCTGCGCGACGACGAGCCGGACTGGGTGAACACCATCTTCCTGTCCACTCGCTTCCAGGCGTGGCGCATCGGCGGCTACAACGAGTACCTGTACACGTTCTTCAAGTGCCTCACCGACGAGCGCATCGCCTACGCCGACGGCTGGTTCTCCGAGGCACACGACGATTCGGCGTCGTGCGAGCTGGCCGGCTGGGAGGTGCAGCGCCGCTGCCCGCACCTGAAGGCCGACCTGTCGAAATTCGGTGTGGTGGAGGGCAACACGCTCACCTGCAACCTGCACGGCTGGCAGTGGGACCTGGAGTCCGGCCGCTGCAAGACCTCCAAGGGCCACGAACTGCGCTCCCGCAAGCTGGTCTGACCGGCACACCCCGGTGCCGTCCCGCTTCAGGACTCCGCCGCTGCCACCGACCGCGCCTGCTCCAGAACCTGTAGTGCGGCAACGGCGTCCCACGGGTCGACCGGGACCGGGAGCCCGTCCAGGAGTGCGTCCGCCATCGCGGCGTAGAAGGCCGGGTAATCGCCCGGCTCGCTGGGCGTGGGGTGCACGTCGCCCTCGGTGCCGAGCAGACCCCAGTTCTCGGAATCGACAGTGCCCCAAGGCTTCCTGCCGTCCGGGCGGCGGCCCGAGCGGAGCGCCTCCTCCTGCGGGTCGAGACCGTAGCTCACATAACCACTGTCGGAGCCGAGCACCCGGAAGCGGGGCCCGAGCTGCGGGGCGACGGCGCTCATCCACAGATGTGACCGCACGCCCGAGACGTGCGTCAGCGCCAGGAAGGCATCGTCGTCGGTGGGTACGCCGTCGCGGCGGGAATCCAGTTCGCAGTAGATGCCGGCCACCGGACCGAAGAGGTGCAGGGCCTGGTCGACGAGGTGGCTGCCCAGGTCGTAGAGGATGCCCGCGCCCTCGGCGGCGCCGCCGACCTCCCGCCAGCCACCCTTCGGCACCGGCCGCCACCGTTCGAACCGGGACTCGAAACGCCGCACCGCGCCCAGGCTGCCGTCCTCGATCAGCCGGCGCACCGTGCGGAAGTCGCTGTCCCAGCGCCGATTCTGGAAGACCGTGAGCAGGCGGCCGGCCCGCTCGGCGGCGGCGATCATCTGCTCGCCCTCGGCGGCGGTCAGGGCGAACGGCTTGTCGACGACCACCGGCAGTCCGGCTGCCAGCGCCCGGGTCGCCAGCGGCGCATGCGTGCGGTTGGGCGTGGCGACCACGACGAGGTCGACCCCGGCAGGATCGGCGAACAGCTCATCGGCGGTCGGCACCACCCGCGCGCCCGAATGTTCCCGCCGGGCCTGCTCGGCCCGCCGCTCCGACGACGTCACCACCGCGGCCACCCGCAGCCGCGGTTCGGCGGCGACCAGCGGCGCATGAAACACCGCCCCGGCCAGCCCGTACCCGATCACCGCAACACCCAGCTCCGCCATACCGTCCTCCTCGACCACCGGCCTTCGATCCGACCATCATTCCCCAGTGCTCTCCCGTCCCAATCCCGCATTACCCGGCACGCCCTCCTCCGGCATGCCTGTGGCCCATACGCCACCCGCAACGCAGCATCCGACAACTTCATCCGAGCATCCGATCCGGCCAGGAGCGCCCCGCCGGCCCGGCGAAGCGCTCCTACGACCGGGCCGGAACGGGCCGTAGCGCGGCGATACCGACGGCGACCAGGGTCAGGGCGCCGCCGACAACGGTGGACGCGGACAATCCGGAGCCGGTGGGCACCACGATGTCCAGCACCACCGCCGCGAGCAGCTGCCCGGCGACCGAGGTCAGGCCGAGCAACAACACGCCGATCCAACGAACCACCAGGACCCCCAGCGCGATGAACACGACACCGATGACGCCGCCGAGGTACAGCCACGGTTCGGTCGGAAAACGCTGCGGCCACCCGACCCGGGCGAGCACCAGGGCCTCGACGACCAGCAGCCCGGCGACACCGGCGGCGAAGTTGACCAGCGTGGCCGAGTAGGGCCCGCCCACCACGCCGATCTGCCCGTTCATCGCCTGCTGCCAGGCCAGGCCGATACCCGACAGCGCCGGAAGCAGCACCAGCGCCGCGGCCGGCACGGCGCGCACGAGGTCCCCGGCCGCCGACCCGGCGGCGCCCGATCCGGACCCACCGACCGCCGAGATCCCGACCGCCGCCAAGGCCAGCGCCGCACCCGTGACGCGCAGTGCGGTCACGGGTGTTCGCCCGGTCGGCCCCCACCCCAGCCGGTCCACCACCAGACTGCTCGTCAGCTGCCCGGCCACGGTGGCCACGGTGAATGCCGCCACCCCGATCGCCGCCACCGTAAGCCCCTGGCACGCAACGAAGAACGCCCCGCACAGCCCGCCGAGCAGCTGCCACCAGCGCAGCCCGCCACCCGCCACGGCACGCCACACCTCGCGAACCCCCGCCCGCAACCGCCCGCTCACCACGAACACCACCGCCAACACCGCCAGCCCCGACCCGAAACTGATCACCGCCGCCGCGATCCCATCCTGCAACCGCACCCCCAGCGCCCCGTTCACCCGCCCCTGAACCGCCACCCCCGCACCGATACACAGCCCGGCCCCGATACCCCAACCTCTACCCACCCGCCCGATTCTCCGGATCCCCACCGGCTCCCGCCCACCACCACGCCACAACGACTCGAGAAACGAGTTCCCGACACCGCACGACCGACACCGGCCCGCCGACTCGCTCAGGCCCAGCCGCCGCACTCGACCCCCAGCCGACTACCCGGTCGAACCGTCCCCCGTCGCGATCACCGTGTGCGCACAACACCCACGGCATACCGCCCGAGCGCTCGATGCGGAACTCGCCCGCCGCCGACGCAGGGCCGCCTGTGTCTGTCGACCAGGCATGGCTCCCCGGCCGACTCACGCATCCCCGGCCCCTCGGACCGATCCCCGAATTCAGCCGCGGCCTTCTCGCCTGTATCGCGAGAGACGCGACGCACCGGCCGGACTGTGCGGATCCGTCGAATCAGCGATCGCCGAAGATCGTTCACGCACGCTCTTCCGCGCGCGACGTTTCGAGACACCGAGCGCCGATGGCCGGCGGCCGAACGCAATGCTCAGTTCTGGCTGCCGAACGATCCCGTGTCGAAGGGGTTATCGATCGGGACCCAGCCGTTCGTGGAGAACTCGCGGTCGGCTCCGGCGCCGACCAGGCCGTGCCGGTCGTTGAGATCGTCGATCAGCTCCGCCACCGGGTGCGAGTCGCTGTAGTGGTACCCCTGGGCCAGCGCGAAACCCAGTTCGGTGAGCACGGCCGCCTGGTACTCGGTCTCCACGCCCTCGGCGATGACCTGTAGGTCCAGCGACTTGCTCAGCGCCGCAATCACTCCCAGCAGCGGCGGGGCCGGGGTGCCCGAGCGGATCGCCGCGACGAAGGACTGGTCGACCTTCAGGATGTCGCTCGGGATGGTCGCCAGGCGGCTCAGCGAGGAGTATCCGGTGCCGAAGTCGTCGATCGCTATTCGTACGCCACGCTCGCGCAGCGTGTTCAGGTTCTCGACGGCCGTCTGCGATTCGGCGGCCAGTTCGCTCTCGGTGACCTCGAGCACCAGCTGCTCGGCGGGCCATCCGGTATCGGTGAGAATCCCGGAAACCCGGTCGGCGTAATCGGATTCGGCCAGTTCCAGCCCGCTCACATTGACGTTCAGCGTGAGATCGAGCTGGGCGAAGGTGTCCTGCAGCCGGGCCGCGTCGGCGCAGGCGCGGCGCAGCACCAGCTCGTCCAGGTCGGAGATCAGGTCGTACTCCTCGGCCACCCGGATGAGCCCCTCGGTGGTGACGTCCGGCTGGGCGTTCGACGACCAGCGCAGCAGGGCCTCCACGCCGACGGCCTTGCCGCCGCCCTCGGTCAGGCTCACTATCGGCTGGTAGTGCACGTCCAGCGCGCCCTCGTCGATGGCCTGGCGGAGCTCGACCGCCAACGGGAGCTGCCGCGACGACTCCAGCACGGTCCGGTTGCGGCCGGCCTGCTTGGCCCGGTACAGACCGACGTCCGCGCGGCTGACCAGCAGCGACCCGGATTCGCCCGGCTGCCACGAGGTGACGCCCGCCGAACATCCGGTGGTCACCGCCGCCCGTAGCTGCTCGGTGAGCAGGATCGCGGCCTGTTCGGTGGTGTCGGGTAGCAGCAGCGCGAACGCGTCGCCGCCGTAGCGGGCCAGCCGCTGATCCGGCCCCAGCAGCTTGGACCAGGTGTCGGCGACCCGCTGCAGCACGGCGTCGCCGGCCCGGTGCCCGAGATGGTCGTTGATCTTCTGGAAGCGGTCCAGATCCACCAGCACGAGCGCCAGGCCCTGGCCGGTGCGGCCGGCGTGCGCGATGGCGGTATTCAGGGCTCGATCGAAGCCGCGCCGGTTCAGCAGGCCGGTGAGCACATCGATATCGGCGTCGGAGGCCATCCGGGTGAGGATTCCGACGACGATGCCCGCGCCCACCGTCACACCGGCCGGTATCAGACCCGACCACCACGGCAGCCCCCGCGAGGGCACGGCCCACAGGCACAGCACCACCGCGAACAGCACATGCGCCGCAACCCATTGCCAGGCAAAGAAGATCGCGGCATCGCAGGCCACGAACACGTAGAATGCGGCAAGCCCGATACCGCCGACGGTATTCGGGAACCAGTGCACCGCAACGGTGACCAGGATCGTGGCCACCGCGACATAGACGTGGTGAATCGAATGCGGCAGCCGCGGGCCCCACAGCAGCAGGCTGACCCCCAGCAGCAGCGCGACCGCCGCCGCGGCGCCCACCAGCGGCCGGTTTCCCTCGTCACCCGGGGCGATGACGGTGATCACCAGGCCCAGCACCCCGCCCATCACATAGAAGGCCCCCGTGGTCCGAGCCATGACCATTGCCGTCGCCAGCGCCGATGCCGTCCGCACCCGCGTGCGGGTATCGCCGCGAGAGTCGATTCCTCGCACGATGCCTAGCCTAGAACAGTTGTCCGGTGCAGTAGTCACATCGGCAGGAATCGACCGGCAAAGTCACAGATTTCGACGTTCTAGGCTCATGCACGGGCACACATGCGTCATTTCAGGCACTCGCGCGAATCACCAGTTACCGCAACGGCTCCAGGATTTCCCGGCCGACGAACGGCACCAGCGCGGCCGGAACGCGCACCGATCCGTCGGCCCGCTGATGGTTCTCCAGCAGCGCGACGAGCCAGCGCGTGGTGGCCAGGGTTCCGTTCAGGGTGGCCGCCGTCTGCGGCTTGCCGTTGTCGTCGCGGTAGCGCACCGACAACCGGCGCGCCTGGAACGTGGTGCAGTTCGATGTCGAGGTGAGTTCGCGGTAGGTCCCCTGACTGGGCACCCATGCCTCGCAATCGAATTTGCGCGCGGCCGAGCTGCCCAGATCGCCGGCCGCCACATCGATCACCCGGTACGGCACCTCGATCGCGGCCAGCATGTCCTGCTCCCAGCCCAGCAGCCGCCGGTGCTCCGCGTCGGCCTCCTCCGGCTTGCAGTAGACGAACATCTCGACCTTGTCGAACTGGTGCACCCGGATGATGCCGCGGGTGTCCTTGCCGTAGCTGCCCGCCTCCCGGCGGAAGCACGACGACCAGCCCGCGTATCGCTTGGGACCGGCGCCGAGATCGAGGATCTCGCCCGAGTGGTAGCCGGCGAGCGGCACCTCCGACGTGCCCACCAGATACAGATCGTCCTCCTCCAGGCGGTACACCTCGGCGGCGTGCTGCCCGAGAAATCCGGTGCCCGCCATGATCTCCGGGCGCACCAGCACCGGCGGGATCATCATGGTGAAACCGTTGGCGACCGCGCGCTGGGCCGCCAGCTGCAGCAGGCCCAGCTGCAGCAGCGCGCCGTAGCCGGTCAGGAAGTAGAAGCGCGAACCGGACACCTTGGCGCCGCGCTCCATATCGATCACGCCGAGCGACTCGCCCAGTTCCAGATGGTCGCGCGCCTCGAAGTCGAATGCGGCGGGCGTGCCGACGGTTTCGAGCACGGCGTAGTCGTCCTCGCCGCCGGCCGGGACGTCCTCCCGCACGACGTTCGACAGCTCGCGCTGCACCCGGTCCAGTTCGCGATCGGCCGCATGCTCGGCCGCCTCGGCCTCCTTGACCTTCGCCGCCAGCTCCTGCCCGTGCGTCAGCAGCGCGGGCCGCTCCTCGGGGGATGCCTTGCCGACCTTCTTGCCCAGCGCCTTCTGCTCGGCGCGCAGGTTGTCGGCGGTCGCGACCGCCGCGCGGCGCGCGGCGTCGGCCTCGAGCGCGGCGTCCACCAGCGCCGGATCCTCACCGCGGGCCCGCTGCGAGGCGCGCACCGCGTCCGGATCGTCGCGCAGGAATCGGAGGTCGATCATGGGTTGTCAGCCTAGTAGCCGCCGCAAAACGAATTTCCACAGGTATAGCGAGCAATACCGGGCTCACCCCCCGCGCGCGGCCGCTCCGGAACGAGTCGGCGGCCGGTCGGGGAAGACAGGGTCGGGGAAGAACAGATCGCGGGAGCACAAGGCGCGGCGGGTCGGAGACAGGTCGTAGCGGGTCGGAGACAGCACTGCCATGATGGAGCGCGATGTCCACCGATGACGTGCCTCAGGCGCCCGACCCCCGCAGCGAACCGACCGGTGCCCCCGGTAGTCCGGATCGGCGCGGCTCGAGGTCGTCCGCACACGCCACGCCGTCCCGGCGGGTGCACCTGCCCGCGCACAAGCTGCGGTGGGGGCTGCTGGCGGTGGCGATCGGCGCCGTCGTGGCCGCGTTGGTGACCATGTTCTTCACCGGTTTCCGCAGCTCGAACGGCCTGGAGGCGCACGATCCCGGCAGCGGGCCGGCCGGCAAGCGGGCCGTGACGGCGTTCGGCAGCGCGAAATCCGGCGACTGCCTGTCCTGGACCAACGCCAAGACACTGGATCTGCAGAAGGTCAACTGCGCCGACGAGCACCTGTTCGAGGTCACCGCCGACATCGACCTGAGCCGCTATCCCGGCCGCGAATTCGGGCCCGGTTCGCGATTCCCCGACTCGCTGCGCTTCTCCGAACTCCGCGACGAGCACTGCACCCCCGCCGCCAATTCCTACCTCGGCGGCCGTCTCGACCCGCGCGGTCGCTTCGTGGTCGGCATGATCAACCCGGGCGAACCCGGCTGGGCGAACGGCGACCGCACCATCCGCTGCGGACTGCAGCTGGTCAGCGCCACCGGCAACGCCACCCAGCCGACCGCGGGCCGGGTGAGCGAGAGCGACCAGTCCCGCACCTTCGAGGCCGGCACCTGCATAGGCATCAGCCAGAGCCTGCCGACCAACGAGCCGGTCGACTGCGCCAAACCGCATGCCTACGAGGTGATGTCGGCGGTCGACCTGGGCGCGCATTTCACCGGCGCCGCACCGGACAACGCCGACCAGGACAAGTTCATGCAGGACGAGTGCTCCCGCGCCGCCGACGAATACCTCGGCGGGCAGGACGCGCTGATCAACAAGACGCTGACCATCTTCTGGGACAACCTCGATACGCGCAGCTGGCTGGTCGGCAGTCATCGGCTGAACTGCCTGGTGGGCAAGGGAACCCAGGACGGCTTCTCCACGATCACCGGCTCGGCCCGCGGCGATGTGCTCATCGACGGCCAGGCGCCGGTGCCACCGCCGAATTCCGGCCGTTCCACCCCGTCACCACTCCCCGGCGCCCCGCCCCCGCGATAGCGGACTTACGGGTGGTGAGCGACCGAATGCCCGTCTCGATATCCGACGACCGGTTCGAGGAACTGGTCGGCGAGGCGCTGGACCTGATCCCCGCGGAGCTGGCCCGCGCGATCGACAACGTGGTGGTGCTGATCGAGCCCCGCAACCCGGAGGACCCGCAGTTATTGGGCCTCTACCACGGCATTTCGCTGATCGACCGGGTCGACAGCCAGTACGGCGGCGCGCTGCCGGACACCGTCACGATCTACCGCGACGCCATCTTGGAGATCTGCGACAGCGCGGAGGACGTGGTGGAGGAGGTGGCGATCACGGTGATTCACGAGATAGCTCACTACTTCGGGATTGACGAAGACCGCCTGCATGAGCTGGGATGGGGTTAGTCTTGACCCGCGAAGCGGGTCAAGCCGGAGAAAACTATGGACTCGAGGGAACCGGAACGCGGGCCATCGCGTCCAATCAACTCGTAGGGGGAATTGTGGTTCCACCGAAGGGTCGACCTATGTCGGCTCGTCAGCGCTTCAGCCACCACAAGAAGGAGTTCGAGTCATGGTTGGCATGCTCATATCGCCCGAACTGATGCTCGCCGCCGCCGCCGAGCTGGATCTGCTCGCCGAGCGGCTGATGGCGGCATCGGCACTCAGCGGCCCGGCGACCCACGTGCTGCCCTCCGGCTGCGAGGAGGTGTCCCTGCTGGCCGCCGGTCATTTCAACCACGCCGCGGCCACCCATGACGGCGCCGTCGCGCAGGGGGCGCTCGAGCTGCATCACTGCGCGCACACCCTCCGCATGCAGTGCGCGAGCCACCTGGCCGGCGACGCGGTGCAGGCCGCCGCCGTCACCGCCGTCAACGCGATCACGCCCTAGACCTCGCACCACGATCTCGCAGCACCACCCGACCTCGCAGCACCACCCGACCACGACTTGTACCGCACAGGGGAGTAACAACCATGGTTGTAGGTATCACGGGGGCGATATGGGAATTACGCCCCGCCGAAGTCAACTGCGCCACACTGCATGCGGGCGCGCACGCCGTACCGATCACGGCGGCGGCGACGGCCTGGGGAGCCCTCACCGCGGTGTGGGCCGAGGCCGATGCCACGGTGGTCCGCACGATGGCCGAACTGGGTGTCGGCATGGAGGGCCTCGGCGGCGTGGCCGCGCTGGCCAAGCTGGGCGGCTTCCTCGGCTGGGCCGGCCAGCAGACCGCCATGTCGACGGTCATGGCCGCCAAGGCCACCGGTAATGCCGTGGCGTACGGGGTCGCGGCGCTCGCCATGCCGAGCCCGCCGGAGATCACGGCCACCAACGCCGCAGTGACGGCCGCGCACACCCCGCCCGGGATCGCATGTGGCAGCTTCGCCCTGGCCGAGGCGGCGCGGGCGGCGATGGATGCCCGCGCGGCCATAGTGATGGAGATCTACGAGGCGGCGACCAGCGCCATCGCGACGACGCCGGGCGAGTTCCTGTTGCCGCCGCCGATCGTCCCGGGCGCCGGGTCGGCGGCCGAGGGTGGCCAGGCCGCACAGGGGGCGACCATGCAGGCCAACCCGAGCGATCCGCTACAGGCCACCATCGCCGCCGCACAGGCGGTCGCGAGCAACCCGTCCGTGGTGAGCACCGCGACGCAGGCCGCCTCGTCGGCGATGTCGATGGCCGGCTCCGGCGTCACCACCGCCGGAAACGTCGCCGGCACAGCGATTTCCACGGCCGTCCACGGCAGCAGCGGGGTGCCGAGCTTCGCGGGGCCGATGATGGCGTCGATCGGCGCCGTCGGTGGCGGCACCGCGACGGCGACCCGCACGATGTCGCTGTCCGGTGGTTCCACCGTCGGCATCGGCAACAACGCGGGGTCGCTCAAGCTGCCGGAGGGCTGGGGTGCCGGCGCCATCGGCGGCGGCGGTGCGGCGAGTCCGACGACGGTGCAACCGGTGAGCCCGGCCTCGGCCGGTGGCCCGGCGCCCGCGCCGACCCGGCCGGCCGGAACGTCCGGTAATCCGTTGCTCGGCAACCAGTCTCGCGACGACGAGGAGGAGTCGGAGCAGCACGGCAACGACTATCTGCGGGGGGACCACTTCGGGCAGGGCGGCGTCATCGCGCCCGGTGTCATCGGTGGCGACCCATCCGCGGAGAGCGCTAGGTGACGGTGCTGGGCGAGGGCCACGGGCCGTCGATGCTGGAATCGGTGGTGTTGTCGTTCGACGAGTTCCAGTTTCTACAGCAGAATCTGGAGCTCGTCGACATCCCGGTCGTACTCTCCGCGAACCGGTACTACGACAACTCCGACACCTACTCCGAGGCGATGTCGATCGCCGAGCGGTCACTCACCGAGCGGGAGTTGCTGCACGGCGACGTCGTCACACCGGAGCTGGCCGAACGCCTGCGCGCACTGAGCCTGCCGCACTGGGCGCTGGAGATGCGCTGGATGGTCGGCGAGCAGGTGAACCGGCTCTGCATCGCCAAGGGCGACAAGCTCGAGGTCGTCGTCCTGCGCGGACAGGGCACGTACGTCGTCGACGAGGCCGGCCCCGACCTGCCGGGAACCGTGATCGCGGCGCTGGGCCCGGCCCAGCCGCTCGAGCTGTACGGCATGAACATACCGACGGAGGAGTTCGCCCCGATCCTGGGCGACACCGGCGACAGCACCACCACGGCGCAGCGGTTGGCGAAGTTCGGCAAGCCGAGTCAGGATGCTCCCACCCTGGCCGCGGCCCTGGTGGAAATCGAGTCGGCCGCGGAGATCATCGGCCTCATCTACGGCGACGGCACCCGCGATTTCACCCCCAACCACATCTCCGTCATCAACACCCGCCACGGCCGATTCCTGTCGACCACGAGCGTGTCCGACGACGGAGTCAAGTGGTCCTCGTTGAGCACCGGCACGTCCGCCCGGCTGCGCATCGCGTTGCAGGACCTGATCGCTTCGATGCCGCTCCGCGAGGACTTCCCGCACGGCAGCTCACCGCTGGGCACCTGAGCGCCGCCGGCAGCTGAGCGCGCGGGCCGATCCGCCGGCTCGCGCGCTCATCCCATCGGATCGTCGGCGGTGGGTTCGATGTCGGCCTCGAACGGCGGCGTGTACCGGCCCCACCGCACGCATTCCCAGCCGCGGAACTCGCCGCGGCCGTCCGGGCCGCCGTAGCGCGGCAGCAGCTCGATGGTCTCGGTGTTGTCGAGATGGTTGTTCGTGGTGAACGGCGGCGCCACCCCGCCCACCGCCCGACCGGCCAGACGCATGGCCGCGCCGTGGCTGACCACCAGGATGTCGCCGACCGCGGTGGCGCCGGGAATCAGAAATTCCTGCCGAAGCCGTTCCAGCTCCGGCAGGTACCGATCGAGCACCTCCTGCCCGGTCTCGCCGCCGGGCAGCCGGACATCCAGCCGTCCCAGATGCCACGTGCGGTAGACATCCTGGAACATCTCGTGCGCCGCATCGGAATTGGCCCCCTCCAGCTCGCCGACCTGCACCTCGTACACCCCGTCGAGCACCTCGGCCGACACCCCGGTCACCGATTCGACGTGTCCGGCGGTCTGGCGGGCGCGTAACGCCGCCGAGCTGAACAGCCGCCGCGGCGGCGTCCTCAGCGTCGCCCCGAACGATTTCGCCTGCGCCACACCGCGCTCGGTCAGCGGCAGGCCCGGCACCCGGGTGTCCAGGACCTTCGCGACATTGCCCTCGGTCTCGCCGTGCCGGACCAGGATCAGCTTGCCGACTCTGTCCGACTCCCTGCCGACTCTGTCCGATTCACCGCCGCCCGCACTGCGTTCACTCACAGGTCCGCGACCCCCTTCTTCAGATCCGCCAGCCATGCCGCGGCCGGTTCGTCCGGCGGCGGCGGTGTGCCGCTCGGCGCGCTCGCCGGCCACGAACCCAGGAAGCGGACCCGTCCGGCGGTGCGGTGCAACGCCTTGAGCGCCTCGGCGACCGCGGTGTCGTCGATGTGGCCGACACAATCGAGATAGAACCGATAGCTGCCCATCCCGGTGCGCGTCGGCCGCGATTCGATGCGGGTGAGATCGACTCCGCGGTCGGCGAATTCGGCGAACACCCGCATCAGCGCGCCGGGCTCGTTGGCCAGCTCGAGCACCACCAGCGAGGTCCGGTCGGCACCCGTGCGCGGCGGCGCCGTCCGCGGCCTGGTCACCAGCACGAACCGGGTCACCGCCCGATCGTGGTCGGCCACACCGGAAGCCAGCACCGCCAGGCCCAGCCGCTCGCCCGCCAGCGTCGTCGATACGGCCGCGTCGGCATGCCCGGCGACCACGTCCTCCGCCGCGGCGGCGTTGGACGCCGAGGTGTACAACCGGGCCTCGGGCAGGCGGTGCGCCAGCCACATCCGCACCTGCGCGGCGGCCACCGGATAGGCGGCGATCGTGTGCACCTCGGACAGCTCGACGCCCGGCCGGGCCAGGATCGTGAACGCCACATCCAGCTCGGTCTCGGCCACGATCTGCAGCCGCGGCCCGACGGCGAGCGCATCGAGCGTCGCCGAGATCGACCCCTCGACGGAGCTCTCGATCGGCACCACCGCCCCGTCCACCTCACCGGCCCGGATCAACTCGAGCGCGGCCCCCTGACTCGGCGCGGCGATGCGTTCGACCGGCCCCTCGAAGGCGTTCGCGGACTCCAGCTGGGCGAGGGCCATCTCGGTGAATGTTCCCGACGGCCCGAAATAGGCGATGTGCGGCACGAATACGACATTACTGGGGAGTCGGGGGCAAGCTCGGAGTTTGCGCGATGTCGGATGCCAGTACCGCCAGGCCGAGGGCCACTTCTTCGGGTTCGTCCGACTCGATAGCCAGCAGGACCTCGCGCAGCGCCCGCACCGCCGGCGGCTGCAGGCCGCGCAGGAATTCGACATCGGGCCGGCGCAGTGCCGCGCGGATATCGTCACCGCACAGCGCCGCGGCGGTGGCGGCGACGAGCGCCAGCGCCCGCTCGCCCGACGACGTGCGGACCACGAAGCCGGTATCGGCGTGCGCGGCGGCGGCCAGGAAGTCGGCCACCCGCTCATCGGCGGCATCGCCGTCCAGCGACATCAAGCCCGAACCGTCCAGCGACATCAAGCCCGAACCGTCCGCCGGACTCGATTCGGCGGAGACCGCCCGGACCAAGCCACCCACCAGGCTCGCGCGAGGCGCCGGCATGTGCAGCGGCACCAGAACGGGCTCGGCGGCTGGATTCGAATCGTGCGGCACGGTTTCCACCGTAGCGATCGGAACGCTTGCGCAACGCCGCTTCGTCACTTAGCTTAGGTTTACCTAATTATGGCGCCGGGTTCGGATATCTGGAGGTACGCATGCCCCGCACGACAACCACCGCCGCACCGACCACCGCCGAGCGGGTGCGCAGTGCCTGTGCCCACGCCGAGCATGCGGTCCTCGCCCTCCCCGGCGCCGATCCGGTTTCCACGACCGTGCACCATCTGCGCGCGTGCGGCGACGCGGTGATCGCTGTCGCCCTGGATTCCTCCGCCGTGGAAGCGGCCGCCGGTCCGCTCGGTTCCCCGGCGGTGCTCGAGCTGACCGATATGGCCCCGCTCCCGCTGCGCGAGCCGGTCCGGTCGCTGGTGTGGCTGCGCGGCCGGGTCCGCGCGGTGCCGGGGTACGCCCAGCGCGCCCTGGCCGGCGAGGTGGCCAAGGACCACCCGCACCCGTCGCTGCTCGATGTCGGCCACACCACCACGCTGCTGCGGGTGGTCGTCGACTCCGCCGTGGTCGCCGATTCCAGCGGTGCCGCCGCGGCCTGCCTGGACCAGTTGCGCTCCGCCCACCCCGACCCGTTCTGGGAGCTGGAATCGGCGTGGCTGCAACACATGGATGCCGACCACGCCGACGTCGTGGCGCAACTGGCGCGGCACCTGCCGGTCCGGCTGCGCGGCGGCGCGGTGCACCCGCTGGCCATCGACCGCTACGGCGTGACCCTGCGGGTGGAGAGCCGCGACAGCGACCACGACGTCCGGCTGCCGTTCGAAACCCCCGTGGACGACGTGCAATCCCTCAGCCGCGCCGTCCGCATCCTCGCCGGCTGCCCCTTCCTGCACGGCATGCGCTGAATCCGACCGGCCCGCAACCTTTTCGCGATGGGCTGCGGCAATCGGATGACCCCGTCCGTTTCCCGCCAGCCGTCCGCACTCGCCGCTCTTACGATCACGACATGCCTGACAATCGGACCATCATCCAGAATGCGTGGCGCGCCTTCGCGAGCCACGAGGCCGAGCGGATCGCCCCCTGTTTCACCGACGACGCCGAGTGGCTGGCCCCGACGGACAACGCCACCGCGGTCGCCCTCGGCGGACCCAGCCACATGGTCGGCCGCGCCGCCATCACCCGTTTCCTCGCCGACGACTTCGGGCGGCTGTTCGTGCGCGACGTCGCCGTCGAATTCCACGGCTTCCACGTCGACGGCGACCGGGTGATCGTGGAGGAGACCATGAGCGCGACGCTGGCCAACGGGAACGCCTACGTCAACGACTACTGTCTCGTCTTCGAACTGCGTGACGGGCTGATTCACCGGGTGCGGGAGTACATGGACACCGCCCGCGGGCACCGCGCGGTATTCGGTGCGTCGGTACCCACCGCCGAAGCCACAATCGGAGTCCCGACCACCTGAGCTGGGCACGCCCGCAAGCCACCGGCCAGGTGTCACTCGAACCACAGCCATAGATTGGCGGGCATGGTGTTTTCCGCCGATACCGGTTCCGGACCGGGCAAGCCCGCAGACGGACAGCAGCGCAGAGCAATACAGCTCGAGATCGCGATCGTTCTGGTCGTCACGTTCGGGCTCAGCGGCATCAACGCCGCGCTGTCGCTGATCGAGAGCGCGCTGTCGCCTGGTGGGGTCGGCGGGCAGACGGCGGCGCTGAATCCGTCGCGGGCGGCGCAGTCGACCATCGATCTGCTGTTCCAGCTGCTCGGGGTGCTCCGGCTGCTGGGCTGGGGTGCACTCGGGCTGTACCTGTTGTGGCGCAGTGGGATCGGGCCGCGAATGATCGGGCTCGCGCGCATGCGGTGGCGCGGCGACGTGCTGCCGGGGCTGGTGCTGGCGGCGGTCATCGGACTGCCCGGGCTGGGGTTGTATCTCATCGCGCACGCGCTCGGGATGAGCGTGACCATCGTGCCGAGCTCGCTCGGCGACCACTGGTGGCGGCTGCCGGTACTGGTGTTGTCGGCGGTGGCGAACGCCGTGGCCGAGGAGGTGCTGGTGGTGGCGTATCTCGTCACCCGGCTGCGGGCGCTGGGCTGGACGGAGCACCGGTCGCTGCTCGCCTCGGCGCTGCTGCGCGGCAGCTACCACCTCTATCAGGGTCTCGGCGGCGGGCTCGGCAATCTGGTGATGGGCCTGGTCTTCGGCGCGTTCTGGCAGCGCACCAACCGGCTGTGGCCGCTGGTGCTCGCGCACGCCGCCATCGACGCCGTCGCCTACATCGGCTATGCCGTGCTGCACGGGCACGTGTCCTGGCTGCCGTGAGCTTCGTCATCGAATCGAGATGAACCCGAGGGCGCCCCGGGTCAGTACCATCACGGTGATGAACGGCGACGACCCCCAGCAGTACGCGCGGACGCGCCGGGTGCCGCCGCCAGGACGCGGACGTCCCGGGCCTCCTCCCGGGAACCAGCGGCAACCCGGCGGCGAGCCGCCCCAACGACACAGCGGCGAACCACCCCAATGGCACGGCGGCGAGCCGCCCCAATGGCACAGCGGCGAACCACCCCGTCGGCACGGGGGCGAACCACCGCAAAGGCGGGGCGGCCCACCACCTCCACCGCCGGGCGACGGCCCACCCCGGCGCCGGCCGGTCGAGTCGACCCAGGTGATGCGGCGTGACGGCAACCCCGACCGGGCCCTCGCCTGGTCACAGGCGCCGCCGAACGAGGACCCGCCCCGCTTCCGCCGGCGCCCGCCGAACGAACCGCCGACGCACGCGCCGCCGCAGCGGCCCGAGCGGTACCGGGAACCGCCGCCGCCCCCGCCCGCGGCCCCGTCGCGCCGCCGCGACCGGCCGCCCCACGAGCCACGGATGCGCCGCAAGCGGCGGCGTTGGGGCCGCTGGCTGCTGGTCCTGCTGCTGGTGCTGGTCATCACGCCGATCGCGGCCGCGATCTACCTGGATCGCTCACTGCATCGCATCGACGCGCTCGCCGACTATTCGGGCCGGGTCGCCGACACCCCGGGCACGAATTGGCTGCTGACCGGATCCGACAGTCGCCTGGGACTGACCTCCGACCAGGAGAGTGAGCTGTCCACCGGCGGCACCTCCGACGCCGGCGGCGAGCGCAGCGACACGATCATCGTGGTGCACGTCCCGAAATCCGGCGCCGCCACCATCGTCAGCCTGCCGCGCGACTCCTACGTCCCCATCGCCGGCCACGGCCGGGACAAGCTCAACGCGGCCTTCTCGGCGGGTGGCCCGAAACTGCTGGCCCAGACCGTCGAGACGGCCACCGGCCTGCACATCGACCATTTCGCGGAGATCGGCTTCGGCGGTTTCGCGGGCATGGTGGACGCCGTCGGCGGTATCGACATGTGCCTGCCCGAAGCGATCGATGATCCGCTGGCCGGCATCGACCTGCCCGCCGGCTGCCAGCGGCTCGACGGCGCGCAGGCACTCGGCTTCGTCCGCACCCGCGCTACCCCCCGCGCGGACCTGGACCGCATGCGCAATCAGCAGATGTTCCTGTCGGCGCTGTTGAAGAAGTCGACCGACACCGGCACCCTGGTCAACCCGTTCCGGCTGTGGCCGCTGGCGCAGGGCCTGACCAACTCGCTGCAGGTCGACAACGACGACCACATCTGGGATCTGGCCCGGCTGGGCTGGGCGCTGCGCAGCGGCACCGTGACGACGACGGTTCCGATCGGCGGATTCGACGAGGTGTCCGGCAGCGGCAGTGTGCTGGTGTGGGACAAGGACCGGGCGAGCCGCTTCTTCGATGCCCTCGCGTCGGATAAGCCCGTCCCGGAGGACCTGCTCACACGGTAACGTCGATCACATGCCGAACGACGGCCGGACCGCGGGCGACAGCGATATCCCGGGCAGCGGTAATCCCAGCGGCAATCCGGGCAGTGGTAATCCGAATGATGAGCGCCCGTTCTCCGACCTGTTGCAGGATCATGTGCGGCACGAGTTCACCGCGGCGCAGCAATACCTGGCGGCCGCGGTCCACCTGGACGCGCTGCGGCTGCCGCGCCTGGCGGGAGTCTGTTATCGCGGCTCCGGACACCGGCACGCACACGCGCTACGCATGATCCGGCACCTGCTGGACCGCAATCTCCCGATCCGGGTCGGCGGCCTGGAGGAGATCGTGCCGGACTTCGAATCCCCGCGCGCGGCAATAGATTTCATGCTGCGCCGGGAACGCCTGCTGGCCGACCGGTTGAGCATGCTGAGCCGGAACGCCTGGGAGACCGGCGACTACGTGGGCGAGCAGTTCGTCCGATGGTTCCTGCGGGACCAGGCCGACGAGGTCGCACGGATGACCACCCTGCTGGCGGTGTTCGACCGCGCCGACGGCGACTTGTTCGCTGTCGAGGATTTCGTCGCAAGCGAGGAGAAGCCCGCACCGGAGCCCGGCCCGGACGCACCCAAAATGGCCGGAACAATCCGCAATTGATTAGGCAATACTTGCCTCAATAAGGCAGCGCTCAATAAGGGTGCACTTGGATGACAGGACCGATAACCAGCATTAATGTCGGGATCATGTCCACCAACCCCGAGCCCCCACGCAGCAAGTTCCATCACTTGCTACACGACCAGATTCGGCACGAATTCAATGCCGAACATCAGTACATCGCCATTGCGGTGTGGTTCGACAATGCCGATCTTCCGGTATTGGCGAAGTACTTCTACAAGCAGGCCGTCGAGGAACGCAACCACGCGATGATGATCGCGCAGTACTTCCTCGATCGCGATATGAGCATCGAACTGTCCGGCGTCGACGGGGCGAAGTCGAAATTCGAGAATGCCCACGAGCCCATCGCCCTCGCGCTGCAGCAGGAGAAGACGGTCACCGATCAGATCGTGCAGCTGGCCGGCACCGCCCGGGAAGAGGGCGACTACCTCGGCGAGCAGTTCATGCAGTGGTTCCTCAAGGAGCAGGTCGAGGAGGTCGCGCGGATGCGCACGCTGCTCACCGTGGCCGAGCGCGCCGGGTCCAACCTGTTCGATCTGGAGAACTTCGTCCGCCGCGAGATGAGCGGCCCGGACACCGCCTCGTTCGCACCGCACGCCGCGGGCGGATCGATCTGACGTTCTCCCCTGTCACGCCGCGAACGCTCGGCTCCGCAGACGATGCGGGACCGGGTTTTTCGTGGCCCGCGGCCGACTCGGTCACCGGCATGTCGCGCACGTCGGCATGCCGCACCGGACAACACCCAGGCGGCTGAGAAATCAGCCGCCCCAACGGAATCCGGCCCGGCGACACGCCCGATGGCGACCGCTCAGCGCAGCGTGACCTGACGCGATCGCAGCCCGTCCCGGGACCGCCGCTCGTCCGAGGTCATCGGCGCATCCGTGGCCAGGGCCTCGGCCAGGCGCGCACCGAACTCGGCCGCCGGCGCCACCCATTCGCTCTGGTGCTTCTCGCGGTCCAGGTCGAACACCGGGACCAGCAGCCCGTGCGTGCGGAACGATCCCGCGAAACGCGAACCCTCACCCAGATGCAGGCCGCCGGCCGCGTGCACCCGCGCCAGCGCCAACATCAGCTCGTCCTCGTCCTCCGGACGGACCCAGCGCAGATGTGCCTTCTCACCGGCGTCGACCCACCACGCCGCGCCGCGCGAATCCCCGCCCAGTTCCAACCGGTCCGAGGGCATGATCGCCTGGTCGGCCTGTTCGATGGTGGCCGCGACCTGCGGGTCCGGGGTGACACCCTCGGGCACCCACCAGCGGAAGTCCTGGTGCACGGTCAGATCCAGGCCCGCACCCGCGTCGATGACCTCGGCCAGCGACGGGGGCGCGTCCCCGGACGCGTCGGCGGCCGACTGCAGCGACTCGCCGGGTTCGGCCTTCTGCGTCCACAACACGGCGGCGGCCAGATCGGCGGCCGGATCATCGGACTGGAACTGCACCTGGGCGGCAACGAATCCGGCCGGCTCGTCGCCGGCGCGCACCAGAGCGGCCACGGCGCCGGGCAGCACGGTGGCGAAGGTGACGGGGCGCTGCGCGGCCACCTGCGGCGACAGCTTCAGGGTCGCGGTTGCGGACGGCACGAATTCCCGCAGGGCGACGAGATCGCATTCGGCGGCCAAGCCCTCGAACGGGCGCGTGATCGTCTGCGCCGCCCTTTCCCGCGCCGCGCGGCGCTCGGCGAGACGCTGCGCCCGGTTACTGTCGGGCTTGGGACTGTTCCGCTTCGACTTACCCACGAACGGTGAACCTACAGTGTCGGATTGCGCACAGCACAAGGGGACACGAGTGCGAGCCGCGATTCGCGCGGACCCGGCGGGCGCACCGAAAGCCGCGCGCCGGTCTCGGTGTCGGCGCGCCTGCGATCACCTCGTCGCGAGAACGGGCTCACATCGTTTGCGCGAACGGCTCACATCGTCGCGAGAACGGCTTTGGTGCGGCCCGGGTGATTGGTGGCGATCCAGCTGACACCGAGATCGGCGCACAGCTTGACGTCCTCGGCGGCGTCGACGGTCCAGCAGTAGGTGGCACGCCCGGCCGCGGCCGCCTTGTCGACCAGTTCGGGGTGTTCGCGCAGCGTCTTGACCGACGGCCCGACGGCGGTGGCGCCCACGGTCGTGGCGGCGCTGCCGCCCAGATACCGGGACGACTCGCCCAGCAGCACCGTCGGCAGCAACGGCGCCGACCGCCGGATCCGCCACATCGCGGTAGCGGCGAACGACATCACCACGGCCCGCGAATGATCGGCCGAGGCGGGCGCGGCGATACCGAAGCGCTGGAGTTCGGCCAGCACCTTGGCCTCCACCAGGGCGCCGTAGCGCACCGGATGCTTGGTCTCGATGAACAGCTTGGTCGGGCGGCTGCGCCAGTCCAGCACGAGCGAGATCAGCTCGCCGAGCGTGAGCACGTCGGCCGTCGCGCCGTCGTCGCCGAAGTCCAGCTGCCGCAGTTCCTCCAGGCTCATCTCGCTCACCAGTCCGGTGCCCGAGGAGGTCCGGTCCACCGTCCGGTCGTGCACGCACACCAGATGCCCGTCCCGGGTCAGCCGGACGTCGCATTCGACACCGTCGGCGCCCTCCCGCAGCGCCAGGTCGTAGGCCGCCAGGGTGTGTTCCGGCCGGGTCCCCGACGCGCCCCGATGCGCCACCACGAACGGGGCGCGACTGTCCCGGTTCACTTCGCCATGACCTCCTCCTGTGCGGCATCGGACGCGCGAACGGGCGTCGCCTCGGAGGCGTCATTCTTCCCGGTCGCCGCCTCCGGCGTCGCCTCGCCGGGCGCGGCGACCGGATGCACGGGCTCGATGACCGGCGCCACCGGATCCGACGTCACCACCCACCGTTTCGGCAGCCGGACGCGTCCGCGCAGGTCGAGGCCCTCGATCAGGCGGACCAGCCACAGCGACAGCACGGCGACCGCAGCCGCGACGAGATCGGTGTAGACGGTGAACATCACACCATCGGCCTGCGCCTGCAGCGTCCCGGCAGCGCGCCAGAGCAGCGCGGCCACCACCATGACACCGTTGAGCGCCCAGGCGCACCACCACAACCGCACGGCGCGCTCGATCCGGGGATCGTCACCGCGCAGCCGGATCAGCTCGGTCAGGAAGACACCCACCATCACGAGATTCAGCAGGGGTATCAGGCAGCCGCACAACAGCATCCACTGCGGCCGGGGATCGCTCCGGCCGACCGCGGCGTAGGCGTCCCGGCGGCTGTGCACGAGCCAGCCGACCAGCGCGAGCGCGCCGGCGAGCGCGAACGCCGGCGCCAGGCAGGCCGTCAGGTAGACCGACACATCCGACGCGAACAGCGCCAGGGGATCGATGAGCCGGGCGCGGTTGCGCAGCAGCACCCCGTACCGCCCGAGTTCCGCGACGGCGGCCAGCGCGAACAGCACCGCCGTGGTCACCAGCAGCCGGTCGCGGCGTTCGATCAGGGCGGCCAGCCGGTGCCGCGCGGTCGCCGTCGCCGACCGCGGCGGCTCGTCGCGCAATCCCCAGCGCGGAATCTCGGCGTAGCGCGGGGCCGGGGCCGCGGGCGGTGCGGTGCGCGCCGGGCGGCCGCCGCGCGCGCCACGGCCCGGCGGCCGCGCCACCCAGCGGTAGTTGCGGCGCTCCGCGGGGGCATCGACCGGAGCCGGAGACAGCAGCACGCCGCGGCAGCGCGGGCACCAATGCATCGGCCTGCCCTGCACCGCCCAGCGCGAACCGCAGCGGGCGCAGGGCTGCACCACCGTACTCACCGGGCGCCTCCCCCTTTCATGGATTGCCGTGGGCCATCAGTAGATCTTCGCTTCGCCGCCACCCGGACCCGCCAGCGGGCGGCCGGACTGCTGCCAGGCCACCATGCCGCCGGAGACGTGGAAGGCGTCGAATCCGACGTGGGTCAGGTACCGCACGACCTGGATGGACCGGCCGCCCTGCCGGCACACGACGTAGATCTCCGCGTCGTAGTCCAGTTCGTCGACCCGGGCGGGCACGTCGGCCATCGGCATGTGCACGGCGCCGGGCGCGTGTCCGAGCTGCCACTCGTCGTCCTCGCGAACGTCGAGCAGGATGGCCGAACTGCCGGGTTCGGTATCGAACTCGGCGGGCACTTCATCGACCGGCACCGACGGAACTTCGGGGCTCGTCACAGTTTCGATCCTGCCACGGGCGATGGATGGGCGGGGAGTACCACCATCGTTCCGGCCGCACACCGCTCCCCCGACACGCGGTCTGTTCCGGGCGCCGTAGCCCGTCATGAATCCCGAAACGCCCCCGACTGTGCAGAGTGCAGCCTCTGTTATCCACAAATTCCACAACCTGATCCACAGGCACGGGCGATCCGGCCGCTCGGTGGCCGGGAAACCGGCGCGGTAGCCCGACGGTGGGCATGCGGGTGACCGTTCCGAAACTCCCCTCCTCATCCCGGAACGGCCACCCACCGCCGAAGCGGGTCGCTCCGCAGGCCCCTCTCGCTCGACGGCCGCGGTGCGATTCCCGACAACACCTTGGACGGCAGATCCGGCCGTTCGGTTCCCACAAGTTTCGGAAATGCGACAACCCCGGCAACCTCAGCGACCACCACACCGGCGGGGAATCGAAATCCCCGGCGACCCCCGGCACGATCGGTAGCCTTGGATCATGGACGCGCGCAGGGGGTTACTCGACGGATTGGATGCGGCCGGGCTGAACACCGCGCTGTCGGAGGCCACGTGCCTCGGCATCGTGGTCGATGCCGAGGCCGCCCGGCTGCGACTCGAGCTGGAGGTGCTGACCCTCCCGGTCGACGGCCCGCCGCCCGAGGACCGCCGGGTGTTCCTGACCCTGACGGGAGTCAGCCGCGTCGCCGCCTCCCTGCGCAAACAGGAATGGGACGATCTGGAGCCGCAGATCTTCCCGCTCACCCTGGAGACGCTCGCCGACGCGGTCGCCGGTTTCGGCGGCGGTGCGCTGCACGGCTGGGATTTCATCGATGTCGACGACAGCGGCTGGTCACTGTGGCGCGAGTTGCTGAGCTTCGACACCACCGTCGGCGACCACCCGGCCGTGCACCTGCTGGAGTTCTCTCAGCAGGAGGGCATCGATCCGCGCGAACTCGACGTGCGAGTGTGGTTCACCGACCTGGAGATCGAGGACGGCGACGGCCGCCCGGTCACCGCGGCCGATTTCGTGGCCGGCGGGCAGCGCTGGTGGAAGGCTCACGACACGTGCGATCCGCGCACCATGCTGCCGGACGTCGCGCCGCCGATGTGAGCGTCCCGCCGAGAAACAGCGGCCCGGCCCGCTATGAAATCGCACCGGCCGGGTATTCGCCGGAGGCACGGCACGGCCGAAGGTACTAGCGTCGTGCACGTCGATCCCCCGATGCGCTCCGGCCGCACAGCCCACATCGCGGGCGGCCGGAGGGCAATTGGAATCCGGGGGCATCGAACCCGGTTGCAACCGAGCGGGTGTACGAATGATGGTCGAGTGCGCTCGAGAGACAACGAGCGCACCCGGCCCGACATCATGAGGAAGGGACATCGTGGCTGAGTACACGCTGCCAGATCTGGATTACGACTACGGCGCCCTGGAGCCGCACATCTCCGGGCAGATCAACGAGCTCCACCACTCCAAGCATCACGCCACCTACGTTGCCGGCGTGAACACGGCGCTCGAGAAGCTGGAGGCCGCCCGCGAGGCCGGTGACCACGGCGCGATCTTCCTGCACGAGAAGAACCTGGCCTTCCACCTGGGTGGGCACGTCAACCACTCGATCTGGTGGAAGAACCTCTCGCCCAACGGCGGCGACAAGCCGGTCGGGGAACTGGCCGCCGCGATCGACGACCAGTTCGGCTCGTTCGACAAGTTCCGCGCCCAGTTCACCGCCGCCGCCAACGGCCTGCAGGGCTCGGGCTGGGCGGTGCTGGGGTACGACACCCTGGGCCAGAAGCTGCTGACGTTCCAGCTGTACGACCAGCAGGCCAACGTGCCGCTCGGCATCATTCCGCTGCTGCAGGTCGACATGTGGGAGCACGCCTTCTACCTGCAGTACAAGAACGTCAAGGCCGACTACGTCAAGGCCTTCTGGAACGTCGTCAACTGGGCCGATGTGCAGGATCGCTTCGCCAAGGCGGTCGCACAGGGCAAGGGCCTCATCTTCGGCTGAACTCGCCGCACACATACCGGGCCCGCGGACTTTCGGTTCGCGGGCCCGGTTCGTGTTTCAGCCCTGTTACCAGGGACTTAGCACTCTCTGGTACTTGTGTGCCAGACATTGTTCGCGCCATTCTCGGGTACCCACAAGTCAATGGACGTGCTCGCTCGAAACCCGGGCGGCCGGCCTCCGTACCCCTCGGGAGGCGACGATGCGAAGCAATGATCAGGTCCTGGTCACACCATTTCAGGCGCAGGGCCTCCTACGGGGCTTCCTCATCGGCGGCCGCTGGCCCGACACCACGAAGGAATGGGCGCAACTGCTCGTGCTGGCGGTCCGGGTCGCAAGCCTCCCCGGACTGCTGGCCACCTCCACCGTCTTCGGCGCCCGCGAGGACTTGCCCGACGATCCCGAGCCGGGGACGGTCGGCCTGGTGCTGGCCGAGGGGCCCGTGCTGGGCGACGAGGCCGTGGAGCCCGGCCGATTCGCCGAACATGCGCCACCCGCCCTGATCATGCTGCACCCACCGGCGGAGACACAGCCGTCGCTCCCCGAATGCCACGGCGCGGCCTCGGGCTGCCTGCTGCTCCCCGGGGTGCCGCACCTGGGCCTCGAACACCGCGCGGCATGGGTCGAGGCGGAACTCGACGGCACGGTGACCTCCATGGTCAGCCGGGTCGGCGTGGATCCGATCAGCGATCCCGACACCGCCGTGCTCGCCATGCTCCTGGCGGCGTGACAGGGCTCTGTCCGCGCAACCGGGCTCCGTCCGCGCGACCGGGCTCCGTCGGCGCGACCGGGCTCCGTCGGCGCGACCGGGCTCCGTCGGCGCGACCGGGCTCCGTCGGCGCGACCGGGCTCCGTCGGCGCGACCGGGCTCCGTCCGCGCGACCGGGCTCCGTCCGCGCGACCGGGCTCCGTCCGCGCGACCGGGCTCCGTCCGCGCGACCGGGCTCCGTCCGCGCAACCGGGCTCCGTCCGCGCGACCGGGCTCCGTCCGCGCAACCGGGCTCCGTCCGCGCGACCGGGCTCCGTCCGCGCGACCGGGCTCCGTCCGCGCGACCGGGCTCCGTCCGCGCGACCGGGCTCCGTCCGCGCGACCGGGCTCCGTCCGCGCAACCGGGCTCCGTCCGCGCAACCGGGCTCCGTCCGCGCAACCGGGCTCCGTCCGCGCAACCGGGCTCCGTCCGCGCAACCGGGCTCCGTCGGCGCGACCGGGCTGCTGTCGGCGTGACCGGGGCTCCTGCCGACGTGACGGGTGTTTCAGACGACGTGACGGGTGGGCTGCCGAACGCGTGACGGGCCCCCTGCCGCCGCGCGACGGGTACCCGAAACTTTCCACGGGGATCGCCAAACTTATTGCGCGCATTGCGATTTCGACGATGAGGTAGTGGCACATCGCGGCAACTTAGGGTAGGCTTCATCGCAGCGAAGGGGAGTAGCCCCCAATCGCGTGGTCGACATACTGATTCCGCTCCGCGGCGTCCGGCCACGTGAACCGGCTCCGTACCGGTGGGCGAGACCTTCGGCCGATGACAAACCGATCGATTTTTCGGGTGCGTTGTCGGTCGAGGGCGCCCCGTCTTCGGCCGGCAGGCCGGAGACCTGGGAGCTGATTCATGATCGCCACGCTAGCGCTGAGCTTCGGCGTTCTCTTCCTCGCCGAACTCGGCGACAAATCGCAGTTGATGGCCCTGACCTTCGCCCTGCGCTATCGCTGGTGGATCGTGCTGTCGGCCATCGCGGTCGCCAGCGTCGCGGTGAATCTGATCGGCGCCGGGGTCGGGCACTTCCTGGGCGCCGCGCTGCCGACCGATCTGATC
The DNA here is from genome assembly GCF_000526215.1 of Nocardia sp. BMG51109. Lineage (NCBI taxonomy): Bacteria > Bacillati > Actinomycetota > Actinomycetes > Mycobacteriales > Nocardiaceae > Nocardia > Nocardia sp. BMG51109. The sequence goes on from NZ_JAFQ01000004.1 coordinate 2,151,339, forward strand.
GCGCTCTGCACCGCCGTCATTCTGCTGGCGGTCGGCCTGTGGACGCTGCGCGAGACCCTCGGCCGGGACGACGAGGCCGAGGGTTCGTCCGAGACCGCCCCGCGGCCGCCGGGACGGGCGTTCTTCGTCGTGCTGTCGGCGTTCCTGCTGGCCGAACTCGGCGACCGGACGATGTTCGCCACCGTCGCACTGGCCTCCAACCACAGCTGGTTCGCGGTGTGGACGGGATCGGTCCTGGGTATGGTCGCCGCCGGCGCGCTCGCCATCGCGATCGGGATCACCGTCGGCCGGCACCTGCCCGAGCGTCTGATCGCCACCGGATCGGGACTGCTGTTCCTGTACATCGGCACCGCCACCCTGCTGTCCGCGCTGCTGCCGGAGTTGGGCAGAGTGGCGGAGCTGGCGATCTCCGCCGCGACCCCGCTGGCCGCCGGGGCGATTCTGTGGCTGCTGCGCCGCCGCTCCGAGCGCACGGCCGCCGCCCGCGAACCGGAGCGGCTCGACAGCCCGAGCTGAGCGATATCGGTGCCCGGACCGGACGGTTCCGCATCGGCGAGGAACGGCGATCCGGTCGCCGGACCGCACATCCGAGTCGGCGCCGCGGCAGGCCATACACTCGGGTCGGCTCCGCGCCAAGCCACGCATTCGAGTTGGCCTGCCGCGCGGCGGGATCCGACAGTGGATCCGCCTATCCGATGCCTGCGACGGGCCGCGCATCCAGCTCCACCGCGGAGCCGAGCAGGTCGCCGCTGCGGCGCACGAGGTTCAGCATCGGTTCGCGCAGGGCCCGCAGGCCCTCCAGATCGGCGGCGGCGATGCGCGTGGTCACCATCGCGCTCAGCGCCGCGACCAGGGTCTGGCACGCGAAGTGCTGCTGCTCGGTGCGGGCACCGACGATATCGGCCAGCAGCGCCACGAAGGCCTCCTGCCGCTGCGCGCGCCGGGCGATCGCCTCAGGCCCGACCGCGTAGACCTCGACCAGATACAGCCGCGCGTAGGCCGGCTCGCTCGCCAGGCCCTCCAGGTACGCGGTCAGCAGCGCGTCCATCCGGTGTTCGAATGCCTCGGCCGCGCCCATCGCCTCGAGCGAATCCGCCTGCACCCGAGCCGCTTCCATGATCCGGTCGAGCAGCAGCCGCACCGCTCGCTCGAAGGCGGTGTCGAAACAGTCCTCCTTGGAACGGAACTGCTCGTAGAAGGTCTCCCGGGATACGCCGGCCCGCTTGATGATCGACGCCACCGACGTTCCCACGTAACCGTTCTCGACCATCGCGTCGGCCATCGCATCCAGGATGCGGTCGCGCTGCGCCGCGATCACCGTCTCCCGGGGCAGGCCGTGACGGCCGCGGGGCAGCTGGCGGGTGGGGCTGACCGGCTCTGGCATATCGACGACCGTAGCACCGAAGAACACTTCTGTTCACAAACGGCCCGACGTAACCCGGACCGGCCCTCCGGTTAGTGTTCTTGTCGACGGAAGGCCGGCGAAAGGCCGTCACGAACGAGAGGACCAAACACCGTGGAGATTTCGGGCTCCGCCGCAATCATCACCGGAGCTGCGTCCGGGCTGGGCGCCGCGACCGCGAAGCGTTTCGCCGATCAGGGCGCGACCGTGTTCGGGCTGGACCTGCAGCAGTCCATCGAGCGCGCCGGCGACGGCGTTCCGGCCGGTGTCACCCTGATTCCCACCGACGTCACCAGCGCCGACGAGGTGTCGGCCGCGGTCGACAAGGTCGTCGAGTCCGGCGTGCCGCTGCGCATCGTCGTGAACTGCGCCGGTGTCGGCTGGGCCGGGCGCATCCTGTCGAAGAACGGCCCGCACGATCTGGAGCTGTTCCGCACCGTCATCACCGTGAACCTGCTCGGCACGTTCAACGTGATGCGGCTGGCGGCCGACGCCATCACCAAGACCGAGCCGGTCGACGAGTACGGTCAGCGCGGGGTCGTCATCAACACGGCGTCGGTGGCGGCGTTCGAGGGCCAGATCGGCCAGATCGCCTACTCCGCGTCCAAGGGCGGCGTGGCCGGCATGACCGTTCCGGCCGCCCGCGACCTGGCGCAGTTCGGCATCCGGGTCGACACCATTGCCCCCGGCATCATCGACACCCCGATGCTGGCCGGCGTGACCGAGGAGTATCGCAAGGGCCTGGAGGCCGGCGTGCCGTTCCCGTCGCGCCTGGGCCGCCCCGACGAGTACGCGCAGCTGGCGCAGTACATCGTCGAGCACGACTACCTCAACGGCGAGACCTTCCGGATGGACGGCGCCCTGCGCATGGCGCCGCGCTGACACCGGACGGCTGCTCCCGTAGGTACCGAATGCCGTAGGTACCGAATATCGAAGGCCCGCACCATGCTCCGGTGCGGGCCTTCGTCGGCTACGCCGTTCGCATCCACACGATCGCGCGGCGGGTGGTGTCGATCGTGTCCTCGACAACCGCCTTCGTCACGAAATGCCCGAGGCCCGTGACGACGAACAGCACCGCGATCGCCGCCGGTGCCCACGACCAGCTGAAGGCCAGCAGTATGCGGTCGAGGCTGGTGCGCGGCTGCACCACCGGCTCCCAGCTGTTCAGCCGCACCCAGCGGCCGAGGAAGATGCCGATGGCGCACAGCAGATGCAGCCCGATCAGCGCCGGTATCCGCCAGCGGCTCAGCCCGCTGCCGACCAGGAACCGGCCCACCTCGGCCAGGGCGAAATGATAGGCCAGAAACCCGGAGACGATGAGCGCCGTATACACCGGCAGCACGGTCGTGACCACCGGCCCGTCGCCGACGAAGTGGATGTCCTCGCGCAGATGGACCAGATCGGTCACGACGTACGGAGCGTTGGGCAGGAACAGCACGAACAGCACGACGCCGGCCCACCACACCGGCGAGCGGGACTGGACGTACACGCCGCGACCGGTGCGGAACACCAACAGCGCCAACGCCACCGGAATCCACGCCAGCACGGTGTTCCAGGCCATCCACCAGAAGTCTCGACGAGCCACGTCCATGAGACTCGCCCCCACCGTATCGAGCACATCCATGCATCCATGATGCCCACGGCGGGCGTAACGGACACGTCCTCCGGGCAATCCCGCGAACGACACGGTCGCCGTGACCTCTCGATCCGAGAGGTCACGGCGACCGCATACTTACCGGGCTCGATACGAGCCTTGGTTGTTCGAACGGCTCACCACAGAGCGCGAACGGCTGCGCCTACCAGGCAGGCAACCGTTGCGCTCGGAGAGCACGAACGACTGTGCTCAGAGGGCGCGAACGCCGGAGGCCTGCGGGCCCTTCTTGCCCTGAGTGATCTCGAAGCTCACCTGCTGGCCCTCGTCGAGGCCGCGGTAGCCGCTGCCCTCGATCTCCGAGTAGTGGACGAACACGTCCGGCCCGCCCTCGTGCGCGATGAAGCCGTAGCCCTTCTCCGCGTTGAACCACTTCACGGTTCCCTGAACCATCTTGTTTTCTCCTGAAAGGTGTTACTGCCGGTCGCCGCGGTCGCGGCACCGAGTCGCATCCAGACGGCGACTTGCAACTTGCCCGGCAAGGAGAAAGCGACGCCCGCACACTGTTCCGCGCGAGCATGATTAACACGAACACACAAAAAATGCGACCAATCACCTTAACGCATCGGAACCGGAGAGGTTCCCGCGTGGGGGCCGACCATGACCAGGGTCACAATCGGCCCCGCGCTCGGGTCCGGGCGAATCAGAGCGTGCGGGTCAGCCGGTCTGCCAGGACCTGGGCGAAGTGCGCCGGATCCTTCAGCTCCCCGCCCTCGGCGAGAACGGCCGTGCCGTACAGCAATTCGGCGGTCTGGGTGAGTTCCTCCGCCGTGCCCGCGTCGGCCTCCGCCTTGTTCTCGCCGTACGCGTCCCGCAGCCCGGTGACCAGCGGATGGTCCGGATTGATCTCCAGGATCCGCTTGGTCTCCGGCAGGACCTGGCCGGAGGCGCGGTACATCCGCTCCAGCTGCGGGGTGAAGTCGAAGACGTCGCCCACCACACAGGCCGGGGAGGTGGTCAGGCGCGAGGACAGGCGCACCTCCTTGACGCTCTCGTCGAGGGTCTGCTTCAACCACTGCAGCACGTCGCCGAAGTCCTTCTCCCGCTGTTCGCGCAGCTGCTCGGAGGCCTTCTTCTCCTCCTCGGTCTCCAGGTCCACCTCGCCCTTGGCGATGGACTGGAACTGCTTGCCGTCGAATTCCGGCACCGAGCCGACCCACATCTCGTCGACCGGGTCGGTGAGGACGAGCACCTCCAGACCCTTGGCCTTGAACGCCTCCATATGCGGCGAGTTCTCGATCTGCTGCCGGGACTCGCCGGTCATGTAGTAGATCTGGTCCTGGCCGTCCTGCATCCGCTCCACGTACTCGGCCAGCGTGGTCGGTTCCTGCTCGGAATGGGTCGACTCGAACGACGAGACCTGCAGGATCGTCTCGCGATTGTCGAAGTCGGACAGCAGGCCCTCCTTGAGCACCCGGCCGAACTCGTTCCAGAACTTCTCGTACTTCGACTTGTCGCCGCTCTTCTCGGCGGCGTCTTCCCCGGCATCCTGTGCCTCGGCGGCGGCGCCCTGCATGTCCTTGATGGTGGACAGCACCTTGCGCACCAGCCGCTTGCGGATCATCTGGATCTGCCGGTCCTGCTGCAGGATCTCGCGAGACACGTTGAGCGACAGGTCCTGCGCGTCCACCACGCCCTTGACGAAGCGCAGATACTCCGGCATCAGCTCTTCGCAGTTGTCCATGATGAACACCCGCCGGACATACAGCTGCACACCGCGACTGTGCTCGCGCTGGAACAGGTCGAACGGCGCGTGCGACGGAATGAACAGCAGCGCCTGGTACTCGAAGGTGCCCTCGGCCCGCATCGGAATGATCTCCAGCGGATCGTCCCAGGCGTGCGAGACGTGCTTGTAGAACTCCTTGTACTCCTCGTCGGAGACCTCGCTGCGCGGCCGCGTCCACAGCGCCTTCTGCGAGTTCAGGGTCTGGTCCTCGACGACCGTCTTCTCTGCGGGTTCGGCGCCCTCCTCGCCGTCGTCCACGGTGACCGTCCGCTCGACCTGCATGCGGATCGGCCAGGCGATGAAATCGGAGTACTTCTTGACGATCTCGCGGAGCTTCCACTCCTGGGTGTAGTCGTACAGGTGGTCGTCGTCATCGGCCGACTTCAGGTGCAGCGACACCGCGGTGCCCTGCGGCGCCGATTCCAGCGTCTCTATCGTGTAGGTGGAGCTGGCCGCGGTCGACTCCCAGCGTGTTGCGGTTGTCTCGCCGGCCTTGCGGGTGGTCATGGTGACCCGGTCGGCCACCATGAAGGTCGAATAGAAGCCGATACCGAACTGACCGATCAGCTCCTCGGCGTCCTTGGATTCAGCCTCGGTGCGCCCCCTCGCTTCCAGTAGTTGCCTGCGCAGTTCGGCGGTGCCCGATTTGGCCAGGGTGCCGATCAGGTCGACCACCTCGGCGCGCGACATGCCGATGCCGTTGTCGCGCACCGTCAGGATCCGGTTGTCCTTGTCGACCTCCAGCTCGACATGCAGATCCGAGGTGTCGACCTCCAGGTCCTTGTCCCGGAACGACTCCAGCCGCAATTTGTCCAGGGCATCCGATGCGTTCGAGATCAACTCGCGCAGGAAGGTGTCCTTGTTCGAGTAGACCGAGTGGATCATCAGTTCCAGGAGCTGATGGGTTTCGGCCTGAAACTCCAGTTCTTCGACGTGCTCAGTCACGACCAGATATTACGTCGGCGGCCGGGCCGACGGCACGCGGCTGGGCTCTCGGAAGTCCGACATCGCCGGCACCTCGGTCGCGGCGCCCGGCGCGCCGGGGCGATCGGGCACCATCCAGACCCGCAGCGCGTAGGTGGCGCGCACATCGTCCTCGTTGTACTCGAGCAGGCGGGTGCGCTGGGTGAGATCGGGTTCCCCGTCGTAGCCGACCGCCTGGCGATACCAGCTCATCGACGCCTCGCCGCCGGCCTCCGGATCGCGCCAGGCGAAGCCGGCCACGGGGGCGATCTTCTTCAGGCCCTTGCCGTTCGGGCAGATGAACTGCTCGGAGACCGCCTGGAACATATCCACCCACTGCGGGCCGTCGACGAAATCGCGGACCTGCTCCTCGGTCGGCACACCCGGCCGGCCCGCGAAGCGGCGCGCCGACTCGTACAGCCACTTGTCCTCGGCGGTGCGCGAATAGCAGTAAGCGGCGAAGGTCTTCCCCGCTACCGCGGCCTCGGCCCGCACGCCCATCAGCCAACCCCAGAACTCGGCGAACGAGCGGGACTCGTCCGCCGTCGGCAGCGGGTCCCAGGTCACGAACGGGCGGTAGACGCCGTCGAGCAGGGTGCCCCACAAATAGGCGCCGTACTCCTGGTAACTCTCCAGATCCACGTCCACCTCGACGTCGGCGCGGCGCACCCGGACCTCGTCGAAGCGGCGGACCAGGGGCGCGCCGGACATCCAGGCCCGCGCCGTGACCACCGTCTCGCGGAACGGCTCGTACTGCCAGTCGTCGGGGTCCTCGCCCGTCCAGCCGGCCAGGTCGTCGATCGTCTGCACGCCGTGGCGGCGCAGCAGTTCCGCGCGCGAGCCGGGGGCGACCAGGCTGACATCGCGATGTTCGGTGAGCCATCGCTCGCAACTCGTCGTGCCGGTCGAGGCGCCGCCCGCGACGATCGAACCCGGCACCGGCCGCGACCACCACGGGCAGCGCCGGCACTCGGGCACCTTGGACGGGATCGTGGGCAGTTCGCCGCGCACCACGGCGATGCGATCGGCGTAGCGCTGGTCGTAGTCGGCGAGGATCGGCCCCAGATCGTGCACCAGGATGCGATCGAAGTGGTAGCCGATCGACCCGCCGACCAGGGCCGGGCTAGCCAGGCCGTGCCGCTGCAACATGCGGTAGAGGTGGGCCAGCCGCTGCTGATCGCGAGGCTGGGTGCGCACCCGGACGTGCCTGTCCGGCTGCGGATCCCAGCGGTACAGATCCGAGGTCAGCGGGTGGAAGTCGGCCGGGTCGGGCTGCCGCGGGTCGGTGACCTTGTGGTTGACCACGATCACCGGGATATAGCCGCCGCGGGCGGCGTCGCGCAGCAGGATCTCCGACCCGCCGCGGCGGCCGGTATCGGGTTCGCGCGGCAGCAGCGCGCCCCAGATCCGCCGCACGCCCGCGGCGCAGGCGCGCAGCGTGGCCTCGACCCGCTCGACGGCGGGCAGCGCGGGATCGATCACGATCCAGTGCTCCGGGTCGGCCGCCACGAGTTCGTCGCGGACTCGCTCCCGGTGCGCGGCCGCCGCCTCGCGGCGCTGCTTGACCCCCGCGTCCTCGGCCACCCCCGCCAGCGCACCGGGCTGGGCGGCCTCCAGATGCAGGCGGTGCCGACAGCCGACCAGCGCTCGCGCATCGACGAAGGCACCCCGTCCCGACTCGGCTCCGGCCACCGCCCGCGCGGCCACCTCGTCGGCCGCCGCGGCGACGGCGGCACCGGGCACCGCGGCCGCCGGCCCGGCGGTGCTCCCGCCGTCGTCATCGCGACCATTCCGGTCGCCGCTGCCCGTATACACGTAAGCAGTATGGTCCAGACCCCCGACACTCTCGTGAACCGCATCGCACGCGACGGTCTCGGCTCGGTGTCGACCGGCCGGTCCGCGACACGGCCCGATCTCGGCTCGGACCGAATCGACCCGCCGGTCCCACCCGAGCCGAACTCGAGATGCAGCGGTCTCGTCGGCGCGGTCTCGCCGGGCACGGCCGGATCTCGATCCGGCGCGACGCGACATCGACTCGCTTCGGCCGGGAAACTTTCCGCATACGGGCGGGCTCCGAGCACGCCGAGACGACCGGTGGCCGATCGGCGACTCGATCCAGCGTGCCCGCGCAGGCACCCGCGCGAACCCGATAGGGTTGACGCACACTGTGTGCATCGACGACACAGCAGGTACCGGCTGCCTGCGCGAACCAGCACGACGGAGGGCCTTTTCATGGGGTTGTTCACCAAGCGCAAGCGGCGGTCGAACCGCAAGGCCGAGGCGAAAGCCCTCAAGCACAAGGCCGCCGTCGAGGCCAAGCTCGGCGCGCGCAACGAGCGCAAGCGCAACCGCGCCGAGCTGCGCACCCAGCGTGACATCGCCAAGCAGCAGATCTCGACGCTGAAGGCGGAGGAGAAGGCGGCGCTGAAGGCCGCCGAGAAGGCCGATCGCGACCTGCTGTCCGCCGGGCAGGTCAAGAAGTACCTCGGCGTCGCCCGGGTGCTGATTCCGGTACTCGCCCCGCTGGCCTATCGCGCCGCCACATTCGTGCGCGGGCAGATCGACAACCGCCGGGCGCACCGGCTCGGCATCGGCCTGGACCAGCTCGCCGACTTCAGCGGGCACGGCGCCACATTGCGGGCGCGCGTCGCCAGTGCCGAGTCGTCACTGGCCGAGATCGACTCGAAGGCCGGCAAGAACGACGCCGAGACCCAGAAGTTCGTCACCGCCACCCGTGACCGCCTCGACAGCCTGAGCACCGCGGTCCGCACCGCCGAGCAGATGCCGCCCCAGCGCCGCCGCGCCGTGCACGCCTCCATCTCGAACGAGCTGTCCGGGATCGAGGGCGATGTCCTCGCCCGCCTCGGCGTGCGCTGACCCCGGAGACCCGCATCGATGCGTCACCACCGCGGCGAGCCGCAGCCGCGCCGACGTGGCGAGCCGCGACCGGCAGGCCGGGCACCCATCCGGCCCGATGACCGACGTACGACAGACGTGAGCACCGAACCGGGCCGGCCCCCCGAGCACCGGGTCCGCCGCCCGACCGCGCCCGCCGACCACGGTGCGACCGAGATGGGCACCGGCCCGGACCGCGCGACCGCGACCCCGGACCACCGGATGCACCTGCCCGGCGGGCGGATTCGCCCGATCGGCCCGGCCCGCAGTGCGCGGCCCGCCGGCTCCTCGGACCGCGGTCACCTGCGCGGCCCGCTGGTCGGCACGGCCGTCATGGTGCTGGCGGTAGCGGCGCACGGGCTGGCCGGGGGCGGTTTTCCGGATTCGACCGCGCTGATGCTCCTGTCACCGGCGGCCGTGCTCGGCGGCATGTTCGCCGGGGCGATCTCGCGCGGTACCGGAAACTTCGGGCGGGCGGCGCTTTTCGCGGCGCTGGCGGGCGGCCAGCTGATCGGCCATGCCGTGCTGGCCGGAACGATCACCCACGACCACGGCCCGGCACACGGCGAATCGAACCACGCGGCAGACGTTCTCGTCCTCGGCGTGCACCTGCCCGCGGGCTGGATGCTGCTCGCGCACGGACTCGCGACGCTGCTGTGCACGGTGCTGATCGTCGCCGCCGATCGGCTGTACGCCCTTGTCTCGCAGGCGATCCGGGTGGTCGTCGGCGCACCGGCGGCACCGCCGCCCCGCTACTCGCGGCGCTGGCCGGGTTTCGTGGCACCCGCCCGCCGCTCGCTCCGCGACGTCTCGATCGGCCCGCGCGCGCCGCCGGTGTCGGCCTGATCCACCGACACCTTTTCCTTCGATCGAGAAAGTATCTCCATGTCCATAGCGATTTCGCGCGCCCTCGGCACGGTGGGCGCCGCGGCCGGGCTCGCCCTGCTGGGTACCGGCACCGCCGCCGCCCACGTCACCGCCGACGCGCCCGGCGCCGAACAGGGCGGCTCCGCCGTCGTCACCTTCAAGGTCCCGACCGAATCGGAGACCGCCGGCACCACCGGACTGCGGATCCAGCTGCCCGGTCTGAGCTCGGCCCGCACCGAACCGATGCCGGGCTGGACGTCCAAGGTCGAGAAGAACGACAAGAATCAGGTCGTCGCGGTGACCTGGACCGCCCAGCCCGGCAATCCCGGTGTGGCCCCCGACCAGTTCCAGCGCTTCGTGCTGTCGGTCAGCCCGCTGCCCGATCAGGACACCGTGACCATGCCGGCCACGCAGACCTACAGCGACGGCTCGGTGGTCGAGTGGAACCAGCCGATGGGCCCCGACGGCTCCGAACCGGAACATCCTGCCCCGCAGCTCACCCTCGCGGCCGGCGGCGGCGGTCACCACCACGGCACGGCCGCCGCGAACTCCGGGGCCGCGGACTCCGGTGCCGCACAACAGGAATCCGACGGCACCGCCCGCTGGCTCGGCGGCATCGGACTGGCCCTCGGCGCGGTCGGCGCGCTGCTCGGGCTCGCCGGTCTGGCCCGGGGACGGCGGTCGTGATCCGCCGCCTGCTCGGAGGTCTCGCGGCCGGTCTGCTGCTCGCCGGATTCGCCGCCGCGGCCGCCGGTCCGGCGGCCGCGCATTCGACCGTGATCGCCACCGACCCCGCGGACGGCGCTCAGCTCGCCGCGGGACCGGCCCGGGTCACCGTCACCTTCAACGAGAACCTGCAGCCCAGTTTCCCGTCGCTGACCGTGGTCGGCCCCGACGGGAACCGCTGGGACAAGGGTTCCCCGCAGGTGGACGGGCCCGTCGTCGGCGTCGAGGTCGGCGACCTCGGTCCCGTCGGCCGGTACACGGTCGCCTACCGGGTGACCTCGGCCGACGGGCACCCGGTCAGCGGCACCCGCACGTTCACGCTCACCGCACCGGGCAACGGCACCCCCGGGCCGAAGGCCGACGCGGCTGGCGGTTCCGAGGACGGCGGTTCCGGTGGCGTGCCGGTATGGGTGTTCATCGTCGCCGCCGTGGTGATTCTGGGCGGAATCCTGGCCGTGCTGCTGCTCGGCCGGGGCAGCGCTCGTACCCGGCGATGAACAAGGCGACCGGCGGCGGTGCGACCGCGCTGCGGGCGGCACTGCTGCTGGTCGTCCCGGCCGCGCTGCTCGGCGCCGCACTGGCGTGGGCGCTGGCGCGACCGGATCCGGTGCAGTCCGAGGCGCCGGTCCGGGCATTGGCCGACTGCGCCGGCGCCACCGTCCTGGGCCTGGCCACGCTGCCCCGCCTGCACGACCGGCTGGAGCCGCCGTGGCGGCTGCTGGCCGGTCTCGGCGGGCTGTGGGCCGCAATGGAATTCGCGGTACTCGCCTGCGAGGCCGCCCAGGTGGTCGGCGTGCCGCTGGGCCGCCTGGGGGTCGGGCAGTTCGGCGACTACCTCGCCCACGTCAGCGGCGGGCAGGTGGGTATCGCGATCCTGATCGGCACCGGCGTGGTCACCGGCTACTGCACACTGGCCTACCGGCGGCCGCGGCACGCCACCGCCGATCCCGTGCTCGTCTTCGCGGCCGTCGCGCTGGTTCTGCGACCGATCACCGGGCACATGTCGCAGCAGGTGCTCGGTTCCGTGCTGGCGGCCGTGCACGCGCTGGCCGCGTCGCTCTGGCTGGGGCTGCTGCTGGCGCTGGCGCTGGTGACCCGGACCCGGGGCGAATGGGCGGCGCGACTCCCCCGGTATTCGGCGTGGGCGCTGCCGGCCGTCGCGGCCGTGACGGTGACCGGCGTGTGCAACGGCCTGGTGCGGATGGGCGGGCTCGCGCCGCTGATCGACACCGGCTACGGGCGGATCCTGCTGGCGAAGACGGTGCTGCTGACCGGGCTGCTGGTGCTGGGCTGGTGGTGGCGGCGCAGTTGGGTCCCGCGCGCGGGCGACCATCGGATGACCGCCGAATCCTCGCTGCGCCGAGCGGTTGTCGAGGTGCTGGCGATGGCGCTGGTGTTCGGGCTGGCGGCCACGCTCGCCGTCACCGCGTGAGCGCGGCGCCGCACCCGCACGGGCCGCGCCGGAATCGTCCGAATCCCGACGTGACGGATACCACGCGCCCCCGGTCGGACCGATGTTGCCACCGGGCCCGCAACGGCGAATCCTGGATACATGGCCGACCGCACCGTCCCCACGTTCCCGCAGCGGCTGGGCTACATCTGTGGCCGCACCCTGCCCGGTTCGATGCGGGACTGGGTGCGCGAGGACCTGGTCGGTCCCGGCGCGACCCGCCGCTACCTGGCTCGCCTCCTCATCCCGGTACTGGCGCCGCTGGCCCTGTTCCTGCTGATTCCGGGGCCGCTGTGGATGGGTCTGGCGATGATGGCGCTGCTGTACATTCCGCTGATCTATTTCACGGTCGCGCTCATGTACGTGTACCGGCGGCACCGGCTGCTCCAGCACGGCCTCGACCCCGCGCTGGCCGATTCCACCGCCCGCACGCGCGCGGCCGCCGACCGGCTCGCCTACGAACAGCGGTACGGCCGTACCTGATCCCCGGCGAACGCCGCCGACGAACGCGCATGGCAAGCTGGCACCCGTGACCGAATCCGTGCCGATGATCCCGACCGCCGACCTCGCCGACGAGATCGGCCCCGGCATCCGCAGCTGCGACGTCCAGTTCACGCGGTTCGGTGGCCGCGAGGCCTTCGCCGGGCGAATCGTCACCATCCGCTGCCACCAGGACAATCTGCTGGTCAAGCAGACGCTGGGCGAAGCGGGCGCGGGCCGGGTGCTGGTGGTGGACGGCGGCGGCAGCGTGCATACGGCGCTGATCGGCGACATCATCGCGGGCCGCGGCGTGGACAACGGCTGGGCCGGGGTGATCGTGTACGGCGCGGTGCGCGATTCGGCCATCCTGCGCACGCTCGACATCGGCCTGAAGGCGCTGGGCACCAACCCCCGCAAGAGTACCCAGACCGGTTCGGGCGAGCGCGACGTGCCCGTCGAGTTCGGCGGCGTCACCTTCGTCCCCGGCGAGATGCTCTACAGCGACGCCGACGGCATCGTGGTGCGCGCCGAGTAGGGCCGAACAGGTCAGTCCCCCACGCGGACCCGGTGCCCGGCCAGCGTGACCACGTCGCCGCGGTGCAGCTGCCGGCCGCGCCGCAGCTCGACCTCCTCGTTGACCCGGACCAGGCCCGCGGCGATCACGGTCTTCGCCTCCGAGCCGGTGTCGATCAGGTTGGCCAGTTTCAGGAATTGTCCGAGCCGGATGACTTCGTCACCGATCGGCACATCGACTGGATCCGACATGGAATACATCATTACCTTCCGGGCCCGGGGTGGCCGCACCCAGGCCCTGCCGGCACGCCGGGACACGCCCGGATTCGGGCAAACGTCCGACATCCGGTTCGGGCGCGAACTCCCCCGCGCGGCAACCGAACTCGCCAATGGCGCAAACGCGCCATCCAGGCTCCGGCACGCCGAGCCGATCGGCCCCGGACATGCCCACCCACATTCTGCGCTCGAGCGGGGTGAACATTCACACTGATGCGGTGACTTCCACGCAGGACCGGCAACACCAGGACACCGAGCACAGACCGCGGTCATCCGAAGTACCGCACCGCGGCCACGGCCGATTGAGCGAGGTGCCCCACCTGGTGGGCCTGGTTCTCGGCGTGTTCGCCGTGCTGTGTGGTCTGTGGAGCATCTCCCCCGGCCTGCGCTTCATCACCCAGGTCCCCCGACACTATCTCGACACCTACTATTTCGACGCCCCCGACACCAGCCTCGTCTGGGCCCTGATCGTGGGCCTGCTGGCCGGGGCCACCGCGAGCCGCAAGCGGATCGCCTGGTGGTTACTGGTCGCCTACATGGCCCTGCTGGCGGTCGCCAACGCCCTCGAGTTCGCCGACGAGCACGACGTCAACGATCTGGTCGCCCTGGTCGTGCACGCCGCGGTCATCGGCCTGCTGATCGCCGCCTGGCCGGAGTTCTACACCCGGGTGCGGCGCGGCGCGGCGCGGACCGCGCTGGGCGTCCTGATCGGCGGGCTCGCGGCCGGCTCCCTGCTCGGCTGGGGCCTGGTGGAGCTGTTCCCGGGCAGCCTGCCGCGCGGCGCGGAGCGCCCGCTGTGGGCCGTCTCCCGGGTGACCGCGGCGATCCTGGTCAGCAACGACAACTTCGACGGTCACCCGCCGCACCTGGTCGACCTGCTGCTGGGCTTCTTCGGTTTCGTGGCCCTGATGGCGGCGGTCGTGGTGCTGTTCCGCACCCAGCGGGCCTCCAACGCGATGACCGGACCGGACGAGTCGGCCCTGCGCGGCCTGCTGGAGCGGTCCGATGTGGAGGATTCGCTGGGCTATTTCGCCACCCGCCGCGACAAGGCCGCCGTCTTCGCGCCCAGCGGCAAGGCAGCGGTGACCTATCGGGTGGAGCTCGGAGTATGCCTGGCGTCGGGCGATCCGATCGGTGTGCGGGAAGCCTGGCCGCAGGCCATCGACGCCTGGCTGCGGGTCGCCGACCGGCACGGCTGGGCGCCCGCGGTGATGGGCGCCGGCGAACAGGGCGCCACCGCCTACCGCCGGGCCGGGCTGTCGGCGCTGCGGCTGGGCGACGAGGCCATCCTCGACACCCGCTCGTTCACGCTGGCCGGCCCGGAGATGAAACAGGTCCGCCAGGCCGCCAACCGGCTGCGCAAGCAGGGCTTCACCGTGCGGATCCGCCGCCACAGCGAACTCACCCCGGACGAGACCGCGCAGATGATCTCGCGCGCGGACACCTGGCGCGACACCTCGACCGAGCGCGGCTTCTCGATGGCCCTCGACCGCCTCGGCGACCCGCTGGACGGCGACTGCCTGCTGGTCGAGGCCCTCGACGCGGACTCCCGGGTGTGGGGCATGCTGTCGCTGGTGCCGTGGGGGCGCGCCGGGGTGTCGCTGGACGTGATGCGGCGTGATCCCCAGGGCCCCAACGGGATCATGGAGTTGATGATCTCGCAGCTGGCGCTGTCGTCGGCCCGCTACGGCATCGTCCGGATCTCGCTGAACTTCGCGGTGTTCCGTTCGGTGTTCGAGGAGGGCGCCCGGATCGGCGCCGGGCCGGTGCTGCGGCTGTGGCGCAGCGTGCTGATGTTCTTCTCGCGCTGGTGGCAGCTGGAGGCGCTGTACCGATCCAACGTGAAGTACCAGCCGCAGTGGGTGCCCCGGTTCTTCCTGTTCGAGGATCGCCGCCAGCTGCCGCGGGTCGCGATGGCCAGCGCGCTGGCCGAGGGTTTCCTGCCGCGCCTCGGCAAGCAGCAGGACGCCACGGTCCACACCGGCCTGCATCCGGCGGTGCCTTCGACCATGCGGGACCTGCGCGCCGACGGCAGTGCGCCGGAGCCGCCGCCCGCCGAACCGGCGCAGGTCAACGGTCGCCGCCCGGAACAGGTGCGGGTTCGAATGGACAAGCTGGAGCGGCTGGAGGCCGCGGGCGTCGACGCCTACCCGGTGGCCTACCCGCCGACACACACCGTGGCCGCGGCCAGGCGCTCGCCCAAGGGCACCACGGTGCGTGTGTGCGGGCGGCTGTTGCGCATTCGCGATTACGGCGGGGTCGTATTCGCCGTGCTGCGCGACTGGTCCGACGAGATACAGGTGGTGATCGACCGCGGCCGGGTCGGCGCCGACCGCGCCACCTCCTTCGACGAGTACTTCGATCTCGGCGATCTGGTCGAGATGAGCGGCCAGGTCGGGCGCAGCCGCCGCGGCGAGCTGTCGCTGCTGGCCCAGGACTGGCGGATGATCGGCAAGTGCCTGCATCCGCTGCCGGACAAGTGGAAGGGCCTCGCCGATCCCGAGGCGCGGGTGCGCCGGCGCTACGTCGACATGGCCGTCAACATCGAGGCGCGCGAGCTGCTCGCCAAGCGCAGCGCGGTGGTGCGCTCGCTGCGGGACACGTTGAACGGCTGGGGATTTCTCGAGGTCGAGACGCCGGTGCTGCAGCAGGTGCACGGCGGCGCCAACGCCGCGCCGTTCGGCACCCACATCAACGCCTACGACCTGGACCTGTACCTGCGCATCGCACCGGAGCTGTACCTGAAGCGGCTGTGTGTCGGCGGTATGGAGAAGGTGTTCGAACTGGGCCGGGTATTCCGCAACGAGGGTGTCGACTACAGCCACAACCCGGAGTTCACGATCCTGGAAGCCTATGAGGCGCACAGCGATTACGAGCGGATGATGCACGCCTGCCGCCAGCTGGTGCAGGAGGCCGCCGTCGCGGCCAACGGGAAATGCGTGGCGTTACGCCCGAAGCCGGACGGTTCGCTGGCCGAGGTGGACATCTCCGGGGACTGGCCGGTGCGGACGGTGCACGGCGCCGTCTCGGCGGCCGTCGGCGAGGAGATCGGCCCCGATACCGACGTGGAGCGGCTGCGGCTGGTGTGCGACAAGGCGGGCGTGCCGCACCAGTTCGGCTGGGACGCCGGGCAGATCGTGCTGGAGATGTACGAGCATCTGGTGGAGTCCCGCACCGAGGAGCCCACCTTCTACATCGACTTCCCCACCTCGGTCTCGCCGCTGACCCGTGCCCACCGCAACGTCCCGGGCGTGGCCGAACGCTGGGACCTGGTGGCCTGGGGCGTGGAACTGGGCACCGCCTACAGCGAGCTGACCAACCCGATCGAGCAGCGCCGGCGCCTGACCGAGCAGTCGCTGCTGGCCGCCGGCGGCGATCCGGAGGCGATGGAACTGGACGAGGACTTCCTCGAGGCGCTGGAGTTCGCGATGCCCCCGACCGGCGGGCTGGGGGTCGGCGTGGATCGCGTGGTCATGCTGATCACCGGCCGCAGCATCCGCGAGACCCTCCCGTTCCCGTTGGTGAAACCGCGGACCTGATCTCGGGCGCGCGTCCCGTCGGCCGGGCCCCGGCAGGAGAGTGCTGCCCGGGTACGGCAGAGTGGAACAGGTGCAGCTCGTTCTCGTCCGTCATGCCCAACCCCGGCGGGACTTCACCGCCTCCGGTCCCGCCGATCCGGAGCTCGCCGAACTGGGCATCGAACAGGCCGACCGCGTCCCGGCCGCGCTGACCCGGATGCAGGGCGGCCCGCACCGCATCACCCGCGTGGTGAGCAGCCCGCAGCGCCGCGCCCGCGAGACGGCCGCACCGACCGCCGGCAAGCTGGGGCTGCCCGTCGATATCGTCGACGGACTCGCGGAGTACGACCGCGACCTACCCTTCTACGTACCGATCGAAGACGCGCGCCGGGAGTTCCAGGAAACCTACGAACGCATCAAGGCGGGCCACCTGCCCGAACAGATCGACGGCCCGGCATTCCTCGGCCGCGTGCTCGCCGCCGCCGAGGAGATCGCCGCGGGTGCGGACCGCCCCGACACCGTCGTCGTCTTCGCGCACGGCGGCGTGATCAATGTGCTGCTGCAGGACGTCCTGGGGCTGGAACGCCCGCTGACCTTCCCGATCGACTACTGCTCGATCACCCGAATCCTGTACTCGCGCACCGGCCGGCGCACCGCGGCGACCATCAACGAGAACGGTCACGTCTGGGACCTGCTGCCGCGCAACCTGGCCGAGCAGGCGTGAAACTCCCGAACTCCCAGGAAACTGCCGGCCGAGAAACCGGGTGGATACGGCCGAGGGCCGCCCGCGCGGGGCGGCCCTCGGTTCGTGTACGAAATCCGGCGAGACCGGGAATTACGCCATGCCGGCGATCCAGTTGCGCATCCAGCTGATGGCGGTCTGTCCGCCGCCGACCGAGTAGTCACCGTAGGAGGTGTGCGTACCGGAACCGTAGAAGCCCTCGAGCTGCTCCACCCGCTGCTTGTTCGCGCCCTCGGACAGCTGCGCCCCCAGCGTCGGAATTCCGCCGTGCGCCATCAGATCACCGATTATCGAACCGGCCTCCAGCTGGTAGCGCCACAGGTTGGCCGCGGTGGCTCCCGACGCCTGGGCCAGGAAGCCCGCGAAGCGCGTGACGAAGTCCTGATCGTCGGTCGAGCAGTACAGATCGCCCTCGGCGCAGATCGTCCGGACCCGGTCGCTGACGAAGCCGAACCCACCCGGCCGCGGCCCGCCCGCGCCGGCACCGGCGACCACCGGGCCGACCTGGACATCGGCGGGCGAACGCCGCGGATCGGAGATCAGACCGACACCCGCGATCCGGTCCGGCGTCACCACGCTCAGGCCGGTACCGATCTCGGCGGCCAGATCGCCGGCCGCGTCGGCGCCCTGGCTGTATCCGACCAGGGCGTAGCGGGTTCCGCCGCAGCGGCCGGCCATATCGTGGATCAACCCGCGCGCGGCATCTATCGCCTGCTTCTTGGACGCCCCGTAGACATCGCCCTCCCAGGGAAAGGCGGTCGCCGCGTACGACACGTAGTCGACCTCCGCGGAGCTCGGCAGCCCGCGCGTGACGCCGGACAGCATGCCCGGGCCGACCATGTCCTCGGGTTTGTGATCGCCGGTCTCCCAGGTTCCTGGGATCGCCACCACGTAGAGGCTCGGGCAGCCCGGATCCGCTGCCGCGGGGCCGGTTCCGAGTGCGACGCCGGTTACCACGCCAGACAACACCGCTGTCGCTGCCCCTGCAGCCGCGACCAACTTCTTCAACCGCATACCGCTCCAGTTCAAGCCCGCCCCAGCACGGGGACATCCCGACCATCTTTGCTGATCATGGTGCGGCAACCGAATTTCCATTCGGTTAACGAAAGGCTAACCGGGATCACTCGTTCTTATGAGCTTGGAAACAGACCAAAGGGCCGGTTCGGTGCCACAACCGACGCTAAGAATAGAGGGCATATACCCGAAGTGCCATTCGACCACCCGAACTCGTCCGATTTCCGTCGCAGCCGCCGGCTCCGCGGGAACGGCCGTGCCCACGCGAAACGACCGGGGCGCGAACATAATCCACTCGGCCGTGGACGAGAAAGTGCCCGCGGCAGCGGCCGCGGGCACTTCCGTGTATTCGGTGCGCTGTCGCCGGTCAGCGCTGGGCGACCGTCGTCGGCGTAATCGGCGACGGCAGCGCCGACTCGCCCTCGAGGAACCGGTCCACCGCGGACGCGCAGGCCCGTCCCTCGGCGATGGCCCACACGATCAGCGACTGGCCGCGGCCCATGTCACCGGCGGCGAATACGCCGGGGACGGTGGTCTGCCAGTCGGTGTCGCGCTTGACGTTGCCGCGCTGGTCGTAGCCCACGCCCAGATCCTCGAGCAGACCGGCCTTCTGCGGTCCGGTGAAGCCCATGGCCAGCAGCACCAGCTCGGCCTCCAGGGTGAAGTCGCTGCCCTCGACCTTCTCGAACCGGCCGTTGACCATCTGCACCTCGTGCGCGTGCAGGGCCGTCACCTTGCCGTCCTCCCCGACGAAGCGCTCGGTGTTGACCGAGTACACCCGCTCGCCGCCCTCCTCGTGGGCCGAGGACACCCGGTACATCAGCGGGTAGGTCGGCCACGGCGTGGACTCCGCGCGGGTCTCCGGCGGCCGCGGCATGATCTCGAACTGATGCACGCTCGCCGCGCCGTGCCGGTGCGAGGTGCCCAGGCAGTCGGCGCCGGTGTCGCCGCCACCGATGATGACGACCCTCTTGCCCCGGGCATTGATTGGGGGCAGGCCGTTCTCGTCGGTGATCGGATCGCCCAGCTGCACGCGGTTGGACTGCGGCAGGAACTCCATCGCCTGATGGATGCCGTCCAGGTCGCGGCCCGGAATCGGCAGATCGCGCGCGATCGTCGCGCCGCCGGCGAGCACCACCGCGTCGAACCGCTCGCGCAGCTGGGCGGCCGTGATGTCGACGCCGACGTTCACGCCGGTCTTGAAGACCGTGCCCTCCGCCTCCATCTGCGCCAGCCGGCGGTCGATGAAGCGCTTCTCCATCTTGAACTCCGGGATGCCGTAGCGCATCAGGCCGCCGATGCGGTCGTCGCGCTCGAACACCGTCACCGTGTGACCGGCCCTGGTCAGCTGCTGGGCCGCCGCCAGGCCGGACGGCCCCGACCCCACCACGGCGACCTTCTTGCCGGTCAGCCTGGTCGGATACACCGGGGCCACCCAGCCTTCGTCGAAGGCGTTCTCGATGAGTTCGACCTCGACCTGCTTGATGGTCACCGGATCCTGGTTGATCCCGAGCACGCACGACGCCTCGCACGGCGCGGGGCACAGCCGCCCGGTGAACTCCGGGAAGTTGTTGGTGGCGTGCAGGCGATCGATGCCCTCGCGCCAATTGCCCCGGTATACCAGGTCGTTCCACTCGGGAATCAGGTTACCCAGCGGGCATCCGTTGTGGCAGAACGGAATTCCGCAGTCCATGCAGCGGCTGGCCTGGGTCTGCAGGGTCTCGTCCGGGAAACCCTCCTCGTAGACCTCTTTCCAGTCCATCAGCCGCAGCGGAACCGGCCGCCGCTCGGGCAGCTCCCTGGTCGTGTGCTTCAGAAATCCTTGTGCGTCACCCATGAACGGCCTCTGCCCTTCGCGCCTTACCAACAAAATTCTCAGCGACGGGCGACCCCGAATGGTGACAGCGCCTCGTCCACATGCAGTCAGCCACGAGCGGCCTCCATGATCGCCTCGCCCACATCCCGGCCGGCCTTCTCGGCCTCGGAGATGGCGAGCAGGACCTTCTTGTAGTCGCGCGGCATCACCTTCACGAAGTGATTCACCTGCTGCGACCAGTCACCGAGAATCCGGTCCGCGACATCGGAACCGGTCTCGTCGCGGTGCCGGGTCACGACGTCGCGCAACCAGGTGAAGTCGTCGCCGGACAGCTGCTCGATCGCATCGGCCTGCTCGGCGTTGACCCTCCTGTCGAAGGTGCCGTCCGGGTCGTAGACGAACGCGATGCCGCCCGACATGCCGGCGCCGAAGTTGCGGCCGGTGTCGCCGAGGATGACCACGCGACCGCCGGTCATGTACTCACAGCCGTGGTCGCCCACGCCCTCGACCACCGCCGTGGCGCCCGAGTTGCGGACCGCGAATCGCTCACCCACCGCGCCGCGGATGAACGCCTGCCCGTTGGTGGCGCCGAACAGGATCACGTTGCCCGCGATGATGTTCCGCTCCGCCACGAACTCGGCGGGGGCGTTCAGGGCGGGCCGCAGGATCAGGCGACCGCCCGAAAGCCCCTTGCCGACATAGTCGTTCGCGTCGCCGAACACCCGCAGCGTGATACCCGCCGGCACGAACGCGCCGAAGCTGTTGCCCGCCGAACCGGTGAAGGTGATGTCGATGGTGTCGTCGGGCAGGCCGGCGCCGCCGTACAGCTTCGTCACCTCGTGGCCGAGCATGGTGCCGACCGTCCGGTTCACGTTCGTGATCTTGGTTTCGAACTTCACCGGCTTGCCGCGTTCCAGCGCATCGGCGGACTGCGCGATCAGCTCGTTGTCCAGCGCCTTGTCCAGGCCGTGGTCCTGGTCCTTGGTGCGGCGGCGGTCCTGGTACATGAACGCCGTCTCGACGTCGTCGAGGATCGGCGACAGGTCCAGCTTGGCCGCCTTCCAGTGCTCCTTGGCCTTGGTGGTGTCGAGCAGGTCGACCCGGCCGATGGCCTCGTCGAGCGTGCGGAAGCCCAGCGCGGCCAGCAGCTCGCGCACCTCCTCGGCGATGAACAGCATGAAGTTCTCGACGAACTCCGGCTTACCCGTGAACCGCTGGCGCAGCACCGGATTCTGCGTCGCGACGCCCACCGGACAGGTGTCGAGGTGACACACCCGCATCATGATGCAGCCCGAGACCACCAGCGGCGCGGTCGCGAAGCCGTACTCCTCGGCACCGAGCAGCGCGGCAATCATCACGTCGCGGCCGGTCTTCATCTGGCCGTCGACCTGCACCACGATTCGGTCGCGCAGGCCGTTGAGCAGCAGCGTCTGCTGGGTCTCGGCCAGGCCGAGCTCCCAGGGACCGCCGGCGTGCTTGAGCGAGGTCAGCGGCGAGGCGCCGGTGCCGCCGTCGTGGCCCGAGATGAGCACCACGTCGGCGTGCGCCTTCGACACGCCCGCCGCGACCGTCCCGACACCTGGCTCGGCGACCAGCTTCACGTGCACCCGAGCCTGCGGGTTCGCGTTCTTCAGGTCGTGGATCAGCTGCGCCAGATCCTCGATCGAGTAGATGTCGTGGTGCGGCGGCGGCGAGATCAGGCCGACGCCCGGCGTGGAGTGCCGCACCTCGGCGACCCACGGATATACCTTGTGCGCCGGAAGCTGCCCGCCCTCACCGGGTTTCGCGCCCTGCGCCATCTTGATCTGGATATCGGTGCAGTTGGTCAGGTAGTGCGCGGTCACGCCGAAGCGGCCGGACGCCACCTGCTTGATCGCGCTGCGCCGCCAGTCGCCGTTCTCCTCGGGCTCGAACCGGGCCGGCGATTCGCCGCCCTCGCCCGAATTCGACCGGCCGCCCAGGCGGTTCATCGCGATCGCCAGGGTCTCGTGCGCCTCGGCGGAGATGGAGCCGTAGCTCATCGCGCCGGTGGAGAACCGCTTGGCGATATCGCGCGCCGACTCGACCTCGTCGATCGAAATCGGATGGCGCCCTTCGGTCTTCACCTTGAACAGGCCGCGCAGCGAGGCCAGCCGCTCGGACTGGTCGTCGACCAGCCTGGTGTACTCCTTGAAGATCTTGTACTGGCCGGAACGGGTGGCGTGCTGCAGCTTGAACACCGTGTCCGGGTTGAACAGGTGATACTCGCCCTCGCGCCGCCACTGGTACTCGCCGCCGACCTCGAGCTCGCGGTGCGCGCGCTCGTTGCGGTTCTCCAGGAACGCCACCCGGTGCCGGGCCGCGACCTCGCCGGCGATCTCGTCCAGGCCGATGCCGTCCAGCGGCGAGTTCAGGCCGGTGAAGTACTGGTCGCACAGCTCCTGCGCCAGGCCGACGACCTGGAACAGCTGGGCGCCGCGGTAGGAGGCGATGGTGGAGATGCCCATCTTGGACATCACCTTCAGCACGCCCTTGCCGGCGCCCTTGATGTAGTTCTTGACCGCCTTGTCGTAGTCGACGGCCAGATCGCCGGTACTGCCGGGCAGCTCCAGCGAGTGCCGCTCGAGCATGTCCTCGATCGACTCGAAGGCCATATACGGATTGATCGCGGCCGCGCCGAAGCCCACCAGCGTCGCCATGTGGTGTACCTCGCGGGCGTCACCGGCCTCCACGACCAGGCCGACCATCGTGCGGGTGCGCTCGCGCACCAGATGGTGGTGCACCGAGGAGGTCAACAGCAGCGACGGGATCGGCGCCAGCTTCTCGTTGGACTCGCGGTCGGACAGCACGATGATGCGCGCGCCGCCGTCGATCGCGGCCGACACCTGCTCGTTGATCGCCTGCAGCGCCTTGCGCAGGCCCTTGCCGCCCTTCTTGACCGGGTACAGGCCGTGCACGACCACCGAGCGCAGGCCCGGATGCGAGCCGTCGTCGTTGATGTGGACGAGCTTGGCCAGTTCGTCGTTGTCCAGGATCGGCGAGGTCAACGTGATCTGGCGACTGGACTCCGCACTCGGGTGCAGCAGGTCGGCCTCGGGGCCGATCATGCTGCGCAGGCTGGTCACTATCTCCTCGCGGATGGCATCCAGCGGCGGGTTGGTGACCTGCGCGAACAGCTGCGAGAAGTAGTCGAACAGCAGCCGCGGGCGGGCCGACAGCACCGCGATCGGGGTATCGGTGCCCATCGAGCCGAGCGCCTCGCCGCCGGTCTTGGCCATCGGCGAGACCAGCAGGCTCAGCTCCTCGGTGGTGTAGCCGAAGATCTGCTGCCGGATCAGCACCCGGTCGTGCGACATGTGCACATGCGGGCGATCGGGCAGGTCGGACAGCTTCGTCGGACCCTCGTCCAGCCACTCCTGGTACGGGTTCTCGGTGGCGAGCTGGGTCTTGATCTCGTCGTCGTCGATGATGCGACCCTGCGAGGTGTCCACGAGGAACATGCGGCCGGGCTGTAATCGGGTCTTCTTCACCACCTTGGCCGGATCGATATCCAGCACGCCGACCTCGGAGGCCATCACGACCAGGCCGTCGTCGGTGACCCACACGCGCGAGGGTCGCAGGCCGTTGCGGTCGAGCACCGCGCCGATGACGGTGCCGTCGGAGAAGCACACCGACGCGGGCCCGTCCCACGGCTCCATCAGGAACGAGTGGTAGCGGTAGAAGGCGCGGCGCGCCGGGTCCATCGACTCCGCCCGCTCCCAGGCCTCCGGGATCATCATCAGCACCGCGTGCGGCAGGCTGCGGCCGCCCAGGTGCAGCAGTTCCAGCACCTCGTCGAAGCGGGCGGTGTCCGACGCGCCCGGGGTGCACACCGGGAAGACCTTCTCCAGACGGTTGCGGCCCTCGTGGTCGACGCCGAACACGTCGGAGTTCAGCAGCGCCTCGCGGGCCCGCATCCAGTTCTCGTTGCCGGTGACGGTGTTGATCTCGCCGTTGTGCGCGACCCGGCGGAACGGATGCGCCAGCGGCCAGGACGGGAAGGTGTTGGTGGAGAAGCGCGAGTGCACGATGCCCAGCGCGGATTCCATCCGGTCGTCCTGCAGATCCAGGTAGAACGCCCGCAGCTGCGGCGTGGTGAACATGCCCTTGTAGACGAAGGTCTGGCCGGACAGGCTCGGGAAGTAGACGGTCTCGCGCCCGACCGCGCCCTCGCCGGGGCCCTGCTTGCCGAGCTCGCGCTCGACGCGCTTGCGCACCACGTAGGCGCGGCGCTCGAGATCCATGCCGGACAGCTGCTCGGACGAATCGGGCGGCGAGGCGATGAAGAGCTGGCGGAAGGTCGGCATCGCGTCGCGCGACAGCGCGCCCAGCGACGACTCGTCGATGGGCACCTCGCGCCAGCCGAGTACGGCCAGGCCCTCTTCCCGGACGATCTTCTCCACGTGGTACCGGGCGCGGGCCGCCTCCCGGCGGGCCTGCGGCAGGAAGGCGATGCCGGTGGCGTAGGAACCCTCGGGAGGAAGTTCGAAGGCGGCGTCCGATTCGGCGAGAACAGCACGGAAGAACCGATCCGGAACCTGGATCAGGATGCCGGCGCCGTCACCCGAGTTGGGCTCGGCGCCCGCGGCACCACGGTGTTCCAGGTTCAGCAATGCCGTAATAGCCTTGTCGACGATGTCGCGGCTGCGGCGGCCGTGCATGTCGACGACGAACGCGACGCCACACGCGTCGTGCTCGTACGCCGGATCGTAGAGACCGGTGGGTCCCGGGTTGCGGTGCTGCCCGTGGGACCCCGGTGACCGGTGGCCAGGAAGTTGCGTCATGCCTCTGCCTTCAAAAATCAGGCCTTCGATGAAATCGGGCCTTCGTCGAACGCTTCCGTCTAGACTGCGCCCGGACGTTTCGGAGACCAGCGGCGCTGATGGTCATCCCGTGCAGTCGACTCTCCAGTTGTCCTACCCGCTTCGATGTCGTAGCCGGGTGCTCGGCGGTAACGGAACTCTTACGAATTCCCTACCCACCGAGCCGTTGTCGCCCGCTAGGCTGGGTGCCACGGCTCGTGGCCGGAACGGGCGATGTAGTCGGACATTTCGTGCCCGACATAAGAGCAAACGATAAGTCAGGACCTGAGCCCAACCAACTTAGGTTGTGCTAATAATGGCTACTACCTGGGCTTCTTCATGGGTCCTCCACTACCTGCGCGTTCTCCAGTGTAAAGCAGGGTTGGATGATCACTGAGTCGTGTTTGCCACTGTTCGCCATCGTCGCGCCGCACCGCTCGCTGTGCCTGCACATACGCCGCAAGATGCCCTCTTACCTGCATCAATAAAGAATTCCCAGGCTCCGCCACGGACAAACCGACTGTAAGGCGGCTAACTTCGCGGTCACGCGAAGGAGACGTTCCGGATACGCGGGAAGCAGGAGGCAGCTGCGTTCAGACCGTACGGCTTGCTTTCCCGGACAAACCTCTCAGCACCATGCCAGCAAACCCACCGCGTGCGGTTTCTCACACAGCGGTGCCCCTCGCCCGGCGACCCGAATCAGGGTGCCGAGCACAGCGCGAATCAAGGTGCCGAGCACAGCGCGAATCAGGGTGCCGAGCACAGCGCGGCGGAACCGCGAACCAGCGCCGCACCGTGCAGCGGATCGACACGTCCCGAGCTCAGCACGCCGAGCGCCGTGCCGGTCAGCCGCTGGGTGCAGTCGGGCCCGGTCAGGAGCGCGCGGCCCCGGGCCAGCTCCCGCACGATGCCGACATTCGCCCGATCGATCACCGGGCGGACGGCGGCCAGGTCGGGCGGTGTCGCGGGCACCGAACGCGAATCGAACCGCCACCGGCCGTGCAGCCCGCGCTGCACGATCTTGTTGGCCTCGATCTGGCCGAGGAACACCTGCCGCACCCACGAGTCCGGCAGACCCAGGTCGGCGCCCAGGGCGGCCATCGAGTCGTAGACCTCGGTCTCGCGCACGGGGTCGTCGATCACCGGTGGTTGTCCGGTGCGGACGGAGGTCGCCCACTTGGCGGCGGCCACCGCGTCGGCGGTGTTCAGCCGCTCCAGCACCAGTTCCACCAGGCGGTCGAGGGTTTCGGGGCCCGCCGTGCCGGGAGTGGCCACAGCGGGGGTGGCCGGATCGCCGGGTACCTCCGCGGCGGCGACCGCCGCCACGGGATCCGCGGGGATCGGCAACAACTGGACGGATACCGCCCCGAACGACATCGCCGCGGTCAGTGCGAGGACGGCGCCACGCATGCGAAACCTCCTGTCGCCGAGCCCGAACCGAATTCCGGGCCATTGTCCATACCACCGTGCCCCATGGATTCGGGAGCGCCCGCGATGTAGCACTCGCCGATGATCTGTGAACCTGACCACATACCCGGGGGCGTACTCGGTAGAACGGGCCCCAGCCTGTCACGCTGTGTCTGATCGCGCACGGTCCTCGGCCGTGCTCGGCGAGGCCACCGCGGTGATGCGAGCCGCCGCCGGGCTCGATCCGCCGTGTGGGCGACACCGAACGACTGTCGCCGAGCCCGCGAAAATCCCTGGGACTTGGAGGATGTGAGATCCCATGACCGCCCCCCACATCCCCGAGTCGCCCGCTGCCACCGCGTCCGGCGACCCGGCCTCCCGATTCTCCGTCGCCGCGCCGCTGGCCTGGCTCGGTGGCGCCGACACCGGACCCATCGACCGGCACGAACGCTCCGGCTACGCGGTCGGCGGCGCGGCGGTGCTGCTGTTCGCCGCGGTGTCCGGCGTGGTGGTCGCCGCGGCCACCGGTGCGGCGCACTGGCCGCCGCTCGGCGTCGCGATCGCGACACTGCTCACCGTGCTGCTGGTCGCGGCCGGTTCTCGGGCACTGTCCACCCCCTCTTCGCGGACGTTGTCCACTGCCGCGCTGCCCGGCCGCCGCGGCCGGCTGATCGGCCGCGTCGTCGTGGCGGTGCTGGCCGGTGTGGTGATCGCCGAACTCGCCGGGACCGTGCTGCTCGGCGGCAGCGTCGACCGGACGCTCGACGAAAGGGCAAGGCGCGACGCCGAATCCGCGCCCGCGGCGGTCACCGCTCGCGCCGAACTGGCACAGGCACGCACCGAGCGGGCCGAGCTGGACCGAACGGTCGCCGCGGCACAGGGCGATATCGAACAGGCCCTGATCGTCGCTCGCTGTGAATACAACCCGACGCCGGAATGCCCGCAGACCAAGATCACCGGAGTGCCGGGCCAGGGACCGGAGGCACAGACCGCGAACGCCATGCTCGACGACGCCCGTGCCCGGCTGGTCGCGTCGCAGGCGCGGGTGCGGCCGCTCGACGATCGGATCGCCGGACGGCAGCAGGACCTCGACCGGGCCCGCGCCGGCGCGGTCGGAACCGGCGATCGCGGACTGGGCGCGCGCTGGCTGGCGATGAACGACTACACCACGGGCCACGCCGGCGGCCTGCTGCTGCGCTTCGCGACCCTCGCGGTGGGCGTCGTACTCGCTCTGCTGCCCCTGCTGGTGCGCTGGTGGCGCGGGGAGACCTCGTTCGAACGCCGCATGGCGGCGCGGGCGGTGGTCGACCGGGCCGAGCAGGACGCCGCGGCGGCTATCGCGATCAAGCGGGCGGAGGTCCGCGCCGAGGCCGAAAGTCTGCGCGCCGACCAAGAATTGGCCGCGACCCGGCTGGCCGCGCACGCCGACACCGCCATCGACCGCGAGCGGCAGCGCACCCGCATCGTCGCCGCCCTCGGCAACTTCGAGATCGGCATCACCGAACCCGCGCGCCGGGCGGTCGCCGACTTCGAGACGCTGGCCGAACTTCCGCCCGCGCCCGAGCATCGACAGCACGACCCCGTTCCCCGGGAGGCAACCATGTCATCGTCCGGCCTGCCCGCCCGGCCCTCCTCGGGTACCGGCGTTCCGCCGGCGAAAAAGGAGGCCGGCCTGGAACTTCCGGTGATCGGCACGGTGCCGTTCTCCGATACCGCGGCCCGCTGGATCCGGCCGCTGGTGCCCTCGTTCGTCGCCAACGCCGTCGGCACCGCCACGCACCCACTGCGGACCGTCCGGCACGCGATCGAGGAGGCGGAGGAGATCACCTTCACCCTGCGCCGTACCCGCAAGGTCACGGTGCACTCCGACGAATCGGGCCACGGCGGACCGGCCCCCGGTTCGGACCCGTACGCCCAGCAGGTGGCATCCCGGATCGTCGACGCGCAGGATCCGGCCCGCGCGGGCCTGACCACGCCGAACCGGTACGACGCCGTCGCCGCCCGCACCGGTGCCCGGGAATTCGAGCACCGAGATCCGCGCCAACTCCCCCCGCCCGGTAGGGACTGACCCGGCACGACACGCCCGGAAAACGCGGATTGTTTCACGTAGAACATGTAAAAGCCCAGCTACCAACGGTTTTCCCGGATGCCCGTCCAGTCGGCCCCGTCCGACCGGACGCCCTGCGGCCCCGAATCGTCGCGCACCCGACGAACGAGAACGATGCCGCGCGAGATCAGCTCGGGCGGGCCGGTCCCGCGCGGCGCCGGTCCGGTGACGTCGGCGGACAGGGCCGGGCCGAGGATGTGGTGAGCGCGACAATGCCGACCGTCCGGACCGACCGACAGGACGAACCCGGCTCTCAGGGGACCCGCTCGGTGGCGGACAGCTCCCGCGGCCCGGTGCCACGATCGAGTGCCGGCCGCTCCGGGGACGTCGCGGTGCGGGCGGCGATGACCGCCGCGAGCAACAGGATCGCGGCGGTCGCGATCGACGCCAGGTGGATACCGGACACGAAGGCCGCGCGCGCCGAATCGAGTAGCGTCGCGGCCACCTGATCCGGCAGGCCCGCGGACACGTCCACGGCACCGCCGAGCGATTCGCGCGCGGCGCCCAGCTGCGGCGCCGGTACCGCGGACACGTCCAGTCCGTACCGGAACATCGACATCACCACGCTGCCCAGCACCGCGACACCGAGCGCGATGCCCGCCTCGTACGCGGTCTCCGACACCGCGGCCGCCGCACCGGCGCGCGCGGGCGGCGCCGAGCCGACCACCAGATCCGACGAGACCGTCAGCGCCACACCGACACCCGCGCCGACGAGCAGGAACCCGGCGACGAATGCGCCGACACCGGCCGCCGGATCCGCACCGAGCCGAACGAACAGCCCGGCGCCGAGCGCGGCCACCACCAGCGCCCCGGCCAGCACCCGGCTCGGCTGCCACCAGCGCACCAACCACGCCGACACCAGCGCGGACACCATGCTGGCGAGCATGCCCGGCAGCAGGTACAGCCCGGCGTCCAGTGCCGAACGCCCCTGCACCAGCTGCAGATACTGCGACCCGAAGAACAGCACACCGGCCAGCGCGAACACCGCCAGCAGATTGGTCAGCACCGCGGTACGGAACCGCGGCAGCGCGAACAGCCGCAGATCCAGCATCGGGTCGGCCAGGCGGCGCTGCCGGCGCACGAACAACACGCCCGCCAACGCGCCGACCAGCGCGACGCCCAGCCGCACGAGACTCGGGCCGTGCGCGGCGGTCTCCTTGACCGCGTACACGACCGGCACCAGCGCCATCATCGACAGCCCGGCGCTGACCAGGTCGAAACGGCCCGGATGCGGATCCCGCGACTCGGGCACCAGGATCGGGCCGAGCGCCACGAGCACCAGCATCACGGGCAGGTTGATCAGGAACACCGAGCCCCACCAGAAATGCTCCAGCAGCCAGCCGCCCAGCAGCGGCCCGAACGCCGCGCCACCGGCGGCCGCCGCGCTCCACACCGCGATCGCGGTGGTGCGCTGGCGCGCGTCGGTGAACATCGCGCGGATCAGGCCCAGGGTGGCCGGCATCAGCGTGGCACCGGCGACGCCCTGCAGCACGCGCGCGGCGATCAGCATCTCCGGATTCACCGACCACGCGGCAAGCACGGAGGCGACGCCGAACCCGGCGGCGCCGAGCAGCAGCAGCCGGCGGCGACCGACGCGATCACCGAGTGCACCCATCGTGACCAGCAGACCCGCCAGCACGAACGAGTACACGTCGATGATCCACAACAGTTGCGACGTGCTGGGAGCCAGGTGGGCGCTGATCGCGGGGACCGCGATATCCAGCACCGTGGCATCCACGGAGACGAGCAGCAACGCCAGTACCAGAACGCCGAGGCCTGCCCAGTCCCGGGCAGTTGCCCGGCGCGGGATCGCGGTGGCGTTGCGGGTGTCCATCGTCCTTCTGCCCTTCTGTCGTTCTCGACTTCCGTGTCGTCGGCGTTCGACGGCAGAGAGTTTTACCGTCCAGACGGTACAGTACCAAAGATTACCGTCCGGACGGTACAGTCGAGGACCGTGACGACCACCACCCGCGACCGGATACTCGACGCACTGGAGACCCTGCTGCTGGACAAGGGCATGTCCCAGGTGACCCTGGAGAACGTGGCGGCGACCGCCGGTGTCTCCAAGGGCGGCCTGCTGTACCACTTCAAGAACAAGGACGCGCTGCTGGCCGGCCTCGTGCGGCGCCTCGGTGAACGCACCGACCAGCAGTTGAACAATGCCGTGGCGCAGGGCAAGTCGGTCGCCGAGTGGTATCTGCAGGCGCCGAGCCCCGACAACGACTCCGACGCACTGGAGCTGGCGCTGTACCGGTCCATGGTGGCGGCCATGCGCACGGTCGACGCCCCGCACGACGAGCGCGACGACGAGGTGCGCCGCGCCCTCGCCGAGGTCATGTCGACCTGGGGCGCGGCCCTGGACGACGAGGTCGACGATCCGGTCCGCGCCGAGGTCATCCGCCTGGTCGGCGACGGCGTCTACCTGCGCGCCCTGCTCGGCATGCCCTCCGTCGACCCGGACCGCTATCGCGCCGTGGTCGCTCGCCTGCTGGCGCTCTGAACCGGCCGATCCGGCCGGCACGCAGCTTTGTCCGGCCGTGCACATTATTGTGCGTAGGGGAAACGAAGTATCCCGCACCGTGGGGGCACCCGGCATCGGCGAAGAAGGCGGACAGATGGGTTATTCGCGCACTCGGCCGCCCCACGTCCGTGCCCGGCCGCCACGCCCGGCCTTCGATCCCCGACGGAGCGCGTCCACCGGACCGGTGACGCCGACGTGACCACGGACCATTCCGGTGCGGGGGCGGCCCCGATCCCCGGCTCCGATGCTCCGGAACGGCTTCCGGTCCGGCCGCTGACCTTCCGGGAGTCGCTGGATCTGCCGTTCGCGGTGCTCACGGAACACATCCGGTTGCTGGGCGGGCTGGTGGGGGCCGCATATCTGATCGCGGTCGGCGCGGTGGCCGCCCTCACCGTCGCCGGATCGGCCGCGACGGGCGGTTCCGATGCCGGAACGGCCTGGGCCGCGGTGCTTTCCACGGTGGTACTCGCCTGGCTGCTGCGCTGGTACGTGCGCGGGGTGACCGTGCCGGCCGGGCTGGCGAGCCTGCACCGGCGTCCGATCGATCGACGGTCGGCCCTCCGGGACCTGAGACGCGCGGCGGGTCCGCTGCTGCGGTACCGGGCGGTGTCCACCCTGATCGGCCTCGGCGTGCTCGCGCTGGGCGCGATATTCGTCGTCACTGTGCTGCCCGCACTGGTCTGGCTCGGCTGGCTGCGGGCACGACGGTGCCTGACGGTTCCGGCGCTGTTGGACGAGTCGGCGCCGTCCGGGGATTCGGCGCCGTTCGGGCAGCCGATGCCCTACCGCACCGCGGCAACACGGGCGAAAACCCTTGCGGCGGGCGGTGAGTGGCGGCTGACCGGGGTGTGGCTGTACCTGCGTGGCGTGCTGCTGGTGCTGATCGTGCCGCTGGTCGGCGGCACGCTGTTCGTCTCGGAAATCTCCGGCACCCACCGCTGGGCCGCGATCGTCCTGTCGACGGCCACCGTCCTGCTGTTCGCCGCCCTCGCCGAGGCGGTGGAATCGGCCGCCGACGTGGTCGGCTACGCCGATCGCCGCTGCCGGCGCGAGGGCTGGGACATCCGGATTCCGGTGGTGGGCAACCGAACCCGGGCGGGGGCGGCATGACCGGAACCGATCCGGCGGGCACCCCTCCACTCCGTACCCCGCCACCGCCGATCTATTCGCCACCGGGCATCGACGAACCACCGGCGCCGCCGCCACCCGCGCTCGGCGCCGCCGGCGATCACCGCGGTGCGGCGGAAGCGGCGGCGGGACAGCACGACTACGACACCGCCCTGCGCGAGCGATACCGGGCCGTGGTGCGCGGCCTGGAGCAGCGCGGCGTCCTGGCGGTCCGGCGATCCCGCACCGCCCGGGAGACCGCCACCGACGCGGTTGCCGCGCTGCCCGACCGGGCCGGCGAGCTACCCACCGCCGCAGACGGTTTCGACGAGGTCGTCTACGGCGGCCGGGCGGCCACCGAGGCCGAATACCGGCGGCTCGAGCAGGCCGACGTCTTTTCGCTGGCTCCACCCCCGCCGCCCGAGCCGGTCGAGGCCGCGCCCCCGCGCGACCGGTCGATCCGGATTCCGCCGCTGCCGCAGTTGATTCGCGATCCCAAGTTCTGGGCCGTTCTCCTCGCCGTGATCGGGCTGGCGCTGATCGTCTACCTGCTGATCCAGCTGGCCACCGCGCCCAGCGCACCGCCACCGCCCGAACCGCCGACGCAGCCTCCGCCGACTCCCGACGACTACTCGCCGCCCACCCCGAATCTCGGCGAGGGCTCGGATTCGATCTTCGCGCGGACACCGGCCTGGCTGGCCTACGGTGGCCTGCAGTGGCTGGTCTTCGGCGCGATCGTGGTGTGGTGGCGGGCCCGTCGCCGCGGCGCGCTCGTCGGCGAGCCGCGCCCGGTGCAGATCGCGGCGAACGAACTGCTCGCCGGGCAGGCGGCGCTGTACCGCAGGTCCGGGGACCGCGATCACGTGGCGGCCACGCTGCGCGCGGCGTCGCTGCGCCGAATCCGGACCGTCCTGGGCGTGACCGCGGACGCGCCCGCCGACCGGATCGTCGCCGCGGTCGCCGGCCGCACGGGCCTGCCCGCCGCCGATATCGGCACTGCCCTGTTCGGCCCGGTCCCGGACGACGAGACGCTGCGACTGGTTGCCGCGCAACTGCGAAGAATCGAATCGGAGATCGGATGACGGAGACCTGATGACCAGTGCGGACACCCAGCACACCCCGACCGCCGAGGACGCCCTGCGGGCCCTCGGCGCGGTACGCGACGAGATCGGCAAGGCCGTCGTCGGCAACGACCAGGCCGTGATGTTCCTGGTGCTGGCGCTGCTGTGCCGCGGCCACGTGCTGCTGGAAGGCGTTCCGGGCGTGGCGAAGACGCTGCTGGTGCGCTCGCTGGCGACGGCGCTGGACCTCGATCACGCCCGGGTCCAGTTCACGCCGGACCTGATGCCCGGCGATGTCACCGGATCGCAGATCTACGACCCGCACTCGGCCGAATTCACCTTCCGTCGCGGCCCCGTGTTCACGAATCTGCTGCTGGCCGACGAGATCAACCGCACACCGCCGAAAACCCAGTCCGCGCTGCTGGAATCGATGGAGGAGCGGCAGGTCTCGGTGGACGGCAAGCCCCAGCCGCTGCCGGAACCATTCGTCGTGGTGGCCACCCAGAACCCGATCGAGCAGGAGGGCACCTACCCGCTGCCGGAGGCGCAGCTGGACCGGTTCCTGTTCAAGGTCGATATCGAATTGCCCGGCCGCGACGACGAATTCCGCATCCTGCAGCGACACGCCGCCGGATTCGACCCGCGGGACCTGCCGGCCGCGGGCCTGCGCCCGGTCGCCGGGCCGGATCACCTCACGGCGGCGCGGTCCGCGGTGGCCGGGGTGCCGGTGAATCCGGAGGTGCTGGCCTACATCGTCGACCTGTGCCGGTCCACTCGGGCGGCACCCGCGGTCCAGCACGGCGCCTCCACCCGCGGCGCCACCGCGCTGCTGGCCGCCGCGCGCGGCCTCGCGTGGCTCACCGGCCGCGGCTTCGTGACGCCCGATCACGTGAAGACCGTTGCGGTGCCGGTGCTCCGGCATCGGCTGCAGCTGCGCCCGGAGGCGGAACTGGACAGCGTGACGACCGAGAGCGTGCTGTCGTCGCTGCTGCTGTCGGTGCCGGTCCCGGTGTAGGCGATGGTCGTCACGGGACGGCTGGCCGCGGTCGCCGCGGTCGCCGCGGTGGGCGCGACGGCGCTGGCGACCTGGTGGGCCGTGGTGCTGCTCACCGCGCTACTGGCCGTACTGGCAATCGTCGATGTGCTGGCCGTGGGCCGGGCCGAGCACCTGCGGCTGTCCCGCAGCCCGCACACCACCGTCCGGTCGGGACAGTCGACGACCGTCGAGTTGACGGTGCTGAACCACGGCGACCGCACCCTGCGCGGCCGGTTGTGGGACGACTGGCCCGACAGCGCGCACGCCACCACCCGCTCGTATCCGCTGCACCTGCCGCCGAACACCCGAACTCGGCTGCCCACCACGCTGCGACCGGATTACCGCGGCGACCGCGCGGCGGGCCCGGTGACCCTGCGACTGTTCGGCCCGATGGGCCTGGCGGGCAAGCAGTTCCGCCGCGACGTCCCCGCCCGGCTGCGCGCGCTGCCGCCGTTCCGCAGCGAGGGAATGCTCGCCTCGAAGGTCGCAGAGCTCCACCTGCTCGAGGGCAGCACGGTGATCAACGCGCGCGGCCAGGGCTCGGAATTCGACTCCTTCCGCGAATACGTTCCCGGCGACGACGTCCGGGCGATCGACTGGCGGGCCACCGCGCGCGCCGCCGATGTCCTGGTGCGTACCTGGCGACCGGAACGGCACCGCCGAGTGCTGCTGGTGCTCGACACCGGGCGGCTCGGCGCCGGCCGGATCGGCGCGGGCACCCGGCTGGATGTGAACATCGAGGCCGCGCTGCTGCTGGGCGGGCTGGCCGCCGCGGCCGGAGACACCGTCGACCTGCTCGCCTACGATCGGCGGGTGCGGGCCGAGGTGCAGGGCAGCAGCGGAAAGGGCTTGCAGCCCAGGCTGATGCACGCCCTGTCCGGCGTCGTCCCCGCCCTGGTCGACACCGACACCGTCGGCCTGGCCCGGACGGTGGTGCAGCGCTCGCGCCGCCGCAGCCTGATCGTGTGGTTCACCAGCCTGGACGGGGCGATGGTGGAAGAGAATCTGCTGCCGGTGCTGCCAGTGCTCACCCAGCGGCACCGAGTCCTGATCGTCTCGGTCACCGATCCGGATGTGGCCGCGGCGGCGGCGCGGTACGGCACGGCGGACGAGATCTATACTGCGGCCGCCGCCGAATCCCTGCTCGCCGAGCGCACGGCGACCCGGGAATCCCTGCGCCGCAAGGGTATCGACGTGGTAGCCGCCGCCCCCGACCGCCTGCCCGCACAACTGGCGGACGAATACCTGGAACTCAAGCGCTCCGGCGGACTGTGACGATCGGAGCCCACACCGGCGCCTCGCCGGATACGAATGCCGTCGGGCCGATAGGGCATCGGCATACGGCAGGACCGGCCCGGTACCGATGAGCGACGACACGAGCCGAGGAACGTGCCCCCAGGAGACTCCCGAACGACACGCTCTGACGGTGGAGCGGCGTTACGGGCGTACAGGGTGATCACTCAGGCACCCCTCCCCCCCGAAATCGGGCCGGAAAGACGTGCACCACCAACGGTTCCAGGCCCGGCACGGCACACGCCGCCGCCGGAGCGCCGGATCACGCCGGCTGCCGCCAAGCTACGGGCTGCGGGGAGGGAGCGACGGGCGCCGGTGTCAGGGTGCGGCGCTGGCGCTCGGCGATCACCGCACCGAGGATCTGTAGAGGTGGGTAGCCGACCGGGGGTACCACTCGCAACTGCTCGCAGACGGCGGCGACCAGGGCGACCCCGAGGTTGTGCTGCGCCTCGGGCGTCAGCGTCCGGAATCGGGTCAGATACTGCCGGACCGGCAGGGCGAGGTCTTCGCTCAGACCGGACAGATCGAGCCGCTGCACCCAGCCCAGCAGCCACGGCGGCGCGACCGCCAAGGCGGGCATGGGAATCCGGGCCCGGTCGTGCACGACCACCGTGCCGGCGAGCACGTCGCCGACCCGCCGCGCCCGGGGCGAACACAGCGAGGTGACCACCGCGACGACCCCCAGCCCGCCCAGAGCCCAGAAGTCGACGATCGCGCCGGCGAGTCCGCGGGTGAGGGCGTGGCGGAAGTCGATGGGCCCGCCGTCCTCGCGGACCACGCGCAGCCCCAGCGCCAGCTTGCCCACGGTGCGGCCGCGCAACAGCGTCTCGCAGGTGATCGGGTAGCCGGCCAGCACGGAGACGACGATGACCAGCAGAGCGACGTCCAGCCACGCGGTATCGGGCCGCACCCACACCAGCACGGCCGAGGCGCCGAGCACCAGCAGCCAGCCCACCACCAGTTGCAGCACCACATCGATGACGAATGCCGCGGCCCGGGTGGGGATGCGCGCGATCGGCAGGTCCAGGGCGACGGCTTCGCCGGTAGTGAAAACGGCCATGCTGCAGACAGACTAGCCTCTTGCGGTGGACCACGGGAGGAACCGATGGACGTGGACGCGTATGCCTACGCGCACAGGCGATCCTGGGATCGGCTCGACCAGCTGGCCCGGCAGCGGCGGCTGACCGGCGCCGAGGCCGACGAGCTGATGCTGCTGTATCGCCGCACCTCGCAACAGCTGGCCCGGCTGCAGTCGCATTCCCCCGATCCCGA
Source organism: Nocardia sp. BMG51109 (assembly GCF_000526215.1). Lineage (NCBI taxonomy): Bacteria > Bacillati > Actinomycetota > Actinomycetes > Mycobacteriales > Nocardiaceae > Nocardia > Nocardia sp. BMG51109. The sequence continues at coordinate 2,188,002 of NZ_JAFQ01000004.1, forward strand.
GCTGATCGCCGGTCTCGGTGCGCTGCTGGCCCGGGCGCGCGGGCGGGCGCTCGGCACCCAGGCCGACGCCTGGCGGGAGGTGGGGCTGTTCTTCACGCGCCGGTTCCCGGCGGCGGTGTACCGCGCGTGGCCGTGGTGGGCGGCGGTGGCGGTGCTGTTCCTGGCCGTCTCGGGCGGGATCGGCACCTGGGTGTCCGGTTCGGCCGCCGCGCGCCGCGCATTGGGCATTCCGGCCGACACCGACGCGCTGACCGCTCCGGGCGGGGAGTTCGAGACCTACTATTCCGAGCATCCGCACGACGCGTTCGCCGCTCAGGTGTGGACGAACAACGCGGCGGTGTCGGCGGTGGCGCTGTTCACCGGGCTACTGCTCCTGCCCGCGGCGTACGTACTGGTCATGAACGCCGTCAACGTCGGCATCTCGGCCGGGCTGATGGCCGACGCCGGACGCCTGGACTCCTTCTTCGGTTTCATCCTGCCGCACGGCATGCTCGAGTTGACCGCCGTCTTCGTGGCGGGTGGCGCCGGCCTGAAACTCGGCTGGACACTGGTCGACCCGGGCCGGCTCAGCCGGGCGCAGGCGCTGGCGCGACAGGGCCGGGCGACCGCGACGATCGCGTTGGGGCTGGTCGTCGTGCTGCTCGTCTCGGGGCTCATCGAGGGATTCGTGACGCCCAGCGGCCTGCCCGCGCCGGTGCGGATCGCGATCGGGCTGGTGGCCGAGATGGGCTTCCTCGGATACGTGTTCGGCGCCGGGCGATCGGTGGAACGTGACCCGACAGTTACCGACGGGCGCACGGGTGATCATGGGGCGGAAAATCGGTTGCGGGAAGCGTGACCACCGACCATGATTCGGACGGGGAGATTTGAGATCCACTGGCCGCAGCGAGTCCAGCTCAGCTGCGGCCAGCGTTACCGTCAACTCTACACAATCGTTATCGCGATGCAACCAGCCGCGCAGCCGCCGGGCGTATAAGTCACAGACCGGAAACGGCGCCGCGACGGTCTAGTCCGCAAACATTCGGCGTCCCCCGGTCCGACGGAGTGGCGGACACGGACCGGCGAACCATCCGGTCCCTCCCATTCGACCGATTCGGCATTTCCGGTTCGCCCGAAAGATCGACCTCGCCGGTTTGCCATGCACCACTTCGCGCTGGGACTTCGCCCTGTATGGGCTGTTTATAAGTATCAAACCGAAGATGACCGCAAGATTGCCACGCCGGTAACAGACCAAAAGTATGAAACATCGAAGATTGCTTGAGTCACATACTGTATTGAGGTCAACTTCACAGATACATGCCAGTTGCGCGCCGCAACAATCGCGATAACGGTACAGACAAGATGCGCCCGCAACCCTCCCGTAGTACGGTCCTCGCCCCCTGCGGGCTCGCCAGGTGCGGCGAAGATCACACCCGGCAAAGCACATCGAAGCGACGCGGTCGCCGTGTCGTCGCAACCTCGCCCCCGGCGTCTCCGGTCGCGACCGAAACCCGGCGTTCCGACCGACCGCGAAGTGGAACGGCGCCGGGTCACGGACAGCCACAACGGGTTTCGCGGCCGAACGGCTGCACAGCCGGGGGCGAACCGCGAAGATATCCCCCGTGCGGACGAAATTCTCCTTCGAACTCGCAGCACTGACCGATGAGCTGGCCCAACTGTCGGAACTGGCGCGCGAGGCCACCGAACGCGCCGCGGTGGCGGTGCGAGAGGCCAACCTGACCGCCGCCTACGAGGTCCTCGCCATCGATGAACGGGTGCAGACGCTGCACGATGCCTGCGAGAACAGGGCGGTGATCCTGCTCGCCCTGGAGGCGCCGGTCGCCCGCGATCTCCGGCACGTCGTGAGCGCGATCCAGATCAACGACAACCTGACCCGGATGAGCTGGCTCACCAGCCGCATCGTCGACAGCGTGGTGCATCGATATCCGAATCCGATTGCGCCGCCGGACATTCTGGAGTCGCTCGGCGAGATCGGCGAGATCGTCACCGGCCTCGCCGCGGGCGCCCATCACGCCATCGTCGACGACGAACTCCCGGCCGATCGCCACCCGGTCGCCACCGACGGGCGGCTCGCCGACATCCAGCAGCGGATCCGGCAGTCGGTATCGGCGCCGGACTGGCCGCACGGCAACGCCATGGCCGTCGACCTCGCCCTGCTCATCCACCACTACGAACGCTGCGCCGAGCACTGCGTGCGCATCGGCCGCCTGATCCGCTTCTTCCACACCGGAATTCCGCTGTCGGCGCAGACCGACGAACCGTGAACCCGTGCGACTCGGCATCACCGTGCGCGCGAGCGCCGCTCGCGCGCACGGTGGATGGTTCCAGCCGTCACGTCACTCGCACGCCCACAGATACCCCGGTTGACTGAAATCCGCGCCACGGGCCGGTATAGGCCGAACGAAGATTGTGATATCCCGAACACCCCCTGAGACACCGCGAAAGGACCGACACGGCACCGATACGACGAAGGCCCGGATCCGAGATCCGGGCCTTCGATGCGTGGTGGGCGAAGGGGGACTTGAACCCCCACGTCCCGAAGGACACTGGCACCTGAAGCCAGCGCGTCTGCCATTCCGCCACTCGCCCGAGCGACTGAGAGACAGTATCACGCAGCCGCAGCCGAGATGAAATCGCCTGTTCAGCAGGCTTGTAACCATCCTGTTGCGGGCCGGGAACTTCGCTGGCCTGCCGAGAGTTACAGGTGTGGAGGATCGTGGATATCATGCAGAGACCGTGTCCGTCCCACGACACGCCCTATTTGCGTGTCGCGGATTGGTGACAGACGGGATCGAAGTCGGAAGACAGGACGTGCGCACACCGAAGGGAGGCCGAGATGGGGATCGTGTCGCGCTTCGAGCGCCGCTTGCAGGGCGCCGTCGGCGATGCCTTCGCCCGGGTCTTCGGTGGCAGCGTCGTGCCTCAGGAAGTAGAGGCGGCGCTGCAGCGCGAGGCCATCGATCGGGTGACCGAACTCGATGGCGGACATCTGCTGGCTCCCAACAGTTACGTGATCACCATCAACACGTCGGACCTGCAAGAACTCGACGCGGATCACGAACTGACCAGTCGTGCCTTCGCCAAGCATCTGCAGGACTTCCTCCGTGAGCAGGGTTGGCAGACCTACGGCGAAGTGCACGTCGAATTCCAGGCATCCCCTACGCTGCACACCGGGCAGTTCAGGACGCGCGGCCGGGTCGACCCGGACGTGGGTCGCCGGAATCCGCCGGACCGACGGCCGCCCGACCGGCCTGGACAACCCGCACAACGAACCGCAAACCCGCAACCAGGAGCTGGCCCCATGACGCAGAACTCAGGCTACGACCCCAGCCGTGAGCCCGCGGAGTCCGATCCACGCAACCGCGGGTACGCGCCGCCCGGTGGCCGCCCCGGACCGGGGACCTACGACTACGGCCGCGGCGGGCAGTACCCCGCCGCCGGTGACTATGCCGCGCCGGAGTCGCAGCAGGCTTACGGCGACTATCAGAACGGCTACGACTACCAGCCGGGTGCCGCTGGGGGCTACCCGCCGCAGGGTTACGCCGACCCGGGCTACGGCCAGCCGCCCGGATACGACCAGGGCGGCTACGCCCCGCAGGGCTACGTGGACCAGGGCTACGGGCAACAGGGTGGCTACGACCAGGGTTACGCCGATCAGGGGTACGACCAGGGTTACGGGCAGCAGGGCTACCCCAACCAGGACTACGCGCAGCAGGCCTACGGCCAGGCCCCCGGCGGATACGACCCGGGGTACGCGCCGCAGGGCTACGCCCAGCCCCCCGGATACGATCCGGGCTACGCCGACCAGGGCGGATACGAGCAGGCCGGCTACGCCCCGCAGGGTTACGCGGAGCCCGGCTACGGCCCTCAGGGCGGCTATGCCCCCGCGCCGGCGCAGCCGCCGCAGCGGGGCGGCTCCGGCTTCTCCGCCACCCTCCAGCTCGACGACGGCAGCGGCCGCACGTACCAGCTACGAGAGGGCAGCAACATCATCGGCCGCGGCCAGGACGCGCATTTCCGCCTCCCCGATACCGGTGTGTCCCGGCGGCACATCGAGGTCCGCTGGGACGGTCAGGTCGCGATGCTCTCCGACCTCGGATCGACCAACGGAACCCTGGTCAACGGCTCGCCCGTCCAGGATTGGCAACTCGCCGACGGCGATGTGATCCGCGCCGGGCATTCCGAGATCCTGATCCGAATCGTCTGATCCCGTAAGCTGCCGGTGCAGGTCACGATGTGGCCCGAGAATCCTCGGGCCGTATCGTGATCGCAACCGGTCGTCGGTCCTATTATGCTGCCAACACTCGCTCGGCAGCCGGGCCGTGCTGACCAGCACGCCGGTTGGGGGTCGAACCGTACCAGCGGCACCGGTCGAACAGGAGGTGGAGCGCCGTGCAGGGACTCATCCTGCAGCTGACCCGTGCGGGGTTCCTACTGCTGTTGTGGCTGTTCGTCTGGGCGGTGCTCAGGACCCTGCGCAGCGATATCTACGCGGCATCCGGCATCCGGATCCAGCCCCGGGCCCCGCGTGGTTCCGCGGTGCTGCCATCCTTCAGCCGTGGCCAGAAGGGCGCCAGACATCTAGTGGTGACTCAGGGTTCACTCGCCGGCACTCGCATCACGCTCGGTCAACAGCCGGTGCTCATCGGGCGTGCCGACGACTCCACTCTCGTGCTGACCGACGACTACGCGTCGACCAGGCATGCGCGGTTGTCCCCGCGCGGCGACGACTGGTACGTCGAAGATCTAGGATCCACCAACGGGACCTACCTCGACCGAACGAAGGTCACCACGCCCGTCCGAGTTCCGCTCGGTACCCCAGTCCGTGTCGGTAAGACAGTGATCGAGCTGCGATCGTGACTCTAGTTCTCCGCTACGCAGCGCGTAGCGACCGTGGTCTCGTCCGGGCAAACAACGAGGATTCCGTCTACGCCGGTGCGCGCCTGCTCGCGCTCGCCGACGGCATGGGCGGTCACGCCGCGGGCGAGGTGGCCTCCCAGTTGATGATCGCCGCCCTCGCCCACCTGGACGACGACGAGCCCGGCGACGATCTGCTCGGCAAGCTCGACCGCGCCGTGCGCGAGGGCAACGCCGCCATCGCCGACCAGGTCGAGGAGGAGCCCGAGCTGGACGGGATGGGCACCACGCTCACCGCGATCCTGTTCGCGGGCAAGAAACTCGGGCTGGCCCACATCGGCGACTCCCGCGCCTATCTGCTCCGGGCCGACGAACTCGCCCAGATCACCCGCGACGACACGTTCGTGCAATCGCTGGTGGACGAGGGCCGCATCACGCCCGAGCAGGCGCACACCCATCCGCAGCGGTCGCTGATCATGCGCGCGCTCACCGGCAACGAGATCGAGCCCACCCTGACCGTCCGGGAGGCCCGCGCCGGCGATCGCTACCTGCTGTGCTCCGACGGCCTGTCCGACGTGGTCAGCGACGAGACCCTGGCCAACACGCTGCGCGAGGGCAATACCGACGAGGCCGCGGACCGGCTCATCGAGCTGGCGCTGCGCAGCGGCGGCCCCGACAACGTGACCGTGGTCGTCGCCGACGTCATCGACCTGGACTACGGCCAGAGCCATCCGATCGTGGCGGGCGCCGCCTCGGTCGAGGACGACGAGGAGATCCCGCCGCCCAACACCGCCGCGGGCCGGGCGGCGGCGATGCGCCCCCCGCGCGCGACGCCCCGCCGGGCCCCCGTGGCGGCGGAGCCACCCGCCCCGCGCAAGAGTCACAGGCTGCGCTGGATCCTGCTGGCGACGGCGCTGATCATCGCGGTCGTGGTCGGACTCGTGGTGGGCTACAAGATGATCCGCAGCAACTACTACGTCGGCACCGACAACGGCGCCATCGTGATCATGCGCGGACTACCCGGCTCGGTGCTGGGATATTCGATCCGCGACGTGGACCAGCTCGCCTGCATCGATCGCGGCAACCGGCTCAGCCTGCTGCCACCCGGCAACGGCTTCCCGTCCGGCTGTAAGGAGCTGCACGTCGACGACCTCCGGCCGTCCGGCCGTGACAAGGTGGTCAACAACGGCCTGCAGCCCGGCACCTCCGACGACGCCCGTCGCCAGCTCGAGAAGCTCACCTCGCAGGAACTGCTGCCGGCGTGCGAGAAGCCCGCCGCACCGCCGGCGACACCGCCGGCCGACAACCCGGCTCCCGCCCCGGGCAATCCGAGCCCGACCAATGCTCCCGCGCACTCCGAGCAGCCGGCCCCGCCCGCGACCACCGCCGCGCCGACCCCTCAGACTCCAGGGGAGAACTGCAGGAAGGCGGACTGATGTCCGCACCGGCACCACCGTCCGCCGGGGCTTTTCCCAGTCCCCCGGGCGGTTTCGCTCCCGCGCCGCCGCCGACGACCAGGCGCAACGTCGAGGCGTTGCTGCTGGCCGGCGCGGCGGCGATCACCACCGTGGCACTGGTGCTGGTCGAGGCGAGCCAGGATCAGGAGGTCACCTGGGACCTGGCAAAGTTGGGGCTGGCCTATCTGGCGTTGTTCGGGGTCGCGCACCTGGCCGTGCGCCGGTTCGCGCCGTTCGCCGATCCCCTGCTGCTGCCGATCGCGGCCCTGCTCAACGGCCTCGGGCTGGTGCTCATCCACCGGCTGGATCTGGCCGACGAACAGAACGCGGTGTACAACGGCTCGGCCATGCCGTCCCCCGACGCCAACTCGCAGGTGCTGTGGACGGCGTTCGGCATCACGCTGTTCGTCGGGCTGCTGGTGCTGTTGCGCGACTACCGCACGCTCGCGCGCTACAGCTACACCCTGGGACTACTCGGCCTGGTCGCCCTCGTCATCCCGGCGCTGCTGCCCGGCAAATTCTCCGAGACCAACGGTGCCAAGATCTGGATCCGGCTGCCCGGATTCAGCGTGCAGCCGGGTGAATTCGCCAAGATCCTGCTGATCATCTTCTTCGCCTCGGTGCTGGTTGCCAAGCGCGAGCTGTTCACCGCCGCCGGGCGCCGCATTCTCGGCATGGAGCTGCCGCGCGGGCGCGACCTCGGGCCGATCCTGGCCGTATGGCTGGTATGCCTGGCCGTGCTCGTCTTCGAAAAGGATCTGGGCACCTCGCTACTGATCTTCGCGACGGTGCTGGCGCTGCTGTACATCGCCACCGAACGGGTGGGCTGGCTGATCGTCGGCGGGTTGCTGCTGGCGGCCGGATTCTTCATCGCCTACAACAGCTTCGGGCACGTGCAGGTCCGGGTCGCGACCTGGCTGCACCCGTTCGACGACTACAACAGCACCGGTTATCAGATCTCGCAGTCGCTGTTCGGGCTGGCCACCGGCGGACTGGCGGGCACCGGGCTGGGCAGCGGGCGGCCCTCGCAGGTGCCGTTCGCCAATACCGACTTCATCGTCGCGACCATCGGCGAGGAGCTCGGACTGATCGGGCTGACCGCGATGCTGATGCTGTTCGCCATCTTCGTGGTGCGCGGCCTGCGCACGGCGCTGGCGGTCCGCGACAGCTTCGGCAAGCTGCTCGCCGCCGGGCTGTCGTTCACCATCGCGGTCCAGGTGTTCGTCGTGGTCGGCGGCGTCACCAAACTGATCCCGCTGACCGGCCTCACCACACCCTTCGTCTCCTACGGTGGCTCGTCGCTGCTGGCCAACTACGCGCTGCTGGCGCTGCTGGTGAAGATCTCCGATTCGGCCCGGGCACCGGCCCCGTCCCGGCGCCGTGAGCAGCAGGCCCCCATCGCCGATGCGCAGACGGAACTCATTCGCGGTGCCGGTGAGGGGCAGGGCGGCGATCCTCGTCAACAACCACGGCCGAGAGGAGAAGCGGTATGAACACACCACTGCGCCGCGTCGCCGTGGCCGTGATGATCATGATCGTCGCGCTGCTCGCCAACGCCACCTACGTCCAGGTGATCAAGGCCGACAGCCTGCGCAGCGACCCGCGCAACTCGCGGGTTCTGCTCGACGAGTACTCGCGCCAGCGCGGCCAGATCTCCGGCGGCGGCACCGTGCTGGCGGGCTCGGTCGCCACCGAAGACCGCTACAAGTACCTGCGCACCTACCCGACCGACCCGATGGCCTACGCCCCGGTCACGGGCTTCTATTCGATGCAGTACGGCAGCAACGGGCTGGAGCGCGCCGAGGATTCGGTGCTCAACGGCTCGGACAGCCAGCTGTTCGGCCGGCGGCTGGTGGATATGATCTCCGGCCGCGACCCGCGCGGCGGCAACGTGGTCACCACCATCGATCCGGCCATGCAGCAGGTCGCCTACGAGCAGCTGACCAGCAAGGGCTACACCGGCTCGGTGGTGGCGATCGAGCCGAGCACCGGACGCATCCTGACCATGGTCTCCACTCCCAGCTACGACCCCAACCAGCTGGCCGGCCACGACGGCGCCAAGAGCACGGAGACCTGGGATTCGCTGTCGGCCGACGAGCGCCAGCCGATGCTCAATCGTGCCGTCTCGGCGACCTATCCGCCGGGCTCGACGTTCAAGATCGTGACAGCCGCCGCGGCGTTGTCGATGGGTATCAAGCCCGACGACCAGTTCACCGCGGCCCCCAACATCACGCTGCCGGGCACCAGCACCACGCTGGAGAACTACAACGGCGCGACGTGTGGCGACGGGGGCACCGCCTCGCTCTACGAAGCCTTCCGCAGGTCGTGTAACACGGCATTCGCCGAGATCGGTATGAAGGTGGGCGCCGCGAAACTGAAGGACGAGGCGACGGCGTTCGGCATCGGCCCGCACCCCGGAATCCCGATCCAGTGGGCCGACAGCACCGTCGGAACCATCCCGGACAACCCGTCCCTCGCGCAGAGCAGCATCGGCCAGCGCGATGTGGCGCTGACCCCGCTCGACGACGCCGTCATCGCCGCCACCGTCGCCAACGGCGGAGTGCGGATGGAGCCGCGGCTGGTCGACCAGTTGCAGGGCCCGGACCTGAGCGAGCTGTCCAAGACCAAGCCGGTCTCGGTCGGCCAGGCGATCAGCGCCCCGGTGGCGACGGAGCTGACCAATCTGATGATCGCGTCGGAGAAGAACACGTCCGGAGGGAATCAACCACGCCCGTACCAGATCGCGTCCAAGACCGGAACGGCCGAACACGGCGACGACCCGCGCAACACCCCGCCGCACGCCTGGTACACGGCCTTCGCACCGGCGCAGAACCCGAAGATCGCGATCGCGGTCATCGTGGAGAACGGCGGGGACCGCGCGCTCGCGGCCACCGGCGGATCGGTCGCCGCCCCGGTCGCCCGAGCGGTACTCGACGCCGGACTCCAGGGGGGTTGACCCAATGACCGTGCTAATCAGCACCACGAGACGATGCCTACGGGGGCTGCAATGCTGAACAACGGTGCGATGATCGCGGACCGCTATCGACTTCAACGGCTGATCGCCACCGGCGGCATGGGCCAGGTGTGGGAGGCACTGGACACCCGGCTGGACCGCCGGGTGGCCGTGAAGGTCCTCAAGGCGGAATTCTCCGCGGACCCCACCTTCCGGCACCGTTTCCGCACCGAGGCCAAGACCACCGCGCAACTCAATCATCCGGGCATCGCGGGCATCTACGACTACGGCGAGACCTACGACCCGCAGGGCGGCGAAACCGCCTATCTGGTCATGGAATTGGTGCAGGGCGAACCGCTCAACGCCGTGCTGAACCGGATGAACCGGCTGTCGGTCGCCCAGGGCCTGGACATGCTGGAACAGACCGGCCGCGCGCTGGAGGTGGCGCACGCCGCCGGCGTCGTGCACCGCGACGTGAAGCCCGGCAATATCCTGGTGACGCCGACCGGCCAGGTGAAGATCACCGATTTCGGCATCGCCAAGGCGGTGGACGCGTCCCCGGTGACCAAGACCGGCATGGTGATGGGCACCGCCCAGTACATCGCGCCCGAGCAGGCCACCGGCGAGGACGCCACCGCGTCCAGCGACGTGTACTCGCTCGGGGTGGTCGGCTACGAGGCGCTGTCCGGACATCGGCCGTTCTCCGGCGACGGCGCGCTCACGGTAGCGATGAAGCATGTGCGCGAGAATCCGCCGCCGATGCCGACGGACCTCCCCCCGAACGTGCGCGAACTCATCGAAACCACGATGACCAAGGATCCGGCCGGCCGCTACTACAGCGGCGGCGAGTTCGCCGATGCGGTGGCGGCCGTCCGGGCCGGACGCCGGCCACCACCGCCCCGCGGCCTCGGATCGCCGCAGACCGGCGCCGCGCGCGTGCTGCCGCCCGCCGGTCCGACCGCGATGCTGCCGCGCGACGAATACGACGACGCGACCGTCCGCTACCCGACCCAGAATGCCGGCGGTACCGCCGCCATGTCCCGCCGCGCCGCACCCGTTCCCCCCGACGACGAGGGCAAGTCGCGGTTCAGCACCGGACAGAAGGCACTGGCCGGGCTCGGCATCGGCGCGCTCGCCCTGGGCGGCATCGCGGCCTGGGTGCTGCTGAGCGGTGATCCGCCGGAATCCTCGGTGACGCCGGTGAAGTCGCCGACCTCGCAGGTCGCGCCCCCGCCGGTGCCCACGACCACCACCGAACCGCCGACGACCCAGTACGAGCCGCCCCAGACGTACACGACCACGCCGGAACAGCCGACGACCACGCAACCGCCGACGACCACGACCACCCCCGGACCGCCGAGCAGCACGCGGACGCAGCGCCCCTCGTCTACCGCGCCGACGACCACGGGTCGCCTGTCCCGGCCGTCTCTGGATCTACCATTTACGGAGATTCCCGGTCTCGACGGCAACTACGGGACACACGGAACCCGCGGCACCGGCGGCAACGGAATCCCCGGCACCACCCCCGACAGCAGTAGTTCCCCGGACACCGCACCGCAAGGACTGCCATGACGACCCCGAAGCATCTCTCCTCTCGCTACGAGTTGGGCGAGATCATCGGGTTCGGCGGGATGTCCGAGGTTCACAAGGCCCGCGACGAGCGCCTGGGGCGCGACGTCGCGATCAAGGTGCTGCGCGCGGATCTGGCCCGCGACCCCACCTTCTATCTCCGGTTCAAGCGCGAGGCCCAGAACGCGGCCGCGCTGAACCACCCGGCGATCGTCGCCGTCTACGACACCGGGGAGGCGGAGGTCGACGGCGGCCCGCTGCCCTACATCGTGATGGAGTATGTGGACGGCGACACGCTGCGCGACATGGTGCGCGGCAAGGGCCCGCTGCTGCCGCGCCGCGCGATGGAGATCATCGCCGACGTGTGCGCCGCGCTGGACTTCAGCCACAAGAACGGCATCGTGCACCGCGATATGAAGCCCGCCAACATCATGATCAACCGGCAGGGCGCGGTGAAGGTGATGGACTTCGGCATCGCCCGCGCGATCGCCGACAGCTCCAACCCCATGACCCAGACGGCCGCGGTGGTCGGCACGGCGCAGTACCTGTCTCCCGAGCAGGCCCGCGGCGAGACCGTGGACGCCCGCTCCGACGTCTACTCCGTGGGCTGCGTGCTCTACGAAATCCTCACCGGCGAACCGCCTTTCACCGGCGATTCCCCGGTCGCCGTCGCTTACCAGCACGTGCGCGAGGATCCCCGGCTGCCCTCGCTCGTGCACCCCGGAGTCCCGCGCGAGCTGGATTCGGTCATTCTCAAGGCGATGGCCAAGAATCCGGCCAACCGCTACCAGACCGCCGCGGAGATGCGCGCCGATCTGATCCGCGTGCTGGGCGGGCAGAAGCCGCAGGCGCCGATGGTGATGACCGACGAGGACCGCACCACGATCCTCGGCAGCACCGAGCCGCCGCCGCGCACCTACCGCACCGTCGAACGCGATGACGTCGACGAACCCGAACCCGACGAGCCCCGCAACCCGCGCCGCACCGCCGTGCTGGTGGCGGGCGGCCTGGCCGCGCTGGCGGCGGTGTTCGCCCTGTTCTGGTTCCTGATCGGCCCCGGCAGCGGCCCCGGGCAGGTGACGGTGCCCGACCTGGCGAACAAGCCGGTCGGGCAGGCGCAGAACGAACTGCAGAAGGCCGGTTTCAACGTGGCCACGCAGGAGAAGGCGAACAGCCAGGTCGCGGTCGGCAATGTCATCAGCACCCAGCCCCTCGGCGGTTCGAGCGCACCCAAGGGCAGCGTCGTCACCCTGCAGGTCTCCCGGGGCCCGCAGGAAGTCCCGCTGCCGACCCTGACCGGACTCGGTCAGCAGGACGCCGAGAAGCAGCTGACCGCGCTGGGCCTGCAGGTGGATCCGAACGTGGGACGCGACTGGTCCAGCCCCGCCGACAAGGACAAGGTGATCGAGACCGACCCGCCGATGGGTTCCAAGGCCGATGTGGGCAGCACGGTCAAGCTGACCCTCGGCAAGGGCCCGGAGCAGATCCCGGTCCCCTACGTCGTCGGTCAGCCGAGCGACGTGGCGGAGTCGAATCTGACCAAGAGTTCCGGATTCCGGATCAATGTCGTGGAAGTGCCGAGTTCCTCGGCCAAGGGCACGGTGATCAGCACCGACCCGCCCTCCGGGACGATGGCCGACAAGGGATCGGTGGTGACCGTCCGGGTCTCCAGCAGCGAGATCTCGATGCCGCAGCTGGTCGGCCTCACCCCGTCCGCCGCGGTGAACGCGCTGCGCCAGCAGGGCTGGACCGGCGGCGCGGGGCAGATCCGTCAGTCCACCCAGAACACGCTCGACGCGGGCAGCGTGGGCCGCGTCATGAGTCAGGAGCCGTCCGCCGGATCGTCCATCGACCGCAACGGCACCGTCACCATCGTCACCGGGGTGCTCGGACCGCCGTGACCTCGGCGCCCCTGCACCGCGTCAGGAGGGCTCAGGATCGCGGGACAGGGTGAGGTGCCGGTTCATGGACATGGCCTCGTCGGCCAGGTCCGCCAGTTCGATCACCTCGATGCCGTGTTCGCGCAGCTTCTCCACGCCGATGCAGTCGTCGACGAAGGTGGGTGGTTCGCGCCACGCGATGACCACGCGCGGAATGCCCGCGGCCAGAATGCGATCCGCGCACGGCGCCCGCCCCGGCGAGGCCCGCTGCGAGCAGGGTTCGAGGGTGCTGTAGAGGGTGGCCCCGGCCAGGCGCGGCTCGGAGCCGAGCTTGTCCAGGGCCGATTCCTCGGCGTGCACCTTGGCATCGGTTTCCCGCGAATAACCGTGTGCCAGTTCGACTCCGTCGTCGGCGACGATCACGGCCCCGACCGAGAAGGCGGTCCGGCTCGGCGGGCACAGCCGGGCCAGCCCGATCGCATGGTGCATCCAGAACCGGTGTGTCCCAGGGCCTTCCCCGCCCGAATCGGCGAAGCGCGAAGTCACTGTGGTGTTTCCATGTCGTGCGACCTTCCATCGGTCGGCGGCTCGGCCTGCCTCGGCAGATAACGCAGCAGCGCGACGTCCCCGATCCGGTCGACGTCCGCCAATACCATTCTGCGCCGGGACCCGCCCGGAAAGTCGGCCGGATGCAGGAAATGCGGCGCTCGGGAGTCGCCGATCAGCACCGGCGCCACGGCCAGCAGCAGTTCGTCGGCCAGATCGCCGGCCAGGAAGGCGGTGTGCACGTGGCCGCCGCCCTCCACCATCAGCCTGGTCACGCCGCGCCGGCCGAGGTCGTCGAGCAGCGCGCCGAAATCGGGTGTCCCGCCGAGGGATACGACCTCGGCCAGGGTGTCGAGCCGATCGCCGATCCGGGCCGCGCCGACGTCGGTGGTGTAGACCAGTTTGTCGCCGCCGCTGTGGAAGAAACGCAGCCGGGGATCGAGATCGCCGCCGGCGGTGACGGTCACCTTCACCGGATGTTCCGGCTTGCCCGCGGACACCCGGCGGGCACGCCGGCTGTCGCTGCGCACCAACAGCCGCGGATCGTCGCGGCGCAGGGTCTCCGCGCCGGCCAGAATGGCGTCCGAATCGGCCCGCACCGCGTCGACCCTGTCGAAATCGTCCGGATTCGACAGCAGCAATCGCTCGGGACCGGCGTCGTCGAGGTAGCCGTCGACACTCACGGCCACAGACAGCACGACATGCGGACGAGGATGTGCACGACTTTCAGCGCCGGCCTCGCCGCCGGTGTCAACGGGTTGCCCGGCGGTCGTCTGCGGTCCGTCCCGGCCCGCGGAGTTGTCGCTCACCGTGGTGTATCCCCGCCGGGCATTCGCCGCTCCTGTGTGGTCCGTACTGCGACAGTGGTCCGTACTGCGACGGTGATTCGTACTGCTACGACGGTTCGTACTGCGACGACGTCGGCCCGAACCGTCAGACCAGCGCCGCGACCTCTGCCTCGAGCTGATCGATCAGGCCCTCCGGCGGGCGCTCACCGCATACCTCCAGCCAGTTGGCCAGCATTCGGTGACCGCCCTGCGTGAGCACCGATTCCGGGTGGAACTGGACGCCGTGCAGGGGCAGGGTGCGATGCCGCATCGCCATCATGACGCCGCTCTCGGTCCTGCCCAGCACCTCGAACTCGTCGGGCAGGGTCTCGGGCAGCACGGTCAGCGAGTGGTAGCGGGTGGCGGTGAACGGGTCGGGCAGTCCGGCCAGTACGCCCGCGCCGACGTGGAACACCGAACTGGTCTTGCCGTGCAGCAACTCGGCGGCCCGGGTGACGGTGGCGCCGAAGGCCGCGCCGATAGCCTGATGCCCCAGGCACACGCCGAGCAACGGGACGCGCTGCCGGGCGCACGCGTGCACCAGGTCGATGCTGCTGCCCGCCCGGTCGGGAGTCCCCGGACCCGGGCTGATCAGCACACCGTCGAACCCGGTGACGGCCTCGTCCACATTCGCCAGCTGCGCGTCGTCGTTACGCCAGACGGTCGCCTCCGCGCCCAGCTGGCCCAGATACTGGACCAGGTTGAATACGAAGCTGTCGTAATTGTCGACGACCAGTACACGCATGGTTCGAGAGTACGCGGCGGATGCGATGAAGCCAGCTGGGATAGCCTTTAGGCAGACCGGCAGGTGCGCGCGGCGCAGTCGACGATGTCGTCTCGTCGACCACAGCCGCCGAGCGCATGCGCGGCCGCATGCCCCGCCGGTACGACCTGTACGCCGAATACGAGGACGTCATGCCCAAGTCGAAGGTCCGCCGCAAGAAGACCGACTACACGCTCACACCGACCAGCCGCACCCCGGTGAAGGTGAAGGGCGGCCCGTCGCCGGTCTGGTACGTCACCATCATGCTCGGCTTCATGCTGGCCGGTCTGGTGTGGTTGCTGGTGTACTACCTCGCCAACGACAAGATCTCGTGGATGGCCGATCTGAACGCCTGGAACTTCCTGATCGGTTTCGGGCTCATGGTCATCGGCCTGATCATGACGATGCGGTGGCGCTGACCGGCCGGTGAGGCACCGGCACACCGCGGCGCTACAGCCGTGTTATTCATGCACACTTGTGGATGATCCTGTGGACAACTCGAGGAGCGATTGGGGACCGTGACCGCATCCGATTCGGCGCCTCGGCTCGCCTGGTCCACCCCTCCGGCCGCGCTCGCCGCGACGGCCGTCGGCGGTGTCGTGCTGATCGGCGCCGCCGTCCTGACCGGCGATGCGCCCAGCCGGCTGCTGGTCGGCTTGGCGGCGCTGTTGCTGCTGGGCCTGACCGCGCTCGGGCTGCGGCAGCGGCCGCGGCTGACGATCGTCCCGGGGGCCGACCCGGCGCTGATCGTGCGTGGCCTGTTCGGGCCGGTGGAATACCCGCGCGAGAAGATCCTGCGGGCGCGCGTGGTGGGCTTCCGGCGGCTCGGCCGGAAGGTGCCCAACCTGGAACTCGATGTCGACCACCGCGGCGACGAGCGGCTGTTGATCTTCGGCCGCTGGGATCTCGGCACGCATCCCCAGGACGTCCTCGACGCGATGATCGAGCAGGGGCTCGTCCGCGAATAGGCCCGCTCGCGAATAAGCCGGGCTCGCGGGCCGACCGGCCCAGCACACAACCGCGCCCGACCAGCCCAGGACGGCCCGCCCGACCGGCTCAGGACAGCTGCGCCGCCGCGGCCGCGATGAGCACGAGCGCACCCACGACCAAGCCGGCCACGGCACCCCAGCCGATCGTCCGCGCGGCCTGCGGGCTACCGGCCTTCAGCCACTGCGGCAGGAAGAGGATGCCGGCCGTGGCGAGCGTGCCGGCGGCGAGACCGCCGAGATGGCCCCACAGCGACACGTTCGGCAGCGACACGCTGATGAGCAGGTTGATCGCGATGAGCACCAGCACCTGGGTCGGGCTCTGCCGCAGCCGCAGCAGGATCACCGCCATAGCGCCGAACAGGCCGTAGATCGCGCCCGACGCGCCCGCCGTCGCCGTGTCCTGGGCCAGCCACATGACCGCGGCCGACCCGCCCAGCAGCGAGGCCAGGTACACCGCGATGAACCGCAGCCGGCCCAGCACCATCTCGCAATCGCGGCCGAGGATGAACAGCGCGAACATGTTGACCAGCAGATGGAGCGGACCGTAGTGCAGGAACCCGGTGCCGAGCACCCGGATCCACTCCCCGTCGGCCACCCTCGGCGGCGCCAGCACCCAGTCGTAGAACAGCGTCGATCCATAGTTGGACGTGATGCTGTGCGACTGCCCGGCGGTGATCCCGAAGATCGCGACGTTGATCGCGATCAGCACATAGGTCACGTACGGAACCGACCGCTGGGCGGCGGGGGCGCCGGCCACGGTGCGCACCGGGCGCACGTCGGCCTGCCCCTGGCGCACGCAGTCGACACAGTGCTGGCCGACCGAGGCCGGCCGCAGGCATTCCGGACAGGCCGCCCGACCGCACCGAGTGCATGCCAGGCCGGTGGGCCGATCGGGATGGCGGAAGCAGGCCGATGCGGGCGGTTGGGGATTCACGGAACTCCGATGAGGCTTCAGTCGAGAGAAATGGAAGAGATGACGACCGGATCCTTCGGTCGGTCGTTGCGGTCGGTCGGCGTGATGGCGATGGCGTCGACGACCTTGCGCGAATCCGCTTCCACCACCTCGCCGAAGATGGTGTGGCGGCGGTTCAGGTGCGGCTGCGGCGTGACGGTGATGAAGAACTGCGAACCGTTGGTCCCCGGCCCGGCGTTGGCCATGGCCAGCAGATACGGGCGATCGAAGCGCAGCTCCGGGTGGAACTCGTCGCCGAACTCGTACCCCGGACCACCGCGGCCCGTGCCGGTCGGATCACCGCCCTGAACCATGAACCCATCGATCACGCGGTGGAAGGTGCCACCGTCGTAGAACGGGCCGGAGCTGCCACCGCTCGCGTTCTGCGTCGAGTACTGCGCCGAACCGTCGGCCAAACCGACGAAGTTGCGCACCGTCTTCGGGGCATGGTTACCGAAGAGCGAGATCTTGATGTCGCCGTGGTTGGTGTGCAGGGTGGCCACGGCGGTCTGATTCGGTGAGGTCACGACGAACATCGTGCCATGCACGCGGGGTATCGAGCCGCATCTGACCGCGCGCTGCCGCTGTGTTCGATCGGCATCGTTCCCGAGTACTCCGTGATTGCGCATGGTGCCGCCGGCCCGCCCCCCATGCGGTGCCCTACGGCAGGCGCGCGGCCTCGTGTGGCGTGGATCCGTTGGTCGAGTACCCCAGGCGCGGGGGCTCGGTGGCGGGTTCCGGAAGTTGCGGGCGGCGGCGAGCCACCAGCCAGGCGGCGCTGCCGGCGAATCCGACGAGGGCGGCGACGATCAGCCGATTGCGCAACTGCATGCGACCACTGTGGCACAGCACGACATTTCGTGCAGAAAAGGCTGCTCAGCGGCTGACCGAGCGCTTGAACTGACGCACGGCCAGCGGCACGAACACCACCAGGATCACGACCACCCAGATGAGCGTGGTCAGCGTCGGGTGCTGCATCGGCCAGGCATCCGCCCCCGGCACCGCCGGACCCGAGTTCCCGAACAGGTCGCGGGTGGCCTGGGTGACCGCCGAGACCGGATTCCATTCGGCGAACACCCGCAGCGGGGCCGGCAGCTTATCCAGCGGGACAAAGGTATTGGCCAGGAAGGTCAGCGGAAAGATGACCATGAAGCTGGCGTTGTTGAACACCTCGGGCGCCCGCACGATCAGGCCGACCACGGCCATGATCCAGGAGATCGCGTAGGCGAACAGCAACAGCAGCACATAGGCCAGCACGGCGTCGAGCAACGATCCGCGGATGCGCCAGCCGACCACGAGGCCCGTCAGCGACATCACGACCAGGCTCACCACGTTGATCACGACATCGGCGGCGGTGCGGCCGATGAGCACGGCCACCGGGGCCATCGGCAACGAGCGGAACCTGTCGATGATGCCCTTCTGCATATCCTCGGCCAGGCTCAACCCGGTGAACGTCGCACCGAAGACCGAGGTCTGCGCGAAGATGCCGGCGATCAGGAACTCGCGGTAGCCACCCGGCGGGCCGGGCACCTCGATCGCCGTACCGAAGATGTAGGCGAACAGCAGCACGAACATGATCGGCGACAGCGTCGAGAAGATCAGCACGTCCGGAACGCGCCTGATCTTGATGACGTTTCGCTTCGTGATCGTCAGGCTGTCGGTGACCACCATCGACATCCGCTGGCCGGCCGAAGGCCGATCGGCCAGGGCGGTAACCGTACTCATCGGGAATGTCCTTCCGTGGCTTCGACGCGATCGGCGGCGCGCTGCCCGCCGGCACTGCCGTTCTCGCCGGCGCCGCCGTTCTCGCCGATCAATTCGTCGGCCTCGTGGCCGGTCAGGGTCAGGAACACGTCGTCCAGCGACGGGCGGCGCAACCCCACGTCGTGAATTCGGACCCGGTGTTCGGCTAGGCGCCCGATCGCATCCACCAGGGCCTGCGATCCCTCGCTGACCGGCACGGTGATACGGCGCAGGGCGGGCTCGAGATGTATCTCGCCCACGGCGAGCGGGGCGAGGGCCTGCTGCGCGATCGCGAGACTGTCGGCCTGCTCGACGGTGAGCTCGATGCGGTCGCCGCCCACCATGGTCTTGAGTTCGTCGGCAGTACCGCGGGCGATGACCTTGCCGTGGTCGATCACGGCGATCGTGTCGGCCAGCCGGTCGGCCTCCTCCATGTACTGCGTGGTCAGCAGCAGCGTCGTACCACCGGCGACCAGTTCCTCGATGACGTCCCACAGGTCGAGGCGGGCGCGCGGATCCAGGCCGGTGGTCGGCTCGTCGAGGAACAGCACCGGTGGGTTCGCGACCAGGGCGCCGGCCAGATCCAGGCGGCGGCGCATGCCGCCGGAGTAGCCCTTCACGGGTCGGTCGGCGGCGTCGGTGAGCCGGAACCGGTCCAGCAGCTCCCGCGCGCGGTCCTTACTGCGCTGCACGCCCATGTGGTACAGCCGCCCGACCATCTCCAGATTTTCGAACCCGGTCAGGTACTCGTCGACGGCCGCGTACTGCCCGGAGGCGCCGATGCGCGCGCGCAGCCGCTGCGGTTCGCGCAGTACGTCGATCCCGGCCACCGTGGCGCTGCCGGCGTCCGGAATCAGCAGCGTGGTCAGCACCCGGACCGTCGTGGTCTTGCCGGCACCGTTGGGGCCCAGTAGCGCGGTGACCGTCCCCTCGGGGACCGTCAGATCGAGTTCGTCCAGGGCGGTCAGCCGACCGTACTTCTTGACCAGACCCTCGGCGATGATGGCGTCGGGCATGAGGCACCTGCCGTTCATGGATGGGTGTGTGGCGACCTGATCAACAGCGACCCGATCGACCTTGGCGCCAGTATTGCCCACAGCACCGACAAGTTTCATCCGAATATCGTGGAACCCGAACATGCTGGTCGACGACCCGCCACCGTGGATGGTCTCCGGACGGCAGGAGGCCGCATCCCGGGGATCCGGCGGTGCTCGGGGGTGCCGGCGGGATGCGGCCGATTAGATCGTCGCCGACCGGCCGGACCGGATCCCGAGTAGCGCGCTACTCGATCTCGCACATCCGGCGATACTCACCCGGACGACCGCACGCGGATTCGACACGCCGGAGGAACCGGGCAATCCGGAACGGCACAACCAGGCCGGGCGCGAACGGATCGTCGCATACGCGACACCGACCCCCTATACGCCTCACATCCGGGTTGGTTCGGCAAGATGGAAATGCTTGTCCCCCAACATATTCAAGCGTTTCGAAGCACTACCGGCACCCGCTTCCGAAAGGCGGAAACAGGCCTCCGCGACCACGACCGGAAAAAGTTTCCGAAAGTGGCGGCCCTCATACACACACAATCGCGAATCGTCGCGTAGGATCATTCACGTCGGCCCCTCCCCCCCGGGCCGACCTTACGCGGGCCTCGGCTAACTCCCCCCCTTCGCCGAGGCCCGCTCCTAATTTCCGGGTCTTTCCGAGCCGACCTCTTCGCGGCCAACTTCCTTCTCCCGGTGGCGATCCCGGTCAGGCGCGCCGTAGCACGTGCGAGCGCAGGCGATTGAATCCGCGCACCCGGACCCCGCGCAGATGCCGCAGGGTGAATCCCGGTTCCCCGGCCACCTGTGCGGCCGCGCCGTCATCGATCAGCACCGTCCCGGGCCGGGCCACACCGGTCAGCCGCGCCGCCGTGTTCACCACCGATCCGTACAGATCTCCGAAGCGTTGCAGCACCTCGCCGTAGGCCAGCCCCACCCGCAGCTCCGGCGTGCTCCCGTCGGCGAGCGCGGCTTCCTGGACGGCCAGTGCGATCCGGGCGCCCACCGCCGCCGATTCGGCGGCGAACATCACCTCGTCGCCGACGTTCTTGATGACCCAGCCGCCGTTGCCGGTGATCGCGTCGGTGGTGATGGTCTCGAACGACTCCAGCAGCCGGGTGAGTTCCTCGGGATCGAGATGGCGGGTCAGCCGGGTGTAGCCGACCATGTCGGCGAAGCCCACCGCCAGGTCGCGCAGGGTGGTGTCGCCGCCGCCGGACCCGTCGCCGTCCAGCGAGCGGCCCAGCGCGGCCGCCAGGTGCCGGCGCCAGGCATAGGCCTGCAACTGCTGCAGCGTCGAGACGACCTCCTCGGTCGCCTCCTGGGCGATCGCGGCCTCATCGGCGGCCGGATCGGCGGCGGTGATCGCCCGGATGCGGTCCACGATCTCCTCAGCCACCAGGTCGACCTGCCATTCGGCCAGCCGCGCCATCGACTGGCCGAGCGTGCGCGCGGCCCCCGACTGCTGCCGCACGTCGGTCGCCGCCAGCGCCGCCAGGCTCTGAAAGTTGTTGACCGCCTCGACATCCGCGTCGGTGTACTCGACCGCCTCGTCGTCCGGGTTGGCCGGGAAGCCCAGCGATATCCACAGCCTGCGGGTCAGCTCCGGCGGCAATCCGGACTGCCGGGAGACGTCCTCCCGCGTGTAGCGGCGCGGACCGTTCAGCAGGTATGGCTCGACGACCGATTGCACCAGCTTCGACAACTCCGGAGACGCCATGTCTCGACCTTACGGCCCGCTCGGCCACGCATCATCGGGTAGTGATCACTCACTGTCCGCGCGCACCGCCCCCGAACCGAATCCCTGTGTGATTCATGACATCTCACCTGCTGCGCCGGGAAGCCGTCCGGCACTGCGGATTTCGACCGCCGGACGCATCCGATGCGCCGACGGGAAGCGGATACCGCCTGGTGGAGCCTAGGGGAATCGAACCCCTAACCCCTGCCTTGCAAAGGCAGTGCTCTGCCAATTGAGCTAAGGCCCCGGGTGCACCCCGTCAGCGGGAGGTCACCTCGTGCCACAGGTCGGCGTCGTTGCGCTGACGGAACTTGCTGACGGCGAACACGACTGCGGCAACCACGCCGATGGTGAGGAGAAATTTCATGGCTCCCACCCTACTGCGATGCGCGGAACCGGGCGTCGCGAGGACCGGGCTCCGCCGACCCGGCCGCCACCGCCGCGACGGCCTCGCTCCCGGCAACCGGCCGCCCGAACACGCCGCCGATTGCCATTTGTTAACTATCACTGAGACCGGGTACATAGAATCCTCGCAAAAGGTGCAATGTTCGCGGGTGTGGTGTCGGCGACGGTGGCGGCGAGGGGAGTTCACGGTGGGCGCGTGCGCGCAGGTGCGGGTGGCGGTCGTCGGTGCGGGTTTCGGCGGAATCGGCATGGGATCTGCGCTGAAACGCGCCGGTTTCGACGACTTCGTGATCCTGGAGAAGGGCGCGGACGTCGGCGGCGTGTGGCGGGAGAACACCTACCCCGGATGCTCGTGTGACGTACCGTCGCACCTGTATTCGCTGTCCGTTCGCCCGTACCGCGATACCGGCACGCGCTACCCGCGGCAAAGCGGCATTCTGGCGTATCTGCACGAGGTCGTCGCGGCCGAGGGGCTCGAACCACATCTACGGCTGCGGACCGCGATCCGCGAGGCCGTCTACGACGACACCGCCGGCCACTGGACCCTGGCCACCGCCGACGGCGGTGTGGTCGTCGCCGACACCGTCATCTTCGCGGTGGGTCAGCTGCACCGGCCCTACGTACCCGACATCGCGGGCCGCAGTGAGTTCACCGGCGCGGCGTTCCACTCCGCGGCCTGGGAGCACTCCCTGGATCCGCGCGGCCGCGACGTGGCCGTGATCGGCACCGGATCCAGTGGCGCGCAACTGGTCCCGCGGATCGCCGGCGACGCCCGCCGGGTCACCGTCTACCAGCGGACACCGCACTGGATACTCCCCAAACCACGCGCGCGGTTCGGCGCGGTGGCACGGACGGCGCTGCGGCTGCCGGGGATGCACGGACTGTATCGGCGGGCCCTGCACCACGGGGCGGATCTCGCGCTGACGCCGATCGCCGGGCGCGGCTGGTCGGCCCGGCCGGCCCAGCACCTCGCCCGGACACATCTGCGCAGGCAGATCCCCGATCCGGCGTTACGGGCCGCGCTCACACCGCAGTACCCGATCGGGGCCAAACGCATCCTGTTCGACAGCGACTTCTATCCGGCACTGCGGGAGGAGCACGTCGAACTCGTCACCGAGACCATCGCCAGGATCACCGCCGACGGCATCGAGACGGTCGACCGGCGGCACCGTCCCGCCGACGTCATCGTGTACGCCACGGGGTTTCGGGCACCGGAGTTCCTGGTGCCGCTGACCGTCGTGGGCCGGGCGGGCGCGAGCCTGCACGAGCGCTGGGCCAGGGGCGCCGACGCCTATCTCGGGCTGGCCGTGCCCGAGTTCCCGAACATGTTCCTCATCGCCGGCCCGAACACCTTCCTGAGCACCGGATCCAACCCCTTCATGAAGGAATGCCAGATCCGCTACATCATCGAATGCCTCCGCTGGCGCGACCGGACCGGCGCGGCCGCCATCGAGGTGGCGCCCGACGTCGCCGCACGGTACCGGGAGTGGCTGCGGGACCGGCTGGAGGCCACGGTCTGGACCTCGGGAGGGAGCTGGTATCAGCACGCCAGCGGCGCCGTCACCAATCCCTGGCCCGCCTCCGCGCGCCGGTTCGACCGGATGACCCGGACCGACCCTTCCCGTGCGTTCGTGCCGGACACCCTTCGCCGCCCCGGCCCCGCGGTGGCCGAACCGCACAGGGCGGCGGTCGGCGAGCCCTGACGCGGGCGGACGTCCAGGATCAGCGAGTACGAACGGTGAGGCCGGGGTTGTCGTCGAGCACGGTGCCGATCGGCTGGCCCAGCAGGATGGGCAGATGCCCGCAACCCTGGTCCAGCGGCGTGGCGGCCGTGAGGATGGCGCTGTTGACCCCGACCGCCTTGGTGCCGGCGAAGATCGGCCCGCCGCTGTCGCCGCGCTGGGCACAGAGATTGACCACGAACATGTCCTCAATCTCGACGGCCTTCCCATCGTGCCCCGGCACGTCGCTCAGCCGGCCCTGCTGGCCCACCGCCAGGACCGGGCCGCAGGAGTAACCGGACCGAAAGCCGGACTTGCACACCGGGACTCCGACCACCGGGTCGGCCGTTCCGTCGATCCGCAGCAGATCCCGCTCGTCGCCGGCCGCCGCGTCGCTGCTGCCGAGAGACGGCCATCCGGCGCTGCTGCCCGCGCCCTCGGCCGGGGGCGCCACCCGCTCGGTCGACACCAGGTTGTTCCGGAATCGCGGTGCGGCCGAATCGTCGATCCGGATGATCGAGTAGTCGTGCGGGGCGAAGTTCGAAACCTCGAAGTGGCCGATCTCGTCGCCACGCCGATTGTCGCGGATATCGAAGACCTGTTGCGGCCGTGCGCTTTTCGCGGCAGGGTCGACCAGGTTGCCGGGATCGCAGTGTCCGGCGGTGATATTGACCGCATGCCCCTCGGCATCGGTGCCGTTGAAGCCGTACGAGCACCGGTGGGTCTTGCCGCCGAGTTCGACCGCATAGGGCCGGCCGCCGACGACGGGCTCGGTGGACTCGGCGTCCGCGATCGGCCGGCCGGCAGCGGGGCCGTCGTCGGGCAGGACCTCGGGCATCGCCATCACGACGGAACGGACGGGCCCGACCGCGTCGGGCACCCGGACGTCCTCGGTCGCGCGGATCTCGAGGCTGTTGTGCAGCAGATCGACGCCGTATCCGACGATGGCATCCGCCACGGATCGAGGCTGGTCACCCAGCCAGCGCTCGAACGCGGCCTGGCGGTCGCGCAGCCTCGCCTCGCTGTCGGCGACCGTCTCCACCACGAATCCCGCCTTCTGGGCGTCCCTCCGGGCACCGGATGCGGGCGTCCCGGCGGTCAGCATGACGATCGGGCGGCCGCCGTCCATCCGTGTTCCGCCGAAGACGGCCGGATACGTGCGGCGGGCCGCCTTCGCGAACTCCGACAGCCGCTGCGCAGTGGCGACCCGGGCGAGATATTCGTGCGCGTCGATGCCCAGGTCCCGGCGCACCGCCTCGATCAGGCCGAGGGGCAGCGGAACGTCGTCGGGACCGGGGTCGGCCGCGACCGGCGGTGCGGTCGAAACGGCCACGGCCACGGCGGCACAGCAGCCCAGAACGGTGCGGAACATGCGCGAACCCGGAGTCATCGAGCTGCCTCCTGAGAGGATGGACAGTGGTGGTGACCGTTCCCGATGCTATGTCACACCCGTCACAAAATGGACCAATTGGTCTTCGGCCGTGTCGGTGTCACGCCGCCGGAGTTCATCCGGGCCGAGCAGAGTGCCCGCAGGCAGAGGAACACGGCGACATCCGGTTCCACACCCGGACTCGGTCCGCTCCGAATAGTTCACGGTGGTCCGTCGGCCCCACAAGGGTGAGCGGACCGCCGGTCGGTCACGTCGCCGGACCGGGCGGGAGGGCGTTCGGCCCGGCGACGTCGGTCATCCGGGCAGCCCGGCGGTCGATGCGGTCCGGTCGTCTTCGGGCACATCTCTCGCCGGGGCCTCCGGCTCCTCGTCGCGCGCCGCCGGGGCGGCCTCGACAACCGCGCCGGATTGCCGCCCTCGACCGAACAGCCGTGCCCGGCTCGATCGGTCGAGCCGCAGCGCGGTACGCAGCGAGACACGGCTTCCGGTGAGCAGCACGGCATTTCCGTAGACGCGCCCGGCCAGGCGGGCGGTCACCGCGATCGTCACCAGGGTGAGCGCCACGGCGGCGGCCATCTGCCAGCCGGGCACCGTATAAGCGGCGCGCATCGGCATCAGGACCGGCGACAACAGCGGGACCAGCGACAGAACCACCGTCGTCGTCCCGTTCGGGTGGGCCGGCACCGTGGTCTGCCCGATCAGGTACGCCGCGATCACCAGCACGGTCACCGGGGTGGCGACCGAGGCCAGATCCTCCTGCCGGGACACCAGCGACGCGGCCGCGGCGATCACCAGCGCGTACAGGAAATAGCCCAGCAGGTACCAGACCAGCGCCCACCCGACCACGCCGGTGAGGACCGCGGCCGACATGTGCAGCACCCCCGTCGCCACCGCGGTGCCGGCGCCGGCCGCCGCCAGCACCGCGACCTGGGCGATCGTCACGATGCCGATGCCGAGTACCTTGCCCGCCAACAGTTCCCAGGGACGGATCGTCGCCAGCAGCAGCTCGACGATGCGGTTGGCCTTCTCCTCGACCACCCCCTGCCCCGTCAGCTGGATGCTGATCAGCAGCATCACGTAGGTCAGCACGCCCACGACACTGGCCATGCCGATGCGGGCGGCGCGGTGCTCGTCGGCCGCCTGCAACGGATGGGTGACCACCGTCGCCGAGGCCAGGGCCTGCTGAACCGTGGCCGGGTCGCCGCCGAGCGTGACGATCTGCTGATTCAGCGCGAGCTGCCGGGCCAGCAGGCCGAGCGGCGCCTGCAGATCGTTCGGCAGCGCCGAGTTCACCACCACCTGCAGCCGGGCGGCCCAGTCGTCGGGAGCGTCCACCAGCACGGCCGCCAGATCACCGTCGCGGACCTTCGCCTCACCCGCGGCCCGGTCGACCACCGTGGTCCGGATCTGCTTGCCCGTCGCCTGCCCGGCGCTGACCAGCAACTGCTGGTATTCGGCCGTCTCCGCGGTGACACCGATCTGCTGCACCGACGCGGCCTGGCCCCGGCCCAGGAAGTGGAACAGCAGCACCGAACCGACGACCGCCGCCAGCAGCACGATCGTGATCACCAGGAACGATCGCGAGCGCAGCCGGGTACCGACCTCCCGGGCGGCGACGAGCCGAATCGCCTGCGTCCCGGACATCTGATCGCTGCTCACGCGGCCTCCTGATCGGTATCGGCGACGACATGCTGGAACAACTCGCTCAAACTGGGCTGCACGCGGGCGAATTCGCGCACCGGGCTCACGGCCAGCGCGGCCGCGAGCACCCGCTGGTCGTCGACTTCCTCGGTCAGGCGCAGGGTCCAGCGCGACCCGTCTCGGTGATCCACCTCCACGCCGGGCAGCCGGGCGGCCCAGTCGTCGGGAGCGTCGGGCACGTCGATCGCGAGCCGGGCCGGCCCGCGACTACGCAGTTCGTCGACCGTGCCGCAGGCGATCACGGTGCCGTTGCGGACGATCCCGACCCGATCGCACAGCCGCTCGACCAGGTCGAGCTGATGCGAGGAGAACACCACCGGGCTGTTGCCGGCCTCGCAGCGCTCTCGCAGCACCGAGCTCATCACCTCGACCGCAACCGGATCCAGGCCGGAGAACGGCTCGTCGAGAACCAGGATGTCCGGGTCGTGCACCAGCGCCGTCGCCAGCTGCACGCGCTGCTGATTGCCCAGGCTCAGCTTCAGCACGTCGTCGTCGGCGCGCCCGTCGATGCCCAGTCGCAGCATCCACAGCCGCGCCGCGGCATCCGCCTCCCAGGCCGGAACACCGTGCAGGCGAGCGAAATACCGCAATTGCGCACCGACCGGCATGCGCGGATACAACCCTCGTTCCTCCGGCATGTACCCGATCCGCCGACGCACCGCTAGATCGATCGGCCGCCCCGCCCAGCGCACTTCCCCGCCGTCGGCGCCCACCACTCCCATGACGATTCGCATGGTGGTCGTCTTTCCGGCGCCGTTGGCGCCGACGAAACCGAACATCTCTCCCGCGCGCACGTCGAATGTCATGTCCGACAACGCCACCACGTCGCCGTACCGCTTCCGCAGACCCGCGATTTCCAACACGCGAACTCCTCGCCTCCCATTCGCCGTACCCGTAATTCGATATGCCTTCTACATGCCTTGGACATCCACTGAATGACGTGAAAACAGCGCGCCGACCCGCCGATTCGGGGCGCTCGTGCGGCCGCGCACCCACAGTAGGTGAGCGGCCGCGCGCTCCCCGGCCACCCGGTCGGCGCGTCGCCGCACACCCTGGTGACAAATCACCGCATTTCTCATTTCGTACGCATGTCCCAATGGATTTCGACCGCGCACGACGCCGGCTGTTGCGTCGAAACTCGATCGCGGTTGGCTACGATCACCGCCGGGGCCGCAGAGCCCCGGATATTCGAACTGACTCTACGAAGGGTGAATTCATGAGGATGCTCAACGCCCGCTGTGCGATCGTCGCCGTAGCCGTCGGCGGATTCGCGGTCGGCACCGGGTTGTTCGGATCGGCAGCCGCGTCCGCCGACGCGGTCGACGATATCGGGCCGTTGCTGACTTCGAGCTGTTCCTTCGCTCAGATCGACTCCGCGCTGCACGAAGTCGCGCCCGATACCGCCGCCCGGCTGGATTCCGTTCCCCTGCAGAAGAATGTTCTGCAGCTCGTGCTCTCCCAGCCCGCCGACAAGCGCGCGGCGATGTACGAACAGTTGACGACGCAGCGCAAGAAGCTCGCCAGCACCACCGGTATGGATGCCGGACTCGGCGTCGATAGGCCGGAAATCGGTCCGGTCATGCAGCGGGTCGCCGATTCCTGCCAGCGTTACTGAGGTCGCCTACTGGTCGGTTGTTTTATAGGGCGATCGTCCAAATAAAACAAACCTGGCGAAGTTCCCGACACGCCGCCGCGGTTCAGCGGTAACAGAGCCATAGTTGGCATGATCGCTCGTGCTAGTTCACCATCAATCACGCAACAGGAGGAAAACATGCTTCTGCCCGTCGTTGGCAGTGCCGCCGGTCTGGCCGTCGCCGCTCTGGGCACGATTGCTGGCATCATCATCGCGGTGATCTGATCCAGTAATCGATGAAAGCGGGTCGGACGTCTGCAGGAGGGACGCCCGACCCGCATTTCGCCGTTACGAGCCCGCCGATAATGCGGCGGGTGCACTACCTCGAGACATTTGCTCGGCATATTCGCCGAGTCAGCGCACACACCTAGAAACAGGAGAGAACCATGCTGCTGCCCGTCGTGGGAAGTGCTGTCGGTGCGGCCGTCGCCGCCGCCTCGGTCATCACCGGGATCATCATCGCGATCATCTAGTATCGCGCTCCGAACAGACGCGGGCCGGACGCCACGGACTTGGCGACCGGCCCGCGCTTCGTTACTACAGGCCCATGCCCCGGGCCAGGACCGGCCAGGACCGCTCGAATTCGTCCTGCCAATAGCCCCACGAATGAGTGCCGGGGCCGAGATGATAAGTCGCCGGAATGCCGAGGGACTCGAGCCGGGACTTCATGTTCTGCGTGCAGTAGTTGGTCGCGGCCTCGATCAGACCGCCGACCGTGACCTGATTGACCAACCCACCGACTCCGGGCAATGCATAGGGGTCGCCCAGTGCGTCGTGCCGGCCCGGCATGCCGTTCCCGGACGACATGTAGATGTTGAGCCCGCGTAAATGCTCGGCCTGAATGTACGGATCGTTCTTCTCCCATTCGGGCGAGCCGACCGGGCCCCACATGTTGTCGGCATTGCCGCCGCCCCACGCGACCGCGGTTTTCACGAATCGTGAGCCGACCGGATCGCTGGCTTGAACACATCCGCTGTAAGCCGCCGCCGACTTGAACAGACCCGGCTTCGCGATCGGCAGCGACAGGACCGTGGTGGCGGAGGTGGAAATTCCGGCGATGGCGTTCAGGCCGTTCGTGCCGAGCGCCCGATCGATGATCGGCGGCAGTTCCTCGGTCAGGTAGGTCTTCCATTTGTTGCGCCCGAGCGCGGGATCGTCCTTGATCCAGTCGGTGTAGTAACTGAACTTTCCACCGATCGGCAGGATCAGGTTCGCATTCTTGTCCGACATGAACTCCTGGGCATGACCCTTTGCCTGCCAGGATGCCTCGTCCAGACCGCCGCCCGCACCGCTGAGCAAGTACAGGCTGGGCCGCGGCCGCGACCTGTCGGTCGGCAACTGGATTTCCACCGGAAATTTCTGATCCATGGCCGCGGAATAGATCTGGAGCCGGATATTTCGGTCATCGATGCGCTCGACACCGGCGAGGTGCGAACCATCGGGCGCCGTGGCGCCGGTTTCCGCCCCGGCCACCGGCGCCGGTGCGGCATATCCGGGCGAGGCGCCGAGTACCGACCAGGCCAGCAGCCCGGACAACGCGAAACCGGTAACGGTGCGTGCGCGACGCGCGTTGAGAACCCCTGCTTTCAAACCCCAATTCATACCCAAGCTTTTAGCACGCCCATTCATATCCGACCGGCACCGACACCATGAAATTCGCGCACGGAAAAATCAACCGCCGGACGACGGTTTCCGATGGTTGTAGCCGGCCACCGGCGTCGACAGCTGCGCCACGACCTCGTGATGGAGCTGTCGCTTGATATCGGCGAGGACCGGCCCGCGGGTGTGTGCCACATTCTTGGCGTATTCGACCGCGGCGGGGAGCACGCCGTCCGCGGGCGCGATTTCATCGATCAGACCCCGGTCCAGCGCCTCGGGGCCGCGATAGCGGCGACCGGTGGCCAGCGCCTCGTGCACGGTCCGCGGCGGCAGCCGCGCGGCAGCCAGGGCCACGGTGCCGGGGGCGTACGACGTGCCGATCGTGATACCCGGGAAGCAGAAGTAGCCGCGATCGTCGCGCATCACGGCGCGATCGTGGGTGAGCGCCAGAAACGCGCCGGCACCGAAGGTGTGGCCCTGCAATGCGGCGACCGTCGGCAGCGGAGATACCAGCATCCGCGCGAACAACCGCTGGATCTCGCTCAGGTAGGTGTCGACCTCGCCCGGATGCTCCGCGACCCAATTCAGATCGGCGCCGGTCGAGTAGAACTTGCCGGCGCCGACCGTCACCACCGCCCGCGGGCCCGGCTCCGCCTCGACCTCGTCGAGCAGTGCGTGGAATCGCGCCATCCACTCCGGGTGGAACCGGTTCTCCGGATCGCTGCTGTCGGTATGCTCGGCGTCATCCAGATGCAGGATCGCGACATCGCCCTCGTGTTCAAGGTACGGCACGGGGTGAATGCTACACAGTTGCTGACAACCCTCCCGAGATTTCCGAGGAGCGTGTACGGCGGGCCGGACGAGCCCCGACCGGCGCAACCGATCCCGCTTTTTGACCACGCATACGCCCGGAAGGTACCGTTTCGGAGCACACGATCGACACTTCGCACTGGTCGAGTGCACGATGGGGCCTTAGCTCAATTGGCAGAGCACTGCCTTTGCAAGGCAGGGGTTAGGGGTTCGATTCCCCTAGGCTCCACAAGTGATCAGGCTCCACAAGTGAATCGGGCTCCACCGGCGCATCAGACGCCGTCGGCGAATCGCTCGATCTGGCTGTGGATCTCCTCGGCGACCAGATCGGGTTCGCGGAGCAGCACGTAGTGGTCGGACTGCTCGGCGACGACGTGGTGACCCCTGGGGGACCTGGCCGCCTGGCGGGCGTGCAGGTCGTTGAGGGTGGTGCGGAGCTTGCGGTTCATACCGTTCCCGGCCCGTCCCGCGGAGATCACGGTGACCGGAAGATCGCCGAGATTCGGTGGTGTCTCGCGGTATACGGCCAGCTCGTCGAGGAACGTACGTCCCTGGTCGGCGAAGGTCTTCATCGCCTGCGCGGTGAATCCCTCCCGCCGCATGTCCTCGCGCGCGTCCGGGGGCAGCGGCGTGATGATCGAGCGGAAGAACGGCCGCAGTACCCGCAGTCGTGCCGCCGCGACCCCGAGCGCGTGGTTCGCCCGTTCCATCTTTCGGAACGACGGGGTGAACAGGGCGTCCAGGCCCTCCTCGGTGGGGTCGACCAGGACGAGTCCGGCGATCCGGTCCGGGTTCGCGGCCGTCGCGGCGCGCGCGATCGGTCCGCCCGCGCTGTGCCCGACGAGCACGTACGGCCCCGCGCCGAAGTGGTCGAGCACCTCGCCGAGATCGCCGGCCATCCGGGCCAGTGTCCGCGACGACGGGTCGGGCGCGCTGCGACCGAGGCCGGAGCGGTCGTAGACGATCGCCCGCGCCCACTCCCCGACCTGTGACTGCACCAGCGCCCACATGGACCGGCTGGCCGCGCCGCCGGCCTCGAACACGACGGTCGGCATGCCCGGATCTCCCGGGCC
Organism: Nocardia sp. BMG51109; assembly: GCF_000526215.1. Lineage (NCBI taxonomy): Bacteria > Bacillati > Actinomycetota > Actinomycetes > Mycobacteriales > Nocardiaceae > Nocardia > Nocardia sp. BMG51109. The sequence goes on from NZ_JAFQ01000004.1 coordinate 2,219,651, forward strand.
CGGCAGCACCATCGCGTGCAGCCTGCGCCCGTCCGAGGTCGTCACCCATTCGGAAGCGCCCTGGGTGTGCCGCTCGGGCGACGACGCGCTGGTCTTCTCCACTGGTTCAACCTCTTTCGCCGATGGTTGGCCCCGACACCAGTACCCGGCCGACGGCCGGTCCGAGGACAGCGTACGCATCGGCGGCGACAGTGTGACCACACACCTCTCCCGAGACCGATCGAGCGGCGGAGTCCCGTCGGCCGGACCATTCGGGCACGGCCCCCGCACGGAACAAGCGGGTACAGCCCAGCAGCCGGGCAGAGCGAGTACCGGTGGGCGGCGCCGGGGGCGGCTCGAAGGCAGCTGATGTCCAGCGAACACCACGCCAACTGTCCGATACCAGGGCACCGGAACTCGGCCGACACAAGGCGAATGCGAGCCATTCGGCGCCGGATGGCCAGAGGCTCCGATCCGCGAGCGACCGCGGACGCGGTCAGAGGTTCCGGACCCGCTCGTCGTAGTCGCGGCGGGCGGCGTGGTCGACCTCGTCGAGGAAGATGCGGTCGACGCCCAGGCGGCGCGAGGAGAACTCGCCGACCCGGCGCGGAGTGAGCTTGTTCAGGCCGGCGAGGATGCCGGCCAGCCGGGTGACCACCACGCGGCGGCGCGGGCGGGCAATGAGCTCGGCGACCGCGCGGGCGACGTCGCCGGGCTCGGCGAGCAGGCCCATCGGCGCTCGGGTGCCGGCGATGAGCTCGGTCCGGGTGAACGTCGGCAGCACCGCCGAGAACCGCACACCGGTGCCGCGGTGCTCCAGCCGCATCGCCTCGGTGAAGCCGAGCACCGCCTGCTTGCTCGCGCAGTACGTGGCCATCCCGGGAGTCGGGTTCTCCCCGGCCAGCGAGGCGATGTTCACGATGTGCCCGGCCCGGCGCGAAAGCATCCGCGGCAGTGCGAGTTTGGTGCCGAGCATGACGCCGTAGACGTTGATGTCGAGGATCCGGTGGGTGATCTCGTCGGATTCCGCGGTGAACCGTCCGACCGGCATGATGCCCGCGTTGTTGATCAGCGCATCGATCGGCCCCAGCTCGCGCTCGGCCGCGTCGAGGAACTCGGCGAACGAGTCGTGATCGGTGACGTCGAGCGGCAATCCCGCGCCGAGCCCGAGGTCGGCGGCCGTCCGAGCCGCCGCCTCGGCGTCGACGTCGCCGATCGCGACCCGGGCACCCCGGCCGGTCAGCTCGGCGGCGATCGACCGGCCGATGCCGCGCGCGCCGCCGGTGACGGCGACGACCCGGCCGGCCACGGCCGTGCGGCTCTTCGCCATACCGCCTCCGGTCGCATCGCTCACGGCTGCATCACCTGCGGGCACTCGCGGCTCCCTCCGTGGTGACGCACGCTGCCGCCTGCGGTCGCGCCGCTCATGGCTGTACCACCTGCGGGCATTCCCGGCTCCCTCCGTGGTGACGCACGCTGCCGCCTCCGGTCGCGTCGCTCATGCCCGGTGCCTGCGGCGGTAGCGGACGGCGCAGGGCTGCTGTAGCTGCACGACCATCTTCGAGTGGTCGTTGCGGTAGGTGTCGGACGGCTGCACCATCTCGAATTCCCAGTCCCGCAACAGGATCGAGAAGATCGCCTTCAGCTGCATGAGGGCGAAGGCCGCGCCGACGCAGCGGTGCCGCCCGGCGCCGAAGGGGATCCAGGTCCAGCGGTTGATCAGATCGGCCTGGTTCGGATCGATGTAGCGGCCCGGATCGAACCGATCGGGCTCGGGGAAGTCCTCCGGGATGCGGTTGGACACCGCGGGGGTGGCCGCGACCATATCGCCGGGCGCGATCCGATTGCCGCACACCTCGAACTCGTCGCGGGCGATCCGCATCAGGATGATCAGCGGCGGATGCAGCCGCAGCGTCTCCTTCAGCACCGCCTCCAGCTGCGGAATCTGCCGCAGCGCATGGAAACTGACGTCCTTGCCGTCGGCATAGAGCTCGTCGAGCTCGGTGACCACCTGGTCGAGCACGCCGGGATTGCGCAGCAACTCGATGACCGTCCACGCCGCGGTGCCGGAGGTGGTGTGGTGCCCGGCGAACATCATCGAGATGAAGATGCCGGTGATCTCGCTGGCGGAGAACCGCAGCTCGCCCTGCTCGTCGCGGACCGAGACGAGCACGTCCAGCATGTCCCGATCCTCCTTGCCCCGAGGAGGATTCGCGATCCGCCCGTTCATGATCTCCTGCACCAGCTCGACCAGTTCGGCCCGGGCGGCGTCGCGGCGGCGGAAGCTCTCGATCGGCGCGTAGGGGTCGACGTAGCACAGCGCGTCGGTGCCCTGCTCCAGTTCGTGGTACAGGTGCGCGAAGCGGTCGTCGAGCTCCTCGCGGAACTTCACCCCGATCAGGCAGGCCGAGGAGGTGTAGATGGTCAGCTCGGCGAAGAACTCCAGCAGATCGATCTCACCCGAGTCACCCAAGCGTGAGAGCATCCGATCCACCTCGCGGGCAATGGTTTCCGCATGACCGCGCATGTGCTCACCGCGCAGCGCCTGATTGTGCAGCATCTCCTTGCGGCGCTCCGGGCTGGCGTCGAACACCACGCCCTCGCCGAAGATCGGCTTCATGAACGGATACGCCGCACCCTGATCCAGATCCTCGTCGGCGGAGCGGAAGAAGAACTCGTTGGCTTCCGCACCCGACAGCAGGATGACATCGTTGTCGGCCAGCCGGAACGATCCGACGTCACCGCATTCCGTGCGCACCCGCCGCATCAGCGCGATCGGATCGGTACGGAACTCCTCCAGATGTCCGTGCTCGTGTTCGCCACCGGAGACCTGCTGCGGCTTGACCACCGTCATCTTTCGAACCCTTCAGCCGATGTCTCGTCATACAAGTTGCTGGACACTTGTCTGGACGGTACTACGGTTACCGTTGCGGAGCAAGACTCCGCTGGTCCAGCGGTGCCCAGGGAGGCCGACGCACTAGCCGACGACATGGTCCGGCGACCGCGACTCGGCGTACTCCCGGGCCCAGCGGTAGTCGGGTTTACCGCTCGGCGCGCGGCGGACGACGTCGGTCACCCAGATCCGGCGCGGGAGCTTGTAGCCGGCCAGATGAGCGCGGATATGACGCTCCAGCGCCCCGAAATCGATATCGCCGGAGGCGGTGTGAACCGAACCGGCGCCGGCCACCGAGACGACCGCCGCCACCTGGTGGCCCCACTGATCGTGCGGGACACCGATGACCACGGCGTCGTAGATCGAGTCGTACGCCTTGGTGACGGCCTCGACCTCCTCGGCGAACACCTTCTCCCCGCCGGTGTTGATCACCATGTTGCCCCGGCCGATCAGCGTGATCGAGCCGTCCTCCTCGACCCGCGCCCGGTCGTCCGTGATCACCATGCGGACCCCGTCGACGGTCCGGAAGAGCTTGTCGGTCTTGACCTGGTCCTTGTAGTACCCGATAGGGACCGAACCGGTCTTGGCGAACCATCCCTCGCCCGCGGTGACCCGGCGCCCGGCGTCGTCGACCACCACCGAGCCGCGGCCGACCTGCACGCGCGGCCCCCGGCCCGGGTCGTCGTCGCGCTGCGCGAAACCCATACCGCCGAAGCCGGTTTCGGAGGATCCGATCGAGTCGGAGATCAGTGCCTGCGGAAACAGTTCCAGCAGATCGTTCTTCGCCGCCTGGGACAGCAGCGCGGCGCCCGAGGCGATGACGAACAGCGACGACGCGTCGACCGGGTCGGCCCGATAGGCGTCGATCAGCGGCCGCGCCATGGCGTCACCGGTGATCACCAGCACCCCCGGCCGTTCCCGGGCGACCGTCTCCCACACCGTCGCCGCGTCGAACGCGGGCATCAGCACCACCGAGTTGCCGCTCCACAACGCGGTGAAAGTGGGCATCATCGCCGAGGGATGGATCAGCGGCGGCAGGATCAGCCACCGGCTCGGCATGGCCTGGGTCCCCATCCGCGACTGCTGGAACTCGTCGGCCACCGGCTCCCCGGTGTAGAAGTCGATGCCGCCGCCGAGCACCCGCCACATGTCCTCCTGCCGCCACATCACGCCTTTGGGCATGCCCGTGGTGCCGCCGGTGTAGACCATGAACAGGTCGTCGGGGCTGCGGTCGCCGAACACCCGCGCCGCCGGAAAATCCCGCAGCGCTTCCTCGTACGGCACCGAACCGGTCTCGACGGACGAATCCTGACCGTCGCCCACGACCGAGCCCTGACCATCGTCCACGATGATGGCCTGCCGCACCCCCGGCACCAGCGGCCGGACCCGCTCGACCAGCCGGGCGTACCGGCGATGGTGGAACACGACCTCCAGATCCGCGTTGTCGTAGACGTAGCGCAGTTCCTCGGCCCCGTACCGGTAGTTGATGTTGATCGGTACCGCGCGCAGCTTGTAGCAGGCGATGAGCGTCTCCATCGTCTCGATGGAGTTGTGCATCTGGATTCCGACGTGGGTCCCGGTGCCGACCCCGATCGATCCCAGATACCGCGACAGCCGGTCCGCGCGAGAATCCAGCTCCCGGTAGGTGATCCACCGCCTACCCTGCACGAGCGCCACCCGGTCGGGCATGGCGTCGACGGCGTGCTCGAACAGATCGGCGAAGTTGTTCGGCATTTTTCGACTTTCTCGAAGGTCGTTACACGACGGTCTGCGGCAATGTCTCGGGCCCGACCGGCTAGCCGCCGATCATGCGCGCCAGGTCGTCCACCTCCCAGGGCGGACTCTCGTTGTGATCGCGGAAACCGAGCGGAGTGGGCGTCGGCCGCGCGAATTTCCCGACGAATCCCCCTGCGGCGATGAGGACTTCGCCCGTCACCGCGGCCGCGGCGGACGAGGCCAGATACAGGTACACCGCGGCCGCGTACTCCGGCGGCGGTGCGTCCAATGCTCCGTGCATCGTCATCTCGTCGAGCATTCCGCGCCGATGCAGCTCGCGGATCTGCTCCTCGTAGTCGGCGCCGGTGGACAACCGCGTCCTCGCCCCCGGACAGACCACGTTCGCCCGCACCCCGTGCTCCTTCAGTTCCGCGGCGAGGGCGAGGGTCAGGCTCGTCACCGCGCCCTTCCCGGCCGGATAGCCGGTGCCGCCGTAATCACCGAGATAGGCGAACGATCCGGTGTTGACGATCGCACCGCCGCGTTGCGCCACCATCCGCGGCGCCGCCGCGCGGCAGGTGTTGAACGCCGTGGTCAGGTGCGCGTCGAGCAACGATCGCCATTCGGCGACGGTGATGTCGAGAATCGAGGACCGCGGCGATTCCGCGACCGCCGCGCAGTTCACCAGGATGTCGATGGACCCGAACTCGGCGACGCAGCGGTCGATCAACCGATCGGCGACCTTCTCGTCGGCGGCCGACCCCGCGACGGCCGCCGCACGGCCACCGGCGTGCTCGATCGCGCCGGCGACCTCGTGCACGGCATTCTCGCTGCGCGAGTTGACGATCACGCCGGCACCCTGCGCGGCCAGCAGCTCGGCCACGGCGCGACCGATGCCGCTGCCGCCGCCGACCACGACCGCCCCGCGACCCGGCAACAACCGCTCGCCGGTCATATCCGCCTCCCCACTCGCCGTCGCGTCGCCGTTCATGTCGCGGGCGCCTCCAGCGGCGCCTCGGGCTGGACCTCGACCACCACGAGATGAGCGCCGCGCGGCGTATTCACCACCGCGGCAACGGCGGCCGCCATATCCGAGGCGCGCAGCAGATAGGGATGGCGGGCGAAGCCCCACTTCACCCAGTCCTCGATCAGCGGACCGACGACCTCTGCCGACGCGTCGCCGCCCATCCCGGTGCGGGTGGGGCCCGGCCGGACCAGCGAGGCTCGGACCCCGGTGCCCTCCAACTCCATCCGGAGCTGCCGCGTCAGCGCCTCGACGCCGGCCTTCGACGCGCTGTAGGCGCCGGTGCGCGGCCGCGGATCGGGGGCGCAGTCCGACCCGATCACGACGAAATCGCCGCGCTGCCGTTCGATCATTCCCGGCAGCACCCGGTGGGCCAGCCGCTGCACCGCCGTCAGGTGCACATTCACCTGCAGCGCGAAACGTTCCGGATCCATCTCGTGGATCAGCGCGAATTCCAGATCACCGGCGCCGGAGACCAGGATCTCGGCCGGCCCGTGGGCGGCCTCCGCGGCGGTGACGAACTCGTCGACGGCGGTGCCGTCGGTGACATCCAGATAGTGCGCGATCGCCTCGCCGCCGTCGGCGCGGATCTTGCCGACCAGCTCTTCGCACTGTTCGACCCGGCGCGCGCCCAGCGCCACCGGATGTCCCTGCGCGGCCAGCATCGCGGCGGTCGCGGCGCCGATTCCCGAGGAGGCGCCCGCGATCAGTACGGGGCGGCGCGGGGGATTCGGTTCGAAACGTGGCATTGGTTCGACCCTCCGGAGAACGCCAGAATTCACAGATGTCCGGGCATATCTAAAACACTTGACCGGACAGGTGTCCGAACATTAACACGGCGAACCCCGAGGCACAATGGACCAGGCGTGAGCGTTGCCGGGACGGCCGGAATCCGGCGGCCGACGCGCCGGGCGGCAATTTGCTCCACCTATCGACCGCCCGTAGTCTGGACAGGTGTCCGATCATGATTCCGTCGCCGGTGAGTCGACCCGCCGCCGCCTGAACAAGAAGCAGGCCGACACCGTCGACCGCCTGACGAAGGCCTCCGTCGACGTGCTCGCGAGCGCCGGATTCAGCGGTCTGACCGTGCGCATGGTGGCCGCGGCCGCGGGCGTGGGCACGGCGACCGCCTACACCTATTTCTCCTCCAAAGAGCATCTGATCGCCGAGGCGTTCTGGCGGCGCCTCGCCCAGACCCCACCGCCGGACCACTCCGGCATCGACGATATCGCGGCCCGGGCCGTCGTGGCGCTGCGGCAGATCGCCGGCATCCTGGGCAGCGAACCGGAGATGGCGAACGCCGTCACCAGCGCACTACTGGGGAGCGATCCCGACGTCGCGCACCTGCGCATCCGGATCGGGCTGGAGATTCGGCGGCGGATCATCGACGCGCTCGGCTCGGATTCCGATCCCGACCTCATCGAGGCGTTGGAGCTGCTGTATTCGGGGGCGCTGCTGCGGGCGGGGATGGGATACGCCTCGTACACCGAGATCGCCGACCGCATGGAGACCACCGCGCGGCTGCTGCTGGCCGCGGCCGACATGCACTAGGTCCCCGAAATGCACTGGGTCCGAGGCCGGTTCGGCCCCGGACCGCCTGCCTGTATCAGCTGCCCACCTGTGCTACTTGTGCGGTACCGCCGCCACCAGGCCACCGTCCATGACGAACTCCGATCCGGTCGCGTACGCGGACTCGTCGCTGGCCAGGAAGACGACGAAGGTGGAGACCTCGGCGGGTTCGGCCGGGCGGCCCAGCGGGATGGTCACCAGGTCGTCGGGGATGTTCGCCGTCATCGGCGTGCGGATCAGGCCGGGGTGCAGCGAGTTGACCCGGATCTTGTGCGGCGCCAGCTCCAGGGCAGCCGATTTGGCCAGCCCCCGGACACCCCACTTGGAGGCCACGTAGCCGTGCGCCCAGGGCGCGCCCCGCAGGCCCTCGATCGAGGAGACGTTGATGATCGAACCGCCACCGGCGGCGATCATCGGCTCGATCGACGCCTGAATGCCGAGGAACGTGCCGGTGAGGTTGACGTCGAGGATCTGGCGCCACTTCTCCAGGGAGAACTTCTGCAACGAGCTGCCGTTGATGATGCCCGCGTTGTTGACCAGGACGTCGAGCTTGCCGAAATCGTCGACGGCCGTGGCGACCGCCGCCTGCCACTGATCGGGCTGAGTGACGTCGAGAGGGACGTAGCGGGCCGCCTCGGCGAGCTCGCCGGCCAGGGCCTTGCCCTCGTCGTCGAGGATGTCGCCGATGACCACGCGGGCGCCCTCGGCCACCAGCTGCCGGGCGTGCTCGGCCCCCATCCCCCGCGCGCCCCCGCTGATCAGTGCAACCTTGCCATCTACACGTCCCATGGCCGTGACGCTACCATACGAACTAGAACATGTTCCAGACACTGGTCCGGAAGGCTGTTCACTGTCCCGAGGTTCTGTCACGAGGAGTTTTGTATGCCCATTCGCGTCGCACACATCGGCACCGGAAATGTCGGACGGCTCGCGCTCGGCCAGCTGATCGACGACCCGCAGTACGAGCTGGTCGCGGTCGGTGTGTCGACGCCGGCGAAGGTGGGCAGGGACGCCGGCGAACTCGCCGGACTCGACGTCCACACCGGCATCGCGGCCACCGACGACATGGACGAGGTGCTCGCCACCCGGCCGGACTGCGCGGTGTACTGCGCGATGGGCGACACCCGGCTGCCCCAGGCGATGGCGGATGTGCAGCGGATTCTCGCCGCCGGGATCGATGTCGTCGGATCCGCGCCGGGCACGCTGCAGTACCCGTGGCAGGTGATGGCGGACAAGTACATCGGGCGCGTGGAAGAGGCCGCGCGCCAGGGCGATTCGAGTGTGTTCATCACCGGTGTCGACCCCGGCTTCGCCAACGACCTGATCCCGTTCGCCTTCGCCGGCACCTGTCAGGAGATCGAACAGGTGCGGTGCAGCGAGATCGCCGACTACGCCACCTACGACGGCTCCACCGTCATGTTCGACGTCATGGGATTCGGCAAGCCGCTGAGCGAGATGCCGATGCTGTTCCAGCCGGGCGTGCTGAGTCTGGCCTGGGGTACGACGCTCCGGCAGCTGTCGGCCGGACTGGGCATCACGCTGGACGAGATCACCGAGACCACGGACCGCGAGCCCGCGCCCGAGGCGTTCGACGTGGCCGCCGGGCACATCCCCGAGGGCGGCCTGGCGGCCGTGCGCTTCGAGATCCACGGGATCGTCGACGGGCGCTCGGCGATCGTGGTCGAGCACGTCACCCGGCTGCGCGGGGATCTGCGGCCGGACTGGCCACAGCCGGCGCAACCGGGCGGCTCGTATCGGGTCGAGATCGTCGGCGAACCCTCCTACACCGTCGACATCTGCCCGACCAGCCGGCGCGGCGACCACAACCACGCCGCCATCGTCGCGGCCGCCGGGCGGATCGTGAACGCCATACCGGCGGTGGTCGCGGCGCCGGCCGGCATCCGGACCACCCTGGATCTCCCGCTGATCACCGGCAAGGGGCTCTACACGCGGCACTGACCGGCGCCGACCGGCTCGCCGGAATCCGCCGGGCGAGCCGGTCTACCGGTAGGACACCTGCCAATGCTTGATGCCGTTGATCCAGCCGGACCGCAGGCGTTCGGGGGCGGCGAGTTCGCGGAGGTTGGGCATGGCATCCGCGATGGCGTTGAACATCAGGTCGATCTCCAGCCGGGCCAGGTTCGCGCCGATGCAGAAGTGCACGCCGGTCCCGCCGAACCCCAGGTGGGGGTTGGGATCGCGCAGCACGTCGAAGGTGAACGGATTCTCGAACGCGGCGTCGTCGAAATTGGCCGAGCTGTAGAACAATCCGAGCCGATCGCCCGCCTTGATCGGCCGGCCGCCCAGCTCGTGATCCTCGGTCGCGGTGCGCTGGAACGCCGTCACGGGGGTGGCCCAGCGCACGATCTCGTCGGGTGCGGTGCGCGGCCGCTGCTCGCGGTAGAGCTCCCACTGTTCGGGATGGTCGACGAACGCCTTCATCCCGTGCGAGATCGCGTTGCGGGTGGTCTCGTTGCCGGCCACCGACAACAGGATCACGAAGAATCCGAATTCGTCCGAACCGAGCGCCTCCCCGTCGACATCGGCGTTGACGAGCTGACTGACGATGTCGTCGACCGGGGTCCGGCGGCGCTGCTCGGCCATGTTCCAGGCGTAGCCGAGGATCTCCGCCGACGCCACGACCGGGTCGCCGTATTCGGGATCGTCGTAGTTCAGCATCTGGTTCGACCAGTCGAACAGCTTGTGCCGGTCGTCCTGGGGCACGCCCAGCAGCTCGGCGATGGCCTGCAGCGGCAGCTCGCAGGCGACCTGCTCGACGAAGTCACCGCCGCCGGAATCCTTGGCCGCGTGCACGATTCGTTCGGCCCGTTCGGTCAGGGCCGCGCGCAGCCCCTCCACCGCGCGGGGACTGAACCCCTTCGAGACGATGCGCCGGATCTTGGTGTGCTTGGGCGGATCCATGTTCACCAGCAGGGCCGTGGTGGACTCCAGCTGCTCCGGCTCCGCGAAACCGGGCAGCCGGATGATCGCCCCCTTCTCCTGCGAGGAGTACCGCTCCGGGCGGCGCGAGATCTCCTTGATGTCCTCGTGCCGGCTCACCACCCAGTACCCGCCGTCCTCGAACGGCGCGGCCTGCTCGGGCGTCTGCTGGTTCCACCACACCGGGGCGGTGCTGCGCAGATCGGCGAATTCGGCGACCGGACTGCGAGCGGCCCACAACTCGGGGTCGGTGAAATCGAACCCCGCCGGTATCGACGGTGCGCCCATAATTCCTCCTCACGTCCGCATCGTCGCGAACTTCAGATCAACCGCGAAAGTGCCGGGCCGAGCATGCCGACGGCCTGCTCACGCCGCGGCGGCCCGGATAATAGGACAGCATCCCGGACATGTGTCTGGACGCTACCACCGTACAGCAGTGCGGACAATGAATCCCGGTCTCCGGCCCGATCTTCGAGGGACCGCCGCGGCCCTGGCAGTCGCGGCCGACAGCTGTGCCCCGCACCCGGACGGCATCGGGACCTGATCCGGGTCGATGGAGGGTTCGCACCGGACGACATCGTCGCCTGCTCCGAGTCGGGGGCCACCCGAATCCGCCGCGCGATGCCCGGGGCCGACAAGAGCGCGGTGCCCGTTGGTCCCTAGGTTCGGCAACGGATCGCCGAGGCCCGGCGGTGTTCACGAGACCCGGAGGTGTTCAGGGGTGGTCGAGCTGCTCCGCATCGAGCAGGCTGCGCATGATCGTCGTCTCGGGGTGTGCGAGAAGGGTTTCCGGGGTGCCGGTTTCGGCGATCCGGCCGCGGTCGACGATGGCGATGCGGTCCGCTCGGCCGAGTTGGCCGCGCAGGTCGTGGCTGATGGACAGCACCGCGGCGCCGGTGCTGCGGCGATACTCGTCGACGTAGTCGAGGATCCGCCGGGCCATCGGCCGGTCCAGGGCCGTGGTGATCTCGTCGCAGATCAGCACCCGCGGATGCGCCAGCAGGGCACGGGTGAGCGCGGCGCGCTGCAGTTCGCCGCCCGATAATCCGGACGGATGCCGCCGCGCCTGGTCGCCGTCGATGCCCAGGTCGGCCAGCATCCCGACGGCGGCGGACCGGGCGGATTCCCGGTCGAGCCCGCGCAGCCGGACACCGGTCGCGGCGACCTGATCGAGCACCGGGCGACGCGGGTCGAACGACGACGCCGACTCCTGCCAGACGTACTGGACCGCGGCGATCTGCGCACGGGAGCGCTTGCGCAGCACCGGTATCGGCGCGCCGTCGAGCAGTACCGCGCCGGAATCCGGGGCGACCAGCCCGGCGACACAGCGCGCGAGGGTGGACTTGCCCGCGCCGGAGACGCCGATCATCCCGAGCAGTTCGCCCTGCCCGAGTTCGAGATCGACGCTCCGCAGCACCGGAGTACCGCGCAGTGCGAGCGACACTTCGCGCAGCCGTACCGCGGGCCGGGCGGTGCGCGGCGCGGCCGGGCGTCGCGCCGGTTCATCGGCCGCCGTCGAGCCGTCCGCGACCAGGCGCCCCGCGCGCACGAACAGGATCCGGTCGCTGATCCGGTCGGCCGCGAACGGATCGTGCGTGATGAGCACGACGGCCTTTCCGGCACAGCGCAATCCGGCCAGCCCGGCCAGCAGGTCGGCACGCGCGATCGAATCCAGCCCGACGGTGGGCTCGTCGACCACCAGCACATCGGGCTCGCAGGCCAGGACCTGAGCCAGCGCGAGCCGGGCACGCTCGCCACCCGAGAACTGATGCGGGAACTTGCGCAGGAACCGATCGAGATCGGCATCGACGATATCGAAGGCGGCGCTCGACAGCGCCTGTGCCACATGCGCCCGTCGCCGGGCGCGGCCGCGGCGCCGACCGCCCGCGCGTCGATGGTGCAGCTCGGCCAGCTCACCCAGCGCCGCCCCGATGCGCCGCGCGGGATTCAGTGTCGCCGCGGCATTCTGCGGCAGATAGCCGACCCGCAGCCGGCCGGGCTCACCGGCACGGCGAATCTCACCGCCGATCTCGATACCCGGCCGGTCCACGCCGGCCAGCGCCGCCGCGATCGTGGTCTTCCCGGCGCCGGAGGGGCCGAACAGCGTGATGATCTGCCCGGCACGGACATCGAAGTCGACGTCCTCGACGAGCACGGCCGCCCCCGCACGAGCGGTGAGCCCGCGCACCGAAAGCACCACCGGCCCCTCCTCGTCCACGGCTCCGCCGTCTGCGACAGCCTCATCGGCTGAATCGTTGTCCAGGACACCGCTCTTCACGACGCGGCCGGTCACCGCGTTGCGATTCGCTACGCCGACGCTCACCGGATTGCCGTGGGCGGCACCGCCACTCGCCGGGCCGTCATCGGCCATCGCCGGTTCGTCGTCGGACGTACGAGGCTTCGGGGCACTGTCGTCCGAGGTAGCGGGCCTCACCGGATCGTCGTCCGGCACGCTGCTATTCGCAACACGACCATCCACGAAATTCCCTTGTGCGGCAGTGCCGAGCGCCGGACTGCCGTGTGCGGCACTGCTGTGCGACAGGCCACTCTCTTCAGCACCTCCGTTCGAGGCACTCTCGACCACCGGATGCCCGTCCGCGGCGCTGCCGTGCGTCGGATCGCTGTTCGCGGCACCGTCGTGCGCCGGACTGCCGTGGGCAGAACCGCCGGCCGGACTGCTGTCCGCGGCACGGGACTTCGCCCGAATGTCGTTCGCGGCCACGCGGTTCGCGGGACCGTGTTCGGGCGATTTCTTGTGCGCGGCACCGTCGGCCGAATTGATATTCGGGGCATCGGTTTTCGGGGGATTGTCGGTCACGGGGACTCGCTTGCTCGGGCCGTGCGGGTGGCGATGGTGCGTGGGTCGGCGAGAAGGTCGTCGCACAGTAGGTTGATCCCGACGACCAGCAGCACGATCAGGCCCGCCGGCAGCGCGACCGACCATGGCGCGATGGTCAGCGCGTCCTTGTTGGCGGCCACCGAGACCGCCCAGTCCGTGGACGTGGTGTCGAAGCCGAGGCCCAGGAAGTTGGCGGAGGCGAGGAAGTAGACCGCCGTCGTGAAGCGCACGCCGAGGTCGGCGGCGATCGGGCGGATCATCTCGCGCGCGGCGTAGTTCCCGTACCGGTAGGCCCGGCTCTCGCCCTGCATCCGCAGGGCGTCCATCACCGGGCCGTGCACGACCGACCGGGCCGCCATCCGCACGAAACGGGCGATCGGCGCCACCAGCGCGATACCGACCGCGCAGGCGATCGCCACCGCCGACCCGCGCGTGCGCAGCGCGGCCACCATGATGATCAGCAGCGACGGCAGGCACAGCAGCACATCGATCGGCCGCATCAGCAACTCGTCGAGCCACGCCCGCGGCGCCGCGGCGGCCGCCACACCGATCAGGAACCCCACGACGTAGGCGCCGAGCACGGTCAGCGCGGCGACCAGGAGAAAAGTGCGGCCGCCCGTCAGCGCCGCGGCGAGCACGTCCCGGCCGAGGCGGTCGGTGCCGAACGGCGACCACTGCGACGACTCGAACGGCGCCTGCCGCTGCGCCGGCGCCGAGCCCGCGACGAACGGTCCGGCGACCGCGAACAGCAGCGGCACCGCCACCAGCGTGAGATATATCCACCGCCGCCGGGTCATCGCGGCATGCCTTCCGCGGAGCGGGGAACCAGCCGCCGGCCGACGAGATCGATCAGCAGGTTGACCACGACGGCGACGACACCGGTGATCGAGACGATCGCGAGGATCACCGGATCGTCGCGGTTGCCGATCGCCCCGATCAGCTCCGACGCGATACCGGGCAGCACGAATACGGCCTCGACGATGAGTACCCCGGACAGCAGCCCGTCCCCGGTCCGCCCGAGCTCCTGCAACGCCGGCCCGAGCGCATTGGGCGCGACGTGCCGCAGCAACAGCGATCCGCGGCCGACGCCGAGCCGCCGGGCCTGCGCGATATAGGGCTGGTCCAGCACGTCGACGACCCCGGCCCGCACCTGCCGCACGAGCGGGGCCGCGACCCGGGCGACCATCACGATCAGCGGCAGGACCAGATATTCGGGCCGCGCGAGCAGTGTGTCCTGATCGGTGCCGAGAAATGTCGCCGGCAGCAGCCGCAGATTCACCGCCAGATAGGTGACCAGCAGCACCGCCAGCACGAAATCCGGCACCGAGTCGAATCCGATACTGACCGAGGTGATTACGCGATCGCGCAGCGAGCCCGGCCGCAATCCGGCGGCGAAACCGGCCGCGACCGCGATCGGCAGCAACAGCGCCAGCGCCAGCACCGCCATCAGTCCGGTGGTCAGGAACGGCTGCAGGATCAGGGCGCCGACCCGCTCGCCACTGGCGTAGGAGACGCCGAAATCCCCGGTCACCGCGCGGGCGAGCCAATCCAGGAACCGCCGCACCGGAGCCACGTCCAGCCCCAGCAGCTGCCGGGCCTCGGCACGCTGATCCGCGCCGAGCACGTTGTTGTTCTGCACGTCGGCGGCGTCGCCGGGCAGCAGCAGCGACAGCACGAACACCAGCACGAGCAGCACGAGCAGTTGCCCGACACCGATTCCGGTCCGGCGCAGCACGAACCGGCCGAACGACGGCGCGGCCACGATCGGCTACCGGATCCCGACCACGATGCGGTCGTCGCCGTACTGCCAGACGAATCCGGCCTCGGCGAACCCCGCCGCGCGCGCGAACGCGACGTAGTCGTGCGCGGTGGGGCGGTCGTGCACCTTGTGCTCGAACCCGCCGTTTCGCAGCCGGACCAGTTCGGCGAGTTCGGGCGCCTGCTCGACCGCCGCCCACCATGCCGCCCAGTCCTCGGCGTCCGCCGCGCCCGTCCGGTGCGCCCGGCGCGCGGTGATCGCCCGCCCCAGGCCGTCGAGCCGGGGACTGGCCTCGCCCTCGTAGAGGTGGTCGCCGTTGACGAACACCCCACCCGGCGCCAGCGCACGCGCGCA
This sequence comes from Nocardia sp. BMG51109, assembly GCF_000526215.1. Taxonomy (NCBI): domain Bacteria; kingdom Bacillati; phylum Actinomycetota; class Actinomycetes; order Mycobacteriales; family Nocardiaceae; genus Nocardia; species Nocardia sp. BMG51109. The sequence goes on from NZ_JAFQ01000004.1 coordinate 2,234,724, forward strand.
GGTCTCGATCATCGCGCGCAGCGGCTCGCGGTTCATCCAGTGCAGCGCCGTCGTGCTCACGAACGCGTCCGGTGCCCGCTCGAGGCCCAGTTCGCCGAACCAGTCCGCGGCGCGCAGATCGGCGAAAACCGTTCGGAAGCGCGGCGATCCGAGCACTCGATCGGCCAGCGCCAGCAGCAGCGGATCCGCGTCCACCCCGACGATGCTCACCGCGGGGAACCGGCGCAGCAGCCGCTCCGACAGAGTGCCCGGCCCGACGCCCAGGTCGACGATCAACGGATCGGGCCGATCGAGCTGCTCCGCCAGGATGTCGCCGATCACCTCGAACCGCTGTTCGCGATCGGGCATGTAGTGCTCCTGCTGGCGATCCCAGCGGTCCAGCCAGTACCGCGCCCGGTCGGCGTCCAGGGTGCCGGTCATCGGGCGGCCACCTTGTCGAACCGTGCCCAGTCGTGCGAATTGGGCACCGCCGCAGGGGCGTTGCGGACGGTGTCGCGCGCGGCGCTCAGCCAGTTCGTGGTGCCGAAGAACACGAATCCTCCTCTGTCATACAGTATTTCGTGCATCGTGCGGTAGATCGCCGTGCGCCCCTCCTCCGTCGGGGTGGCCTGCGCGCGGGCATACAGCCGGTCGAACTCCGGATCGGACCACTTCGTGCGGTTCTGCGGCGATCCGGTGAGCAGCCGGGAGGCGAAATGGTTGGGGATCGACAGCGGCCCGGACTGACCCATCGTGAGCTGGCCGGTGTTCAGCGCGTCGGCGTAGTAGCTGTCCTTCGAGCCGAGCACCACGTTCACCCGGACCCCGCAGCGTGCCGCCTGGTCGGCGAAAAGCCTTGCCACCTCCACGAATCCGTAGGCGACCGGGGCGGTGAACAGGTCGAACGACAGGTCGCGGACGCCGGCCCGGCTCAGCAGCCGCCCCACCTCGTCGGGGTCGTACCCGTGTTGCGGCAGGTCGGCGTAGTACTGATAGCCCTTGCCGAACACGTCGTTGGAGACCTCGCCCTCCCCCGCCAGCCCCACCTTCACCAGCTCCGCGCGATCCATCATCCGCATCACCGCACGCCGCACGTCCGGATTGTCGAACGGCGGCCGATCGGTCTTCATGGCGAAGAAGTAGATGCCGCTGTTCGGCGTCGACTCGAGCGAAACACCGCTCCGGCCACGCAATGTCCGGGCCGAGGCCGGCGTGAGGTTGTCCGCGAAGTCGATCTGGCCGCTCTGCACGGCCGCCAGCCGGGCGTCCGATTCCGCGCTGATGATCTCGAGCCGCCGCACCGAGGGCGCCCCGTCCCAGTAGCGGTCGTTCGCCGTGGCGACGAACTGCTTTCCCGGCTCGAACGATTCGAAGACGAACGGCCCGGTGCCGACCGGACGGGTCAGGTCGGTGGCACCGTCCTGGATGATCTTCGTCCCGTAGGCCGACAGCGCCGCCGGGAATTCGAAAGACGGCTGCCGCAGGGCGATCTCGACGGTCAGGTCGTCGACGGCCCGGCACTGCCCGAGATCGACCTGGTCGAGTGTGCTGGCGGCGATGAAAGGTCGCCGCTGCGGCGGACCGAGCACCCGGGCCACCGTGTAGAGCACGTCCCGGGAGGTGAACTTCTTCCCGTCGTGCCATTGCGCGTCGCGCAGCGCGATCCGCCACCTCGTGCCGTCGGCGTTCGGCTCGGCCGAGGCGGCCAGCCGGGGAGTCGGCCGCATCGCCCCGTCGATCTCGAACAGTCCGTCGTAGACCGCCTTCATCCGTGCCTCGTCGATGAACAGCGTGTTCACACCGGGATCGATGCCCTCTCCGGCACCGGATCCCTGAAAGGCGGCGGTGAACGTCTCGGTGTCACCCGCCCCCTGCCCACAGCCCACGGCCAACGCTCCCGCGGCGGCGGCACCGCCCAGCAGGAAACCGCGGCGGCTCATTCCCGGCGGCACGACACTCCGCATGTCCGACTCCCATCGCGTCCGGCACCCCACGCGAGAAGACATGCACAAACAAGCCGGCGGCTCACTCGGCGCATCGACCATTTCCACGTGATCGTGACCGTTCCGTAGTTGTGCCCGCAGGTATCTGGCTTCGGCTCATGACGAGCCTCACAGTTGCGGGACAGCCCCGGACTCACACCGGTCTTCCCCACGGGCACGCGATATCTTACGCAGGCCACGCCGCCGGATCCGAGGTGACCGTCCGCGGGTACGCCGATCGCGGTGCGCGCGTGTCGCCACGCCGTCGGAACCGTGGCACATCCGGGCGATGGCCATAGTGTTGCGCTATGACTTCCGGAGACGGTTCGGTCCTGGCCACCAGACACCTCGCCGTGGGCGGCAAACCCGTGCACGTGACGATCGGCCGGCCGCACCCGGATCCGGCGGCCGACGACCGCGAATTCACCTGCCATATCGCCATCGAGGGTATGACCGTCGCCCCGATCCGGCTGCGCAGCAACGCCGGAACGCCCGCGCGCACCGTCGCCGTGGGCATTCGCAAGACCGCCGAGCGCCTATCGGTCAGCGTGGCCGAACTGTTGTCCGACGCACAGGTGGGGGTCGGCCCGTACGGTCGGCGCCCACCACCGGACGTTTCGCTGGGCCGGTCGTCATCCCGGTGACCGGTCGCCCTCTTTCGGCGGGCACCACGCGGAGGGCGTATGTCCCTCCGCGGTCCCGCAGAATCCGATGATGTCGGTGTTCACATCCCCGTGGACGACCTGCAGGATGGCGACCGGCTTATCTTTCGGTACCTGCCGGGTGATCTCGCCGCCGTAGTCGATGGTGCCGCTGACACCGTCGATCTGGCGTTGCTCCGTGGGGTATCGGTGGATGTCGGTGATCTCGCGCCAGACGGTGCCCGGCGTCGTCGGATGGCTGACCGGGCCGGTGTGCAGGTAGCTCGTCGCCCGGATCAGAACCTGCGCGGCGTCGTAGGCCAGCGCCGCGTGCCCGTCGAGTGATCGGCCGTGTTCCGGGTTCCGCTCGAACGGGAACAGCTCCTCGAGCGTCTGATAGAAGTTCAGCTCCTCACCGTTACGCTCCGTGATCGGCGGAGCGACGGCGAACGAGGCGTAGTAGAAGTTCAGCGTCCGGTTGGCCTGGCGTTTCGGCGCGGCGGCCACGTACCGGCTGACATCGTCGTCACCGATGAACACGGCCTTGCTCGAGCACGCGCCGGCCGCGTCCAGAAAGTCGCCGTAATCGGGCAGCCCGCGCCCGGCGAAGAACACGTATCCGTCGTATCCACAGGTGCTCCGCCCGGCGTCAGCAGCCCGGCCCGGTGTGAACGACCGCGGGTCGGCGTCGAAGCCCTTGGCCGAGAACTCGATTCGCGCGTTGTCGCGCAGGTCCGAACTGTAGGTATCGGCCGAGTCGTCGGAATAGTAGATCCGTACCTTACGGGCACCCGAGGACCCTTTCGCATGATCGTCCGCGAAGGCCGCCACGACCTGGGCCTCGGTCTTGTTGGTCGGAGCCACCTGGAAATACATGGGGCGCCCGGTGCCCAGGCTCTCCTGCGACAGGGTCGAGGCGACCATCGGCAGGCCGGCATTGCTGAGGACCTCGATCATGTCCGCGGTCGCCCGCGTGCTCAGGTCCAGCCCGACCACACCGACCAGGCGCTCGTCCCGGTCGGCCAGTTCGCCGAGTTGCCGGGCCACCGTCGCCGCCTGCAGCATGCCCTTCCCGCCGTTCGCGATCAGCACGCGCACGATCGGAGCGTCGTCCCCCTGCCTGCTCGTCAACTGCCGTTGTTGTGCGGCCGCAACGCCTTCCAGCCCCTCGCGCTCGGCCGTGAGCGAATCGGCAGTGCCGTCGGACGAGGTGAGCGCCTGCGGGTAGGCGATGGTGATGTAGGGCCGTTTCGGGAAGTCCTCGTGCAGCCGTTCGGCCGCTTCGTTCTGTGCGGCAATGGTGTTTTCGACGCTGCGGATGTGCGGATCCGACGGCTCGAACAGACTGTGCGACCCGTCGCTGATGCCGATGCACTCGGCCCCGACCCGGTGCACCGACGACGTGAAACTCCAGCAGTGGTCGCGGTGGTACCCGACCGGAATGGTGGCCAGCCCGGCGCACAGGATCACGACGCCGGAGATGCGGACCGCGCGGTTGTAGACCAGTGGTGGCCGCACAGCCTTTCTCTCGTCGTCGGTTTGGAGATCGAAGCCGCTGAATCCGTCCGGGCCGTCGTCGGAACTCCCGGTCGCCGAGCCGGGCGCGGGGAGGGAGATCGGCAGGTACCAGGTGATCGGCTTGCGTTTGCGCCGATTCACCGACAGCTCGTTCCGCCACTCCGTATAAGCGGACGATGCGGACACGGCCGCCGTGGGCGCCGCCGGATCGGAGCTGCGGCGGCTGGGACCGAGGTGCCGGTGCCGGCCGACACCGACGATCAACAGCGGGTCGAACAGTCCGGTCTGGTTCCGGATCTCGTTCACCAGCCAGAGCAGGCGGTCTCCCCCGCCGACCAGGGCCGCGTCGTCGAGCAGCAGCACCGGATAGGTCATCCGGCGGGTGCGGGTGATGTTCCACCACGGCAATCGGTAGCCGCGCCGCAGGTCCTCGAGAAAGGCGTTCACCAGCAGGCGGGCAACATATTCCGGGTCCTCGCCCCGCCAGCGCCCGAGCCGGTCGGCGAACCGCACGAACGTTCCCGACAGGTCCGGCGCCAGGTGTGGTTGCCGCATGAACCACCGGTATCGGCCGGACAGCAACGGAATTCGGCCGGTCAGCGCCAAGCGGAAGATTCCGAGCGTCACGACGTACATCAGCCACAGCGGGGCCCGCCACCGGGTCTGTTCGAGGGCGATGTCCCGGTCCGCGGTCCGCACCGCGCTCTCGATGTGCCGCATGACGCCGTACTGCCGAAACAGGCGCCGGTACCAGCGATCACGATCCGGCTCGTCTTCGCCGGGGCCGCTGCGCATCAGCAGATACACCAGCGAGAACAGCGGAAACTGTAGCCGCCGACCGCGTTTGTCGTCGCTGACGAGTTTGTTGCGCGCCTCCCACAGCAGGTTTCGAACGGCCTCGACGTCGGCATAGGAGAACTCGCCACGTCGCGGTTCGTCCCAGGGCACCCCCTCGAAACCTCCTGTGCCCGACTGCTTGTCACCGTCGGTACTCGATCGCTCGGCCCGGCTCCGCACGTGCGCATACGGTGGGCGCGCATCGGCGGGCGTCGCACCCTTCAAGAAGCCCGCGATGTTTCCGGTCACCAGGGCACTCAGGTCGTTGTCGCCCTCGGTCGCCGAATCATTCTCGGGCGTAACGAGATAGACCATGGGCAGGCCGCGCAGTTCCGACCGCCCGTCCTTGGAATACGCACCGCCCCACCGCAGATCGCCGGTCAGTTTGCGCGGCCAGTCGCTGTACCGCGGGCGCTGATACAGCGCGCCGATCAACCGATAGACACGGCCTGCACCCGGGAAATTGGGGACCTTGTCCCCCGGTCTGTCCATTGCCGTGTTTCTCCCCACTCGCGCTCGATCCGCATGCGCGCCGCACGACACGACGCTGCCCCCGGAACCCTCCGCCATCGTGGCACATGCCCGTGGGCCCGGTCCCGATACGCGCGGTATTCCCAGGTCGGTGCCGTCGGGCGAACCCGGTGAGCAGCGTCATGATGCCGAGCGCCGGACCGCGGCGTAATTTCGTTTATAAGCGAAATAACGAACGGCGGTGGTGATGCTCGACGAGTGCAAGGCGCTGGCGAACGAGACTCGGCTGCACATCCTGGAATGGCTCAAGGACCCGGAAGCGAATTTCCCGGGGCGGGCCGGGGACGCCGCGGAGTTCGGCGTCTGCGTCGGGCTCATCCAGCAGAGGGCGGGGACCTCGGCCTCGACGATCTCGGCGCATCTGGCGGTCCTGCAGCGCGCCGGATTCCTGCGCGCCACCCGGCGCGGGCAGTGGACCTACTACCGCCGCGACGACGCCCGCATCCGCGCCTTCACCGAACAACTCCACCGTGCCCTCTGACACCGGCTCCTCTCATGCCGAGCCTCCCGACACCGAGCCTCCCGATATCGGGCCCTCCGACCACTACTCGAAAGGCAGCGACGCCATGCCCACCGCCCTGTCCGTCCTCGACCTGGCGACGATCTCGCCCGGCGACACCGCCCGCGACAGCTTCGACAACAGCGTCACCCTCGCCCGCGCCGCCGAGCGCAGCGGATACCGCCGCGTCTGGTACGCCGAGCACCACAGCATGGAGCAGATCGCGTCGAGCGCCACCAGCGTGCTGATCGGATACGTTGCGGCACATACCGAGACGATCCGGCTCGGCGCCGGCGGCATCATGCTGCCCAATCACTCGCCGCTGGTGATCGCCGAACAGTTCGGCACCCTCGAAACCATGTATCCGGGCCGGATCGACCTCGGGCTGGGCCGGGCGCCCGGCAGCGATCAGAAGACGATGCTCGCGCTGCGGCGCGACCCGTCCTCGGCCGACTCCTTCCCGCAGGACGTGCTGGAGTTGCAGGGGTACCTGGCCGGGCGGTCGAGAGTCCCCGGCGTGCAGGCGGTCCCGCGACCCGACTCCGAGGTGCCGCTCTACATTCTGGGCTCGTCGCTGTTCGGCGCCCAGCTCGCCGCGCACCTGGGACTCCCGTACGCCTTCGCGTCGCACTTCGCCCCGGACGCGCTGCATCAGGCCGTCACCGCCTACCGCGACACCTTCCAGCCGTCCCACCAGCTGCCGGAACCGTACGTGATGGCCGGGGTCAACGTGTTCGCCGCGGACGACCACGACGAGGCGGCGGACCAGAAGGCGACGGCGTACCGCAACCGCGCACGGATGATGATCAAGCGCGGCGCGGCGGACACCGTGCTTACCGACGCCGAGATCGACGCGTTCCTGGCCTCCCCGAACGGCCGCCCACTCACCACCATGACGAAGTACACCGCCGTCGGCACGCCCGCCGAAGTCCGTTCGTACCTGGACGATTTCGCCGACTCCATCGGGGCCGACGAGCTGATCCTCACCCACCAGGCCACCCGGATCGCCGACCGCGTACGGTCGGTCGAACTCACCGGCGCCGCCATGGCCGCGGACGTCCCGGCCGGCTGAGCTTTCCGGAATTCGATCCGACACCGCCGAAATCGTTGATTATCCGAAATCAAGACACGTCCCGCTACGATTGCGCGCATGCCATTTCGTCTCGCTAAATTCGTTCTGTCATGCGCGGCATCGGCTGCAACTATCGGAACCACGGTGATGTGCGCCGCGCCCGTATCGGCGGAGGTGGTGCCGATGGCACCGCACGAGAAGACCTTCACCTCACCGGACGGACCGACATTCGTTCTCGGTCATCAGGACGAGCTGATCGACAAGGTACCGCCGCTGAACGCATCCGGCGCGGTCCGTGAAGTATTCATCTCCGAATCCGCGTATACCCGCTCTGACAGCGCCAGCGGGGGAACGCTGATGGTCGGTTACCACGTCGGGTGTGCCGTCGAACTGTCCGGCGCCAGCGTGGGAGAATCGCCCACCGCATACATCAATCCGTCGCAATTTGGCCAGACCGATCTCGGACCGACCGTTTCGGTGAACGTAGCGCCGGGCAGCGTGAAGGACGTACCACTAATCAAAAAGGATGCAGTAAAGGGAGTCCCGGCCCGCGTCAACCTCCGCGACGTCCACCTGGTGATCAACGGATGCATCGGCCCCGCGGTCGTCCGCCAGTACGCGGTCATGCAGCTGCACACCGACGAACTCGACGACATGGGCGTCGTTTATGGCGATCCATTGTGGATCTGACCGTATCGGGGTCGGCAGATCGGCACCGTCGTTTCAGAACACGATGACGGCCACGGCGAGGAAGACAACGACCAGCACGACGATCACGACGATCGCACCGACGCCGGTGATCGGAAACCGTCGACGAGTGCGCGGTTCGGGTGCGGAAAGGCCGGCGGTTTGCGGTGTTTCCGGCGGTGTCGAGCCCGGCGGCACGCCGCCACCTGTCTCCAGGTCGGGCGTCCTCGCGGGGTCGGGATCCATAGCGGACATGGCCCCTCCCTCCGTCAGGGATTACCGGTCGGTGTCGGTGGATCCGTCGGCTTACCGGACAGTTTCCGGCGTGCGACCACCACACCGACCAGGACCGCCAAGGCGATGATTGCGACGAGTTCCATGTTCGCCGCATACCCGCCGATGCGGATGCCAACCACGGCCCGGCTACCGATCGATCCGGTGCCGACTCGACCGCCTGAACTCCGTGTATCCGCCGACAGTGTGGCCGACCTTACGTCCGTCGTCCGACTGAGATTCCGGATGTCCGGGTACTGCGATCGTAAGCTGACAGGCGCGACCCGTCCTGTTGCAAACGGCCTGGTCGCCGATCGGCAGACGCGCACCACGCCGAGATCGAGAGGTGTTTCATGCAGGAAATAAAGATCCCGCTGTACCACCCCGCCCGTCCCGAAGCCGTTGAATGGCCGGAGCCGAGCCCGTTGAAGTCCTGGTGGGAGCGGGTGATGTTCGCCCAGCGGGACGGCGGAGCCCCGGGTGACGGCGAAATATAGCTCGGTGCAAGCGGACTGGAGAACACCGTCGCCGTGTACATCGGCGACGACGACCGTGAATCGGAGGCTCTACTGCTGTTCGGCCCGTCGGCCTTCGGCGATCGGCCGGACATCGGCGTCGGCGCGATGGTGCTGCGGCACGCCGGGGCCGGCGTGTTCGGCATTGTGCACCGCGTCGGTGACCAGCTGGCGGATGTGTTCGTTCTCGAGCCGGTAGTAGATCGTCGTACCGGCGCGACGGGTCTGCACCAACCGCACCATCCGCAGCTTCGCCAGATGCTGCGATACCGACGGCGCGGGCTTGCCGATGTGCTCGGCGAGTTCGTTCACCGACAGCTCCGCGTCGGCGAGCGCCCACAACACCTGGATACGGGTGGTGTCGGCCAGCATGCGGAACACCTCGACCACCAGACGCACCTGGTCCTCGTCGATCCGGGTTCTCGGTTTCCCGCTATCTGCGTTCATACGTAGATAGTAAGGTAATCACCGGGCCCGGCCACAGCGAGCCAGTACGGCACGGGCAGGAGGTGGACGCGGCGGTGTGGGAGCTGTTCGGCCATCGCGATTATCGGCATCTGTTCACCGCACAGCTGTCGGCGCTGTTCGGTACCGGCCTGACCACCGTGGCGCTGGGGCTGCTGGCCTATGAACTGGCCGGCACCGGGGCGGGGGCCGTCCTGGGTGCGGCGCTGACGATCAAGATGGTCACCTATGTGACGGTGGCGCCGGTGGCGGCGGGCTACGCCGGCCGGGTGCCGCGGCGATTGTTGCTGGTGACACTCGATCTGGCGCGGGCCCTCGTCGTCCTGGCCTTGCCGTTCGTGGATCAGGTGTGGCAGATCTACCTGCTGATCGCGGTGCTGCAGTCGGCCTCGGCGGCGTTCACCCCGACCTTCCAGGCGGTGCTGCCCGACATCCTGCCCGCCGAGGGCGACTACACCCGGGCGTTGTCGGCCGCACAACTGGCCTCGACGATGGAGACCCTGCTCAGCCCGATGCTCGCGGCAATGCTGTTGAGCGTGATCAGCTTTCACTGGTTGTTCACCGGTACAGCGATCGGCTTCGTCGCCTCCGCGGCCCTGGTGGTCACCACCCGCATCCCCGACGCCATCCGCAGTCCGCTGACCGGGGTGTGCGACCGGACGGCGGCCGGCATGCGGATCTTCGCCGCCACGCCCCGGCTACGCGGGCTGATGGGCCTGAATCTGGTTGTGGCCGCGGTCGGTTCGGTGGTCATGGTCAACACCGTCAACTTCGTCCGCGATGCCCTCGGCGGCTCGCAGGCGGAGGTGGCTGTCGTGTTGGCCGCCAACGGGTTCGGCACCATGGCCGCCGCCCTGGCACTGCCCCGGATCCTCGACCGGACCGGAGAACGGCCGATCATGACGCTCGGCGCGACCGTATCGGGCACGGGCCTGATATCCGCGATCGCCCTGTCGTCGGCCGGGGACAGCGGGTGGCGATGGCCGATCGCGCTGACGGTCTGGGCGGTGATCGGCGCCGGCGCCGGATTGATCCTGACTCCCGCGGGGCGTGTGCTGCGGCGATCGTCGCGCCCTCCGGACCGTCCCGCGCTCTTCGCCGCCCAGTTCTCGCTGTCGCACCTGTGCTGGCTCATCGCCTACCCGATCGCCGGATGGCTCGCCACCACAACGAATTTCACCACCGCCTGGCTGGTGCTGGCGGCCCTGGCCGCGATCGGCGCCGCCACCGCCGCCCGCTGCTGGCCCCGCCCCGACCCCGATGCCCTCGAACACACCCACCACGGCGACGAGATCGACCCGGCCCACGTCCACGACGCCCACCCCGTCGGAGCCGGCCGCTACCGCCACACCCATATGTTCGTCATCGACGACAACCACCGCCGCTGGCCGATCACCGTGAGCTGATCGCCGGGCCGAGCACGGAATCCGGAGTGATGCTGCCTTCTCGCTGCCTACATCGGCGAAATCGACCGGGAAGCTCCCGGAATGACGACAGCCCCTGACCGAAATGATCGGCCGGGGCTGTTCGTATGGTGTGGGTCTAGGAGGACTTGAACCTCCGACCTCTTCGTTATCAGCGAAGCGCTCTAACCGCCTGAGCTATAGACCCATATGACTCTCGGACCGTGATCCCCGAGCCGAGTGCAGAGATTACCGGACTCGACCGGCTACAACCAAAACCGCTGGTGGCAAGGCTGTAGCCGGTCGATCGAGCTACTAGTCCGGGTCGGCCAGGGTGACCTGGACGCCGCCCACCAGGTCGGTGCACTGGTTGTAGATGAATACACCGACGGTCGACAGCGCGGTCAGGAGAACGACGTTGATCAGGCCGATCACCGCCGCGTACCCGAATACCGAGCCGGCGTCGATCAAGGACGACGACGAGCTGCTGCCGTTGGACATGATGTCGGTGAAGCTGCTGTTCAGCCGGTCCCACACACCCATGCCGGACAGCACGATGTACAGGAAGCCGACCGCCAGCATCCACACGAAGAACATCGACACGCTGATCACCAGCGAGACCTTGAGCGTCGACCACGGGTCGACGTGGCGCACCTGCACGGTCGCGCGCAACGGCGCACCGCCCGCGGCCGCGGCCACGGCAGCCGGCACGGCCGGCGAGACGCCCGTGGGCGGCTGGCCGGGCGCGGGCTGTTCGGCATGCGGTAGTGGATGCCGCAGTTCGGACAGATCCGGCATGTCCTTGACCAGTTCCGGCCGGGAGATGCTGCGCGTGGGCCCGTCGATACCGACGGACTTCACCATCGCCGCCTCCTTGCGGGCCGCCTTGGCCGCCAGGTCCGCGGTGGTGCGGGCGTTGGTGACGCCACCGCCGAGACCGACCGGCGCCGAGGGCGGACGCCCCGCCACCGGCGGCTGCCCGGGACGGTTCAGATTCGACTGGGGCTCCCGCTGCGGCAGCTGCGACCATCCCTCCTCGAACCGCGCCGTCTCGTTGTCGGCCGGTCCCTGCTGGTTCGCCGTCTCACCCTGCTGTTCGGGGGCATCTCGGAGTGGCCGCCCGAACCGCTGTCACCCGACCCCGGCCGCGGAATGGGCCGCGGCGGAATCGGGGACGGCGCGATTCGCTCGGTCACGCCGTTGGCGTGATGCCGCTCGTCGTTCGGCTGATTCGGAGTGGTCAATTGGGATTCCTCAGATCCTTCGTGCCGCCGCTGCCTGTAAAGAAACTACTGCTACCCGAACCTACTGCTTATCGCCACCGGTGGCTTCCTCTTCGTCGGAAACCTGGTCGGGCTCATCGGCGTTACGTGCGATAGCAAGCAAGGTATCGCCCTCGCCGAGGTTCATCAATCGCACGCCCTTGGTCTGCCGTCCGGCCTTGCGTACCTGATTGGACGCTGTCCGGATGACGCCACCGCTCGAGGTGATCGCGTAGATCTCGTCCTCGTCGTCGACGATGAGCGCGCCCACCAGCGTGCCACGTTTGGGGTCGTATTGGATAGTCAATACGCCTTTACCCCCGCGGCCCTGTGCCGTGTACTCCTCTATCGCGGTGCGCTTGGCGTAGCCGCCGGAGGTCGCCACGAGCAGGTAGGTGTCGTTGCGGACCACGTTCAGCGAGAGCAGCCAGTCGTCGGTATTGAACCGCATGCCCTGGACGCCGGAGGTGGCGCGGCCCATCGGGCGCAGCACCTCGTCGTCGGCGGCGAAGCGGATCGACTGGCCGTGCGCGGACACCAGCAGCAGGTCGTCGTCGCCGGAACACAGTGCGGCGCCGACCAATTCGTCGGTTCCGCGCAGGTTGACCGCGACGATGCCGCCCGAGCGGTTGGAGTCGAAATCGGTCAGCCGCGACTTCTTCACCAGGCCGTTCTTGGTGGCCAGCACCAGATACGGCGCGTCCTCATAGGACTTGATCTGGATGACCTGGGCGATCTTCTCCTCGGGCTGGAACGCCAGCAGGTTGGCCACGTGCTGGCCGCGCGCGGTGCGGTTGGCCTCGGGCAGCTCGTAGGCCTTGGCCCGGTAGACCCGGCCCAGGTTGGTGAAGAACAGCAGCCAATCGTGCGTCGAACTCACAAAGAAGTGCTTGACCAGGTCGTCCTGCTTGAGCCCGGCGCCCATCACGCCCTTGCCGCCGCGCTTCTGGCTGCGGTAGAGGTCGGTCCGGGTGCGCTTGGCGTAACCGGTCTGGGTGATGGTGACGACCACGTCCTCGCGTGCTATCAGGTCCTCGTCGGCGACGTCGCCGTCGGCCGCCACGATCTTGGTGCGCCGGTCGTCGCCGTGCTTGTCGACGATCTCCTTCAGCTCGTCGCGGACGATCGCGCGCTGCCGCTCCGGCTTCTCCAGGATGTCCTTCAGATCGGCGATCTCGAGTTCGATCTTCGCCAGTTCGTCGACGATCTTCTGACGTTCCAGGGCCGACAGCCGGCGCAGCTGCATGTCCAGGATCGCCGTCGCCTGGATCTCGTCGATCTCGAGCAGGTCCATCAACCCGGTGCGCGCGGTCTCGGTATCGGCCGAGCGCCGGATCAGGGCGATGACCTCGTCGAGCGCGTCCAGCGCCTTGACCAGACCGCGCAGGATGTGGGCGCGCTCCTCGGCCTTGCGCAGGCGGTAGCGGGTGCGCCGGACGATGACGTCCAACTGATGGTGGACGTAGAGCCGGATCAGCTGATCCAGCCGCATGGTGCGCGGCACGCCGTCGACGATGGCGAGCATGTTGGCGCCGAAACTGGTCTGCAGCTGGGTGTGCTTGTACAGATTGTTCAGCACGACCTTGGCGACGGCGTCGCGCTTGACCGTGACCACGATCCGCAGGCCGGCGCGGTCGGAGGATTCGTCGTGGACATCCGCGATGCCCGCGATCTTGCCGTCCTTCACCTGCTCGGCGATCGAGTTGACGAAGTTGTCGGTGTTGACCTGGTACGGCAGCTCGGTGATGACGATCGTGGTGCGGCCGCGGTTGTCCTCCTCGATCTCGACCACACCGCGCATGCGGATCGAGCCGCGACCGGTCTTGTACGCATCCTGGATGCCCTGACCGCCGACGATCAGGCCGTGCGTCGGGAAGTCCGGGCCCTTGATCGCCTCCATGCAGGCGGCGAGGGTGGTCTCCTCGTCGGCGTCGTGGTTCTCCAGCGCCCAGTAGATCGCGTCGGCGACCTCGCGCAGGTTGTGCGGCGGCACATTGGTGGCCATACCGACCGCGATGCCACCTGAACCATTGATCAACAGGTTGGGGACACGGCTGGGGAGAACGACGGGCTCCTGCGAGCGGCCGTCGTAGTTCGCCACGAAATCGACGGTCTCCTCGTCGATCTCCCGCAGCATCTCCATGGCCAGCGGCGTGAGCCGGCATTCGGTGTAGCGCATGGCCGCCGGGCCGTCGTTGCCGCGCGAACCGAAGTTGCCCTGTGGATCGACCAGTGGATAACGCATCGACCACGGCTGCGCCATGCGCACCAGGGTGTCGTAGATCGGCACGTCGCCGTGCGGGTGATAGTTACCCATGGTCTCGGCGACCGGGCGGGCCGACTTCACGTATCCGCGATCGGGCCGGTACCCGTTGTCGTGCATCGCGTACAGGATGCGGCGGTGCACCGGCTTCAGGCCGTCGCGCACCTCGGGCAGCGCACGCCCCACGATCACGCTCATCGCGTAATCGATGTAGCTGTTCTGCATCTCCTGCTGGATATCGACCGGTTCGATCCGGTCGCCCCCCTCGGGGGGCAGTGTGGTCTCGGTCATCGAGTCTCCTTACCCGCGAAGGAAATCCGGATGGTGCTCTCGGATAACCCCGGGCCGGGTTGTCATCTGGGAAGTCTGCACGAGTTGGGCGGCGCCGGACGGGTCGTCCGGGCGGCACACCGGATCACAGGTCGAGGAAGCGGACGTCCTTGGCATTGCGCGTGATGAAGCTGCGCCGGGCCTCGACGTCTTCGCCCATCAGGACGCTGAACAGCTCGTCGGCCGCGGCCGCGTCGTCCAGCGTCACCAGGCGGAGCAACCGGGTCTCCGGGTTCATGGTGGTCTCCCACAGCTCCTTCGGGTTCATCTCGCCGAGACCCTTGTAGCGCTGCACGCCGTCGTCCTTGTTGATCTTCTTGCCGGACGACAGGCCGCGTTCCATCATCGCGTCGCGCTCGCGGTCGGAGTAGGCGTACTCCGGTGCGCCGCGCTGCCACTTCAGCTTGTACAGCGGCGGGCAGGACAGATACACGTGCCCCTGTTCGACCAGCGGGCGCATGAACCGGAACAGCAGCGTCAGCAACAGCGTCGTGATGTGCTGGCCGTCGACGTCGGCGTCCGCCATCAAGATGATCTTGTGGTAGCGCAGCTTCGTGATGTCGAACTCGTCGTGGATGCCGGTGCCGAACGCCGTGATGATCGACTGGACCTCGTTGTTCTTGAGTACCTTGTCGATCCGCGACTTCTCGACGTTGATGATCTTGCCGCGGATCGGCAGGATCGCCTGATACATCGAATCGCGCCCGGACTTGGCCGAGCCGCCGGCGGAGTCACCCTCGACGATGTATATCTCCGACAGCCGCGGATCCTTGGACCGGCAGTCGGCCAGCTTGCCGGGCAGGCCGCCCAGATCCGTCGCACTCTTGCGCCGCACCAGCTCCCGCGCCTTGCGCGCCGCGACCCGGGCCTGCGCCGAGGACACCGCCTTCTGCACGATGGTCTTCGCATCGGCCGGATTGGCCTCCAGCCAGTGCGCCAGATGCTCGTTGCAGGCGCGCTGCACGAACGACTTCACCTCGGTATTGCCCAGCTTGGTCTTGGTCTGGCCCTCGAACTGCGGATCGCCGACCTTCACGCTCACGATGGCGGTCAGGCCCTCCCGGATATCGTCGCCGGTGAGGTTGCCGTCCTTCTCCTTGATGAGCTTCTTGTCCTTGGCGTACTTGTTCACCACCGAGGTCAGCGCGGCGCGGAAGCCCTCCTCGTGGGTGCCGCCCTCGTGCGTGTTGATGGTGTTGGCGAAGGTGTGCACGGATTCGGAATATCCCGAGTTCCACTGCATGGCCACCTCGAGCTCGTGCCCGGTGCCCTTGGCGGTGAAGCCCACGACCGTGTTGTGGATCGGCTGCTTGGACCGGTTGATGTGCTTGACGAAGTCCATCAGGCCGCCGGGGTAGTGGTACGTGCGCGACTTGACCTTGTGCTCGACCGGCGCGGCCTCGGACTGCTTGGGAGCCTCGGCCGTATCGCTGACCACTTCCTCGGTGACGTCGGATTCGGTGACCCGCTCATCGGTGAAGGTGATGTGGAGGCCCTTGTTCAGGAACGCCATCTCCTGCAGCCGCCGCGCCACGGTCTCGAAGTTGTAGGTGGTGGTCTCGAAGATCTCGGGATCGGCCCAGAAGCGAGTGGTGTTGCCGGTCTTCTTGGTCGGATCGCCCTTGGTCAGCTTGCCCGGTTTGGCGTCCTTGTAGTCCTGCGTCCAGTGGTAGCCGTCCCGGTCGATCTCCAACTCGACCCGGGTGGACAGCGCGTTGACCACCGAAATACCGACGCCGTGCAGACCACCGGACACGGCATAGGCGTCGGAGTCGAACTTGCCGCCGGCATGCAGCTGGGTCATGACGACCTCCACGGTCGGGATGCCCTGCTTGTGCATCTCGACGGGGATGCCGCGGCCGTCGTCCTTCACCTCGACGCCGCCGTCGGCGAGCAGCGTGACATCGATCCGCGAGGCGTACCCGGCCATCGCCTCGTCGACGGAGTTGTCCACAACCTCCTGGATCAGGTGGTGCAGACCGCGCTCACCGGTGGAGCCGATGTACATACCCGGGCGCTTGCGGACGGCTTCGAGGCCTTCCAGGACCGTGATGTTGGAGGCACCGTAGTCCTGATGGCTCTGCGTCGAGCCGGTCGCTTTGGAGTCTTTGGCAGCCACTGCTCGGTAGCTCTCCTTACTTGCTGATCCTTCGGCACAGCGTCGGGCAGCACGCGTGTGGTTCCCCGATCGACATCTGCTCGAGATCACGAACTGCTCGAGAATTACGGGTCCTCGCGCGGGCTTGCCCGGAACGCGCCGACGGTATCGCCGCTAGTTACTCCCCCATCCTACTGGCACACCCGCCCCAGGATGCATCTATGACACCCCTGAGAGCGTCGTGAGTGCGTGAAATCGGTCGCTGCCGGGTCCGGTTGTAGGTCTCGGCGCTTCAGCGGGTCACAGCGGCTCGTCGAGATGAGGCCGGGAAGTTAGCGGGAGGGTTGAGCGATCCCGGCGATCACCCCCGCTACGGATTCCGGCCGGGCCGCGCCGGGGAAACCTGTCCGCGCTGGATACGAGCTTACGGCATGCGTATTCCACAGGCGCCGAGCAGGTTCCACGTGAAACGTCAGCCGTAGGTGTCGCGCGGGCCGCGCCCTCGGATGTGCCGCTCACCCTTGCGCCAACTCGGAGCTGCCGGGCCGCTGATCTTCAGCGAGGTGACCACGCCCTGCCCCACCGCGGCGTTGATCTTCGCCAGGATCTGGGACTGCAACATGCGCAGTTGCGTTGCCCAGGCGGTGGATTCCGCCTGGATGCTCAGTACGCCGTCGGTCAGCGACACCGGATTCGCATGTGCCGCGACATCCTCCCCGACCACGCTCGCCCACCGGCCGAACACCATGCCCTCGGCGACCTTGCCCGACCAGCCACGGCTCTTGGCCAGGGCGCCGGCCAGGTTGGACAGTCGCTGTGGATCGCGCTCGTCGGGGCGGGCGCCGGACCACCCGGAACGCCTGCGCAAGGCGCGCACACCGCCCTTGCGCGGGGAGGCCCGGCCCTGGCCGACGGCCTTGCCACTGGCCCTGGCCGCGGCACGGGCCTCCTCCAGGGCACGGCGGGCCAGGTCGATGCCGCGCGGTTCGGAACCGGGTTCGGCGGGTGCGGGCTGGGCGGGACCGGTCCCGTCGCCGTACTCGGGCTCATCCGTCACCGTCGCTCCTTCCACCGACAGTCGATTTCCCGCCGCGGCCGGTTCGGCACACGCCGGGCATTGCAGGACAGGCTAGCGGCTCGGCACCCGACTTCCGGCGTGCCGCAGCGGGTGTCACGTGACATAGTCGCGGCGGGGCGTTTTCTCACCGCTCCGCGGTCGAATCGATCGGCGGTGCGGCGGATTCGCCGGCCGGGTCATCGATCCGGGACGTGCGCTGATCGGCCTCCCCCGTGGTCTCGATCCGTACCGGGGCGGCCTCGAGTTCGGCCGGGACGTCGTCGGCGACGGCCGCGGTGATCAGGACCTGCTCCGCGGTGGCGGCCACCGAGGCCAGGGCGGACCGGCGGCGGCGGTCCAGTTCGGCGAATACGTCGTCGAGCAACAGCACCGGATCGGTGCCGACGCTGCGCAGCAGTTCGAAGGCCGCCAACCGCAGCGCAAGCGCATACGACCACGATTCGCCGTGACTGGCGAAACCCTTCGCCGGCGCCGAACCGAGCATCAGCTCCAGGTCGTCGCGGTGCGGTCCGACCAGACAGACTCCGCGTTCCAGTTCCTTGTTGCGGGCGGCGGCCAGCTCGCGCACCATGGTCGACTCCAGCGCCTCGGCGTCATCGGGCTGCGGCGCCCTGCCGAGTTCCAGGAACTCCGGTGGCAGGTAGGAGCTGCGGTAGCGGATCGCCGCGGGCCGCGATTCCGGGGCGATCGAGCCGTACGCCTGCTCCAGGTAGGGATGCAGCTCGTGCACCAGCCGCAGCCGCTGCGCCAGCAGTTGCGAACCGTGCGTGGCGAGGTGGCCGTCCCACACATCCAGCGTGCCGAGCTCGGCGGGCGTACCCGAGCGCGACCGAGACTGCCGCCCCGCGGTTTTCAGCAGCGCCGAGCGCTGCCGCAGCACCCGGTCGTAATCGGACCGAACCCCGGCGAGGCGGGGTAACCGCGCTGTGCACAACTCGTCGAGAAAGCGGCGCCGCTCCGACGGATCACCACGGACCAGCGCCAGATCCTCCGGAGCGAACAGGACCGTCTGCAGAATTCCCAGGATCTCCCGCGGTCGCCGCACCGGCGAGCGGTTGATCTGGGCACGATTCGCCGAGCCCTGGTTCAATTCGATATCGATGCGCAGTTCCCGCCCGGAGTTCACCACGGTCGCACCGATCCGGGACCGCGTCGCGCCCAGGCGGATCAGGGGCGCGTCCGTCGCCACGCGATGCGACCCGAGGGTCGCGAGATAACCGAGCGCCTCGACCAGGTTGGTCTTGCCGTTTCCGTTCGAGCCGAGGAATACGGTCCGCCCGACGGGCAGTTCGACTTCGGCCTGCTCCCACGAGCGAAAATCACGCAGACTCAACGCTCTGACGTGCATCGCTCAGTTCACCGTCCCCGCGGTCAACGCTGTGCACAACCTCGGCTCGGGGTACGTACCGTCCCCGCGCCGAGAGTTCTACACAGAGTTATCAACAATGTTCACAGCCCGGCTCCGGCGGGAAGCCGGAGCCCGCCGCACGCTCGGTGCGGGCGAGCTACCGGGACACCCGGCGGCCTCAGCCCGGCAGCCGAACCGGCATCAACAGGTAGGTGAAGTTGCCGGCAAGCGGGGCGAACGCTCCGGATTCGAGCACCTCGGGCTCCTCCTCACCGGTCGGGCACAGCACGGCCGGACGGCTGGGGGTGGTGAATCCGAAGGTCACGCGGTCGGAATGCAGTGCCGAGAGACCGTCGTTGAGGTACCCCGGGTTGAAGGCGATGGTCAGCGCCTCGCCCCGGAACTCGGCCTCCAGCCATTCCTCGGCGCGGCCCGCGTCGTCGCCGCCGGCCGAGAGCTGCAACCCCTGATCGGAGAACTCCAACCGCACCTGCGCGCCGCGCTCGGCCACCAGGGCAACGCGCTTGATGGCATCGATCAGCGCACTGACCTGGAGGGTGGCGATCGAGGTGTGTTCCTTGGGGAGCAACTGGCGGAACTTGGGGAATTCCGCGTCGAGCAGCCGGGTGGTGGTGCGGCGGCCTCCGTTGACGATGCCGAGCAGGCCGTCCGTGCCGGTGCCGAAGGCCAGCTGCACCGAGGAGGCGGAGGAGCCCAGGGTCTTGGCGGCCTCCGAGAGTGTCCGGGCCGGGACCAGGACGGCCGTTTCCACGTCCGGGCTGCCGGGCTGCCACTCCAGGTGCCGGACCGCGAGCCGGAACCGGTCGGTGGCGGCGAGGACGACCTTCGGCCCCTCGATCTCGACGCGGATGCCGGTCAGCATCGGCAGCGTGTCGTCCCGGCCCGCAGCGACCGCCACCTGGCCGACGGCCTCGGAGAACACATCGACGGCCAGTTCACCGGTCTGCGGCGGCAGCTCGGGCAGCTGGGGGTAATCCTCGACCGGCATGGTCGGCAGCGAGAACTTCGCACTGCCGCAGGCGATCAGCACGCGGGTGCCGTCGACGGAGACGTCCACCGGCTTGTTGGACAGGGCCTTGGTGATATCGGCCAGCAGCCTGCCGGAGACCAGCACCTGCCCGGGGCCCGCCACCTCGGCGGCGACCCGCATCTGCGCGGAGACTTCGTAGTCGAAACCCGAAACGGTCAGCCCGTCCTCGTCGGCAACCAGGAGAACGCCGCCGAGCACCGGAACCGGCGGGCGCGACGGCAGGCTGCGAGCCACCCAGGCGACGGATTCCGCGAAATCCTCGCGAGCGACCCGAAACTTCATGCTTGCAAGCTCCATCGCCCGGTATGTCCTCTCCCAGTCTCGATCGGTCGTGATCCGTTCGGCTCATCGCCGGCTCATTCAGGGGTGTTCTGGAACGGGTTGTTCTGGATCGGCCGCTCCGCCGTGCAGTGTGGCACAGGCGACCGACATCAAACCGTACCCGTGCGAGCCCGAGATCACCACGCCACCCCTCCGCCCGGTGCGTCGCGCGGATCCGCGGGGGCTGCTTCCGGTTTCCTCCCTGCCGAATCGATTCGGTGGGTGACCGACTGCCGATCGTGTCGTTGCCTCCCGAACCGGATTTCCACACAGCCTGTCTTCAAAGAAGTAATAGAGGAAGAAGAACTGAAACAGTAGTAGGCGCTGTGGATTCTGTGGACTCCGCGCGAATCGGCTGCTCACGGAGCGTGGCACGCTGGGGATGTCCGGCTGGTGACTCGAGGATGAACGGCGAGGGCCTGTGGAGGTTACGAATCCGTCCCCCGTCCGTCCTCGAGCGGTCCTCGAGTTCTTCCATCATGATGCCCGGTTTGTACACACCTGTGTGCGAAGCAGTGGACAACTCGGGGATTCCTCGAGGACCTGACAAGGACTCCTCGAGGAATCCACAGGCACAACATCGGATCGACGCAGGTCGTGCCCCGTGGATGAGTTCGACTGTGGGATCTGTGAGCCAACGGGTGTGAGCGGCATCGTCAACACCCCTGCCGCCGAACTGTGAGTAAACCGGTGGAGAACACCGGGATTCCTCGAGGACTCCCCAAGGATTCCTCGAGGAATCCACAGCACGAAAAAGCCGATCCACCCAGGTAGTCGGGTGGATCGGCCTGCGGATGAAGAAGTTGGGGAGAGCCTCAGCGAGAGCGCTGTTTGATTCGCGCTGTGAGCTCCTGGACTTGGTCGTAGACCCGTCGACGCTCGGTCATTTCCTTACGCACCTTTTTCTCGGCGTACATGACCGTGGTGTGGTCGCGGCCGAACGCCTGGCCGATCTTCGGCAGCGACAGGTCGGTGAGCTCGCGGCACAGGTACATCGCGATCTGCCGCGCCTGCGCCAGCGGCCGCGCCTTGCCGGGACCGGTGAGTTCTTCCAGCGTGGTGTTGAAGTACTCCGCGGTGACGGCCATGATCGTCGACGCGGTGATCTCGATGGTGGTGGTGTCGGGCATCAGATCGCGCAGCACGACCTCGGCCAGCGACAGATCCAGCGGCTGCCCGTTGAGCGAGGCGAACGCCGTCACTCGGATCAGCGCACCCTCGAGTTCGCGGATGTTGCGTTCCACCCGGCTGGCGATGAGTTCGAGGACGTCGTGCGGCACATCGAGCCGATCCATCCGCGCCTTCTTGCGCAGGATCGCTATCCGCGTCTCCAGTTCCGGCGGCTGCACGTCGGTGATCAGGCCCCACTCGAACCTGGTCCGCAGCCGCTCCTCGAGCGTGGCCAGCTGTTTCGGCGGCCGATCGGAGGACACCACGATCTGCTTGTTGGCGTTGTGCAGGGTGTTGAAGGTATGGAAGAACTCCTCCTGGATACCTTCCTTGCCCTCGATGAACTGGATGTCGTCCACCAGCAGCACGTCGGTCTCGCGGTAGCGCCGCTTGAAAGCCACCTTGCGGTCGTCGCGCAGGCTGTTGATGAAGTCGTTGGTGAATTCCTCGGTCGAGACGTACTTGACCCGCATCCCGGGAAACAGCCGCTGGGCGTAGTGACCGGCGGCGTGCAGGAGATGGGTCTTGCCCAAACCGGAAGCGCCCCAGACGAACAGCGGGTTGTAGGCCCGCGCCGGCGCCTCGGCTATCGCGACCGCGGCCGCGTGCGCGAACCGGTTGGAGGCGCCGATGACGAACGTCTCGAAGGTGTACTTCGCGTTCAAGCTCGCCGCGGAGGAGGCCGGTGCCGTCGCCGTCGGCTCGGGTGACTTGGTGAAGTAGGTGGGCCAGGAGTCGCGCACGTTGACGACCGGCTCCTCGCTGGGGCGATCGACGGCCGCCAAATGCGGCCGCGGTGCCGGCGTGGCATCCGGCTCCGGGGGAAACAGCGAGTCCTGCGTGGAAGGAGCCTGCGACCGGGGCATACCGCGCGGGTCGTTGGATGCCGCGGAAAGCTCCCACTCGCGGCGGATCGGGGCGGGCTCACCGGCGTCGACGCCGTCGGGCAATTCTCGAGCCACCGGCTGAGCGGGGAACTCGGTCTGGGGATAGTCGCCCCGGCCCGTGTAGTCGCCCGGGGATATGTGGTGCGGAGCGTCGTACTCGGGCCCCGGGGAGTACTCCGGCTGCGGGGGATGATTCACAGGCTCTCGCGGGGCCTCCCGCACCCGCTCCGGGCGGGAGGTCAGCCGGGCATGCCGGGGCGGGCCGGCCGGTCGGTCGGCCGGCGGGCTGGTCGGTGCGGCGATGCGGACGCCGAGCCCCTCGACCTGCGGTCCGAGCCGCCGGGCCAGCGACCGCAGGATGGGCTCGCGCAGATCGCGTTCGATCGCCTCCTGAGCCAGCGAGGAAGGTACCGAGAGCAGCGCGAATCCCTGTGCCACGGTCAGTGGTTTGACCAGCCCCAGCCATGCCTTCTGGGCGTTGGTCACCGGCGGGATGGCACCGTCTGCGGAGCCGGCCGTGAGCTCGGCGACCACCTTGGGCCACACGTCGGTCAACACGTTCTGCTCGTCGTCCACGTACGTTTCCTCCCCGGAATAGGTAGATAGGAGCAGACGGTCGGGCACCACCCGCAGATCCCCCCGTGGCGCGAGCGTCGGCGTGGCCGTCGGCCCTACGAATATGCCACTCCAGGGGTCTTTCCACACAATTATCCACAGATGTGGAGAACCACAGTGGTGTGAGTTGCGGCGTTGTGTAGCCGCCTTCGGTGCTGCGACCTGCAGATCTATAGCTATTTTTTGGCTACATTGCCGGTTCGGTGGACCACGGTCGCGGCAAGCCCGGTTCACGGGCGTGTCGTCGGTCACCGGGCGGTGCTCCGAACTGTCCGCCGGATGGTGACACAGCGGGGTGTGGCAACCCATCGTACGAGGTCAATGCCGGATGGGTGGCCGGTACCCCGGTTTGACCCGGCCAGACGCGATCAGTAGTCTCGTACAGTCACCCATTGACGCGGTGGCGGCTGCGTGCTGCCCGGTCCGCGATGGGTATTGCGCCGATGTCGAGATCGTCACTCGTCGCAACACATGTTTCACCGACAAAGCTGCGGGTGCCGCCGGGTGCCCACCGACTCTAGGAGTATCGACCGTGGCCAAGGGCAAGCGGACGTTCCAGCCGAACAACCGTCGTCGGGCGCGGGTTCACGGGTTCCGCCTCCGGATGCGCACCCGTGCGGGCCGCGCGATCGTGTCGGGGCGTCGTCGCAAGGGCCGCGCCCAGCTCACGGCCTGATCGGCTCCGGCATCGGCGCCATGTCTCCCTCGCCGTTCGGTTCGCCACATCCCGTCATCCGTTACGTGCTCGGACACTCGGGTGTTGCCTGAGCCGTATCGGCTGCATCATCGTGCCGATTTCTCCCGGACGGTGCGGCGTGGCCGACGAGTCGGGAGGCGTGATCTGGTCGTGCACGCGGTTGTATCGACCTCGGAGGCGGACGGCGCCGGGCGGGATCTATCCGGTCCGGCGGTTCGTATCGGGGGTCCCCGTTTCGGATTGATCGTCAGCAAGGCGGTGGGTTCCGCGGTGGTACGTCATCGTGTGGCTCGCCGCCTGCGTCATATCTGTACCCCTCTGACAGCCGAATTGCCTTCCGAGGCGGATATCGTCATTCGTGTGCTGCCCGGCGCCGCACGGACTTCGTCGGACGAACTCGACCGGCAGCTGCGGGGGGCGTTGCGCAAGCTGTTCCCGGATGCGGCGGTGCGGTCCGAGACCGCCGACGACCGAGGCGGGTCCGGATGAGTCACCTCGCGGTGTTGGCTCGAATACCCGCTCGTGTACTGATTTTCCTCATCGAGCTGTATCGCACCTATGTCTCCCCCACCCGCATGCCGGTGTGCCGATTCACCCCGACCTGTAGCGAGTATGCGGTGACCGCGCTGCGCACCCGGGGCCTGTTCATCGGTCTCGGATTGACGGCCGTGCGACTGGCCAAATGCGCGCCCTGGCACCCTGGTGGGTGGGATCCCGTTCCGGAACCGAAACGGGAACGGGCAGCTGCCCATCCGATGTCTCCCGATGCGCCAGCGAACGAGCCGGATCCGGCCCGCGGCAGTGCCGGTCACGAGAACTCGGGGACGGCCGCACACGAGCCTTGTAATGGGTCGCCGCGCGCGGTGGCCGGCGACACGACCGACGGGAGTACATAGAGCCGTGCTCGATTTCATCTATTATCCGGTGTCCTGGATCTTGTGGTTCTGGCACCGCGTCTTCGGGTTCGTCCTGGGGAAGGACAACGGCCTGGCCTGGGCGCTGGCCGTGGTGTTCCTGGTATTCACCCTGCGACTGGTGTTGTACAAGCCGTTCGTCAAGCAGGTCCGGACGACCAAGCAGATGCAGGAGCTGCAGCCACAGATCAAGGAGCTGCAGAAGAAGTACAAGAACGACCGCCAGAAGATGGCGCTCGAGATGCAGAAGCTGCAGAAGGACCACGGCTTCAATCCGCTCATGGGCTGTCTGCCCGTGCTGGCACAGGTGCCGGTGTTCATCGGTCTGTACCACGTGCTCCGATCGTTCAACCGAGTCGGCGGCGGGATCGGCGGCTTCGGCGGCGGGATGAACATGGACGCGTTCACGAACGCGCACACGCCGAACTATGTCTTCAATGCCGACGATGTGCAGTCGTTCCTGCGGGCCCGCATCTTCGGCGCGCCGATCTCCGCCGCGATCACCACGCCGAAGGCACAGCTGGAAGCGTTCGCCGATTACGGTGGCATCCCGACCGTGACGGCCATGGTGATCGTCGCGGTGCCGCTGATGATCGTCGCGGGCTTGGCGACCCACTTCAACGCGCGTGCCTCGGTCGCCCGCCAGAGCGCGGAGGCGGCGGCCAATCCGCAGGCCGCCATCATGAACAAGCTGGCGCTGTGGGTGTTTCCGCTCGGTGTCGTCGTCGGTGGTCCGTTCCTGCCGATCGCCATCCTGATCTACTGGGTCTCCAACAACATCTGGACCTACGGGCAGCAGCATCTCGTCTTCGGCCGCATGGAGAAAGAAGAAGAAAAGAAGAAGCAGGAGGCCGTCGAACGCCGCGCCGCGAACGCGCCGAAACCGGGTGCGAAGCCGAAGCCGGGAGCCAAGCCGGCCGCGAAGAAGGAGCCGTCGGCCGACGAATCGGCGGATACCCCGGATGCGTCGGATGCGTCGGCCACCGACAGCGTCGGCGAATCGACCGCGGCGCGTAATGGTTCCGGATCCACTAAACCGCGGAAGACGACAACCTCGTCGGGTAAGCAAGGCGGACAAGGTAATCGCAAGCGATCTGGGAACCGCGGCCGTGCGAATCAGAAGCGACGGCGTTAGCCGAGCTCTCGGGCAGTGAGCACACGACGGCCCGGCGGTCATGCGGGCCGCTGGGCCGTGGACGCCGAGGAACGACAACCCGGCGCGATGGAGCCGGGCACGACGGATGATGCAAATTGAAGGAAACGGCACATGACTGTTGAGACCGACGGAGAGGACGCCACTGTGGCCCTGGGCGCACACGGTACGGCGACGGCGGACACCTCGGCGAGCGACGAATCGGAGACCACCGCGGATCTGGATTCCGGATCCGAATCCGAAGGGGCGAGCGAGGCGGAGGAAGCGCTCATCGAGGAGGGCGAGATCGCCGGTGATTACCTCGAACAGCTGTTGGATGTGCTCGACTTCGACGGTGATATCGATCTGGACGTCGAGGGTGACCGGGCGGTGGTGAGCATCGACGGCGGCCGCGATCTGTCGAAGCTGGTCGGCCGGCGCGGTGAGGTCCTGGACGCGTTGCAGGAGCTGACCCGATTGGCCGTGCAGCAGGCGACCGGTGTGCGGAGCCGGCTGATGCTGGACGTCGCGGGCTGGCGGGCGAAGCGTCGCGAGGAGCTGAGTTCGCTCGGTGTCGAGGCGGCGCGCCGCGTCCTGGAATCGGGTAAGGCGGAATCCCTGGCGCCGATGACGCCGTTCGAACGCAAGATCGTGCACGACGCCGTGGCGGACATCGACGGGGTCACCAGCGAGAGCGAGGGTGTGGAGCCGAACCGCCGCGTGGTGGTTCTACCGTCCTGAGTGTGCGACCTCGAGCAGGTAGGGCCCCGGTTCGCGGAACCGGGGCCCTACCCTTGTTCAGGGGTCGGTATGTTCGATCCGTCGCCGAGTCCGGAAGGATGTTTCACGTGGAACGAGGAACCGGTGCGACCACACCGGAGCACTGCCCTACCCCGGCGGCGGCCGAGTCGGAGCCGCCCGCCGCGGCGGAGCAGGTGTTCGGTGATCGACTATCGCTGGCCCGTCGGTACCATGCGGTGCTGGCGTCCGTCGGTGTGGAGCGCGGTCTGATCGGTCCGCGCGAGGTGCCGCGGTTGTGGGATCGGCACATTCTCAATTGTGCGGTGATCGGCGAACTCATTCCGGCGGCGGCGACCGTGGTGGATATCGGGAGCGGCGCCGGACTGCCCGGAATCCCGCTCGCGATCGCGCGTCCGGACCTCCGGGTGACCTTGGTCGAACCGTTGCTGCGTCGGACCATTTTCCTGGCCGAGTTCATCGAGTCGGTGGGGCTGGAGATGACAGTTGTGCGGGGGCGGGCGGAACAACCGGATGTTCGTAAGACGACCGGCGGCGCCGACGTGGTGACGTCCCGCGCCGTAGCCCCTCTGGCCAAGCTCGCCAAGTGGTCCCTTCCGTTGGTGCACGATCGTGGACACATGTTGGCGCTCAAGGGAGCGAGCGTGGCCGAGGAATTGGAACGCGACCGGGCCGAGTTGGTTCGCGCGGGGGGCGGCCATGCGAAGGTGCTCGAGTGCGGCGCCGGTATCGTCTCTCCGCCGACGGTCGTCCTGAGCGTGGAGCGTCTCCCCCGCGCCGAGCGCAGGGCGGAGCGCGGTAAGCCGCCCCGCCGCCGATAACGCGCTTCCCCACTGTCGTCTCCGATCGGGCTCACTGTCCGCGGGTATCACATGGACCCGGGTCCGATACCGGACTCCGATCCGAGTCTCTTGGTCGAACTCCCCTGCCGAGGTCGAGTAGCCAATCCTGGGCTTGGATTCGTGTGCGTCGGTGCACTTTGTCTCGACCGGGTCCGGCGACCGTCGTGGTGGACGAGAGAGCGCTCTACGGCACCAACGGATTCGGACGCGGCGACGGTTCTGAGGTCGAGCCAAAACAGGACCGGCCGACCATGGGTCCGGGGTGTACGGGTTGGTGTCGCGCCCGCTTCGTTTCACATGAAACACGAGTGCTGTGAACGATTCGTGGCGATGCTTGGTTTACGCGGCATGCTCTCCAGTGTGGTGAAGTCGGATGGTCGTCTCGGGTAATCGGGCAAGAATGGATTTCCGTGGCGCCGAGGGCGACCGGATTCGCGTCACATGACAACCGGACCGCGGTGATGCTCACGCGCTTCGGCCGCACCCCCGGCCCAACTTCTCGCCGCTCGACATACCGTCAGGATCGGATTTCTGCTTCCGGACGTAGTGCCAGTCGATCGAACCGTCCGCCGCGGCATGGGTTTCGGACGTCAGTCGACCGTCCCTTGATCGGCGCGGTGGGGCCGGAACGGGCGACTGGGTTCGGCGCCTCGTCAGTCGCGGCACTTGCTTCGCGACGAAGGTTCCGACGGTCGGTCCGCCGAGAGGTAAAACATCACCCGGATCGCGGGTTCGCCAGTCCCCGCGATGTTTCACATGAACCAACGGTCCCTCGGTTCGGCGCGGAATCCCCTTCCGATTCTTCGGTCCGGTGTGCGGACGTTCGACCGTGGAGAGTTACCCAATCGCGAAGGTGTGGCTCCCTGTGGAGGCGACCGGTAATCGACAAGGTTGATCCAGTAGGTCGATTTTGGTGGCTACCTGCGGTCGGCGCTCGTTGGGGAGCATCCCCTCGTATTCGTCCATGAGCCGCGGAGTTCCGGGTACTGGTGGCAGCACGGGATCGGTGTTTCATGTGAAACGACGACCGGGGACGCCTCAGCACGATGCGTTCGTGCGAACGAGCGGTGGCGCGTGTTGGATCTCGGTTGTCTGTCTCCGCGACCCCTGCCGGTGTCGACCGTTGCGACACTACGTGTACGCCGCTGGCCGAGTCGCGGGCGGCTGGCCATGCCGACTGTGCCGAGTGCGGCTGGGGGTGGAGTAGACGCCCGCAGGGTTGGTCGAACGGGAACGGCGGAACCGTGAGAGGCGCGGCCCGGGCGACTCGATTACTGCCACCGATATCACGTCGGTGAGTCGGCGCCCGGTCCGTGTTTCATGTGAAACATCGATCCCCTCCCCTGTCTTGGAATCAGCGGACGTAATCGCCTCGCCGAGTTGGCGAGTGTTCGACTGATACAGGCCCGCCATTCGGTGTTCGCGGAGAGGTACCGGTGCGACGCCCGATCGCTCGGTGTCGCATGGTCCGGTATGTCCGCGAGAACTACCGGATCATTCGAAGGCCGGCGCGGCAGCCGCTGCCGGCGCGGAGCGGTCCTGAGCGAGTGGAGGGCGGTGCCGCGCAGAGAGCGGAGAGGTTGTCCCACAGCGCATGGAGAGGCCCGTAGCCAAACTGTTCGGACAGAGATTCGGTTTCATGTGAAACATCAGCGACGGAGACAGCAGCCGCGCCTGCGCACGAGGCGAGTACTGGGGACGGAACGTGGCCATGGCTGACTCCCATCGGGCCTCGCTGTCACCACTGGCGTCTCGACGCGCAACGCGCAGCTTGTCCGTGCCGGACCGGACGCACGATTACGAACGGGTCGAGTTCCGGATCGGTGCCTGACGATTCGGCTCCGACCGTCGCCGATGGGGGCGAGATTCGATGAGCCGCATCGGGATGCGATCGGCGCCGGCGACGTCTCCACGCCCGATCTGTTCCGTTTCATGTGAAACACAGAGAGCCGCCGGCTCTCTCCGGACGAGTCCAAGGGTGGCAGTCGGCCGTCCGAAGCGCTTCTCGGCAACAAACTTTGTGTGTTGCGGTGTGATCGCAGCGGTTCAACTTCCGTAATGACTCCGGTACTGGCAAGCTAGGTGTCATTGAGTGTGAGCGCAGTTTCGCGATACCCGATAGGCCCGCCAGACGGGCACCGGTCTTCCTCTGAGCGTCCCGCGCTCCGCTTGCTCGAGCCGATGCGGCACTGATGCTGCTGGGGCACGTGTCTGAAGTTCTCGGGGTTAGGAGCCTGTATGTCGAACGGTCCGGCGAATGTTTCACGGGAAACAACGTCGCGGGTGCCCGGAATGCTGGACGGGAGTGGCTTCGATGTGGAAGAACTCGGCCGGCCGTCGTTCGGGAGTATCTCCGCCGACACGCCCATAGCTGCCGAGGCACAGCGCGCCAGTCAGGTGTTGCATCCTGGTTCGATGACCATCCCCAAGCCGCGTGAGCAACGCATCATCACCATTGCGAACCAGAAGGGTGGTGTCGGCAAGACCACGACGGCGGTAAATCTGGCCGCCGCACTGGCGCTACAGGGGATGACCGTCCTAGTCATCGATCTCGACCCCCAGGGCAACGCCAGTACCGCGATGGGTGTCGAGCATCATTCCGGAGTTCCCTCCAGCTACGAGCTGCTGATCGGCGAGACCTCGGTGCAGGATGCCATCCAGCAGAGCCCGCACAACGAACGGCTGCTGTGCATTCCGGCCACCATCGATCTGGCCGGCGCGGAGATCGAACTCGTCTCGATGGTCGCCCGCGAGGGCCGGCTCAAGGCCGCGATCCAGGAGGCGAATCTGGCCGGCTACGACATCGACTATGTGATGATCGACTGCCCGCCCTCTCTCGGTCTGCTCACCGTCAACGCGTTGGTGGCCGCCAAGGAGGTGCTGATCCCGATTCAGTGCGAGTACTACGCGCTCGAGGGTGTGGGACAGCTGATCCGCAATATCGGTCTGGTGCAAGCACATCTGAATCCGGAGCTGCATGTGTCCACCGTCGTTCTCACGATGTACGACGGTCGCACCAAGCTCGCCGACCAGGTGGCCGAGGAGGTACGTGGCCACTTCGGCGACGTGGTGTTGCGCTCGGTGATCCCGCGCAGTGTCAAGGTGTCCGAGGCTCCCGGCTACGGCATGACGGTGCTGGATTACGATCCTGGTTCCCGGGGCGCGATGAGCTATCTGGATGCCGGTCGCGAAATGGCCTCCCGGACTGCCGTCGTGAGCGCGGTTGGTGGAGTGAACGAGGAAAGGGGCCGGTAGGTCGATGAGTCAGGCGAAAAAGGGTGGACTGGGGCGCGGGCTGGCCGCGCTGATTCCGACCGGGCCGAGCGAGGTGCAGGGGCTCGGTAGCGCCGCCGCGAATGCCGTCATCGGCCTCGATCCGGTCGGTCCGCATCCGGCATCGGCCTATCTGCATCGGGTCCCCGACCCCGACGAGGCATCCGACGCCGGAGCGGTGTATCGGGAGATTCCGCCGGAGCAGATCGAGCCCAACCCCAAGCAGCCGCGCCAGGTCTTCGAACCGGAGGCGTTGGACGAGTTGATCCACTCGGTTCGCGAATTCGGGTTGATGCAGCCGATCGTGGTGCGTCAGCTGGACGACTCCCCTACCCCGCGCTATCAGATCGTGATGGGCGAGCGCCGCTGGCGGGCCTGCCAGGACGCGGGCCTGGAGACCATCCCGGCCATCGTCCGGGAGACCACCGACGGCGCGATGTTGCGCGACGCCCTGTTGGAGAACATCCACCGGGTCCAGCTCAACCCGCTCGAAGAGGCGGCGGCCTACCAGCAGCTGCTGGAGGAATTCGACGTCACCCACGAGGAACTCGCCAGCCGGCTCGGCCGATCCCGGCCGGTTGTCACGAATATGATCCGCCTGCTGCGGCTGCCGATTCCGGTGCAGCGACGGGTGGCCGCCGGTGTGCTGTCCGCCGGTCACGCCCGCGCGCTACTGGGGCTGGAATCCGGTGCGGACGCGCAGGAAAAGCTGGCGGAACGGATCGTCGCCGAGGGGCTTTCGGTCCGCGCCACCGAGGAGGCGGTCACCCTCGCCAACCGGGACCCGAACGAGGAGAAGGAACGACGCCCCGCCGAGCGCAAGCCGGTGCAGATGCCGGGTCTGGACCGGCTGGCCGAGCGGTTGGCCGATTCGTTCGATACCCGTGTCACGGTCAGCATGGGCAAGAAGAAGGGCAAGATCGTCGTCGAATTCGGCGATCTTGCCGATCTGGAACGCATCGTGAAGATGATGGAGCAGCAGGACCAGTAGCGTCGGGATCCGCGGCCGAAATCCGCGAAATCGCCGGCGTACCTGGACCCCGGCATGGAAACGTCACTGTGACGGCCCCTTTCGGGTGCCGCGCTGCAGTCCTGATGAACAGCACAGCTATCGGAAATGAGGCGGATCCCTTTGATCGCTTATTCTTGCTGGCGAGTAGATATTGATGCGGCGTGAGTGTGGATGAATCGGAGAGCTGGAGGCTGAGTAGAGCGGTGTCGACCAGCGTGACCGCACTGACCCTGGACGGACTCGACAAGCTGCCGGTACACGCCCGCCGGTGTGTGTTCTGGGAGATCGATCCGGCCGTGGCGGCGGACTCTCGCGAATTCAGCGACCCGGTCTTCGAGAAGGAGGCCTGGCTGTCCACCGTCATGCTCCAATGGGGTTCGTGCGGTCAGGTGGCCCTGGTCGATGGTCAACCGGCCGGTTGCGCGTTGTACTCGCCGCCGAGCGCGGTACCGCGGGCCGCGCTCTTCCCCACCTCACCGGTCAGCCCGGACGCGGTGTTGCTGACCACCCTGCGCTCCGAACTTCCCTACCACGACAACGACGTCGCGGATCGGCTGATTCACGCGGTGGTCACCGATCTGGTGCGGCGCGGCGTGCGGGCCATCGAGGCGTTCGGCCTGCGTCAGGATCCCGCCGCCACCTCGCTGGCGACACGATCGGTCAGCTCGATGTTTCTGCTGGAGCGCATCGATACTCCGCCGCACGGTCTGTCGATGGCACCGGGTCGCCGGGCCGACGCCGGATGCTCGCCGGAGGGCTGCATGATCGACGCGGAATTCCTGGAGGATGTCGGCTTCACCGTGGTAGCGCCGCATCATCGGTTTCCTCGCCTGCGCCTGGAACTCGACAGTGATCACTTCTGGAAGGAAGACGTGGAGCACGCCCTCGATCAACTGCTGGCGGCCGCTTCCGTCGAGTCCCGGTCCCGGGTCGGGTGTCCCTGACGAAAGCCGAACGGGGCGCCCCGGCCGATGCCGGTGGCGCCCCGTTTCCGCTGTCGGACACCTACATTCGGTCGGCGGCGGCGAGCTCCTCGGCCAGCAGTTCGGCGAAGGTGTAGGTACCGGTGGGCTGATCGTCCTGACCCAGCAGGTACAGCCGCTTCACCGAGATCAGGACGGCCTCGGCGATCACATCGCGCAGGCGCGGGTTGGTCAGCACCGAGGCGTCGTAATCGTTTGTCAGGTAACCGATATCGACCTGGACGGTCGGCATCTTGGTCAGCCGCAGCAGATCCCAGGTGCGGGAATGCGTCCGGCAGTCCTGCAGCGAGGTGCGTGCCACGATCTCGCGCTGGATGAAGCCGGCCAGGACCTGACCGATCATCGAGACGGAGCCGTGCGAATTGCCGAAGTGGAAACTGGCCACGCCGTTGGCCATCGGGCTGGGGTTGTTGGCACAGCGCAGCGAGATCATCAGGTCGGCGTCGAAGGTGTTGGAGGTCTCGGCGCGTTCGGCGTCGGAGGGGTTGGCACCCCACGGCCGCGACAGGAACGTCTCCATACCGGTGGCGGCCATCCGGCCCTCCAGCCGGCTCGCCAGATCCCAGAGAATTTCCGACTCGTAGACATCGCCGAATTCGGTGGGGACGGCGAAACCTTTGTCGGGGCCGCCCATTCCGGGATCGATGACGATCCGCTTACCGGTCAGCTGCGGGCCGGCGCGGTGCACGACCTCCTCCTCCGCGATCCGGTGCGGGTTTCCGCCGGTGACGCGGGCGCCGAGCAGCTCCAGCGAGCGCAGCGTGTCCGGACCGCAGATGCCGTCGGCGGACAGCCCGATCTCGCGCTGGAACGCCGTCAGGGCGTCGTGGGTCTGCGGGCCGAAATAGCCGTCGACACGGTGCACGTAGAATCCGAGATCCTGCAGGCGCCGCTGCAGCGTGGCCACATCGTCGCCGTACAGCGGTGCCGATAGCTGATAGATCAGCGTGCGCGCGCCCAGGCGATAGGACGCCTCCTTCAAGGCCCGGTAGGTGGCCGGGCCGACGACACCGTCGACCAGGAGGCCGCGCTGCTGCTGAAAGGCGCGAACGGCGGAATCGAGACCGTGATCGAAAACGGCTTCGGAATCCTTCCAGTACTCCCCGTTTCCGTCGGCGCGTTCGGCCGCGACGGGATGAAGGTGAAGAAATCCGAGACTTGCCAGGGTGCTCCGAACCTCAGCGACGGCTGGTCCAGTATCGCCGTGACGAAGTCGGTGCATGCGTGAGAGCCCTTTCCTTCCGCCATTCCGGGTACCCACTCATGCGACGGCTCATACCCTCGCACGACCGGAGCGTCGGTCGATTGTCTCAGACCCGGACCGAATTTCGGCAATCCTCCGGGTGTCGAGATCCTAACTCCGACGTTGTTGTCGGAGTTCGCCGACGGCAGCCCCGACCGAATGTTCGGAGCTGCCGTCGGCGCCGAAAGCCTACAGTGCGGATGCCGATCGCGTCGGCAGCCCCGCATGTGATCTCAGATGACACCCTCGAGTTCGCGCAGCAGGGCGGCCTTACCCTTGGCGCCGACGATCCGCTTGGCCTCCTGGCCACCGGAGAACAGGATCATCGTGGGCAACGACAGAACGCCGTAGTCCCGGGAGATCACCGGATTGGCATCGGCATCCACCTTCGCGATGGTCAGCTTGTCGCCGTGGGATGCCGCGATCTCCTCCAGCACCGGCGCGACCATCTTGCAGGGACCGCACCAGCTCGCCCAGAAATCGACGAGAACCGGCTTGTCACTGCCCAATACGTCCTGCGAGAACGTGTCGTCGGTGACGGTCTTGGTGGCGGATTCGGACATGGGTGACTCCTCGAGCTCTACCGGAGATGGATCAATTGACGGGGACTTCGACCGGCTCGCCGGCGTGGTCGAGAGTGTTGGAAGTGATGTCGCCCTTGTCGGCCAGCCAGCGCTCGGCGTCCATGGCCGCCCGGCAGCCGGTGCCTGCGGCGGTGATGGCCTGGCGGTAGACGTGGTCGACCAGGTCGCCGGCGGCGAACACGCCCTCGACGGAGGTTGCCGTCGTCGGCTGGTTCACCAGCACGTAGCCCTCGCCGTCCAGGTCGACCTGGCCGCGCACCAGTTCGCTGCGCGGGTCGTGACCGATCGCGACGAACAGGCCGGTCGCGGCCAGCTCCGAGGTTTCGCCGGTCCTGGTGTCGCGCAAGGTCAGTCCGGTCACGCTGTTCTCGCCGTGTACCTCGAGCACCTCGGCATTGGTGACGAAGCGGATCTTCTCGTTGGTCCTGGCCCGCTCCAGCATGATGCGCGAGGCGCGGAACTCCTCGCGGCGGTGCACGATGGTGACGCTGGCGGCGAACTTGGTGAGGAAGGTCGCCTCCTCCATCGCCGAGTCGCCGCCGCCCACGACCACGATGTCCTGGCCCTTGAAGAAGAAGCCGTCGCAGGTGGCGCAGGCGCTCACGCCGCGGCCCAGCAGCCGCTGCTCGCCCGGGACGCCGAGATAGCGCGCGGCCGAACCCATGGCGAGGATGACCGCGTACGCCCGGTATGCCTCACCGCCGACGGTGACCGTCTTGATCGGGCCGGAGAGGTCGATCGTCTCGACATCCTCGGTGCGGATGTCGGCGCCGAACCGCTTGGCCTGCTCGCGCATCTCTTCCATGAGGTCGGGGCCCATGATGCCGTCGCGGAAACCGGGGAAGTTCTCCACCTCGGTGGTCGTCATCAGCGCACCGCCGAATTGGGTGCCCTCGAACAACAGCGGTTCGAGTTCGGCCCGCGCGGCATAGACCGCGGCGGTGTAGCCGGCGGGGCCGGAGCCGACGATGATCAGGTCGCGAACAGAGGTGTCCATGAGGCCCTTCCGAGAAAGTGTGTCATCAGGCTTGTGAGTCAACACCAGGGTAAACGGTGTTGTTCCCCGGCTAGCGGCCGTTACCCCCGCACGATCCGGCCGGATCACCGGCCGCGCAGCTAACCGATGTCGCGCATTTCCAGCTTCTGGGCATTGCCGGGGCCGCACCCCGTCCCCACCACCAGCGCCGTGATCTTCGGCGGTTGCGGGCCGGTGAGGATGATCACCACCGCGGGCCGGCCGCGGTAGGTGACGTTCATCGAGCCGAGCACCGGGCGATTGAAGCCCGCCGCGGCGACGCAGCCGGTCAGCGCGCCGGGGCCGGCGAGCGGGCCGGTCACCTCGTTGCGGCCGATGGCGCTCAGCAGCGTGGCGGCGGGCAGGTCGTCGTCGAGTTCCACCGCGCCGGCCGGTGTGGTGGGCAGGGCCCTCGGCGCGGGATCGGGACCGCGGACGGCGTCCACGCCGATCAGGGCGCCGACGACGATCGCGATGACGGCTGCGGCCGCGGTGAGCCAGCGCAGCCGGCGGGAACGCCGCGCATCGAGGCGGATCAGTTCGGCGGGATCCTCCTCGTCCGGCGCGACCGCCGCCATCGGGCGGGTGGTGGGCGTGCCGTTGTCGCCGGGCGGGAGCGGAGGGACGGCGGTGTCGCCCGGGACGGGTGTTTCAGGGGCTGGTGTTTCAGGACGGTTGCCGTGGGCGAGATCATCGAGCAGCCGATCGAGCCGGGTGCCGACCTCGGACGGCATCGGGTGCAGGATCTCCGAATCCTGTCCGAGGGACTGCAATTCGACGGTTACGTCGTCCAGCGAGCGCAGGAACCGAAGGGATTCGGGATCGTCGCGGACCTGCGGCCACAGCTGCTCGGACAACTCCGGCGACACGTTGTCGGCGTGCAGATCGGCGAGCAGGTCCGTGGAGAAGGGAGGCCGTGGCACCGGGTGGACCGCCATTGCGTCTCCCGGCTCTCCGGCGCCTTCCCGGACCTCGGGGCCTTCCCGGACCTCGGCGCCTTCCCGGACCTCGGGTCGGCGCTGCCGGACGCCTTCGCCCTTGTCGTCCATCGCCTCTCCGGTCGGCCTGCTGTGGTTGGATATCCTAAGTTTTCGTTCGTCAGTAGTTATGACGCATCTCGGCTACATCCGGTTCCCGGGATCCCGTAGGAATGTCAACTCCTGCTGCAACCGTTTGCGGCCGCGAGAGCAGCGGCTCTTGATCGTCCCCTCTGCGACGCCCAGCAACTGCGCCGCATCCGCTACCGTATACCCCTCCATGTCGACCGCGACCAGCGCGGCGCGTTGATCGTCGGGCAGCCCGAGCAGCGCCGCGTCGACCACCATCGACATCTCGCGATGGGCGAAGTGGTCGTGCTCGTCGGCCGGTTCGGCGACGGCCTCGTCCGACAGCGAGACACTGTGGCGAACCTTGTTGCGGCGCATCCGATCCAGGCACGCGTTGACGACGATGCGGTGCAGCCAGCTGCGGACCTCCGCATCACCGCGGAAGGCGGCGGCGTTGCGGTGCGCCGACAGCAGCGCGTCCTGCAGGCAGTCGGCCGCATCCTCGGGGACGCGGCAGGTGCGCAGCGCAAGCTGCCACAGGTGGTGGTAGTGGCGGCGGAACAGCACCCCGAAGGCGTCACGATCGCCGGCGACATGCGCGCGGAGCAGCGCGCGGTCGGAGGCCGCGTCGAGATCGGCCGAGCGGCGCCGCACAGCAGGCGGCTCGGATGTCCCCGCGCCGGACCGCTCGCCCGCATCAAACGACAACACAACCCCTAGGATCAGCGCTCATGCGGCGTCACGTCCGCAGCCGGACCTCACCGCCAATTTCGCGTTCATCCAGGACCGCAGCACCAGATCCCAGGAAGCTCCCCTGCCGAGAGCGCGGTGAGCATCATATCGGCAGTTTCGAACGAGCAGCAACCAGACCGGAGACCGGATATCGTGCGCCGCGCGGCGCCGCGATCGTCAGGGCGCGGCTTCGAAGCGAATGTCGGCGAACGTCGTCTGGAACTGGCCGCCGGACTCGGCCAGGTTGGTGATCCAGACCAGTACGTAGCGGCCCGGCTGGTCGGCGCGCAGCGGGATCTCGGTGGCGCCGTCGGCCAGGGTGGCCTGGCCGATCAGCTGCGTCTGGTCGAGGGTCGGCGTGGCCGTCGGCGAGGTACGGATCTCCACCACCGTGCCCGGGGTCGGCGAGTCGATGATCGCCTTGGTCGGCTTGCTGGGGCTGCCGAGGGTGGTTACGACGCCCACGCCCTTCTTCAACGCCGGGAACTGCTGGAAGTACTGGTCGGTGTGCCAGGTGGTGGTGGGATTGCCGTCCAGTACCGCCCCGATGTTGCCCGGACTGTCCGGCGTGCCCTCGGGCGAGAACACCGTGGCGCCGGTGGCGCGCACCGGGACGCTGCCCGGGGTGGTCGCCGAGGGCTCCGGCG
This sequence comes from Nocardia sp. BMG51109, assembly GCF_000526215.1. Taxonomy (NCBI): domain Bacteria; kingdom Bacillati; phylum Actinomycetota; class Actinomycetes; order Mycobacteriales; family Nocardiaceae; genus Nocardia; species Nocardia sp. BMG51109. Next base: position 2,272,428 of record NZ_JAFQ01000004.1, read on the forward strand.
AACCCGTATTCGGGTTGACCGGAGCCACATTCGCGGTGGTCAGGCCGAGCTTGCGCTGCTCGTTCAGCGGCGCCTCGGAATTGCTCGGGGCGAAGATACTCAGCAGCCACCAGATGATGACGCCGACCACCAGCGCCGCGAGCACGCCGAGCCCGACGAGAATCCACAGCATCCGCTGCGAGCGTTCTTTCTCCTGGGCCAGCAGCTCCGGGTCGGCCAGCGATTCGTCGGGGGCGCTCGTCGCCCGCTGGCCCAGGCGCAGGACCGGGATGAAGTCGGTCTTCTGATCGACCACCGAGGCCTGTTCCAGCACGTGCTGCACCGTGGCGGCCGTGCGCACGCCCTTGTTGGACTCGAGCGAACGCACCGCGACCGCGGAGATCTCGAACGGGGTCTCGGGCCGGATCTGCCGCGGTTCCACAGGGGTGCCGTCGGCGCCGTAGTCGGCCGGCCGCAGTCCGCCGACCGTCGCGGCGGTACCGCTGACGCCGCCGCCGCGAATCGGCCAGCGGGCGGTGATCAGCGCATACAGCATCGCGCCGAGCCCGCGCACGTCGGACTGGGCATCGGAGTCGGCCAGCGTGCCCGGGAAGGCGAGCACGGCATCGCCGGAGGCGCTGATGCGTATCCGGTCGGGGTGGTCGATCGATAGCGCGCCGCCGCCGCGATGGGCCAGTTCGGCCGCCGCGGCCAGAACCCGGATCGAGCGGGCCGCGCCGATCGGCGACGGCTGGGTCTCGGCCATCTCCCGCAGCGACCTGCCGGGTGTCCACTCGGCCACCACTATGCCGCCGGAACTGCCGCGGACCACGTCGAGCACGCGAGCCAGGCCGGGCGAATTGATCCGGCCCAGGCGCAGCGTGCGCGACAGAATAGCCTGCGGTCCGTCGTGGCCGGCGTTGTCGGCCGCCTTCTGATCGGCATCCACGAACGTCAGCGCGACCTCGCGGTCCAGCTTCACATCCAGTGCCTGCCAGAACCGCAGGCCGCGGGATCCGCCGTGATCCGCCAGCAGGCGGTACCGGCCACCGGCGACCGATGCGCCCGGCATCAGCTTGGGACCACGCGGGCCGCGCCGCGAGGGCGGTTCGACCCGCATGGGCGGCATCTCCGGGGATCCGACCGGGAGCATTCCGGTGTCGTAGGCCGGGTCGCGCGGTGGCTCCGATCGATCGTCACCGGCCGGCTCGTCCTCCGGCGGCGGCGCCGCGGACTGCTCGGCGTCGCCCATGCCCTGGTCGGCGGTGTGGTCGGCCGGCGTCTGCCCGGGCGGGACGTTGTCGGTGCGCACTGCGCCTGCCGCGTCGGCAGGGTCGGCGGCCGGGACACCTCCCGCCGCGTCGTCGCTCACCCTCGTGCCTCCTTCGCCCTGGTGTGTCGAAGTTCGATATGTCGGCGGCGCACCGGGGACGTCGCCGACTCGGCCGAAATCCGACTCCGCGCGGGTACCGGCATCGCCGGCCCCGCGGGTGCCGGAACCGGCGTTTGCGTTTCTCTGCCGAACAGGGTACGGGAACTCACCCCCGCCGGTGCGGTCAACGGCACCGGGTCGGATAACAGGTAGGACCATGGTCTGCTGGCTGTCGAGATATGGGTCGTACCGGTAGTAGTACGGCGCATCGAGGTCGGGCCGCGGCAGCACCATGGTGTCGTGTACATCCGCCTCGCCCTCGCCGAGACCGAGGTCGGGCGCGGGCGGCGTGATGCCGAGGCGGCGGGAGATCGCCACGGTGATGGCCACGATCTCCGGAATACCGGCCAGCCGCATCAGCCCGAAAGAGAGACCGAACATGACCAGGGCGTCGATGACGACCCGGAACAGCGAGCCCATCCCGCTGTGCAAGCGCGACAACCCGAGCAACTGGTCGATGATGAGCGCCACCGCGGCACCGGCGACCGACGCCAGCACGACCCGGGTGATGGTGCGGCCGACATTGGACATCCGCAGATCGCCCAGACTGCGGTGCAGCAGCCAGGCGCCTATCACCGCGCCGGCGGCGTACCCGAGGCCGGTGGCCACGCCCAGGGCGACCACGACGTGGTCGTCGTCCACCACCAACGGCGCCGCCGCCGAGAGCACGATCCGGACGGCGGTGATGCCGAGGATGATCCAGGTGGGCGTCCACGCCTGCTCGCGGGCGTAGAAGACGCGGAGGTGGATCAGGACCAGGGCGTAGGGAATGAGCATGAACGCCGACCAGCTCACCGCCTGGCCGAGGCGAGCGGCGTCGTCGGTCCCCCAGTTGCCGTAGCCGTACAGCGCGGTGCCGACCTGCGGCCCGGCGATGGTCAGGAACAGCACCACCGGGATCAGCGCGATCATCGTCAGCCGGGTGGCGGCCGAGAGGTCGTCGACCACCGCGGGGGTGTCGTCGTCGGCGGCATTGCGGCTCAGGCGCGGCATGATGGCGGTCAGTACCGTGACGCCGAGGACGCCGTACGGCAACTGCAGCAGCAGGTAGGCGTTGTTGTAGATGGCCGGTCCGGCCTCGTCGGCGTGCGAGGAGATCCGGGTGCCGAACACCATGCCGGCCTGGCTGATGAATACGTAGAGGATGACGGCGCCCGCCATGCCGCCGAACTGTTTCAGCCGCGCGTCGACCCCCCACAGCGGCCGCAGATCGATACCCGCGCGCCGGATTGCCGGCATCATGCTTGCCGCCTGCACGACGACGCCCAGGGTGACGCCACCGCCCAGCAGCAGCAGCTTGGGGTCGCTCATCCGGACCGGGTCCAGGGTGATCTCGCCCGGGGTGATCGCGTACAGGCCCAGGACGACGAGGACGACGAGATTGTTCAGCACCGGTGCCCAGGCGCCCGGCTTGAAGTTCTCCCGGGTGTTCAGGATCGCCATCAGCAGCGACGAGATGCCGTAGAACAGGATGGCCGGCAGCAGCAGAAAGGCCAGCGCGGTCGTCAGCGTGGTGCTGACCTTGCCGTCGTCGGACAGGAATACGTATTTGATCAGCAGCGGTGCGGCCGCCGTGCAGAGCAGCGCCGTGAAGGCCAGCACCGTGACCGCCGCGGTGATCAGGCGCCGCACGAATGCGGAGCCGCCGTCCGGATCCTCCTTCTCGGCCCGCACCAGCGTCGGCACCACGAACGCCGTCAGCACGGCGCCCAGGACCAGCTGCTCGACCATCGTCGGCATGGTGCTGGCGACGGTGAAGCCGCTGGCGATGGCCGGGCCGAGCACGGTCAGTAGCAGCAGCTGCTTGCCGAAGCCGGTGATCCGGCTGACCAGCGTCGCGAGCGCGATGGAGCCGGAGTCCCGGACCAGTCGCGCATTCGGGCTCTCCCGCTGCGCGACCGCGGCCTGCGGTGCGGTGCGGTGCGGCCCCGGACGGTCGGCGCGGGCGGGCCGGTCGGGTGGCGCGGACGGCCGGTGCCGGGGTTGCGGCCGGGGTTCGGGACGCGCCGGATCGCCGGCCCGGTCCGGTCGCGGGATACGCCGGGTGGGACCGTCGATCGGATCCGCCGCGGGTGGGCGCCGGCCCGGCGGAGGTCCGGGTGGCGGAACGGGTCCGCCGGCATGGGGTGGCGCACCGCGACGCGGTGGTGCCGGGGGCGTCCCGGGATGGGCGCCCGGAGGCGGACCGCCCGGCCGGGGACCGGGCGGCGGACCGCTCGGTGGCATTCTGCTGTTCGGGCCGTTGGGTGGCACCGGTCGCGGGGGGCCGCCCGGCGGGCGCCGCCCGGGATCGTTCGGCGGCATCTGGCGCGGGGCGTCGTTCGGCGGTGGCCGCCGCGGTGCGTTGTTCGGGGGGCCCGGACGCGGTCCGCTCGGCGGAGGCTGGTTCGGATTACCGGTGGACACCCGGGGAATCGGGCCGCTCAGCGGGACCTGTCGACGGGGACCCTGCGGACCCGGATGTGGCGGCTCGTCCGGTGCGCCGTCCGGCGGCATCGGCGGGGCCGGGCGGGGCCGGTGGCGTTCCCACGGCGCGGACGGGGCGCGACGGGGTTCCGGGCCCTCGTCGGGCCCGGTCGGCCGGGGACGGCTGTCGTGTTCGCTCACCGTTCCTCCCTGGCCGATCGGATGGATAAGGGGACCCGGTCGTGCCGGAGGTCGACCTCGCGACCCGCGGCCCGGCCGTCGGTACCGCTCCGCGAACCGATGCGGGACGGGGCGCGGAGCCTGCTGCCATCATCCCGGTATCCGTCGCCGGGCCGGGACAGGACGCCCCGCGCGGCGGTGCCCGAAATACCCGGGCCGTCGTCGCTCATGGTGCCTCCTGTTGCCGGCGCACCCGCTTCCGTGCCCGCATATACCGGTTCAGCCTGCGGCGCATTCCCGTATCCAGGCCCTCGTCGGCCGGATCCGGCTGTCCCCGGAAACGGCGCCACAAACGGCGGCCGGCCAACAGGAACAGCAGTGCACCGGCGCATGCCGTAATTATCGCCAACGCGGGACCGTAGGCGTTGGACCGCACCGAGACCGAAGTGGGATCGCCGAGCGGGATTCCGTCCGCCGTGGTGATCGAGATCGGGATCACCAGATTGCGGCTGTCGCTGACCTGGGTGGGGATCTGGAAGGACCGGGTGCCCTCGGCCGGCAGCTGTTGCTCCCCGATGTCGGTGATGTTCGTCTCGGCCGGTACGCCGATCTTCAGGCGGATCCGGATGGCGACCGGCAGCTCGTTGCGGGCCACCAGCAGCAGCGGGCTCTGCTCGGAGGCCAGCGTGTACACGCCGCCCGGCGGCAGCACGGTGACCGATCGGAACAGATTGTCCATCGTGCGGGTGACCTGGTCGACCCGGCGCTGGGCTGCGGTATCGGCCTGGGCGCCGGGGCTGGTGCGGTCCGAGGTGGTGAGCGCCCGGACCAGGTCGTCGCGCAGCGGGGTGACGAAACCGCGCGGCGTCGGTTCCTGCTGCGGCACCTCGACCAGCGCGCCCATCAGTTCGGTGATGCGCCGCCCCTGCTCCTGCGCGGGCGCGATGAACCGGTCCGGCACCGCGGCGTCGGCGACCTCGGAACGGTAGTTCACCTCGAACGGGCGGGGGTCCGGTTGCTGTGCCGCCAGATCCCGGAACGAGCGCGGCGTCGCCAGCCCGCTGCGGAACATCAGATCGAGCTGGTCGAGCAGCGCGGTCGCCTCGTCCCGGCCGGCGCCCCACTGCTGCGGCGGCATCAGCAACTCTGCGCGGGGTCGGCCGGACTGCGGGTTCAGCGCCGACCACGACACCGCGCCGAGCGCGTCCTGCAGCCGGGCCGTGCGGGAGTCGTTGGTGACCTCGTAGCGCACCGTATCGGGGGTGAACGGCGGGGTCGCCGGATTGGAGCCGACCGCGGCCAGCGCGGTGGCCGACCAGGAGTCGAACGTGGCCGCCCGCAGGGCGGAATCGGACTGCTGCGGCTGAGCGCCGTTCGACGGCACGGTGATATCGGGCAGGCGCACCATCTCCGGGCTGGGCGCATCGGTCGCCGCGGATACCGCGGCGGTGCTGCGGACCGTGGCGCCCTCGGTGCGCGATACCCCGGAACCCGTTGCGGTGCTGAGGGAATCGGCCTCCGCCACGGCGTTGTCGGCGAGTACCGCGGTGGTGTAGCCCTGCCCGGCGAGCAGCGTGGCGGCCTCGGAATCGATGCTCCCCGCCGCGGGCAGGGCGAGCCCGCGCATCGATCGGACCGACAGCAAGGAATCGACGATGTCGGCCGGTGACCGGAGCGCGCGGTTGGTCAGGTCGGCGTCGTGCACGGCGGCCAGGGCGCCGATGTCGACCTGCGCGTACGGCAGCGCCACGGTGCACACCGACTGCGCCACCGTGCGCAATCGGTCCAGCCAGTTCTGTGCGGCACTCGTCCCGGTGCCGTCGCGGGTCGGGCCGTCGGGATCCGACGGGCTGGCCAGCACTCGATATCCCTCGGTCATATCCGAGACGGTGAGCAACAGATCGGGGTCGACGGCCAGGCAGATGGCATCGGACAGGCCCGGTGCCGAGCGGGTGTCCCGCCCGGCCGTGGGGCGCAGGGTGGATTCCAGGGCCGACAGCAGTTGGTCCAGGCGGCCGCCCGGTGCCAGCTCACCGGCCAGTTCGTCGTCGGTCAGCAATTCCTGGCCGTCGACCGAACCGGGGATGCCGCCGACCCGCCGCGGCCGATCGGCCAGCGGCCAGATCAGGCTGGTGGCCACCGGGGAGTCGGTGGTCGCCGGAACGGACTGCGCTCCGGCATCTTCCGCATCGGTGGAGGTCGGCGGCAGGCCGAGCACGGGAAGCAGGAACCGGGCGTCGTCGAGGCGGGCCTGATTGCCGTAGGCGGGTTCGCCGTTGACGTTCAGCAGCAGCGGGTAGACACCGGGGTCGGTGATGTCCAGCGAGGAGGTGACCGGTGCGCTGCCCGCGCTGCCGTGCGCCTGCTCGCGGATCCCGATCCGCAGCGTGAACTGTTTGCGCTGACCCGGGCTCAGGCGATCGGTGACGTCCTGGAACGGGCCGACGACGTCGTAGTTCACCTGGTCCAGCTGCAGGGCGGAGCGCAGGCCGCTGGGGTCGTCGATGGCCCGCGCGCGCTGGGCGCGCACGCTGACGTCGTCGACCACCCGATCGCCGATATTGGTGACCGTCCCGGTCACCGTCAGCACCGAGTCGCTGCTGGTGGTCACCGTGTTCGGCGCCACCGAATCGAGGGTGAGCTTGAGGAATCTCGACGACGGCGAACCGCTACTGCCCGATGGCTGTGCGGTCGCCGGCCCGGCGAACGGTGCGGCCAGCACCGCCAGAGCCAGCGCGATGAGCATCGGCACGCAGCGGTGCCGACGGCGGCCCTCACGCGTCATTGTCTGCCGTTCTCCATCCGGTCGATCAGGCGGTTCGCGACCTCGGCCAGCCGGCGCTCGTCGGCGTAGGCGAGCCGGGAGTCCAGCTCGCTCAACGGCACCCAAGCCACCTTCGTGACCTCGATGTCCGCGTCCGACAGCTCGCCGCCCACCGACCGCATCAGATAGTGATGCACGGTCTTGTGTACCCGGCGGCCTTCGGTGACGAACCAGTAGTCGATACTCCCGAGCTCGGCGACGACCACCCCGTCGATGCCGGTCTCCTCGGCGACCTCGCGCACGGCCGTCTGCTCGGCGGTCTCCCCCTCTTCGATATGTCCCTTGGGCAGCGACCACAGTAACCGACCCCGGCGGTCGGTACGTCCGATGAGGGCCGCGGAACGGTTCTCGCGGGGCCCGTTCAGACCGTCGACGACCAGGCCGCCCGCGGAGGTTTCGCGGACGGTGCGCATGCGTGGTTTGCCCCTGCGGTTGTCCGCCGCATTACCGGCCGAACCGCGGCGCCGGGGCTGGCGACGTCGACTGTTCGCGCGATCGGCCGGAGACACTGCGTCAGTCTAGCTGTGCCGAGTCCGTCGCCTCGTTCCGCTCGCCGGGCCACGGCGGCCCCGGGCGGCGTCCGCCGCGTAGCGGCGGCGGGCGGCGTTCGACGACCAACTAAGCTGCGTTCCCGTGGTTTCGCCGAAGTTCGAGGATGCAGCAGTGTCTGATCCGAGAGTGTCCGATCCGAGCGTGGATCGTCGTACTCGTCTACTCGCGGCCGCGGCGATAACCCTGGGCAGGCTGTCGGATGTGCTGACGCCGCTCGGCGAGATGTTCGCCGCGCGCGGGCATCAGCTGTATCTGGTCGGCGGCAGCGTGCGCGACGCGGTGCTGGGCCGGCTGGGCACGGACCTGGATTTCACCACCGACGCGCGCCCGGACGACGTGCAGCAGCTCCTGCGCGGGTGGGCCGACAATCTGTGGGACACCGGCGGTTTGGCGTTCGGCACGGTGAGCGCGTCGAAACTGGGCTGGCAGCTGGAGATCACCACCTTCCGCAGCGACAGCTACGACCGGATATCACGCAATCCGGAGGTGACCTTCGGCGACACCCTCGACGGCGACCTGGTCCGGCGCGATTTCACCGTCAACGCCATGGCCGTGCGGATCGGCGCCGAGGGCGAGCTGCAGTTCCTCGATCCGCTGAACGGCATGGACGCGCTGCTGGCCGGGGTGCTGGATACGCCTGCGGCGCCGGAGGATTCGTTTCACGACGATCCGCTGCGGATGTTGCGTGCCGCGCGCTTCGTGGCGCAGCTGGGATTCGATCCGGCGTCGCGGGTCCGTGCGGCGATCGCCGCCATGGCCGACGAGATCGACCGGATCACGGCCGAACGCGTGCGCGCCGAGCTGGACAAGCTGATCGCCGGCGAGCATCCGACCGAGGGCATCGACGTCATGTGCGAGACCGGCCTGGCCGAACGGGTGCTACCGGAGGTGCCGGCGATGCGGTTGGAGATCGACGAGCACCACCAGCACAAGGACGTCTACCAGCACTCCCTGACGGTGCTGCGGCAGGCCGTCGACCAGGAGGAGGGCGATCCGGACCTGGTGCTGCGCTGGGCGGCCCTGCTGCACGACATCGGCAAGCCGCCGACCAAGCGCAACGAGCCCGGCGGCGGGGTGAGCTTCCACCACCACGAGGTGGTCGGGGCCAAGATGACGCGCAAACGTATGCGCACGTTGAAGTATCCGAAGCAGTTCACCGAGGACGTGGCCCGGCTGGTCTACCTGCACCTGCGCTTCCACGGCTACGGCAAGGGCCAGTGGACCGATTCGGCGGTGCGCCGCTACGTGACCGACGCCGGCGATCTGCTGCCGCGGCTGCACAAACTGGTACGCGCCGACTGCACCACCCGGAACAAGCGCCGGGCCGCCCAGTTGCAGTCGACCTACGACGACCTGGAGACGCGCATCGAACGCCTGCGGCAGCAGGAGGACCTGGAGCGGGTGCGCCCGGACCTGGACGGCAACGCCATCATGGAACTGCTGGGCCTGGAACCCGGTCCGCAGGTCGGCCGGGCGTGGCGGTACCTGAAGGACCTGCGGATGGATCGCGGGCCGATGTCGCGGGACGAGGCGACGGAGGCGCTGCTGGAGTGGTGGAACTCCGGCGCGCCCTAGGACTTCGGCCGCACCAGGGACTTCGGAAGACGATCGGGGACTTCAGAACACGATCAGCGTGGTGCCGGCGACGATGGCGGAGCGGATCTGGGTGAGATCGAACGAGCCGGTGATCTCGGGTATATCGATGCGGAAGTGAACCCGGTCCGTGTCCCGGTCGGCGCGCACGACGGTGAGGCGTTTCGGTAGGCCGGTCAGCGGTATCGGGGCGATCCGGATCCACCGCCGGGGAATACGGATGCCGAGGCGGGTCGCCCGGTGCACGGTGACGTGCAGGAGATTCTCCCTGATCGTCGCGTCTACCAGGGCACTGATTCGTCGGCGCCGGTGCCGTGCGGTGATCAGCCCGGTCTCCGCGTCGACGCCGAGCCGCCAGTCCAACCGCCACCGGTCGAGCCATTCGACCAGCGCCGTGGTGGAGACGGTGCCCGTGACGTCGAGGTTGGCGGTGCGCACCTTGGTCGGCATCCCCGGGATCAGCCGGACGCCGTGTGCGACGACGGTCATCTCCTCGATCGGGTGCTCGCTCCACACCAGATCGGTCAGCACCGTCCTGGTCCGGAAGTGCGCCCCGCGGCGGCGGACCTCGAGCGTCCGCAGCGTGGCCGTCATCTCGTGGCCGAGCAGGGTGGCGGTGACCTCCTTGCCGCCGAACTGGCTCAGGATGCCCTCGCTGAGCAGCGTCATCAGCACGTCGGGCAGCAGCGCGGTGACGGTGCCGGCGCCCAGATCGGCCACCGGATCCAGCCAGGCGGTCGTCCGGGCGCTCCACTGCTCCAGCCGGACCGGGGCGAACAGGCGACGGCCGAGGCCGACGGCGCGCAGCGGCGACCAGAACCGCGGGTCGAAATAGGTGGCCATGATTGCTTCGAGCGTACTGGGCGGCGTCGTCGGCGGACGCGCGCCGTGGGTGACTTCTCCGAAAACAATGATTTCCCGTATCCGCAGATTCGGATCATTGAACGTTGTTGATCCGAAAATGCGGGCATATGCTGCTGCGGTGCCCAGCTTGCGTATCCGAGACGCCGCCGAACTGCTCGGTGTCAGCGACGACACCGTGCGCCGGTGGATCGATGCCGGCACGCTCGCCGCGCACAAGGACGACGCGGGCCGGCTGGCGATCGACGGACGGGACCTGGCCGCACTGGCGGTCGACCACGCCCGGCCGCCACAGGCCCGGCTGGGCAGTGCCAGTTCGGCACGCAATCGGTTCCCCGGACTGGTCACCCGTGTGGTGGCCGACGGGGTGATGGCACAGGTGGAGATGCAATGCGGACCGTTCACGGTGGTGTCGTTGATGAGCAGCGAGTCGGTGCGGGCGCTCGGTCTGGAACCGGGCAGCGTCGCGGTGGCGAGCGTGAAGGCGACCACGGTCGTGGTCGAGACGCCTCCGCGGTGACCGGCGGCGACCGCCGTGGCGGCGGGCTGCGGCGGATCGGTGTGCTGTGCGCGGCGGCCGCCGTCACGATGGGATCGGTGGGCTGTGGCTCGTCGGACTCCGGCGGCGGCGCGACCACGGTGACGGTGTTCGCGGCGGCCTCGCTGAACCAGGTCTTCACCGGCCTCGGCACCGAGTTCGAGTCGGCGCATCCGGGGACGAAAGTGGCTTTCTCCTTTGCCGGTTCGTCGGATCTGGCCGCACAGCTGAATCAGGGTGCGCCCGCGGACGTCTTCGCCTCCGCCGATACCGCCAATATGGACAAGGTGGTGAAGACCGGCCGGATCACCGAGCCGCCGCAGACCTTCGCCACCAACGTGCTGACCATCGTCACCCCGCCCGGCAACCCGAAACATATTGCGGCACTGACGGACCTGGCCCAGCCGGAGCTGCGGCTGGTGGTGTGCGCACCGCAGGTGCCGTGCGGTTCCGCGACGAAGAAGGTGACCACCGCCGCGCACGTGGCCCTCTCGCCGGTGAGCGAGGAGTCGGCGGTGACCGATGTGCTGGCCAAGGTGACCTCGGGCGAGGCCGATGCCGGGCTGGTGTACGTCACCGACGCCGCGGGTGCGGGTGACAAGGTCGCCACCGTGCCCTTCCCCGAATCCGCGGGCGCGGTCAACACCTATCCCCTTGCCACCGTGGCCGATTCGAAGCAGTCCGAACTGGCGCGCCAGTTCGAGGAGCTGGTCACCGGGCCGCAGGGTCGCGCGGCGCTGTCGAGGGCCGGCTTCGGCGCGCCGTGAATCCGCTGGGCGGTCCCCGCACGACTCGGTGCTCCGGGCGGGAAAGCTCCTGTGGCACAGGATCGTCCCGTGCTGTCGGCGGCCGCGCGGTGGGCACCGGAATGATGTGTGGGCCGGAGGATCTCGCCCGGGCAGTCCTCGGTGGTGATACCGGTAGACCGCACCGTGGCACATCGCTGTCCGCTCGGTGCCGGTCGACGAGGTGCCGCATGCCGGTCGATTCCGTCGGGCGGGCCGTAGCGGCGGTCGGGTCCGGGTGGCCATGCCCGGTGGAGCCGCGATCGGGCCTGCGGCGTGTGACGGCTACTGTCCACCACCGCGTGACGAAGGAGCCGTGTCATCCGAATCGGCCGGGCGCCGAGGGAGATCGGGGTGGTGCCGGTTGATCACCGATCGGTCCGCTGTACGGCCGGCTGATCCCGGGCAGGCGGGTGACCACGATCTCGCGCCCGGGTCCAGGGCGGCTCGTGCGACGCGGATGTTGTTGCGCGGCCCCGGGCTTGCCGTGCCGCGGTGGGTGCTGGTACCGGCGTTGGCCGGCTTCGCGTTCGTGGCCGCGCCGCTGGTGGCGCTGGCGGGGGCGGTCGACTGGTCGGACTTCTTCGGGCTGGTGAGCTCGCCGACCTCGCGAGATGCCTTGTCGCTCAGCATGAAGACCGGCGTGGCCAGCACCGCGCTGTGCGTGCTGCTGGGGGTGCCGATGGCGGTGGTGCTCGCCCGGGTGCGCTGGCGGATACTGCCGGTGTTGCGCGCGATGGTGTTGCTGCCGCTGGTCCTGCCGCCCGTCGTCGGCGGCCTCGCGCTGCTGTACCTGTTCGGGCGCAACGGGATGCTGGGCGGGCACCTGGAGGCGGCGGGAATCCGGATCGCGTTCAGTACCACCGCCGTCGTGCTGGCACAGGTCTTCGTGGCGCTGCCGTTCCTGGTGATCACCCTGGAGGGCGCGATGCGCACCGCCGGGGAGCGGTACGAGCGGATCGCCGCCACCCTGGGCGCCGGGCCGAGCACGGTCTGGTGGCGAATCACGGTGCCGCTGTTGCGTCCCGCGCTGGTGTCGGGTGCGGTGCTGTCGTTCGCCCGGGCCCTGGGTGAGTTCGGCGCCACCCTCACCTTCGCCGGCAGCCTGCGCGGGCGCACCAGGACGCTGCCGCTGGAGATCTATCTGCAGCGCGAGGACGATCCCGATGCGGCCGTGGCGCTTTCGCTGCTGCTGGTGCTGGTCGCGGTGGTGATCGTGCTGGTCGCGTACCGCCGGGTGGGGGTGGCCGGGGGGCGCGAGTGGGCGGGCGGACTGTGGCGCTGGGGCGGCTCCGGCCGAGGGCGGCGGCGATGAGTTCGGCACGGCGCCACGCATCGGGTTCCGCCCGAGACACATCCATGAACTCGGTCGGCAGGAGGGCGGTGCTCGATGGCCGTGGGCCGGACGGTCTTGCGGAGCAGGAGGTTTCGACCCGTGTTGCCGGGCGCGAGTCGGCTGTGGCCGTGATTGCCTTCCCCGGCCCGATTGCCCACCGCGAATTCCGCCGTAGGACTCGCGGAAAGGAGAGTGGGTGGTGACCGGTGGGGCGGATGGTCGACCCGGGCTGGATGTTTCGGTTCGCGTCGCGGAGCGCGGTCTGACCGCGGAACTGAGTGTCGCCCCCGGCGAGGTGCTGGCGGTGCTCGGGCCGAACGGGGCCGGGAAGTCGACCCTGCTGGAGGTGGTGGCGGGGCTGGTGCGGCCGGACGTCGGCCACGTCCGGTGGGGCGGCCGGGTGCTCACGGATGTCGCCGAGGGTGTCGCGGTGCCGCCGCATCGCCGCGAAATCTCGCTGCTGGCACAGGATCCGCTCCTGTTCCCGCATCTGTCGGCGGAGGCGAACGTGGCGTTCGGGCCACGCAGCCGGGGAATGCGGGCGCGGGCCGCGGCGCGGGCGGCCCGCGGCTGGCTGGGCGCCGTCGACGCGTCGGCGCTGGCCGGGCGGCGGCCGGGGGCACTGTCCGGTGGTCAGGCGCAGCGGGTCGCGCTGGCCCGGGCGCTGGCCGTCGAGCCGCGGGTGGTGCTGCTGGACGAACCGATGGCCGCCCTCGACGTGACCGCCGCGCCGGCCATGCGCACCCTGCTGCGCCGAGTGTTGCGCGAGCGGCGGGACACCAAGGGGCTCAGCGCGATTCTGGTCACCCACGACATCGTCGACGCCCTCACACTCGCCGATCGCGTGGTGGTGCTGGACTCCGGGCGGATCGTCGAACAGGGTCCGGTGGCCGCCGTGCTGGCGCGTCCCCGCAGCGCGTTCGCCGCCCGGATCGCGGGGGTGAACCTGATGATCGGTACCGCGGTGGCCGACGGCGAGGCCGGAATGTCACGCCCGTCGGTCGAGGACGGCGCGGCCGCGAGCGATGCTGCGGCACCGGCGGATTCCCGACAGCTGACGGGTGCGGTGCGCTGCGGGGACGATCTCGTGCACGGATGTCGCGACAGCGCATGGCTGCCCGAGGTCCGGGCCGCGGCGGTCTTCTCCCCCGCCGCCGTCGCCGTGCACCGGGACCACCCGACCGGCAGTCCGCGCAACGTCTTTCGGGTCCGCGTCGCCGAACTCACCGACCGCGGCGGCATCGTCCGCGTGCACACCGACGACGGGCCCGACGGTGCGCCGGGCCCGATCGCCGACCTGACCCCGGCGGCCGTCGCCGAACTCGGCCTCGCTCCCGGCTTGGAGGTCTACTTCGCGGTGAAAACCACGGAGGTGCAGGTCTATCCGTGCTGACGCGGACGGTCCGCGGTGCGACTACGGGTCGGCGGGTTCGTCGAGGGTCGAGTGCATCAGGTAGACGTTGTAGCTGTCCCAGGCCGACATGGTGAAGTACAGGTCCTTGCCGGTCGACCACGGGTGGATGAAACCGCCGTAGGACGCCGGATACTCGGTCGTGTTCACCAGGGGCAGGCCCTCGTTCCAGGCGCCCTGGGGCTCGGCCGCGGTGCGCAGCACGATGGCCTGTCGCGCCGGATCCAGGTACACCATCTGCCATTGGCCGCTGGATTCGTCGTACCGGACCGAGATCTCACCCGCGATGCCCGGAAGCACCGGGGTGGCGGTGTTCTCGGCGGCCGGCGCCCAGGTGCCGTTCACCCAGTACTGGTAGGCCGACTTGTTGAGCACCTCGGCGCGGGGCACCCGGGCCAGTCCGATGACGCCGACGCGGCCGTTCGGGGTGCCGAACATGTACACGTAGTCGCCGTGCGGGACCATCGTGGTGACCTGGAACCGGTGCAGCCCGAACATGTTGTCCCACTTGGCGTACTGGTCCTTGACCCAGGTGCGGCCGTTGTCGTCGGAGTAGGCGAGCCCGCCGTTGTTGGTCCACCACATGCCCGGGATGCGGTCCCAGTGATTGACCGACATGTAGCTCACGTACTGCCGGCCGCCGAGCGCGAAGCCGGAGGTCGGGATCACAGTGGTCTCGTAATTCTTGATCTTCCGGCTGTCCAGCAGTTCGGCGGCGTGACAACGGCTGTCCTGCACCATCGTATCGATGCTCAGACCCTTGGACAGGTCGCGTTCGGTGCTGTAGCCGAGGACGTTGCTGCGCCAGTCCTGATCGGCCCCGCCGGCCCCGCCCGGGTGCCAGCCCTTGCCGAAGGTGTCGCCGAACAGCACGGCGATCTCGTCCGGCTTGGTCTCCCACATGATGCCCAGGTCGGTGCCGTCGACGCCCCAGCGCATATCGGTGCGGTTGGTCGAGCCGTGACCGGTCACCTGGTTCACCAGTCGCGTCGACTCGAGGTGGCGAGGCGCCACCGGTGCGGCGATCGGTCCCGGCTCGGCCGGATGGACGATCGGCGGCGGCGGGGTCTGCGGCGCCGGCGGTTCGCCGCCCGGCACCGGGATCGGAATCGGTTCGGGCTCGGGCTTGATGCGCACGCTCGGCAGGTTGAAGGGGCCGGAGTTGGAGCCGGACCCGCTGCCCGAGCCGGAGTTCGATCCGCCGCCGGAGCCCGAGTCGCCGGAGCCCGAATTGGAGCCGGAGCCCGAGTCGCCGGAGCCCGAGTCGGCCGATCCCGACCCGGAACCGGAGGAGTCGGGGGCGGGCTCCTTCGGCTTCGCCGGTTCCTCGGCGGCGGCGGGCTTGGGTGTGTCGCGAATGTCGGGACACGGGTTGGCGCAGGGGTCGGGCGGCAGCGGCGCCGGATCGATGCGGGTGTTGTCCGGCTGCGGCCCGGGAACCGGAACCGGAACGATCTCCGGAATCGGCACCGGGATATCAATATTCGGCGGCAGCACCGGCGCCGGTGGCGCGTTCGGGTCGGGCTCGCGCGCCAGCGGGTCGAAACCCGTTTCGCCGCAGGCGTTCACCGGTGCCGGTGCCCACGGCGCGGGCGCCGCGGCGGCCGGAGCGGCGAGGCCGAGGGCGGTCAGCAGGACACCGAAAAGCGCAGGCGCAGTGCCTCTTCCCATGCTCTCCCTGTTCTCTCGGTAACCGGCCGAACTGCGGTGATATCACACAATCGGCCACCGCTGTCACCGGGGCCGAGCACAAGCCTGTCCAATCTAACCGACCGATTTGCCCGTTCGCAGCACGGCAGGCGGGAACCGGTTGCGGTCCGGGCGCGTCGGAGTTGGTTATGACCGATATCGAGTATGTCTTCGGCATCGGCGACGGGGTTCGCCAGGCCTGGTCGTCGGCGGCCGATCTGGAGCTGTCCGGCACCGGGGCAGCCGATGCGATCGCCCTGGACTTCGACGGCGACGGCCTGGCCGACGACGCGCTGTGGGATTCGGACGGCGACGGCGTCGCCGACGTATCGGCACTGGATCTCGACGACGACGGCGCGCTGGACAGCTTCTTCACCGATCCGAGCGGTCTGGGTGTGTGGGACGAACAGATCGGTCCGGGCGTGTGACGGCGCGCCGCCGGGTGTCGAGCGCGATGGCGAGGATACCCAGCCCGTAGACCGCCGCCCCGGCCAGCGCCACCGCCGCCGAGCGGCCGTCGTCCGGGATCAGCATCGCCGTCCCGGCGACGGCCGCCACGAAGGTGATGTTGAAGACGGTGTCCTGCAGGGCGAACACCTGGCCGCGCCGGGCGTCGTCGACATCGATCTGCAGGCAGGCGTCGCCGGTCAGCTTGATGGTCTGGCCGGCCAGCCCCAGCAGGAACGCGCCGACCAGCAGCAGCTGATGGGCCCGCTGCTCGGCCGGACCGGTGGCCAGCGTGATGGGCGTGACCAGCGCCGCCTGCACCAGCACGGCGGTGGCCAGGCCCGCCAGCACCGTGCGCGGTCGGCCCAGCCACGGGATCAGCACCGGCGCCAGCACGGCGGCGACCAGCATCCCGGATGCCGCGGCCGCGATGGCCACCCCGAATCCGATCAGCCCGCTGCTCAGCGACAACTCCTCCGGCGAGCGCCGCAGCACCAGCACCATCAGCAGGGTGTCGGCGCCGAACACGATGCGGTGCGCGCCGATGCCGATCATCGCGGTGGTGCATTCGCGCGATTCCCACACCGCCCGCGCCCCGGTGCCCAGCCCGGTCACGATGGCACGCAGCGAACTGCGCGGTGCGGTCGCCGAGCGCTCCGGCCCGAGGCGGTGGCGGTGGAAGCTCAGCGCCGCCAGCGCGCCGACGACGGATCCGGCCGCACTGACGGCGACCGCCACCGCGGAGGCGAAATCGCCCGTGCCGATGCCGCCGATGATCGCGACCGAGGCGGCCGCGCCGGCCCCGGCGCAGCCCGAGGCCGCCGTGGCCAGCACCGAGTTCATCGGTACCAGCCAGCGCTGTTCCAGTACCCGCGGCAGCGCCGCACTGGCCCCGGACAACACGAATCGGCTGGTCCCGACCACCGCCAGCGCCAGCAGGAGCAGCGGGGTCTCGCCGATCCCGGCCAGCAGGACGGCGGCGGTCGCCGCGATCAGCGCGCCGCGCAGCACGTTCGCCACCAGCAGCACCATCCGCCGGTCCCAGCGGTCCAGCAGTGCCCCGGCGTACGGGCCGATCAGCGAGTACGGCAGCAGCAGCACGGTGAATCCGGCCGCGATGTCCAGCGGATCGGTGGCGCGCTCCGGATTGAACAGGATCGCGCCCGACAGCGCCGCCTGGAACATGCCGTCGCCGAACTGTCCGGCGAAGCGCACCAGCGCCAGCCGCAGCATGCCGGGATTGCGGGCGGTGGCGGCCAGCGCGGCGGCCCAGCGGGAGCGGGGTTCCGCGGTGGCGGATTCGTCCGGGCCCGAGGCGAGGCGTTCGGTCATCCGCACGGTCTGACGGTCGCGGTCAGCAAGGCGGACAAGGTGTTTCGGATATCCGGTCGCGGCGCCCGGGCGTCCGGCGATCGCCCGTCGAGACAGCGCGTCGCCGGGCCGACAGCGCGCGTCGCGGGGCGCCGACTCGGTACCCGGCCGATCTCGCTCGCTCGCCCCTCGGATGCGCAACGATCCGGCGGCGCGGTGTCCGGGCCGGGCAGTTTGCCGCGACACGCCGTACTACCAGTGGTTTCGTATTGCGGAAGCGGAGTGGCGGACGATCCGGAGCCGACGACGCCCGACGAGCGGGCACGCTGCCGGAGAGTGCGTTCGAGACCCGTGAGCACCTCGGGTCGCATCCGCGATTCACCTCCGGTTCAGGTTGCGGCACACCAGGTTACGGTCGTCCGCGGGCGGGCACCGCGCCGCGGTGGTTGCCGGGCGCCGGCCGTGCCGGGCGTCGAGCGGGTGCCGCGGCGGTCCGGCAGATCCGCAGCCTACCGTGGGGTCCGACGCCCTCGCCGCCCGGGAGCGGCCGAGGTGGCGCGGTAGAATTCGCGGGGAATTCGTTACCTGGTCCGCGATGTGCTCCTACCCTGAAACATGATCGGTGCTCGGCCGGAGAGGAGGACCACGGTGTCCATACTCACGACACCACACATCGACGTCCATCGCGGCGGCGACCGCATGAAAACCCGTGTGGCATGGCTGGATTCGAAGCATTCCTTCTCCTTCGGCGAACACTACGATCCCGACAACACCCATCACGGCCTGTTGCTGGTGAACAACGAGGACATCGTCGCGCCGGGCCAGGGCTTCGACACCCATCCCCATCGGGATATGGAGATCGTCACCTGGGTCCTGAGTGGCGCACTGGTACACCAGGATTCGCTCGGGCACAGCGGCGTGATCTATCCGGGCCTGGCCCAGCGCATGAGCGCCGGCTCGGGGATCCTGCACTCGGAGAAGAACGATGCGCGCGGGCCGGCGCCGGACCGGGGTGATACCGCCGAGCCGGTGCATTTCGTGCAGATGTGGGTGGTGCCCGACGAGCCCGGTCTGGAGCCCGGCTACCAGCAGTGGGAGATCGATGACGAACTGGCCGGCGGCGGGCTGGTGACGGTGGCCTCGGGCCTGCCGCGCTACCGCGACCGCACCGCGATCGCCATCAACAGCAGCCATTCCGCACTGCACGTCGCGCGGATGCCGGCGGCGTCCGGGGCCCCGCCGGTGCATCTCCCCGAAGCCCCCTACCTGCACTTGTTCGTCGCCGCGGGCGAGATCGAGATGGAGGGCGTCGGAGCCCTCTACGCGGGCGACGCGGTGCGGCTGGCCCGCAGTGGCGGTCAGCGGATCGCGGTGAACTCGCCCGCGGAGATCCTCGTGTGGGAGATGCACGCACGGCTCGGGGCGCAATAGCATCCGAGGGTCGCCCGAATCCGGCATTTCGCCCAGGTGAACGAGAGGACCGCCATGCCCGAGTATCCGCCGCCCGATCAGTACCCGCCCCCGCAAGGCCAATATCCCCCGCAAGGGCAGTATCCCCCGCCCCCGCCGGGCGACTATCCGGGTCAGCAGTACTGGCAGGAGTCGCCGAAGCGGCGGGGCCTCGCGATCACCGCGCTGGTGCTGGGCATTCTGGCCGTGGTCGCACTGATCACCATCGTCGGCGCGATCGTCCTGGGCGTGTTCGCGGTGCTGTTCGGCATCATCGCGGCCGTCAAGGCACGCCGCGGCACGGCCGGCGGGTTCGGGATGGCGGTGGCTGGCATCGTGCTGGGCCTGCTGGCACTGATCGGCGGTGTGGTCGGGGCGATCGTCATCTGGGGCTTCTTCGAGGACCACGGCGGCCGGGACTACATGGACTGTGTCCGCGATGCCGGCAGTGATCAGGCCAGGCTCGACCAGTGCCAGCGAGATTTCGAGGACAGGGTGGGGAACGATCTGGGTGTCACGCTCACCCCTGCCCCGACCAATTGACGTAGGGAATGACAATAGTCACCCACCGGTGAACGGCGCGGCGTAGCATCACGACTCATGGCTCCCCTGTCCCCTACGGTTGCCCGCTGGGAATTGGTCCTGCGCCTGCGTGAACTGCGTGAACTACGCGGCTTCGATTCGGCGACGTTCGCCAGGCAGGTCGGCTTCACCCCCGCCAACTGGTCGCATGTGGAGAAGGGCCGCCGGGTGCTGACGTCGAACACCATCGGACCCGTGCTGGATCTGCTGGAGGTGGGAGACGAGGAGCGCGACGAACTGCTCACCCTGCTCGCGGCCAGCAAGGATCGCGGCTGGTGGGCCAAGTCGTCGGCGCTGATCGGGCCGGATCTGCAGCGCTACTACGGCATGGAGTACGGCGCCGACTCCGTCCGCAGCTACGACAGCCTGGTGGTGCCGGGCCTGCTGCAGACGGAGGATTACGCGCGGGCGTTGATCAGCGCCGACGTGATGATCCGCCCGGTGCAGGTGGAACAGCTGGTCGC
Source organism: Nocardia sp. BMG51109 (assembly GCF_000526215.1). Taxonomy (NCBI): domain Bacteria; kingdom Bacillati; phylum Actinomycetota; class Actinomycetes; order Mycobacteriales; family Nocardiaceae; genus Nocardia; species Nocardia sp. BMG51109. The sequence continues at coordinate 2,292,267 of NZ_JAFQ01000004.1, forward strand.
GGTGCGGATGCGCAGACAGCAGCGGTTGCGCGGCCCGGACCGGGTCGAACTCACCGCGGTGATGAGCGAGGCGACGTTGCTGCAGCAGATCGGCGGGCCGAAGGTGCTGCACGGCCAGCTGCGGTATCTGGCGGATCTGCTCGAGGACATCGAGACGGTGGAGGTACGGGTGATTCCGTTCAGCGCCCCGGCGGGTGCCATTCTCGGCGGCTCCAGCTTCCACCTGCTGGACTTCGCCGACGAGAGCCTGCCGACCTTCGCCTGGGCCGAGAGCGCCGTCTTCGGCGGTGCGGTCGACAATCCGGAACAGGTCCGCGACCTGGCCTTCGCCTACGTGCGCGCATTGGACCAATCGCTCGGCCGCACCGAGTCATTGGCGCTGATCAGGAAGCATGCCGACGTGTAAAATTTTGCGCATGTCAACCGCCGCCAGGTATCGGCCGGAGGCCACCGGCTGGTTCACCTCGACCCGCACCAACAACGGCAACCAGTGCGTGGAGGTCCGGTTCGACGGTGCCGCGGTATTCGTTCGCGACAGCAAGTTCCGGCGCGATCCGGCCGATCGCCCCGAGGACGAGCCCGTCATCGCCGTCACGGCCGGCGAGTGGATGGCCTTTCTCGACGCCGTGCTCGGGCGGGCCGCCGGCCCCACGCCGGGCGCACTGACCGCGGCCGTGTCCGGTACGGGCGGCGCGGTGGTGCGATGCGGAGATGTCGAGCTCGGCTATACGGCGGGCGAGTGGGCTGCCTTCGTGGCCGGGGCGCGCGACGGTGAGTTCGATCGCGTACCCGTTCCCGGGTAGGCGCCGGTCCGGCCGGTGGGTGCACCCGTGTGCGCGGCGGGAACGTCCCGCGAGGCGGTGCCGGGCGGGGCGGTATCACGGTTCACGGGCCCGGCACGCACTCGTTCGGATCGGCATACTGGAGATCGTGACTGCGGATGTGACGACCCCCTCCGGTATCGATCTGACCTATCGCGACGCGGCCGTGCGGGTGCAGGACGACCTGTTCGCGCACGTCAACGGCAAGTGGCTGGAGAGCTACGAGATTCCGGCCGATCGCGCGGTCGACGGCGCCTTCCGGACGCTGTACGACCAGGCCGAGCTCGACGTCCAGACGATTATTCTGGGCGCCTCGGCCTCGGACGCCGCGCCCGGTAGCGAAGAGCGCAAGATCGGCGACCTGTACAACAGCTTCATGGACGAGCCGGCCGTGGAGGCCGCCGGGCTGTCCCCGGTCGCCGACGAGCTGGCCGCGATACGCGAGGTGACCGACCGCGGGGAGTTCGCCGCGCTGCTGGGCCGCCTGCAGCGCACCGGCGTCGGCGGCGCGCTGATGTTCTACGTCGACACCGACGACAAGAACTCGCAGCGCTACCTGGTGCACGCGACCCAGTCCGGCATCGGCCTGCCCGACGAATCCTATTACCGCAGTGACGATTACGCGGATATCCGCACGGCCTATGTCGAACACATCGGCCGCATGTTCGCCCTCGCCGGGATCGACCACGACCCGCGGCGGGCCTTCGAACTGGAGCGCGAGCTTGCCGCCGGGCACTGGGACGTGGTGCGCCGCCGCGATGCCGAATTGAGCTACAACCTCACCACTTTCGCGGCGCTCGCCGAGGTGAACCCGGAATTCGACTGGGCCGCATGGGCCGCCGCGACGGCGTCGGGAGCCGACCGTCCTGCCTCGGAACTGTTCGCCGAAGTTGTTGTGCGCCAACCGGATTACGTGCGCACCTTCGCCCGGCTGTGGGCGTCGGAGCCGCTGGAGGATTGGCGCGCCTGGGCGAGCTGGCGGGTGCTGCGGTCCCGCGCGGCGTATCTGACCGCCGCACTGGTCGAGGAGAACTTCGACTTCTACGGCCGCACGCTCACCGGGGCGCAGGAGAATCGCGAGCGCTGGAAGCGCGGTGTGTCGCTGGTGCAGGACCTGCTCGGCGAGGCGGTCGGCAAGCTGTACGTGGCCGAGCACTTTCCGCCCGAGGCCAAGCAGCGCATGCGGCAGCTGGTGGACAACCTGACCGAGGCGTACCGCCGCAATATCGCCCAGCTGGACTGGATGGGGCCCGAGACCCGCGAGGCCGCGCTCGCCAAGCTGGAGAAGTTCACCCCGAAGATCGGCTACCCGGATCGCTGGCGCGACTACTCCGCCGTGCAGATCGATCCGGCCGATCTGGTCGGCAACTACCGCAGCGGCTACGCCGCCGAACACGATCGCGACCTGAACAAGCTCGGAGGTCCGGTCGATCGCGACGAGTGGTTCATGACGCCGCAGACGGTGAACGCCTACTACAACCCGGGGATGAACGAGATCGTCTTCCCCGCCGCGATCCTGCAGCCGCCATTCTTCGACATGAACGCCGACGACGCCGCCAACTACGGCGGTATCGGCGCCGTGATCGGCCACGAGATCGGGCACGGATTCGACGATCAGGGCAGCAAATACGACGGCGACGGCAATATGATCGACTGGTGGACCGATGCCGACCGCACCGAATTCGGCAAGCGCACCAAGGCGTTGGTCGATCAGTACGACCGGTTCTCCCCCGCGGATCTCCCCGACAACCACACGGTGAACGGCGAGTTCACGATCGGCGAGAACATCGGTGATCTGGGTGGCCTCTCGATCGCCCTGCAGGCCTACCGGATTTCGCTGAACGGTGCCGAGCCGCCGGTCGTCGACGGGCTCACCGGCCTGCAGCGGGTGTTCTTCGGCTGGGCACAGGTGTGGCGCACCAAATCCCGCCGGGAGGAGGCGATTCGGCGCCTGGCCGTGGACCCGCACTCGCCGCCCGAGTTCCGCTGCAACGGCGTGGTCCGCAACCTGGACGGCTTCCACGAGGCGTTCGACGTGACGGAGGGTGACGCGCTGTACCTGGATCCGGCCGAGCGCGTGCGGATCTGGTAGATCAACCTTCGAAAACAGCGCGGGCCCCGAGCATTTCGCTCGGGGCCCGCGCTGTTCGGTACGGAGTGCTCGGTACCGGATCAGTTCCAGTCGCCCATGCCGTCACTGGCGCTGAGGGTGCCCTGGGAGTTCTGCACCACGACCGGATCGCCCTTCTGCGAGTTCTCGAAGAACCACTGGGCGTCCGCCGGGCTGACGTTGAGGCAGCCGTGGCTGGTATCCGAAACACCCTGCTGCGGAACCGACCACGGGGCGGAGTGCACGAAGATGCCGCTGTTGGACAGCCGGGTCGCGTACTCGACCTCGAGCTTGTAGCCCTCCGGATCGGTGGTCGCGACCCCGTAGGTGCTGGAGTCCATGATCATCTTCCGGTTCTTCTCGCCGACGTAGTAGGTGCCGTTGGGCGTTTCGTGCTTGGGCTTGCCCATCGACGTCGGCATCTCCTTGACCACCTCGCCGTTGCGGGTGACGGTGATCATGTGGGTGGCGTCGTCGGCCGTCGTGATCACCTCGTCGCCGACCTTGTAGGCCACCGTGGTGCCGCCCGCCTCGACGGTGATGTCGGAGTTGGCCGTCCAGAAGCTCTCCGGCCGCCAGCGCACCTGCTTGTCGCCGTACCAGTAGAAGTGGCCCTGCACCGGGTTGGTGGAGGTGATCCGGATGGCCTTCTCGGCGGCGGCGTGATCGCCGACCGGTTCCTTGAAGTTGATCACGACCGGCTGGGCCACGCCCACGACCTCACCGTCGCCGGGCGCGATGTTGGGCGCGGCGAAATTGGCCGCCGGCAGTGCCGGCGGGTTGTTCATCGGCGCGGCGCCCGGTTCCGGCTGCGGTTGCGGCACGGAGGCGGGTGCCCCCGGGACCTCGGGGCCGCCCGGCCACAGCGGCGCGGCCGAGGCGGGTGCGAAGGCGATCGCACCGGCGGCGGTCGCCGCCAGGGATAGAACACCGATTCTCGCGATGCGAGTCGATATGTTCCGTCCGGGTCTGCGACAGGTAGTGGTGCGCACTGCCGTTCTCGTCCTCTCCATCCTCATGACGCACGCGGATACGCGAGCAGGAAGATTCCTCTGGGCCCCGACCCCGGGTTCCATTACTACATCCCGTGCGGCGGCACGCCAATTGCGTTCTGCCGGTTATGAAGTTCGGTCTTGTGCTGTGCAACTCGTCACCAGGTCGCCGGTGGATTGCCCCGGTGGCGCATCTGCGCCGTTCGCATCGGCGAGTCGGCTTCGGAGAACCGATCGGGCATCGAAAAATCACACCGATGCGTTACCAAACCTCATTGTGATTCAATTCACATACGAGTGGCGGTTCGCGGACATTCCGATACGACGTCGAACGTGATCCCGGCGTGCGGTCCGGTGGCGATGTTGTGCGGCACGGCCACCGGAATCCGGCCGCGGGCGTACCGCGGTGACGGTGCCAGCACGACGTGGGTGAGCAGGGTGGCCAGCACGATGCGCAGCTCGTGGTCCGCCAGCGACGCGCCGACGCAGCGCCGGTGCCCGCCGCCGTACGGCGCGAACTCGAAGGGCCCGTAGCGGCGCTCGAGAAAACGTTCGGGGCGGAAACGCTCCGGCTCGGCCCAGACCTCGGGATCGGAGTGCAGCAGCGGGAGGGAGATCCCCATCGTGTCCCCGGCGGCCAGGTCGACGCCGCGCAACGCGAACGGCCCGGTCAGCCGGCGCAGCACGATCGGCACCGGTGGGTGCAGCCGCAGCGTCTCCTGGCAGACGGCGTCCAGATACGGCAATCGCGCTTGTTCGCCGGGGTCGAAGCCGGGACCCGCGTCGTCCAGTTCGGCGCGTAGCCGACGCAGCGTGTGCGGTTGCCGGTGCAACCGGAACAGTGCCCACACCAGGCTGGTCGCGGTGGTCTCGTGGCCGGCCACCAGCAGGGTGCGCAACTGGTCGCGCAGGTCGTCGTCGGATATTGCGGTGCCGTCCTCGTAGCGCGAGTGCAGCAGCATGTCCAGGATGTCGGCGCCGGTCTCGCCGGCGCCCCGGCGGCGCGCGATATCGGCGGAGATCAGCTCGTCCAGCCGGGCCCGCGCGGCCACGAACCGGTCCCACGGCGCGTATCCGAAGGCGCCGTGCCGCAAGGCCGGAACGAGCAGCAGCGGTCCGCTGAAGGCGGTCAGGAAGGCGCCGACCGCCGCGGTGTACTCGGCCCGGCGCGCCGGATCGTCCACCCCGAACACCGCGGTCAGGATCACCCGCAGCGTGATCGACCGGGCCGCCGCCCGGGCATCCACCCGGGTTCCGGGCCGCCACGGCGGGGTGCTGCCGTGCCCGCGCAGCTCGTCCAGGGTCGCATCGCGAATAATGCTGCCGTACCGGCGAATTCGGTCGCGATGAAATGCCGGGGCCAGTAAAGTCCGCTCGCGCCTGTGCCGTCCATCTTCGGCGAGAATCAGTGAGGCCGAACCCACCAGCGGTTCAATGGGATTCGGGTGCGGTGGGCGCAGAATATCGATCGGCGCGCGAAACAATTCCCGAGCACCAGAATTTGTTCCAGTAAACAATACGGCGCCGAATCCGGGAAAACGGACGAAGAACGGGTCGCCCTCGCGATCTCGCCGCCATCGGAAATATCGTTCGAAATCCGCGCCGGCCCACAGCGCGTGTACCGCGGCCCACCGTGGCACCCGAGGTCCGGCCTGTCTACTCATATGGACGAATACGAGGTGCGGGGCCGAGCGGTTCGAACGATTCCGGCCCCGCCGGAGGCCGGGTCAGACCCGATCCCGCAGGACCGCGGCCTGCGCCAGGCCCGCCAATCGCGCCAGCCGCCCGTCGCCGATCGTGTTGAACGAGTTGCCGAGCCGATTGGTGACGAAGGCGACCGACATGCCCAGTTCAGGATCGGAGAAGGCGCCCGACCCGCCGACGCCGTAGTGGCCGAATGCCTTTCGAGGTGGACGCCGGGACAGCACCGGCGGCCGGTGATAGCCGAGGGTGAACGGCACCCGGACGCCGAGCACGTAGTCGCGCCGCTCGGTGTGCTGCACCCGGTTGATCACCGCGATCGTCTCCGGGCGCAACAGCGGGGCCGCCGGCGTTCCGTCCGCCGTCCGCCCGTCGCTCGCCAGCGCCCCGTACATCCGCGCCAGCGCCCGCGCCGAGAACACCCCGTTGAAACCGGGAATCACGGCGTCGTGCAGGCGCGGATCGACAACCAGCGCGTCGAGCCCGGCGGGCATACCGGCCTCGGCGACGGCGGCGACCACCCGGGACCGGGCGATCAGCGCGGAGGCGGCATCCCAGCGCAGGCCCGGCACGCGCAGCCGCGGGAAGGTGCGGGCGATGCGCGGGCGCTCGGATTCCGGCACCCGATACCAGAATTCCGGGGTGCGCAGCGGTTCGGCGATCTCCCGGCGCAGCACGTCGGTGAACTCGTCGCCGGTCACCCGCTGCACCAGCTCGGCGACCAGCCAGCCGAAGGTGACCGCGTGATACCCCGACCCCTGCGTCCGCCGCGGATCCGCGACGCCCTCGGCCAGCGCCGCCACCATCGCGTCATAGTCGAGGAGGCCGTCCGGGGTGGCGGTGAGTCCACGCACGCGGTGCAGGCCGGCCCGATGCGAGAGCATGTCCCGCACCGTGATCGTCTCCTTGCCGTTCACCGCGAATTCCGGCCAGTACTCGGCCACCGGTGCGTCGTATTCGAGCAGGCCGCGTTCGGCCAGCCGGTGCAGCACCGTCGCCGCGACACCTTTACCGGTGGAGAAGCTCAGCGCCACGGTGTCGTGCCGCCATTGTCGTCCCGGGGCCGCCTCGCCGGCCCAGACATCCACGACGGGTCGGCCGTGCAGGTACACCGCGAAGGCCCCGCCGCCGCGGGTGGGGCGGGCGAACATCCGGAAGAACCGGTGCACGACCGGCACGAACCGCGGGTCGATCACCATGCGCTGCGCGTCCGCTCCCGGCTGCGCCTCGACCGGCCCGGCGGGAGACTCGGGGTCGGGAAGGGATTCGGGCTCCGAGGAAGGCTCGGGTTCTGGGAAAGGCTCGGGTTCTGGGAAAGGCGCTGCCGCGACCATCTGCCGCCCTCCTGACGCCGCTGTACCGCGGCCATCCGTTCGGTCGTCCGCTACCGGGTTACCCGAATCCGCGGAATCAGCGTAGCTCCGACGATCACTCGGCGTGATCGCCGCCGAACTCGGCGACATCGTCGGCGTGCAGCTGCCCCCGGTCAGGTACTTCGAGAAGATGTCCTGGGCCGCCTCGCGTCCGGACGCTCGATCTTGACCTGCACGTCGAGACGGGCCGCAGGACAGCCGGATCGATCATGCCCGCACGGTTCGGAGGCGCCGATGACGACGACGTCCTTCAGCCCCTCGGCGGTCGTGCTGCTCCAGGCTGTCGTGCTGCTTCAGGGGATCGCACTGCTTCAGGGGGCGCGGCGTTCCAGTGTGGTCAGCGTGCAGGGTTGCGGTGGCTCAGGGCGGTGACGCCGGGGTGCGCCACAACCCGACCGGTGTCGCCAGGCAGCCGTCGCCGTCGAGCGAATCCCACGCCAGCGCCGCCGATCCCAGGCAGACCACCGGGTGTTCGCTCGAATCCACCTGTGCCCGAGAGCCGTTCAGCGCCACCGCGACACCGGCCCGGTTGCCGCCCGGTGCGGCATCGAGCGAGGTGAGCGCGTACGCGTCCGGGCCGAGCCCGATCGCGACCGGCAGCCCGGTGATGCCCTCGCCGGCCCCGACGCCGCCGGCGGCCCCGACCCCCAGCGCGACCGCTCCGGCCGCCGCCCTGGCATAGCCGACGCCGTCGAAACCGGCGGCATGCGCACGACCGGAGTCGGCGGCGGCCGCCCGGCAGGCGGTGTCGCCCTCGACGACCGTCACGTCCCGGCCGTCGGCGGAGTAGCAATGCACATCGGTTGCTGAGGCCGTCGCGGCGGCGCAGGCACAGGCCCCAACCGCTGCCGCCGAACACAAGATTGCGCTGATCAGCTTCACGGTTTACTCCCTTCGGGCCGACTCCTTCACCATACTCAGATCGTTTGCCAGAGCCTCGAATCCGGCTCGTGCGCGCGATTCGCCGACGCCGATGACCCGGGCATGGAACGCGGAGAATCGTCCGCCGTTAGCATGAGCAACAAATAAGGTGACTTCGAAGGCTCCCGGGTGCGAATTCGAAGCAGGACGGCTCGGGGAGGGTCTCATGTCATATCCGTTGGCCTCGGTTCGAATCCTGTTGCCGGCCTCGGCCGTCGTCGTCCTCGGTCTCGCCGGATGCGGTTCGACCGTCGGCGGTCATCCCACGGCGGCCGGCGGCGGTGCGGCGCAGTCCGCGACGAGCACCGGGTCCGCGCCGACGTCCAAGCCCCCGGCCACCGGTGGCGACGTCGATTTTCAGGCTCAGGTCGGCGATTGCGTGCAGCTGGGTGGGACCACCGAGGAGGCCACCATCGAGCACGCGGCATGCGGCGGCCGCGAATCCAATTACAAGGTGGTCGGCAAGGCGCCGACCTCCGACGAGTGCGCCTCGGACACCGACAATGTGTACTACGAGACCCTGCGCGGCCGGGAGACCGGCGCCCTGTGCCTGGACCGGGACTGGGTGGTCGGCGGCTGCATGGATATCGGCGGCGATGTCGCCGAGCGGATCGAATGCACCCAGCCCGCCGTCGAGGGCGTGCGGGTGCTGACCATTCTGCCGAACACCGACAGCGTCGACGCCTGCCCGCACGATGACGGCGGATTCGTCTACGACCAGCGCCGATTCGTGGTCTGCGTGCAGAATCTCTGACACCCCGGCACGCCGGTACCGCCACCCCTGTCACGCCGCACCGACGCCCTGCCGCGAGCCGTCGAGCGCCCGGCGGCCGTAGCGTGGTGCCGTGAGTACCACGCAGCCGCCGCGGTTGGGTTCGTCGACCGGACGGTGGATCGTGCTGGCCACCGTGCTCGGCTCCTCGGTGGCGGCCCTGGACGCGACGGTCGTCAATATCGCCCTGCCCCGGATCGGCGAGTCGATGCACGCAGGCGTATCCGGATTGCAGTGGATCCTGAGCGGCTACACGCTGACGCTGGCGTCGTTCATCCTGCTCGGCGGGTCGCTCGGCGATCGGCTCGGCCGCAGGCGCGTGTTCGTCTGGGGCACGATCGGTTTCGCCGCCGCCTCGGTCCTGTGCGGGGCCGCCGTGAACATCGAGATGCTGGTGACGGCGCGCGTCTTGCAGGGCATCGCGGGCGCGCTGCTGACTCCCGGCAGCCTCGCGCTGATCTCCTCGTCGATCGATGACCGCGATCAGGGCGCCGCGATCGGCCTGTGGTCCGGCTTCGGCGGCGTCGCCGGTGCCCTCGGCCCGTTCCTGGGCGGCTGGTTGATCGAGGTCGCCGGCTGGCGGTCCATCTTCCTCATCAATGTGCCGCTGGCCGCCGTGGTGGTGGCGGTCTCGGTGCGGCACGTGCCGGAGAGCCGCGACCCGGACGCGCCCGACCGGCTGGACGTACCCGGCGCGCTGGTGGTGGCGGCCGGGCTCGGCGCGTTGACCTTCGGGCTGATCCAGGCGACACCGCTGCTGAGCGTGGCCGGGCTGGTGCTGCTGGCGGTCTTCGCGGTGATCGAAATGCGCAGCGATCACCCCTTGGTTCCGCCGGGCCTGTTCACCGGGGCCGAGCTGTTCCCGACGGCCGCCTCGTCCCCGGCAGACGGTGCGTCTCCGGAGACCGGGCCGTCCTCGACGGCCGAATCGTCCTCGGCGCCTGCCCGATCCGCGGCTCCCGCCTCGTCCCCGGACCGGGCCCGGGCAGAGGGCCGCGACGCGCGCTCGGGCCGGGTCTTCACCGCGGCCAATCTGGTGACCCTGGCCGTCTACGCCGCCCTGGGCGGCGTGTTCTTCCTGCTGGTCCTGCAGCTACAGCAGGTCGCCGGGTACTCCCCGTTGTTCTCGGGGGTGGCGACGCTGCCGGTCACCGTGCTGATGCTGGTGCTGTCGGCCCGGGCCGGGCGATGGGCCCAGCGGCACGGGCCGCGCCTGCCGATGACGGCCGGGCCGCTGGTGGCCGCGGCCGGGGTGCTGTTGCTGCTGCGGATCGGCCCGGATTCGGCGACCGCGGCCGGATATCTGCGCGACGTGCTGCCCGGTGTCGTGATCTTCGGGCTCGGATTGTCGGCGCTGGTCGCGCCCCTGACCGGGGCGGTGCTGGGCGCTGTGCCCGCCGCGGCCGCCGGGATCGCCTCGGGCGTGAACAATGCCGTGGCCCGGACCGCGCAGTTGCTCGCGGTGGCCGCGCTGCCCGGCGTGGCCGGCATCTCGGGATCGATCGGAGACGCGTCGGTGATCGACCACGGATTCACCGTCGCGATGCGGATCTGCGCCGGACTGCTGATCGTCGGCGCGGTAGTGGCGGCCCTGCTGCTGGGCGGTCCCCGCCGTCGGCGTCCGGAGCGGTCGACGGTCGACTGCCTGCCGCACTGCGGCGTGGTGGGCCCGGCCGTACAGCCGCCGGTGCCCGGACACACCGCGAGGCGGTGAGGAAACCTCACCGCCCCGCATCCGCCGGAAAGACGAGATCCGCCGTTAGATCGGTGTGAAGCCCGCGCCGACCCCGCCGTGATTGGTGTTCATGTCGTTCATGATCGCGCTCATATTGGTGCCGACCTCGGGCCCGAAGCAGGCCACCGCCAGGTAGGCGTTCACCATCGCGACCAGCGTGTTGCCGATCACGACCGGCGCACCCGAATCGCCCTCCACGACGCACATCTGCGTCCACGTCTCGTCGGTCTGGAAGACATCTCCCCAGGTGATGCCGCAGGTGTTGCCGGTGGTGCGGCCCTCCTTGCAGGCGATCGCGGGGAACTGGGCGGGCGCCCCGAGGGAGGCGATCGTGACGTTGCCGACCCGGTTGACGGGAACGACGTTGGTGAACTCGATGACCGCGTAGTCCAGATCGTGGTCGGAGTAGGCGAAGGTGCCGATGACACCGGCCCCCCGGTCGCTTTCGGCCCACACCTGCGAGCCCGCCTCGCCGCAGTGCCCGGCCGTCAGGCCGACCAGCCGGCCGGCCGAGTCGTGGCCGATGGTGGTGACGGTGCACTCGTACTGATTGTCGACGATGATTCCGGAGCCACCCCCGATCGCTGGGCCCGGATCCGCGTGCGCGACACCCGCGCCCGTGCCGAGCAGCGCCGCGCCTACGGCCACGGCGAAGGCGGCACGAGCCGCCCTGGCGAGTTTGTTGAACATGTCCCTCCAGACGTCGGAAGCCCGCACGATATCAGCCATGTAGTACTACATCCTGTCAGTATTCGGGCCGGGGCGCGCCTCTTGCTGTTGTGTTGTTTGCCGGATCGACACCTGTCCCCGCGCCGTTACGGCCGGGTCTGTGCGGTCGCGGTTTCCGGTCACGACCGGCGCGTCGTCCCGGCACGACACCCGGGGCGGGCTGTCCCGGAATCGGCTCGGGCGCGGATAGGCTTGCGAAAGATCTTCAGGTGCGTCGTCCCGACGATTAATTCAATCCCGGAAAATTGCACAGGAGGGCGAGTTGGACATTTGTTCAAGAAACCTGTAACTCGTTCTAGTACTTTGTCTCGTTGCATTGTGGTTCGCCCCAACTTCATGTTGCCGATCACAGCCGAAGCCGGAGCGTGATCTGGGTCTATGACGGCGCGCACACTTTATGGTGTGTTTCTCCTAACTCCGTAGTAAGGTGCGTCAGGCAACACAGTCGCCGGGGCGTGTAACCGGCGTCGAGAGGGGTTAGTAAGTGCAGGTCACCAACAGTCCGCCGGCCGGGTCACGGATGAGTGGAGCAGTCGACTGGACCAAGGCGTACTGGCAAGATCACCCCAAGCGCTCGCTCGAGACATTCGGCCGTCAGATCACCATGGGTATCGCCGCCATCGGCGAGCTGTTCGTCGCCATCGTCCGCCGGCGCTTCCCGTTCGGCGAGTTCATCAGGCAATGCGCCTTCATGGCCTCGGTCGCCGCCGCGCCCACTCTCCTGGTCGCCATCCCGATCGGTGTGATCGTCTCGATTCAGGTCGGTTCGGTGGCGGGTCAGGTCGGTGCGACCTCGTTCATCGGCGCGGCGAACGGTCTGGGCATCATCCAGCAGGGCGCCCCGCTGGTCACCTCGCTGATGATCGCCGGCGCCGTCGGCTCGGCCATCTGCGCAGATCTCGGCTCGCGCACGATCCGCGAGGAGATCGACGCGATGCGGGTGATGGGCGTCGATCCGCTGCGGCGGCTGGTCACCCCCAGGCTGGGCGCGGCCATGCTGGTGTCGGTGCTGCTGTGCGGCTTCGTCATCTTCGTCGGTTTCCTGACCGGCTATATCTTCAATGTGTTCGCCCAGAACGGGACGCCCGGTTCCTACATCGGCACGTTCTCGTCGTTCGCGGTGGTCTCGGATCTGATTGCGGCCCTGGTGAAATCGCTGATCTTCGGGTTGCTCGCCGCGATCATCGCCTGTGACTCCGGGCTGAACACCCGCGGTGGCCCCGGTGGTGTCGCCAACTCCGTGAATACGGCCGTGGTGCTGTCCGCGGTGATGCTGTTCGGTGTGAATCTGATCATCACGCAGATCTACAACACCCTGTTCCCCTCACAGATGGTCTGAGCCGGTGTCGTCTACCTATGTACCGCCGCTGCTGCGGCCGCTCCAGCGGATCCGGGGATCCGCCACCGCCCCGCGGGACTGGCTGGCCCGGATCGGTCACCAGGTGTTCTTCTTCCTGCGGTCGATCGGTTCGATGCCGCTGGCGTTCAAGCACTATCCGAAGGAAGTGTGGCGCCTGCTCTCGGACGTCACCTGGGGCAACGGCAATATCGTCGTCGGCGGCGGCACCATCGGCGTGGTGCTCATCCTCAGCGCGTTCGGCGGCATGACCGTCGGCATCCAGGGATACAACTCGCTGAACCTGCTGGGGCTGGGTCCGATCACGGGCGCGGTGTCCGCCTTCGCGACCACCCGGGAACTCGGGCCGATGCTGGCCACGGTGGCATTCGCCTCGCAGGCGGGGTGCCGGTTCACCGCGCAGCTGGGTGCCATGCGCATCTCCGAGGAGATCGATGCGCTGGAGTCCCAGGCCATCCGGCCGCTGCCGTATCTGGTCAGCACCCGGATGATCGCGGCGATGATCGCCATCATTCCGCTGTACTGCCTGGCGCTGCCGTTCGCCTACATCACCTGCTCGCTGACCGTGCAGCTGATCGGCGGCACCGCCACCGGCACCTTCCAGCACTACTTCTATCAGTTCCTGATTCCGCACGACGTGCTGTGGTCGCTGCTCAAAGCCATTGTCTTCGTGGCGATCACGACGTTCATCCAGTGCTACTACGGATTCTTCGCCTCCGGCGGTCCGGAGGGCGTGGGTGTGGCGGCCGGCCGCGCGATCAAGTTCTGCATCATCGCGGTCGTGTTCGCCGACCTGTTCATCACCTTGGCCGTCTGGGGCATCAACCCCGGCATCAGGATCTCGGGGTAAGGGGCGCGGATGATCATCGATCCGAGTGGCCGCGGACCGACGATGCGGCAACTGCTCATCGCGGGCGCCTCGGGATTGGTCGTGTTCGTGCTGATCCTGGTCTTCCTGATGGCCCGGTACCAGGGCAAGATCATGCACCCGAAGGTGGACGTCACCGCCAGCATGGGCACCACCGGCGACGGGCTGCCGGAGAACGCCGACGTGAAGTTCCGCGGCGTGCTGGTCGGGGTCGTCAAGGACGTCGCGGTGGCGAACAAGGGCGAGACGCAGCAGGTGAACATCGAGATGAAGCCGGAGTACGTCGGCGACATCCCGGCCAATGTCACCGCGCGCGTGGTCCCGAGCAATCTGTTCGCCGTGACCTCCATCGAGCTGGTCTACAACGGCCCGGACGAGGCGTCGCTGCGCGCCGGATCGCAGATCCCGGAGGACCGCAGCCAGGGCACCATCGCGCTGCAGGACACCCTGACCACGGTGCGCACCATCCTGAACAAGATCGACCCGGTGCAGCTGGGCCGGGTGCTGAGCACCCTGTCCTATTCGCTGCAGGGCGACGGCCGGGTGCCGGGCTCGACCGTCGAGCGGCTGGACAACTGGCTGACCCAGGTGCGCGGGGCCGTGCCCGACGTGGATCAGACCCTCGACGATTTCTCCGCGTCGGCGAACGCGCTCAACCAGTCGGCACCGGAATTGATGCAGGTGCTGGCGGATTCGGTGAAGACCGCGCAGACCGTCACCGACAAGCGGCAGCAACTCGTCGCTCTGCTGTCGGGTACCTCCGGCACGGTCGACAAGGTCAACGCGCTGTTCGCGCGCAATCCCGATCTCGGCAAGTCGATCACCGCGGGCACCAGCGACATGTTCGGCGCCCTGTCCGACAACCCGCAGGCGATTCCGCAGGCCATCGCGAACCTGAACAATTCGCTCCGGGCGCTGAATACCACCTTCCACTGGGGCCCGCAGCGGCAGATGGTCTGGAACTTGGGCATCACGCTCACTCCGTACAAGCCCTACGACCGGTCGGACTGCCCGCGCTACGGTGAACTGACCGCGCCCAGCTGTGGCACCGCGCCGGAGGTCTCCGATCCCGGTCAGCTGCCGGAGTCGATGAAGCCGCGCCGGCTCGACGCCGCTCAGGGGCTGCCTCCGCTCGCCCCGATGCCCGGCCTGCCGGACATCCCGGGCGTCACCACCGAGACCGCGGCACCGCAGGACCCGGCGCCCGCCACCCCGTTCGCCGGGACTCCGCTGCAGGGCCTGTTCCCGGCGATCCCGGGCATCCCGCCGCTGCTGCCGCCCGCGCCGCCGGCTCCCGCGGCACAGCCGACTCCGGCGGCCCCCGCGGCTCAGCCGACGCCCGCGGCCGGTCCGATCTCCTACACCGGGGATTCCGCCATCACGGCACTGCTGGGCCGTCAGCCCAGCACGGCCGAGTACCTGTTGTTGAGCTCGATCCTGAGGGGTGGAACCTTGCAAGTTGCCGAGGCCGGTGCAGGCCGATGAGCATTCGCAAGCCGCTGATCGGATTCGGCATCTTCGCGATCGTTTCGATCCTGGTGACGGTCATCGTGTGGAATACGTTGGCGCGCAGTGTCGATGGCGACACCAACAGCTACTCGGCGACGTTCAGCGATGTGCTCGGGCTGCGGGTCAACGACGACGTCCGGATGGCGGGTGTGCGGGTCGGCAAGGTCAAGGAGATCGAGCTCGACGGCGACCACAGGGCCAAGGTGACCTTCGATGTGGAGCGCGATCAGACGCTGTTCGGCAATACCAAGGCCCTGGTCCGCTACCAGAACCTGATCGGCCAGCGGTATCTGGCACTGGCACCCGGCAAGACGGGGGACGCGGTGCCGTTGCGGAACAACGGATCGATCCCGTTGGATCGGACCGAGCCGTCGTTCGATATCTCCGGGCTGCTCAACGGATTCCAGCCGCTGTTCCAGACGCTGCAACCCGAGCAGATCAACAACCTGTCGAACACCTTCATCATGGCGCTGCAGGGTGACGGGGTGTCGCTGAGCACCTTCCTCACCCAGGCGGCGGGGCTGGCCGGCGATTTTCAGCGCCGTGACGCCATCCTCACCGACGTGATCACGAATCTGTCGGCGACGATGCAGGGGCTGGCCAAGCGGGGCGACGAATTGGAGACTCTGGTGACTCAGACCCGCGCGCTCATCGGCGGGCTCTACGAGCA
This sequence comes from Nocardia sp. BMG51109, assembly GCF_000526215.1. NCBI lineage: Bacteria > Bacillati > Actinomycetota > Actinomycetes > Mycobacteriales > Nocardiaceae > Nocardia > Nocardia sp. BMG51109. Next base: position 2,307,825 of record NZ_JAFQ01000004.1, read on the forward strand.
GGGCCAATCGCTGCAGCAGTCCACGGTCCAGATCGCCGATGCCACCACGGGATTGGTGAACATGGTCGGGCAGGTGCAGCCGAAGCTGGTCACCGCGCAGCAGTCCAGCCGCGACGCGCTGACCATGCTGATCGATAACGGGGCCAAGCTCGACCGGGCCGCGGTGGACCTGCCGAACATGCTGTCGGATATCGCCAAGGCCTCGCAGAACGGCACATACGTCGACGCCTACCTGTGCAGCCTGGACGTCTCGCTGTACAACATCCTGCTGCCGCGCGGCCTGCTCAGCCAGATCGGCGGCAACTCCCATTCGGCGGTGTGCCGGCCATGACGACATTCGGAGCGCGGCTGCGGCGCCGCTTTCAGGGCAATCGCTACTTCTGGCTCGGCGCGATCGGCGCCGTGCTGATCGTCGCGCTGCTGGTCGCGTCGAGCGGCTACAAGAAGATCGGCATCGGCACCCAGGACGTCGAGGCGGAGTTCGCGCAGGCCGCCGGCGTGAAGATCGGCGACAAGGTCGACGTGTCCGGCGTTCCGGTGGGCACGGTATCCGGCGCCGAGATCGAGGGCGACCACGTGCTGCTCACCCTCCAGGTGAACAACGACGTGAAGCTGAGCGCGAACGCCAGGGCGTCGATCAAGATGGCGACCCTGCTCGGTGCCCGCTACATCGCGCTGGATCCGGGCACCGGTTCCGGCCTGAAGGACAAGCGAATTCCGAAGAGCAACACCCAGGTTCCCTACGATCTGGCCGATGTGGTGCAGGTCGGCACGCCGAAGTTCGAGGCGCTCGACACCCAGAAGCTGGTCCAGTCGTTCCAGGTGCTCGGCGACCAGATCAACGGCTCCCCGCAGCTGACCGCGGAGGCGCTCGACAGCGTCGGCGCGCTGGCCAAGACCATCAACAGCCGGCGCGACCAGGTCGATCAGCTGCTGAAGGATCTGGACAAGGTCACCACGATCCTCGGCGACAATCGCAACAGCGTGCTGCTGGTGATCACTCAGGGCCAGGCCATCGCGGGCCGGGTGATGGAACGCCAGGAGCTGCTGCGCCGGCTGCTGGACAACGTCGCGACGCTGACCAGGCAGCTGCAGGAGATCGGCGCGCAGAACGACAACCAGCTCGGGCCGACCATCGAGCAGCTGAACACCATGTCCGAGGGCCTGCAGAAGAACAAGGACAACCTGGACCGGCTGCTGCAGATCATGCCGGTGGGTGTGCGCCAGTTCAACAACGCCTTCGGCAACGGACCCTACGGTGAGGTCGGCGTGCCGTGGCTGTTCCCGGACAACTGGTTGTGCTTCGCCCGAGTCATCGAGGGGTGCCAGGGATGACAGTGAGAGGGATGACCGCGAGGATGCCCCGGCTGCGCCGGCCCACGGCGACCGGTGCGGTACGCGCCGCCAAGGCTGCCGCGCTCGGCGCGGTCGCACTGGCACTGGGCAGCTGCTCGATCGTGCCGACCGGCGTCCAGGACACGGTGGGCGCGACCACGCACATCACCGCCGACTTCCGCAATATCGCCGGCATGTTCGAGGGCAACCCGATCACGGTGCTCGGCCTCGAGGTCGGCAAGGTGGACAAGATCGTGCCCAAGGGGCAGTTCGTCGAGGTCCACATGATCATCGAGAACAAGGTGAAGATCCCGGTGAACGTGACGCCGGCGCTGATCTCGCCGTCGATCGTCACCGACCGGCACATCGAGCTGACCCCCGCCTACACGGGCGGGCCGGCGCTGCCCGACAAGGCGCATCTGACCGTCGAGCAGACCCGCACCCCGGTCGAGCTGGACACGATGATCAAGACCATCGACCAGTTCGCCGATGCGCTGAAGCCCGCGCCGGGCGCTCAGGAGGGTCCGCTGTCGGGGACCCTGCTCTACGACATGGTCAACGGCCAGGGCGACAAGATTCGCGACACCCTGAACGCGCTGTCCGGCGCGCTGAAGCTCGGCGTCGACAACAAGGACGCGGTGTCGAGCATCATCATCAAGCTCAACGAGCTGACCACGATGCTGGCCGAGAACGACCAGTCGGTCCGCGATTTCAGCAACCAGATCACCCAGATGTCCTCGCTGCTGGCCGAGCAGGCACCGGGCCTGCAGGCGACGCTGACCCAGATGAACGACTTCCTGAACAACACCAGCGGCGCGTTCACCCAGTACCAGGATCAGCTCGCCTCCAGCCTGACCGGCCTGACCGAGGTGACCAACCAGTTGCGCGCCAACGCCGCCGGTCTCACCGAGGTCGCCGACACCGCGCCGCTGCTGCTGCAGAACCTGGACCGGTCGATGGATCGGCAGCGCGGTTTCGTCCGGCTGCACGGCCTCACCGGCACCATCTTCTCCGGCGAGATCATCAGCCTGTTCTGCGAGCGGATTCAGATGCGCGCCGACGGCTGCCGGACCGGAAAGGTGCAGGACCTCGGGCCCGACCTCGGGTTGACCGCGGCGCTGATGGGAATGACGAAATGATCCAGCATCTGACACGACGGACACGGCGCGCCGCGGTGGCGTTCGCGGCGTCGGTCGCGGTGCTGACGGCGTCGGGCTGCGGCCTGACGGTGGAGAAGGTGCCGTTGCCCAAGCCGGGCCTGCAGGGCGAGACCTACACCGTGCGTGCGGTTTTCGCCAATGCGCTCAATCTGCCCGATCAGGCCAAGGTCAAGATCGGCGGCTCGGATGTCGGGGTGGTCAGCCACATCGAGACCAAGAACTTCCAGGCCATCGTGGATATGACCATCCGCAAGGACATCGAGCTGCCGAAGGGCACGAAGGCCGAGCTGCGCCAGGCCACGCCGCTCGGCGACGTGTTCATCGCGGTCTCCAAGCCCCAGGACGCGCCGGGCGGGGAGCTGCTGAAGAGCGGCGACACCCTGGGGCTCGATCAGACCTCGGCCGGGGCCACCGTCGAGGAGCTGCTGCTGTCGATCTCGATGCTGTTCAACGGCGGCGGTATGGCCGCGCTGACCAAGCTGACCTCGGAACTGGATTCGGTCGTCGGCGGGCGGCCCGACCAGCTGGCCAGCCTGCTGCGCCAGATGACGAGCGTGACCACGACGCTGCACAGCAACAGCGACCGGATCGACAGCACGCTCGCCGGATTCGACGCGCTGACCGCCAGCGTCGAGGCCCGGCACAACGAGTTGGGTCAGGTCGCCGAGACCTTGCCGTCGATGATCGGCACCATCGCCGAGAACAATAAGCAGATCGGTGACCTGCTGACCAAGGTCTCCACCACCAGCGCCGCGCTGGGCGACTACGCGAATACGAGCACCGAACAGCTGTCCAGCCTGCTCGACAATCTGCATCAGCTGATGGGCGCACTGGCACAGACGCGCAACAACTTCGGTCCGCTGATGGATTCGCTGCACGACCTGCGGCCCGGTGTGGATGCGTCGTTCAAGGGCAACACGCTCGCCGTCCAGGCGATTCTGACCCAGCTCGACGTGGGCCTGGTGACCGACCCGCAGCACAGTAAGTTCTGGGATGTGCGCGATGCCCAGGACTTCGCGGGAAGCCTGATCCAGGTGCTGCAGATCGTCTACGGGCGAGTGACGGGAGGCCACCGATGAGCTGGCTGATGCGGCACAAGCTGGTGCTGTCCAGTGTGGGCCTGGTGGTCGTCTTCGTGATCGGTGCGGCGTACCTGCTGGTGAGCGTGATGCGGGTGAATCCGGTGCGGCAGACCTACACGGTCACCGTGAGCCTGGATCGCTCGGGCGGCCTGCAGCCGGGCAACGACGTGACGCTGCGCGGCTACCGGATCGGCAAGGTCAACTCGATCGACCTGACCGATCACGGCGGTGCGATCGCCGCCGAGGCCGAGATCGACAGCCGCTACCACATTCCGGTCGACACCCGGATCGCGGTGCAGGCCCTCTCCGGGGCCGGTGAGCAGTACATCGATTTCCGGCCGGAGACCGATCAGGGACCGTTCCTGGCCGACGGGGCGAGCGTCCGGTTCGATCCGCAGAAGGTGACGACCCCGACCCCGGTGTGGTCGGTGCTGGACAATGCGAGCGCCTTCTTCGACCAGATCGATCCCGATCGGTTCACCTCGATCCTGAACGATATGGATGTCGCGCTGTCGGGTGGCCCGGATCAGCTGCGCGACATGATCAATGCGCTCAGCGTGGTCACCGCCGGCCTGGACAATCTGCTGCCGCAGACCACCAATCTGCTGACGAACCTGCGGACGATCGCATCCACGACATCGCAGGCGCAGCCGGACCTGAGCACCTTGACCAATAATTCGCAGACGCTGTTCAACCAGTTCAGCAGCGCGGACGACGAATTGCGCAAGATCCTGGATTCGGCGCCCGGCCAGATGCAGCAGCTGGGGGCGGTGCTGGACAAGACGGCCGATCCGATCACCAGCCTGGCGGCCAACTTCGAGGCGATCACCAAGGCGGCGCAGCTGCGCAGGCCGGCGCTGCAGGCACTGTTCCCGTCCCTGGTGGTCGGCAGCTCCGCGATCGGCGTGCCGGCGCACGACAACGAGTTCCATACCATCGTCGATATCTGGCCGCGGCCGTTCTGCCAGTACGACAACAAGCCGACCGCACCGTACGTGGTCCAGGACGGCACGCTGCCGAAGTGGAACTACTGCACGAGCCCGCCACCGGATCAGCAGATCCGCGGTTCGTCGAATGCGCCGCGGCCCGACGTGCCCAACAACGGCGCTCAGATGCCGGCGGGAGCCGATCCGAACGAGCGGACCCTGCCCCCGGTGCGGTGAGCGTGGCCCGGCCCGGCGGCGACACCGCCGGGGCGGGCATACTCGCTGACAGAACCTGTCCGGCCCGGACCCGTCCGAGCCGACCCGGCAACGCGGTGTGCCTGAGCACGCCGGGAAAGTGATACATCAGTTCATGTCCGACGAAGACGCTGCCAAGGACGAACCGACTACCGATGCCGAGGCGAAGGCCGACGCTCCTCGGCCGCAAGACACCACCGACGCGGACGTGACGGCCAAGATCGAAAAGGGGTCCACCGAGGCTGAAGGCAAGTCCGCCGAAGCCGAGTCGGCGGAATCCGAGACCGTGAAGTTCGACACCGCGAAGTCCGAGGGCGTGAAGTCCGGGACTGGCGAGGACGAGACGGTCAAGCTCGGGACCGCCCAGCCGACGCCCGCCGCGTCCGGTCCCGCCGGTCCCGCGTTCGCGGGCTCCGCCGAGCCGACCGAGCGGATGCACTCGCCGCAGCCGGGCGGTGGCCGGTCCAACCTGTGGCCGATCGTGGCCGCCTTCGCCGCGGGAGTGGTGCTGGTGGCGGCGGTTACCGCCGTGGTGGTGTTCTATCTGCAGGCCAGCGACCGCGGCGGACAGCTGGACGCGCGCGACGAGGCGACCGCGGCCGCCTGCGACTTCGGACGGCAGGTCGGCACGTACGACTCGAAGAACTTCGACGACTACGTCAAGCGGGTCAAGGACCGGTCCACCGGCGACTGGGCGAACCAGTTCGATGCCGCCTCGAGCGCGCTGAAGGACATCACCACCCAGGCGCAGGCCCGTTCCGGCATCGACGAGATCCACTGCGCCTGGGAGTCCGGCGACGACAGCAAGGCGACCGTGATCATGCTGATCACGCAGAACCAGTCGAAGGCCGCGACCCCGCAGCCGCAGAAGATGACCATCGGCGTCGTGGCCACCATGGAGAACAAGGACGGCAAGTGGCTGGCGTCGAGCTTCCAGTCGCCGATGATGAACGACATGGGCGGCGGCTCGACGGTCCCCGCCCCCGGCGTTCCGTCCGGTGCCGGTGAGGGTCAGCCCGGCGAAGCCCCCGCGCCCCAGCCGGGCGGCTGAGACGAGACGGCCCGGCGCCTGAGACGAACCAGCCGGGGTGGCCGAGTTCGAGTGCCGGTGGCCTCCGGCGGTGGGCCGATCCACCACCGCCGGAGGCGCTCGGTGCCGTGCGGCCGAAAGGTGCAGCGGCTGCTGGTCGGAACGCATCGGTGTGCGGACCGTCAGAACAGTGTGAGTGCCTCGGACGTGGCCACCGTGGCGGCCGTGTCGAGCGGCTTCGCCGGGGCGGCAGGGCTTTTCGCCGGTGCGGCAGAATCTTCCGGCGGTGCGGCGGCACGTGCCGGACTTTCCGCGACGGCGTCGGTAGCCGTGGCCTTGCGGCCGGCCGGGACCAGGGTGGGTAGATCGGCGATGCCGGAGGCGATGGCATCCGGCATCGCCGCGGCCTCCCGGGCCGCCTGGCCGGCGAGCTTGTCGGCCTGCTCGTTGAAGTAGTTGCCGACATGGCCGCGTACCCAGCGGAACCGGACGGGGCCGGGGCGGGAGGCGAGATGATGATCGATGTGCTGCACCAGTTCGGCGTTCTTCACCGCGTTGCCGGTGGAGGTGCGCCAGCCGTTGACCCGCCAGCCCGAGATCCATTCCGACGCACATTTGATCGCATAGAGCGAATCGCTCTCGATGAGCAGCGGCTCCGGCCCGGGGTGCGCGACGATCGCCTCCAGGACCGCGCGTAGCTCGGCTACCTGGTTGGTGCCGCTCGCCGCGCCGCCGCTGGCCGAGGTGCCCTGATGATCGACCCAGGCCCAGCCGATGGCGCCGCCCGGATTGCGCAGGCAGGATCCGTCGGTGCTCACGATGATCATGACGGGTACCCTACGCAATCCGACCGACAAGATCGGTGTCGTGGAACCGCTCGATCCGCCTGCGCAGGTGCGATTCGCTGCGACGGACGGCCGATCGCACCGCCGCGTCGACGGGGCGGGCGCACAGTCGCCGCAGGACGCCGCGGACCGGCGGGTAGTCGGCCTCGGAGGTCAGCACCGAGCGGCCGTACCCGAGCGGGTCGAAGCGGAGCGTCAGGGTGCCCATCGCCGGTCGGGGCGAAGGACTTCCGGGTTCGGGGTGCGCAGGCGCCACCTTCCCCGGCCGGCGCCTGCGCAGCGTGTATCCGATCACCGCACCGCGGCGGTACTCGGTGATCTCACACTCGACCGTGGAACGCCACACCCCCAGTCGGACGGTGGCGGCGAACAGCGCCCCGGGCCCGCGGCGGGCCTCGCCGACCGGCTCGAAGGCGGTGACACCGAACATCCACTCCGGGACGAACACGGGGTTTTCCGTGTACGTGAACGCGACCTCGATCGGCGCACCGACGTCGCTCGCGTACCTGATGTGGCCCATAGACATGTTTTTCCTGTTCCACGGCTGCCGCCAAAAGTACTACAACTCTCCTCTTTAATGAAGGGGATCGGCAAATTACCGGGAATCGGCGGGAGCCGGGAAATCGGCTGCGCCGCAGTACTAATCAAATGTCCAATTGGGCGACAATGTGATCGGCGATGGGCAGCGCCGAGGTGGCCGCGGGCGACGGGGCGTTGAGCACGTGTACCGACCGCGCGGTGCGCTCGATCAGAAAATCGTGCGCCAGCGTGCCATCGGGCAAGACGGCCTGGGCGCGGATGCCGGCCTCGCGCGGCAGCAGGTCGGCGAGGGTCAGCTCCGGGCAGTACCGGCGGCACTGCGCCAGATAGCCGCGGCGGAACAGCGAATTGCGCAGTTCTCGCAGTCCGGTGCCCACGTTGGCCGCCGCCAGCCGGTGAAAACCCCGGTAGCCCAGCACCTCTCGGGCGTCGCGCGGATCGATGCCGCCCTTGCGGTAGCCCTCGCGGGACAGGCCCAGCACCGCGTTGGGCCCGACGGTCAGCCCGCCGTCGATGGTCGGGCTCAGGTGGACGCCGAGAAACGGCAGCTCGGGGTCCGGGATCGGGTAGATCAGGGTGCGCACCAGATCCGCGCGCCGCGGCGGCAGTTGGTAGTACTCGCCGCGGAACGGCACGATACGCAGTGTGATCGGCAGTCCGGCGGCCCGGGCCAGCCGGTCGGCCTGCAGCCCGCCGCAGACCACCAGCCGCCGCGCTCGCCAGCTGCCGGAGGGGCCGGAAACGGTTACCGCGTCCGAGTTCTCGTCGATGGCGGTGATCTCGGCGCCGAGCACGATCCGGCCGCCGTCGGTCCGCACCCGGTCGGCCAGCGCCTCGGTGACGCGGGTGAAGTCGATGATGCCGGTGTCGGGGACGAACAGCGCGCCCAGCCCCGTGACGTGCGGTTCGCGCCGAGCCAGCTCGGCCGCGTCGAGCCGCTCCACCGCGACGCCGTTGGCGACCGACCGCTCGTACAGCGCCACCATCCGGTCGTGCTCGGCGGAATCCGTGGCCACCAACAGCTTTCCGCATACCCGGTACGGAATGTCGTGCGCGGCGGCGAATTCCTTGGTCCACTGCGCGCCCCGGCGGCAGTACCTGGCCTTGAGACTGCCCGGCTCGTAATAGATTCCGCTGTGGATGACGCCGCTGTTGTGTCCGGTCTGGTGGGCGGCCAGCGATGCGGCCTTGTCCACCAGCACCAGGCTCGCGCCCGGACGGCTCGCCAGGATGCGGTGCGCCGTGGCGACTCCGACGATGCCGCCGCCGATCACGCAATAATCGAACACGGGGACAACGGTAGCCGTCGGTGCGGGCGTGTCGCGCTACGTCAGGAGTTGCCGAGGACGGGTCGCGCCCCCGTGGCCTCGGAGCCGGCGGCGACAGTGGTGTCGGAGCCGGCGGCGACAGTGGTGTCGGAGCCGGCGGCGACAGTGGTGTCGGTGCCGGTGGCGGCTGTGGTCTCTGAGCCGACCGTGGTCCGGGAGTTGTCGGCGACCGCGCGTTCGGGGTCGGCGGCGACCGCCTCCAGTGTCTCCGTTGGTGTTTCGGCCTCCGGGCGCACGGTGGCCGGTACGTCGGTCGCGGAGGTGGGCGGCGCAGTGGTGTCCGGGCGGGGGTGCCGTTGCAGCCGCATGTCGTGCTGTCCCAGCAGCGGACCGGACACCGCGAGCGTGACCTCACCGCTGTCGGTGTCGAGATCCGTGCGGAACCTCGTCACCTGCGACGCGGTGTCGGGCGCGGCCGGGCCCGGACGACCGGTGGACGTCGCGAACGCGTCGGTGTCCACGGTCATCGAGACCGAATTCGGTCCGCCCGGGCCGATATCGGCGCCGACGTAGGCGCCACCGGGTAATCGCAGCCTGCCGCCCATGCCGCTCTGGTCTGCGGGCCGGTGTGGCGCGGTCGGCAGGACGACGTGGCCGACTCGCTGGGCAATCTGCGGGGCCCGCGGCGTGTCGGTGGGCCGCGGAACGTTCAGGGTGTGCGGTGCGAGCAGCGCGACGGGCACTCGCCGGCTCTCGGCCGCCAGGCTCACCTGCCCGGCCGCCAGTCCTACCTGCTCGATTGCCGCTGCGCCGCGGGGATATTCGCGGTTATCGGGTGCGAATGCCGGTGCTTCGGCCGGTACGGCGGCGTTCGGTGCCGGGCGCCCCGCGTCGGGCGGTCGGGTCGACTCGGCGATCTGATCGACGACATAGGAGCCGGCGGCGACGGTGAGACCGATGCTGGCCATGCCGGCGAACACGATGGCGGTGTGCTGGAGGATCTGCCCCGATCGCCGGCTGCTGCGACGTTCCGTCGCCGGATACTGCGACATGACGGTGCGTTCCTTTCCCTCTCCCGTGGCCCCCTGCCGGCGGCGACCCGCACCGTTGAAAGTCGCACGCACGTCCAGGTTACTGCGCCGTCCGGCACCCCTTCCGGTCGGTGCGATCAAGATCACAGTTTGAGCGGGCCAGCAAACGGCCACCGGGCGGGTTATTTCGGCCGGTTATCCGGCAATTACCGCCACGGGGAATGCAAATCCCGGATATCTGTCGAATGCCGATCTCTTTGTATTACAGGCGTTTCCGGCCGTGAACGGCGGGGTAAACAATCAATAGCTGGCGGAGCGTCCGCTTCGACTGCCATCTGGCAAAACCTCCGGCCAACGGCGTCCGGTCGGCACAGGCACGGCGCACCCAAAGTTGGCGCCCGCCAGCTCCCATTCTTTCCGATCAGGCGAACGAGCCTGGGGCACGGCCGGTTCCGGCGGGCCCGGCGAACGCCTGTGCGATGGTGAGCCAGTCGGCGGTGTCCGGGCCGCTCGTCGTCAGGGCCACGTCGTCGCGGTGGCGGCGCTGCGTCACCAGTAGGCAGAAGTCCAGGGCCGGGCCCGTAATGCGTTGCGCGGCATGCTTCGGACCCCAGGCCCACGTGCCGCCGTCCGGTGCGGTCAGCTCGATCCGGAACTCCTCGTCGGGTGGCGTCCGTCCATGGACCAAGTAGGCGAAGTTCCTCGTGCGAACGCCGATATGGGCGATATTGCGCAGCCGGGCCGTCGGCGGCCGGCGGATGCCGAGCGCGTCGGCCACGTCCTGCCCGTGCGCCCAGGTTTCCATCAATCGCGCGCTGACCATCGACGCGACGCTCATCGGCGGTCCGAACCAGGGCAGTTTGGTTCCGGCAGGGACGGCGCGCAGGGCATCGTCCAGGGCGGCGCGGCCGCGCCGCCAGCGGTCGAGCAGTTCGGGGGCCGGGGCCGCGGCGGCTCGCTCGGCGGCCTCGTCGACGAAGGCTGACGGGTCCGGGGTTGTGGTCTCCTGGCGGGCGGCGTCCGGGTGGGCAGAGGCTCGGTGGGCGGTGTCCGACGCGGCGGGCAATGGCCGCATCGCCTCCCGCAGTACCTCCGCGAATGCCCCGGGGTCGGTGGCCGAGAGCGTCGCGATCTCGTCGGTCCAGGTCAGGTGGCCGATCTGATGGGCGATGGTCCAGCCGTGCGCCGGGGTGTCGCGCCGCCACCCGGTCGGATCCAGCGGCGCCACGGCGCTGTCGAGATCGGTGCATTCCGCGCGGAAGTCCCCGAGCAGCGCTTCCAGATCAGCCATATCTTCCCTGCCCTCGGCCCGAAGGTGCGCACGACGCTGTGCGCACCGGGCGGAGCGGATCCACCCGGCGTTCAGCATGGCAACCGGCCCGAAAAAATGCAAGCACGCGTGCTTGTTATTGGCTACCAGCCGAACAGGATCAGGTGCGCCCCGCCGACGACCAGGCCCAGCGCCGCACCGTGCAGATACAGCAGCCAGGCATCCTGCTCCACCGAGGCGTAGAACATCTCCATGAACTCGCCCGGGGTGAGCTTCTGCAGCTTGCGGGCGGCGAAGTCGTCGATCTTCTTGGCCTGTTCGAGCGCGAACGCCTCGTCCTCGACCAGGCTCGGCGCCAGGTCTACCGCCGCCCCGGCGGCGCCGACCTTGAGGTTGTCGAACTGGCGGCGGCCGAAGGCGGCGCGGACCACCGACGTGGTGCGGCCGAGCTGGCGGTGGATCTCGTCGGCGATCAGGCGCTCGACCAGCTGCCGGGTCTTGTCTCCGTTGGGCCCGTCGAGCAGTTCGCCGGCCAGATTGGGCAGCGTCAGCACCTGGTAGGCCAGGATGTGCGCGAGGTCCGCGGCGGCCTGCGGCTGCCGCTTGGCCAGCAGTGCCTGTTTCCACAGGTACTTGTAGCGCGGCTGGGGGTCGCCGGGCTCGAAGACCATCTTGATCGCGATCACGTTGACGAGGACGCCGATGCCCGCGGCCGCCGCGAGAATGACCACCCAGGCCGGCAGCCAGCCGATCACCGGAATGTCGTGGTGCACTTCCAGATACAGCGCCAGCAACAGGCCGAACGGCGCCCCGAGCAGGCCGATGCGCACCATGAACTTCAGTTCCGGGGCGGCGATGGTGGTGGTGAGGTCCTTGAGGATGTACGGGTTGGCCTGTAGGTAGCGGATCACGAAGCTCTTGATGTCGATGAGCTGATCGACATTGTTGCCCAGCCGCTCGAAGCCCCGGCGGGTCAGCTCCGGCAGCTCGCGCTCCACCCGCTGGTACAGCGCCTGTTTGGCGGGCCGGGGTACCGCGCGCCACAGCTCCGGATTCTCCCGCTGCATCACGTCGTCGACGATCGAGCGGACCCGGCCGCGCGCCGCCTCCGCGATGTAGTCGGCGATGCCCTGGAGATCCAGCTCGTGGATGAAGTCCCGGGGGCTGCCGATCCGCATGATCGCCATGTCGACGCAGATGCTGGCCATCTTCTCGGCCCGGGCCGGGATGAAACCCTGGAAGCCGATCCGCTTGCCGTCGCCGGAGAAGGTCGGTAGCACTTGCACGCGGCGCGGGAAGTACGGATACAGCACCTGCAGGCCCGGAATCCGGACGCCGCGGAAGAAGACCGGCCAGAACAGCATCAGTACGCCGGTCCAGTTCGTCAGCCAGCCGGCGATGGCGCTGAAGATCGGAAAACTCACCAGATCGACGACGAACTTGGTCTGGCCGGTCAGCTGTTCCCAATCGATGAACACCCCGCCGGTGAGTGTCGTCATCGGTGGGATCCCCCTAGAGCTGCTGCGGAATATCGGTGGGGAACAACGTAGCAGCGGGTCAGGGCTTCAGCACGATGCGGATCGGGTTGCCCTGCTTGGCCTCGAGCGCGTGCACCGCCTTCTGGGCATCCGCCAGCGGCACGACGGAACTGACCGAGCGGGCGAAGTCGATGCGGTGCAGGCGCTGCAGCCGGACCAGCTGGGGGACGTGCTCGGGCGACGACCCGTAGTGCCCGCGCAGCTGCTGCTGGAAGAAGCTGAACGCGGTGCCCCCGGTGAGGGTGATCGGCTTGTCGGTGAGTCCGACCAGTACCAGACGACCGCCCGGGCCCAGGCAGACCGCGGCCTGTTCGCGCACCGGCGCGACACCGGCGAAATCGAAGGCCGCCGCCAGTCCGGCGCCGTCCGTGGCGGCGTAGATCTTGCTCCGCAGGTCCGGTTCGGCCGGGTCGAAGGCCAGGTCGGCGCCGAATTCCAGGGCGCGCTGCCGGGCCGCGGGCAGCGGGTCGACCGCGATGATCGGGGCGGCGCCGACCAATCGCAGCAACTGCACGCCGTGCGCGCCGAGCCCGCCGATGCCCCACACGCCCACCGCCTCCGCCGGTTCGACCCGGGCGGTCGCGGTGATCGCCGCCCATGGCGTCGAGACCGCGTCGGGGATGAAGCAAGCCTGTTCGAAGGGCAGGTCGTCGGGGATCGGCACCAGCGTGTCGACGCGGGCCAGGGCGTATTCGGCCCAGCCGCCGTCGTAGTCGACGCCGCGCGTGTAGGTCATCTCGCCGCGCCGTTCGCCGGCCTGCAGCAGCACCCGGTCGCCGACCTTCGGCCCGGTCACGCCCGGACCCAGCGTGTGCACGGTGCCCGCGACCTCGTGACCCAGCGTGACGGTGTCGCCGTTCAGGAACATCGGCGTCAGCATCCCGTCGATCAGGTGCACGTCCGACAGGCAGACCCCGGCCGCCTCGACCTTGATCAGCACGTGGTCCGGGCCCGGCTCCGGCGTGGGAACCTCCGCCAGTTCGAGTCGGCGTTCCGGTCCCAGGTGAAGGCGCGCTGCCAGCATGATCCACTCCTCGCGGTCGGTCGTCGGCGCGTCCCCCGCGCACGACGCGGGGACGTCTCGCCCCCGATTCAACACCCTGCCCATCACATGATCTGGGCGGCAAGGGAAATCGCCGCAAATGTCAGCGTAGGTTCGCGGTTTCCCGGGAGTGGCCGGCCGGGTCGGAGTAGGTCGCCGCGCTGTTCGTTCGCGGCCCGACAGCGGCGCCCCGCACCGAGGCGCATCCTGCCGAGCGCGTGGTGCCGCGGCCTAGGACCGGTCGCCGATCCGGTTGCGGCGCAGGTCGAGGGCGAGCTGGAAGTCGAAGCGGTCGCGCCATTGGGACAGATCGCGGCCGGTCAGCTCCTCGACCCGGCGGATGCGGTAGCGCAGCGTGTTGACGTGCAGGTGCCGCTCGGCGGCCACGGTGTGCCAGGAGCCCGAGGCGGCCAGATAGGCGGCCAGGGTGTCGAGCAGATCGGTGCGGCCGCGCGCGTCGTACTCCTCGACGGGCCCGAGCACCCGGTCGCAGAACACGCTGCGCAGGCTGTCGGGGGTGGCCGCCAGCAGCATGCCGAAGGTGTCCACCTCGTCGATGTCGACCAGCGACGGGCCGCCGGGGTGCTGCCGGGCCACCAGCAGCGCGTGTTCGGCCTGATCCCACGCGCGGCGCAGGGCGTGGGCGCCGGCCCCGATACCGCCGGCGCCCACGCCGATCGAATTGCCGTCGAGCAGGGGGCCCAGGCATTCCAGGCGGTGCCGGAGCGACGACGTGTCCAGCGCCGCCGGCGCCTGCGGATGCCTCGGGATCACGGCCACCGCCCCGGTGCCGACCGCGGCCGTGACGGCGTCCGGCGCCTGCTCGGCGATCAGTTCGGTGAGGATCTGCCGGGCCCATTCCCCCGTCGCCTCTCCGCCCGCCTGGGCGCGCAGGATCTGGTGCGGGCGTTCGGGATCCAGCCCGGCGGAGGTCAGCGCGGCGGCCACGGTGGCGGGATCGGTGTCGTCGCGATCCAGCAGCGCGGCCAGCCGGGCCAGCTGCTCGCGGCGCTGCCGCTCGCCTTCGTCGGTGCGTGCCAGCCATGCCCCGAGAAATGCCGCGACCTCCTCCACGGTCTCGCGTTCGGCCTGCGACCAGTCGCGCAGATCGGCGGCGCAGGCCAGCAGCCGCGTGGGCGCCTGCGGTGCTCCACCGGGGGTCGCGGCCAGCAGGGTCACCGGTCCCTCCGGCGTCTGCCGGTACACCGGCAGCCGGACGGCGTCCACCGCGTGCCGGGCCGCCACCGCTCGGACCTCCGCCGAATACGGGCACCGGCCGGACAGCACCCGGCCGGTCAGCGACATCGTCCAGCTGTCGAATCCGAGTTCGGTGCGCAGCAGGTCGGTGCCCGCCTCGAGCGGATCGCCGCGGGTGAACGACGACAGCAGCCGTCGATGCCGGCCCACCATCTGCTCGAGCGCCGAACCGCGCTCCTCGTGCAGCCGCCCGATGACCTCCTCGGCGATATCCCCGAACGACAGCTCGTCGGGCACCTGGAACAGCGGCATCCGGTGGAGGGCGCAGGCGCGCACCAGATCGGGCGGCATGACGCCGAGCATGGCCGTGCCCGCCATCAGGGCCACCGCGCCGCCGTCGGCCAGGGCGCGCACGAAATAGTCGGAATCCTCGGGGCGGCGGCGCCAGGTGGTGCTGGTCAGGACGATTTCGCCGCCGGCCAGATACTTCCGGAAATCCAGCAGGTCCGTGGTGTACACCCAGCGCACCTGCCGATCGAGCTGCTCGGTGCCGTGGATCAGCCGGACGGAGGCCAGACCGGGAAGGGCCGTCACGTCCGAAAGCTGCATGGCCATATCATCCTGACCTGCCGCCGCCGCGGGTTACCCGCTCGAGCCCGGACGGTAACGATCTCGTTTCACGACCAGAAATCGGCGTGCGCGGCGGCCGCCTCCGTCTCCAGCTGCGGGCCGACGACCTCGATCGGATGCTGGCCGCGCGCCAGCACCTCGCGGCACGGCAGCGACATCGTCGGATTCTCCGGATGGGCGCCGGTCAGGGCGAGCAGGCCGGATTCCGACAGCCCGTAGACCACGCGGCCGAGCCCGCTCCAGTAGATCGCGCCGGAGCACATCGCGCAGGGTTCGGCGCTGCTGTAGAGCGTCATGCCGCGCAGCCGGTCCGCCGGATGCAGGCGGGCGGCCTGGCGGACCAGATTGATCTCGGCATGGCCCGTGCAGTCATTGTCGGTGACTACGGTGTTCTCCGTCTCGAGCAGCACCCGGCCGTCCGGATCCGCGAGCACGGCGCCGAAGGGGTGGTTGCCTCCGGCGGCCGAGCGGGCGGCCACCTCGAAGGCTCGGCGCAGGTTCGCGACGTCGGTGGGGAGGGCGGGGACGTCGGTTCCGGGCACGTCGGTTCCGGTGGGCACGGCGCTCCTTGTCGTCACGTGATCAGGGGAGATGCCGACGGTAACCGGAACCGGGCGGCGCGCCCAAGGACACGGTGTCCAAAAACACGACGGGGCGGACGCCCGGCGTTGTATCCCCCGACAAATTGATGTCACCGCAGGTAAACGGCGTGTGACGGCCATTGACACCCGTTTCGGCGGGTCCATAGCTTCCGTTGGCACGCGCGGACTTCCGCGCCGTAGCTCTCGTTCTCCGGTCCGAACCGGACGGCATCGCCGCCGCCGCTCGGGCCGCCCCCGGAGGAAGCCTGTGTCTGGAAACGCATCCCCGTCCACGCTGTCGCGCCTGATACCCGGCGATCTCTTCGTCATCGAACGTCGGGGTGTCGAGCCCGTCGCGGCGGCCGATCGGCACGGCCGGGCCGGTTCGCTGTTCACCATGTGGTTCAGCTCCAACGTGCAGTTCGCCACGCTGACCAGCGGCATTCTCGGCACCGCCGGATTCGGCCTCGGATTCGCCCAGGCGACGCTCGCGGTGGGGCTCGGCAGCGCGATCGGATCGCTGGCCATCGGCCTGCTCTCGCGGTACGGGCCGCGATTCGGGGTCGCCCAGCTGGTGCAGTCGCGCGGTCCGTTCGGGTACTACGGCAATGTGGTCGTCGCGCTGCTGGTGTTCTGCAAGGCGGCGGCCTGGTTCGCGGTCGAATCCGTCTTGGGCGCCTTCACGATTCAGACGCTCACGGGGCTGGGTTTCGCACCGTCGTTCGTCGTCACCGTGGTCGCGCAGATCCTGCTCGCGGTGGCGGGCTACCGGTTGATCCATCGTGTCCAGCGGATTCTGGCGGTGGTGCTGACCGTCGTCTTCCTGGCCGTGTCCTGGTACGCGCTGTCGGACGGAAACCTCGGTGCCGGTTTCGATTCCGAGCGGGCCGGCGCGCTGGGGCTGTCGGGTGCGTTCATCGCGACCGTCGCGGTGCAGGCGGCGCGGGCGATGAGCTTCTCCTCCTACGCCTCCGACTACAGCCGTTACCTGCCGGTCGCGGTGCCGGGCAGGCTGATCGGCGTGGCGGCGGGCGGCGGCGCCTTCCTGGCTTCGTGGTGGATCGGCACACTCGGCGCGGCGATCGGTACCCAGACCATGGTCGGGACCCCGGCCGACCTGGTGGACAAGGTGCTTCCCGGCGTGCTCGGCGTCGTGGTCCTCGTCGCGCTGTGGCTGTCCAACACCGTGACGGCGTGCATCGACTGCTACTCCGGCTCGATGGCCGCTCTGCTGCTGGACATTCCGTTGCGGCGGTGGCAGTCGGTGGTGCTGGTGGGTGCGATCGGCACCGTGGGCGGCTGGATCGCCGGGCAGGGCGACTATTACGACAGCTTCCAGTCGTACCTGTTCCTGCTCGGCTACTGGGTCGGGCCGTGGCTCGGCGTGATGATCGTCTATCTGGGTGTGGTGGCGCGCGGCCGGACCGCGCCGGATCCGTTCTACGACAAGGGGCGTCGCGTCCGGGCCGGGCTGGCGGCTTGGGTCTTCGGGCTCGTCGTCTCCGTTCCGTTCATGAATCAGAGCCTGTTCACCGGGCCGCTCGCGAATGCCGTTCCGGGACTGGGCGATATCGCCGCCGCGGTCGGATTCGCCGGAGGCGCCGCGGTCACCTGGCTGTTGTTCGCCATACGGCCCGAATCGGTTGTCACTCAGGGTGTTCCGGTCCGGCCCGTCGCACCGGCCGAGCCCGCGGTGGACACCACCCGGCCGACGGTCGCCGGCGCGGAAGGATGACCGTGAGTGCGTCGATCGAAGGCCGCACCAGCACCTACCGAGGCGTTCTCGGCGAGAGTCCGTTGCGGCCCGACGGTATCGCGAAGGTGACCGGCGCCTTCCCCTACGCCTCGGATCTGCGGGCCGAGGGCATGCTGCACGGCGCCACGCTGCGCAGTCCTCATCCGCATGCGCGCATCGCGCACCTCGACACCTCCGCGGCGCGGGCGCTGCCGGGAGTGGCGGCGGTCCTGACCCACACCGACGTGCCGGGTATCAACCGGCACGGGCTGGAACGCCCGGACACCCCGGTGCTGGCCGAGGACGTGGTGCGGTGCGAAGGAGAACCGGTCGCGTTCGTCGCCGCCGAGACCGCGGAACTGGCCCGCCGGGCGCTGGACGCGATCGAGATCGGCTACGAACCGCTGGCGCCGATGCTCGATCCGTGGCGGGCCGCCTTCGATCCGCGGGCGCCGCGAGTGTGGCCGTCCGGCAATATCACCCGGCACGTCCCGATCCGGCGGGGAGATCCGGTCGGGGCGCGGCGGCGTGCCGAGGTCGTCGTGCGCGGCGAGTACCGGGTCGGCATGCAGGACCAGGTCTTTCTCGGCCCGGAAGCCGGTCTCGCGCAACCGGATCCGGACGGCGGCGTGACCCTTCGAGTGGCGAGCCAATGGCTGCACCAGGATCGCCGCCAGCTCGCGCGCATTCTGGACCTGCCGCCGGAGCGTGTCCGGGTGTCCCTGGCGGGCGTCGGCGGCGCGTTCGGCGGGCGCGAGGATCTCACCGTGCACGCGCCGGCCTGCCTGCTGGCGCTGTGCACCGGCCGTCCGGTGCGGATGGTTCTACCACCGGCTCGAGTCGTTCCGCGCGCATGTGCACCGTCATCCGGCCCGGCTGCGGTACGAGCACGGCGCGCTGCGCGACGGCACGCTGCTGTACGTGGCCGCGCAGGTGGTTCTCGACGGCGGGGCCTACGCCTCGTGTTCGCCGGAGGTCGCCTTCAATGCCGCGGTCTTCGGCGCCGGGCCCTACCAGGTGCCGGCCGTGGAGCTGGACGCCTACGCCGTCTACACCCACAACCCGGTCTGCGGGGCGATGCGCGGGTTCGGCGCGGTGCAGGTCGCGTTCGCCTACGAGGCCCAGATGGACCGTCTCGCAGGTCGATTGGGGATGGATCCGGTGGAGCTCCGGCAGCGTAATGCGCTGTGCCGGGGCGCGCGCATGCACACCGGGCAACTGGTCGACTCGCCGGCGCCGGTGGCCGAGCTGCTGCGCCGGGTCCGCGATATGCCGTTACCGCCGCTCGGTGCCGACCCTCGGGAACTGCCCGGCGGTGCGCTGGGCAGCACCCGGGGTGAGGGGGTCCGGCGCGGCGTCGGCTACGCCGTGGGATTCAAGAACGTGGCGTTCGGTGAAGGCGCCGACGACTATTCGACCGCGCGGGTTTCTTTGCACCGCGACGCCGACGGTGCGCCCGTGGTCACCGTGTACACGGCGGCCGCCGAGGTCGGTCAGGGGCTGGTCACCGTGCTCGGTCAGGTGGTGCGCGAGGAACTCGGGATCGGAACGGTGTATCTCGCTCCGGCGCATACGGATTCGGGCGAGGCGGGCTCCACCTCCGCATCCCGGCAGACCTATATGACCGTCGGCGCGGTCCGCGCGGCGTGCGCCGAATTGCGCGCCCGGATATTCGCTGAGGCCGCCGGGCAGACCGGAATTCCTTTGCGGGACTGGCGGATTACCGATGGCGCGATCGTCGACACCACCGGACAGGCGGTGACGAGCCTGGCCGCGATTCTCGACCGTCCGGGAGCGCCCGCGGCCTTCGGCGCGCAAGCCGAATATCACCACCGTCCGACCGGCCCGATGGATCCGGCGACGGGGCAGGGCGATGTCACGGTGCAGTTCGCGTTCTGCGCGCACCGTGCGGTGGTGGATGTCGACGTCGAACTCGGCCTCGTGCGCGTGGTGGCCCTCGATGCCGCCCAGGACGTCGGCCGCGCGATCAATCCGGACGCGGTGGTCGGCCAGATCCAGGGCGGCGCGGTGCAGGGCATGGGCCTGGCGCTGATGGAGGAGCTGATCGTCGAGAACGGATGCCTGCGCAACCCGTCGCTGACCGACTATCTGATTCCGACCATCGCGGACACGCCACCCATGCGGGTCGACGTCCTCGAACTCGCGGACCCGGACGCCCCGTACGGGCTGCGCGGCGTCGGGGAACCACCCACCGTCTCGGCGACTCCGGCCGTGGCCGCCGCGATTCGCGCCGCCACCGGCCGCCCCGTGACCCGGATACCCGTCCGCCCGGCCGATGTGATCGGTGATCTGCCCGATCTCGGTGATCGGCACGGCGGCGGGGCCCACGGAGCCCACGGAATCGACCACGCGACCGGAACGTTGTCGTGAGCCGGGCGGGCCGCCCGGCCTGAGAAGCGGTGGCCTCGTTCCGTCTTTCGCCGGGGGCGAACACCGGGTCGGAACAAGACCGAGGCGCCCGGGGTTGAGTAGGTGACGCTCAACTTTGGAAGGGGCTGAATCTGTGAGTACCCCACAACGTCTACCGGTGTTGTTCCTGACCGACCCGGTCGTGCTGCCCGGCATGGTCGTTCCGATCGAGCTGGACGAGTCGTCGCAGGCCGCCATCGATGCCGCGCGGGCCGCGAACCTGGAATCCGTGCTGCTCGCGCCGCGGCTGTCCGAGGGCTACGCGGGCTACGGCGTGGTCGCCACGATCGAGCAGGTCGGCCGGATGCGCGGCGGCGCCCCGGCCGCGGTGCTGAAGGCCGAGCAGCGCGCCCGGATCGGGCACGGCGTGACCGGACCGGGCGCCGCGCTGTGGGTCGAGGCCGAACCGGTCGAGACCCTCGAACCGGACGACCACACCCGCGAACTGGCCGCGGAATACAAGAAACTGGTCGTCTCGGTGCTGCAACGCCGCGAGGCATGGCAGGTCATCGACGCAGTGAACCGGCTCAGCGATCCGTCCGCACTGGCCGACACCGCCGGCTACGCGCCGTACCTGTCCGACGAGCAGAAGCGCGAACTGCTGGAAACCCCGGACGTCGCCACCCGCCTGACGAATCTGATCGACTGGACCAAGGACCACATCGCCGAGGTCGAGGTCACCGAGAAGATCAGCGAGGACGTGCGCGAGGGGATGGAGAAGTCCCAGCGCGAGTTCCTGCTGCGCCAGCAGCTCAACGCAATTCGCAAGGAACTGGGCGAGAACGAGCCCGACGGCGCCGAGGACTACCGCACCCGGGTGGAGAACGCCGACCTGCCGGACAACGTCCGCGAGGCCGCGCTGCGCGAGGTCGACCGGCTCGAGCGGGGCAGCGATCAGAGCCCGGAGTCGGGCTGGATCCGCACCTGGCTGGACACCGTCCTGGATCTGCCGTGGGCCGTGAAGACCACCGACTCGACCGATATCCCGTCGGCGCGCGAGGTGCTCGACGCCGATCACCACGGCCTGGACGAGGTGAAGGACCGCATGGTCGAGTACCTGGCCGTGCGTGCCCGGCGGGCCGCACGGGGGCTGGAGGTCGTCGGCGGCCGCGGCTCCGGCGCGGTGCTGGTGCTGGTCGGTCCGCCCGGTGTCGGCAAGACCTCGCTGGGCGAGAGCGTGGCCCGGGCGCTGGGCCGCAAGTTCGTGCGTGTGGCCCTGGGCGGCGTGCGCGACGAGGCGGAGATCCGCGGTCACCGGCGCACCTACGTCGGCGCCCTGCCCGGCCGCATCGTGCGCGCCGTCAAGGAGGCGGGTTCGATGAATCCCGTTGTGCTGCTGGATGAGATCGACAAGGTCGGCTCGGACTTCCGGGGCGATCCGGCGGCCGCGCTGCTGGAGGTGCTGGATCCGGCGCAGAACCACACCTTCCGCGACCACTACCTGGATCTGGATCTGGACCTGTCCGACGTGCTGTTCATCGCGACCGCGAACGTCATGGAGACGATTCCCGGACCGCTGCTGGACCGCCTGGAGCTGATCACGGTCGACGGCTACACCGAGGACGACAAGGTGGCCATCGCCCGCGACTTCCTGGTGCCGCGGCAGCTGGACCGCAACGCGCTGACCGCCGACGAGGTGACCATCACCGAGGAGGCGCTGCGCGAGATCGCGGCGAACTACACCCGGGAGGCCGGGGTGCGGCAGATGGAGCGGTTGATCGCCAAGGCTTTGCGCAAGGCGGCGACCCGCTTGTCGGAGGGATCGATCGCCACGGCCGCGCGGGACGTCTCCACCGAGGAGCCGGCCCCCACCACAACACCCGACTCCGGCAGCCGGATCGACGGCGAGGCGGGCGAAACACTCGGCTACGACCCGGAACTGGGCTACGACAACCTCGTCCGGTCCGGAAACGCTGCGGTGCCTTCGCCGTCCGAACCGATCACCATCGGCCTGGGCGACCTGAAGGACTACCTGGGCCGCCCGCGGTTCACCCCGGACTCGGTGGAGCGCACCGCGGTTCCGGGCGTGGCGACCGGCCTGGCGGTGACCGGCGCCGGCGGCGACGTCCTCTACATCGAGGCCAACGCCGCCGAGGGCGAGCGCTCGCTCACCCTGACCGGACAGCTGGGCGACGTGATGAAGGAATCCGCGCAGATCGCGCTGACCTACGTGCGCTCCCACCTGGAGGAGATCGGCATCGAGCCGAAGATGCTGGACCGCGACATCCACATCCACTTCCCGGCGGGCGCGGTGCCCAAGGACGGACCGTCGGCGGGCGTCACCATGGTCACCGCCCTGGTGTCGCTGGCGCTGGATCGCCAGGTGCGCGGCGATGTCGGCATGACCGGTGAGGTCACGCTGAACGGCCGGGTGCTGCCGATCGGCGGCGTGAAGCAGAAGCTGCTCGCCGCGCAGCGGGCCGGCCTGAAGACCGTGTTCATCCCGGCCCGCAACGAGCCGGACCTGGACGAGGTGCCGGCGGAGGTGTTGGCTGCCTTGGACGTTCGCCCCGTCGAGGACGTCGCCGACATCCTGGCCTACGCCATCGAGCCGGTCGCCGAGCCGGCCTACGAGCGGCCGCTGGCCGCGTCGGCCTGATCACCACTCGGGCTCGAGCACACGGACAGGGTCGGGCGCCGTCCTCCGGGGCGGCGCCCGACCCTTGTCTGTGTCACCTATACGACATCCGACTTCTCTGTGACATCCGACTTCTCGGTGACACCCGACTTCTCGGTGACACCCGACTTCTCGGCGCCGTTCCTCGTGGCCTCCGGCGCCTCGGCGACATCCGGCGCCGCGCCGACGACCGATGCCGCGGAGACGGGTTCGGCGTCGGGGGTGAGCTCCCCGCCGGTGCGCCCGCCGCTCTTGCGCCACAGCCGCCAGAGCAGTCCGCTCGCGCTCGCCAGCACGATCGCGTAGATCGAGACGTAGGCGTTCATCAGCAGCTGCCCCATCGGCCAATACGGCGGCAGCAGGAACACCCCGATGCTGACCCAGGTGGGGTTCCATTCGTAGGCCCAGGCGCCGATCGAGACCACCAGGGCCCCGGCGGCGAGCCACCAGGCCGGCCGGGACTGCGCCAGATGCGCGATGTAGACCAGCAGCGGGACGAACCACACCCAGTGGTGGCCCCACGCGAACGGCGAGATCGCGCACGCGTTCATTCCGGCCAGCGTGACCGCCAGCAGCTTTTCGCCGTGCCGGTAGAGGCCCGTCGTGACGACCAGGCTGATCACCGTGACGGCGCCCGCGATCAGAATCCACAGCCACATCGGCGCCGAATGCTGCCCCATCAGGTGCGCTATGGCGCCGCGGATGGACTGGTTGGACGGATGCGCGTCCTCGCCGATCCGATTGGACTGGAAGAACGTCGACGTCCAGTACTGCTTGGACTCGCCGGGCAGCAGCAGCCCCGACACCAGGATGGTGCCGAGGAAGGTCCCCGCCGCCGTCCAGGCCGAACGCCACTGCCGCATGGCGAGGAACTGCACGACGAAATACAGCGGCACCAGCTTCACGCCCGCCGCCAGCCCCGCGCCGATCCCGCGCAGGCGGCTGCGCTCACCCCGGGAGAAGTCCCACAGCACCAGCACCATCAGGATCAGATTGATCTGCCCGTAGAACAGCGTGGTGCGAACGGGTTCGATGAATACACAGGTCAGCGACATCAGCGCGCTGACGATCGTCAGTCGCCGGTCGATCCGGTAGCCGAGCAGCCGCCAGCTCATCAGCACGCCGACGAACAGCACCCCGAGGTTGAGCACGAGCCACGTGTTGGTGACCCAGCCCCAGGGGAACAGCGCTATCGGAATGAACGCCAGCGTGGAGAACGGCGTGTAGGTGTAGAGCAGCCCGAAGTACGTCTCCTCGGTGTAGAGCGGATGACCGTGCAGGATCTTCCAGGCACCGTCTCGATAGATGTGCACGTCGAGCCCGCCGACCAGGATTCCCGCCTTCTGCAGCCACGGATCCACCGTGAGGAACAGCAGCAGCACCGCCACGACGGCGGTGCAGGCCAGGGCGAACACTGTCGGTCGCAGGTGCGACAACCCGGGTGGACGCGAGCTGTTTTCCGAATTTCCGTCACTCACCTGCAATCACTTCGTTCCCCGACTTGTCGCACGACCGTTGCCGAGCAACCAACGTATCCATTCGGACGGATGTCTACATGCCCCAAACGTTCCGATTCAAATCGTGTGATCGGTAACCGAAGATATTCCACCTGGTTGCGGGGTGTGTCGCGAGCGGAGTCAGGATTCGGTCGACGGGAGCTCTCGATCGACCGCGCGCGTGGTGCCCTGGGCGACCGCGACCAGCACCGATTCGCCGTCTTCGTCCTCGGCATGGATTTCACACTGACATACCGCCTGCCGGCGGGTTGCGCCGGTGACGCGGGCGCGGGCGCGGAGGCGTGCGCCGCGGGCGGGGCGCAGGTACGTGATCGTGAAACCGCCGGTGAGCACGTTCGGGCCCAGGGCCAGGGCCGCGGCGTAGGTGAGGGCGTTGTCGGCGGCGTAGGCGAGAACGCCGCCGTGCACGAATCCGAACTGCTGGCCGAGTTCCGGGCGGATCGGGATGACCAACGTCACGCCGTCCTCGTCGTAGTCGCCGATCTCGGCGCCGAGCAGTCTGCTGAACGGCTGGGCGGCGAGGATCGCGCGGGCGCTGTCGAGGTCGATCGCGTTCGTCATCGGCCGGCTCCGTGATAGTCGGATATGGGCTCGGCGTTCGTGCCTCGCTCATCCTGGGAAAATCGTACGGCCGAGGCCGCCGGATCGCTGGGGACCGGGCAGACTGTTCGATATGCCACGCTGGCTGCTGCACGTCGATCTCGACCAGTTCCAGGCGGCGGTGGAATATCGCCGGCACCCGGAGCTGCGTGGGCGGCCGGTCATCGTCGGCGGCAACGGCGATCCTGCCGAAGCACGCAAGGTCGTGACCTGCGCGTCGTATCCGGCGCGGGCGTTCGGTGTACGGGCGGGCATGCCGTTGCGGGCCGCGGCCAGGACCTGCCCGGAGGGCGTGTTCCTGCCGCTGGACATGGCCACCTACGAGGAGGCCTCGGACGAGGTGATGGATCTGCTGCGCACCTTCGAGGTCCGGGTGGAGGTGCTCGGCTGGGACGAGGCGTTCCTGGCGGCCGACACCGACGATCCCGAGCGCCTGGCCGGCGAGATCCGCGCCGCCGTCGCGAAACTGGATCTCGGCTGTTCGATCGGCCTGGGCGACAACAAGCTTCGGGCCAAGCTGGCGACCGGGTTCGCCAAGGCCGTCGGCAAGGGCGGGCCGGATATCGGCGAGCCCGGTACCGCCGAATCCGGTACCGCTGAGTCCCGTACCGCCGCTGAGCCCCGTACCGCCGAGCCCAGAACTGCTGAGCCCGGCGACCCGGAGCCCGGCACTGCCGAGTCAGTCGACGCTGAGCCCGGTACTGCTGGGCCCGATGGCGCTCAGCCCGACGACGCATCCGTCGAGGCGTCCGGCACCGGCACCTTCCGGTTGACGGCCGAGAACTGGGCCGAGCTGATGGGCCACCGGCCGACCAGCGCGCTCTGGGGTATCGGGCCGCGCATCGCGAAGCGGCTGGCCGACCTGGGCATCGAGACGGTTTCCCAGCTGGCGACCGCCGACCGTGCGGTGCTGGCCGCCGAGTTCGGGCCGGCCACGGGGCCCTATCTGTGGCTGCTCGGCCGCGGCGTGGGCGATACGGACGTGCTGACCGAGCCGCGGATTCCGGTGGGCCGCAGCAAATCCGAGACCTTCCCGCACGATCTCACCGACCGCGCCGAGATCGACGCCCAGGTCGCCCGGCTCGCCGCCGAGGTCGCCGAGGAGATGATCGCCGCCGGCCGAGTCACCCGGCGGGTCGGGGTGACCGTGCGCAGCAACACCTTCTACACCCGGACCAAGCAGCGCAAGCTGCCCGCGCCCAGCACCGACGTCGACGAGATCGTGCGGACCGCCCTGCAGGTGCTGGATCGTTTCGCACTCGACCGCCCGGTCCGGCTGCTCGGCGTCCGCCTGGAGTTGGTTCCGGAATGACCGGACCGGTTTCGGCACCGCGTCGTGCGGCAAGATCAGACAGCAGGACAATCCACGGAAGGCAGCGCATGACCGAGTACGAGACCCTACGGTTCGAGCAGAGCGGCGGTATCGCCCGGATCACCCTGGACAGGCCGAAGGCGGCCAACGGCATCGATCACGTCCTCGGCCGGGAGCTGGCGGACCTGGCGAGCAAGTGCGCCGACGATCCGTCGCTGAAGGTGGTCACGCTGACCGGCGCGGGCAAGTTCTTCTCCGCGGGTGGCGACCTGAAGGCGATGGCGGCCCAGGACAGCGCCGCCGGGACATACGTCAAGAATCTGGCCGACTCGCTGCACGAGGCGATTTCGTCGTTCGCCCGGATGGACGCGCTGTTGCTCACCGCCGTGAACGGCATCGCCGCCGGCGCCGGCTTCAGCCTCGCGGTCACCGGTGACCTGGTGCTCGCCGGGGAATCGGCGTCGTTCACCATGGCCTACACCCGCGCCGGGCTGAGCCCCGACGGTGGCGCCTCGTACTACCTGCCCCGCCTGATCGGCCTGCGCCGCACCCAGGACCTGATGCTCACCAACCGCGCGCTGTCGGCCGGCGAGGCGCTGGACTGGGGACTGGTGCACCGCGTGGTCCCCGATGCCGAACTCGGCGCCGCCGTCGACGAATTGGCCGAGCGGTTCGCCGCCGGGCCCAAGAATTCCAACGCGCACGTGAAGAAGCTGCTGCTGGTCAGCTCCAGCCACACCCTCGAGGAACAACTCGCCCGCGAGTCGGCCTTCATCTCCGACTGCGCCGACTCCCCCGACGGCCGCGAGGGCATCGCCGCCTTCCTGGAGAAGCGCGCCCCGCGATTCGCCTGAGCGGTTCTGCTTCTCGTTCCTCCCCGGCGTGGTTTCGGCTGGGATCCATTCCGCGGTCGCTGTGCCGGGCGCACAAGGGATTCCGGCCGAGAGCCGCCCGGAACGTGCCGGGCGCCGTCTTGTACCGGCGGCCGCGTCGAGGGCGTGTCGCTGCCCGAATTGACTGCCGTACCAGCGGAAATACCGTCGCTGACCTGATCGAGTACTGCGGGCCACCGAGTTTCAGGGGTCGACGGTTCAGAGTTGTTCGGCGGGTTCGGAGTTCGCGGCGCCATTGTTGGCGAGGTCGAGCAGGACGTCACCGTGGCACGGGTCGCCGGGCGGGCACCAGCAGGCCAGGTCCTTGCCGCGGAGTTCCGGCAGCGCCGCCCGCATGGCGGCGGCCGCGTCGTCGTCGCTGTGCACGAGCCATTCGCGGAACCGCGTGGTGACCACTTCCCGGGTGGCGCCGGGGCGGGCGCCGGCCCGGAACGGATTCGCCCAGCGGCCGGGCTCGGCGACGACCACGGTCCGGTCGTCGCGACTCCAACTCTGATCATGTGTCAGCTGCACCCGTTTCGGCATCGCTCACCTGTCCGGAGGTCGTGGCAACCGCGCCACGCGCGCGACCTCGGCGTGCGTGCCCGGCTGCCGCTGCTTGTCCCCGACCCGGACCGCCACGGTATCTGTGACAATGTGACACAGCAAGTCTCGCGCCCCGGGGCGCGCCCGCGCGGTGTGGCGGCGGAGCGGCAGTACGGTGGGTGGCCATGGACGTCGCCGCGGCCACCGCACCGGACCACCAGCCTGTCCGGCGGCGGGTCGCGGCCCGGCGGCCCGGGCGGCGCGTATCGCCGCTCGCGGCGGCGGTCGCTCTGATCCTGGCCCAACTGGGGATTCGGGCCTGGGTCTCCGGGAGCGGGTATTTCTATTGGGACGACCTCATCCTCATGGGACGCGCGGGGACGTATCCGCTGCTGTCGTCGGACCTGTTGCTGCACAACCACGACGGGCACTTCATGCCGCTGGCCTTCGCGGTCGGGTGGGTCGTCACCAAGGCGGCGCCGCTGGTGTGGGCGGGGCCGGTGCTGTCGCTGCTGGTCTTGCAGCTCGCGGCGTCGGTGGCGGTATGGCGGATGCTGGTCGTGCTGGATTCGGCAGGGGGCGGGGCTGTTCCGGGCGATGCTGTTATAGGCGGTGCTCGGTCGGGCCGTATCGGTGCTCGGGTCCGGAACGCGGCGCGGACCACTCGCTGGGTAATCCTGCTGCCGCTGGTCTTCTATCTGTTCTGCCCGCTGACGCTGCCGTCGTTCGCCTGGTGGTCGGCCGCGCTCAATGCCTTGCCTCTGCAGGCCGCGCTCGCCTGGGTGATCGGCGATGCGGCCCTGCTGGTCCGCACCGGCCGGCGGCGATACGCGATATCCGGGACCGTGGTCTTCGCCGTGGGGCTGTTGTTCTTCGAGAAGTCCGTGGTGATTCCGTTCGTCGCGTTCGCCGTGGCGGCGCTCGTCGGCTACCTCGACGGACGGCCGGATGTCCTGCGCACGGTTGCCCGGCGGGGCGCCGCGCTGTGGGCCGGTTCGGTTGCGGTACTGGCATGCTGGGCGGCGGCGTACCTCTCGGTGCTCGACACGGCGGCCATCCACAGCGACCCCGGAAATCTGTGGAATCTGTTGCACAGCGCCACCTCCCTGGGCATCGTGCCGACGCTGCTGGGCGGTCCCTGGGCCTGGGCGCGCTGGCTGCCGTCCACCCCTTGGGCGGTGCCGCCGACCTGGACGGTGGTGATCGCCTGGATCGCGCTGGGAGCCCTCGTCGCGGTCTCGGTGCGGACCCGGGTCCGCACCGCGCCGGTGTGGATCCTGGTGGTGGCGTACGTAATCGGCGTCCAGGTGTCGATGGCCCTGCTGCGCGGCGGCCCGAACACCGCGGCCGAACTCATGCAGTCGCTGCGCTACCTCGCCGACGTCACGGTGGTCCTGGCCGCCGCGGGCGCCCTGCTGCTGAGAGCCCGGCGCCGTGGCGAGACCGCCGGTAATCGGCTGGGCCGGTGGGATTTCGGTAGTGCAGCACTACCTATCCCGCCCCGGCGTGTCCGGGTGGGGAGGCCGAGCGGTGGCGACAGTCGATCCGACGATCGTGGCGGTTACCGCGACGGGCACTCCCCGGCTCGCCGGGTGGCCGCTGTCGCGGCCGTGCTGTTCGTGGCGAGCAGCCTGTGGTCCACGACAACCTTCGTTCGCTCGTGGTCGCTCAGCCCGACCCGGACATATCTGACGAACCTCGAGCCCACCCTGGCCGCCGGCGGCGCCCCCCTCCTCGACCAAGAAGTCCCTTGGATGGTCCTGACCCCGCTGGCATACCCGCAGAATCTGAACAGCCGCGTCCTGTCCGCGGCCGCCCCGCACGCCTTCGCCGACTCCACCCCCGACCTGCGCATGATCACCGACACCGGCAAGGTCGTCCCTGCCCAGGTCTGGTGGAACCGAGGCATCCGCCCGGGCCCGGAACCCGGCTGCGGCTACCGCATAGACAGCCGCGCCCCGGTCGAACTCCCCCTCGACGGCCCCCTACTCGACAACGGCTGGACAGCCCAACTCAACTATTTCGCCGACCACGACGGCCGCATAGTCGTCGGCCTCGAACACGGCCAACCCGTCTCCGTCCCGGTGCAGTCGGGCCTGCACACAGCATTCGTCCGCCTGGTAGGCAACGGCTCGACCCTCCGAATCACTTCCCGCACACCCGAACTAGGCATGTGCATCGGCGTCGGGCCGGTCGGAGTAGCCTCCTACGCCCGCTGACTCGATCCGACGATCGAGTGCGGCTCTCGGGCCAAAGGACCGCACCCCGGAGGAACTTGATGCCTGCACCGCGACATCGAGCAAGCAAGTGGCAACCTGGTGCCCGCCCGTTACAGAGGAAGGCCCCGGAGCGCATCGGCCCCGGGGCGTTCCCATGTAGTGTGCGGCAGCTGTCGACAGGAGGGAACTGGACGTATTTCTCGAGCGCGTGGGTCAGTTCCCAGTCGAGGCTCTGGGCTCGATCGCAGCGGACAACGTCATCGCTGCATAGTCGGCTGGGCCTGCCGAACGACGGAGCCGACCGCCGGTTCCCCCGAGGCGAGCGCTCTACCACTCGCGCGTAGCCGACGAGCGCGACTCCACCACCGATCAGGTCGAGGGCGTCACCGTCGAGCACGAGCATTGGTGGCGCGGCGGAGGTATGGGCGTGGCCGTACGAGAGGTCCGACCGGAGTTATTGGGCAACAGCACTTTTCGACACGCTTTCCGACAGTCGTCCGTCGGTGGCGACTGTGACTCGCGGCGATATGTGGCGGTGTTCTCGCATTGTCAGGTGGCGTCGATGGCGAGGTGTTGCGACAGGTCGAGGTGTGAGTGGTCGTAGAGCTATGGTGATGAGCCTGGGGGCGGTGTCGATATTCCGCAACCCGTCTGTGTCGACTTGCCGACAAACTTGGTGATGCGGTCCCCGCACAGATCCTCAGCACGGCATAAGTCACGAGTGGTAGAAGACCTTGTGCCAGGGACCTTCGAACGGCTCGTAAACCAAATGAGAAATCCCAGGAGGCTCAGAACCTCGTGAGGGAACACCATTCGGGAAGTAGGCGTACCCGACTTCGGCTCCGTCCGTGTAGTTATTTGTAGTGAACAGACAGCCCCTGTTCCGTTCCTCGACCGAGTGGACGAGATAGACCCCGTACAGCCCACGGTCGGCATCTGCACAGTTGGCCGCTGCACGCTCCATCGGTCCCTTGGAGACCCGCCAACCGGCCGTCTCGACGAATCCCGACCCGACACCCGCGAGGAACCCGAGAACGAGGATGGGCGCGATCAGGCTGATCAGATACGTTCGGTAGCGGATGACTCCTATCGTCGTGAGCACCGGCCACATCACGCACAGTCCGAACAGAATCACGAAACCGAAGAGCGCGGTCATGAGCTCACCGGCCATGGCTGCCCAGCCGGCAGCTGCACACAGAAATAGCAATGCCGCACAACAAAGTCCGATGAGCAGTGCCGTGCTACCCGCCCAGTGCGTCCACCACGGAGGTGCAGGCTTGCGCGTACCGGTCTTTCTTCTTATGGTCACGTTCTCGCCCGTCACCCGCCCAACGTGTTCCAGGCGGCTTGGTGCGGTCTTATCGTTTCCTTTCACGTCCGCCGCCGCGCAGGTCACATCCAGAACCTGCCCTTACATGGACTCGGTGACCGGCTCGTCCACCTGGAACTCCCCGCGCCGCCCGCCGGCTGTTCACGGATGCCGAGACATTCCGAGTACACCGTCTCCGGCGATGCGGTAACCGATCTGCTACTCGTACACTCGGCCGGATGCTCCACTGGCCAGGCGCGGTATCTCGCCAACGAACGTCGATGAGACACCCTGTGCCGCTGATCGTCTCCGCAGGCCGGTTCTGTAAAGGTTGCCGTGTACGCGGCAATGTCAACCTGTCGGAGGTTGCCGATCGCTTCCGGCTGATGCGAATCGGCTACGGGCGCGTCTAGACGCGCGGTCGGCAATCGATATCGGAACCGGCCGCGCATATGCGCCGACCGGTCGCCGGGGCGATGGTGATGTTGATCGGTGGCGGGCGCACCTATGCTCGGAAGCATGCAGTTTTGGGCGATGGTGGCGCACGAGACGGACAGTGGTGTGGTGTTGGCTCGGGAGGAGGTGGGGGACGACTTTCTCGGGGCGGGCACCGTGACGATCAAGGTGCACTTCTCCGGTGCCAACTTCAAGGATGGGCTGGCTGTCACGCCCCGGGGTGGGGTGGTCCGCGAGTATCCGATCATTCCGGGCATCGATCTGGCCGGGGAGGTGGTCTCCTCCGAGGATCCGGCGTTCTCGCCCGGGGATCGGGTGATCGCGCACGGCTACGAGCTCGGGACGTCGCACAACGGCGGGTTCGCCGAATATGCGCGCGTGTCGGCCGAGTGGGTGGTGCCGCTGGACGGCCTGAGCACCCGGGAGGCCGCGGCGATCGGCACCGCGGGCTTCACCGCGGCGATGAGCGTGCAGGCCCTGCTGGAGCGCGGCCTGACGCCCGACTCCGGCCCGGTGCTGGTCACCGGCGCGACCGGGGGTGTCGGCACGGTCGCCGTCGACATCCTGGGCGGGCTCGGGTTCGAGGTCGTCGCCTCGACCGGTAAGACCGATGCGGGCGAGCGGCTGGCCGCGCTCGGTGCGAAGTCGGTGATCGGGCGGCTGCCGGAGGATCCGGAGGCCAAGCCGCGGCCGCTCGCCAAGGCGCAGTGGGCGGGCGCGGTGGACAGCGTCGGCGGCAAATCCCTTGCGCACGTGCTGAGTACGATCCGGTACGGCGGCGCGGCGGCCGTGAGCGGCCTGACCGGCGGCAACGAACTGCCCACCACCGTCATGCCTTTCATCCTGCGCGGGGTCTCGTTGCTGGGCATCGATTCGGCGCACTTCCCGATCGAGCAGCGCCGGGAACTGTGGGCCCGGCTGGGCAAAGACCTGAAGCCGCAGCACCTTTCGGACTACGAGAACTACGCACCCGTCACCCGGGTGGCCGAGGTCCTGGAGTCGATCCGGTCCGGGGGACACTCCGGGCGCACCGTGCTGGGCGTCGCCGGAGAGTTCTGACCAACCACAGGATCCCTTGGTGAGACCGCTCGCAGCGGTCCCTGGCCGGTTCATGCCGTGACTCGTCCGGGACAGGTGTGCGAGCGCCCTCGGTTCAGTTTTGTACTGATCTATCTAAAACTGATACGGTGGCTACATGGCACGACCCAGGCAATTCGACGAGGACCGGGCGGTGGATGCCGCGATGCGGGCGTTCTGGGATTCCGGGTACGACGGGACGTCGACGCAGGACCTTTGTACCGCAACGGGTTTGGGTCGCAGCAGCATCTACAACACGTTCGCCGGCAAGCACGACCTGTTCGAGCGGGCGCTGCGCCGGTATATGGCCGATAAGAACGCCGGCACCTTCGAGCTGCTGGACGGTCCCGGATCGGCGAAGGACAAGGTGCGGGCGCTGCTGTGGGTGGTCATCGACGCGCCGCAGGACGATCCGCTGGGTTGTCTGGTGGTGAACGCGACGGTCGAGCTGGGGCAGCGCGATCCGGAGGTGGCGCGCCTGTTGCGGGTCGACCGGGATCGGCGGCTGGAGGCGCTCACCGCAACCATCGAGGCCGGTCAGCGGGCGGGCGAGATCGATAGGTCCAGGGCGGCGGGCGATCTCGCGAATTTCGTGGTGGCCGCGATCAGCGGCATGCGGGTGGCGGCCCGTGGCGGGGCCGATCGAGAGACCCTGACGGCGATCGCGAATGTCGCGCTGAGCTGTCTGTGATCCCGCGGGCGTAGTCCCTTCGAGGGGCCGGGTCCTGTGCTGCCCGTGTTTTGAACTGAAATGTCCAAAACTGAAGTATCCCGAACTGGAAGGAAGTCCCGATGCCGTCGGCCGTCTACATCCTGGGCCTGTCGATCTTCGCCCAGGGCACCTCGGAGCTGATGCTCGCGGGTTTGCTCACCGAAATGGCAAGCGACCTCGGCGTTTCGGTGCCGCAGGCCGGACTGCTCATCTCGGCGTTCGCGATGGGAATGCTGGTGGGAGCGCCGGTCCTCGCGGTCGCGACGCTGCGATGGTCGCGCCGCAACGCCCTCCTCGCCTTCCTCGCGGTCTTCGCCGTCGCGCACGTGGTCGGCGCGCTGACCTCCGACTACCGGATACTCTTCGCGACCCGCGCGGTGGCGGCGTTCGTGTACGCCGGATTCTGGTCGGTGGCCGCCGCGACCGCCGTCGGCCTGGTTCCCGGCAATGCCCGCGGCAAGGCGATGAGCGTGGTCGCGGGCGGGCTCACCGTGGCCACCATCGTCGGCCTGCCGGCGGGGACGTTCCTCGGGCAGCATCTGGGCTGGCGCGCCGCGTTCTGGGCGGTCGCGGTGCTGGCGGTGCTGGCCATGGTGGGCGTGTTCGCCAAGATCCCGGACGCCCGTCACACGGAACCACCGCAGGTGCGAAACGAGCTGCGCGCCTTGGCGTCCGGCCGGGTCTGGCTGCTGTACGCAACCACCGCGCTGGCCACGGCCGCCCTGCTCGTCACGTTCGGCTACCTCGGTGCGTTGCTGACCGAGACGACCCGACTGGCCGAGGGCTGGGTTCCGGTGGTGCTGGCGATCTACGGCCTCGGCGGGGTGATCGGCATCGTGGTCGGTGGCCGCACCGCCGACGCGCATCCGATGCGCACGCTCGGCGTCGGCATCGGCGGGCTCATCCTCAGCTCCGCCCTGCTGGCCCTCGCCGCGCAGCACATCCTCCCGGTGGCCGTGCTGGTATTCCTGGTGGGCGCCTTCGGTTTCGGCATCAATCCGGTGTTGAACAGCCGGGTGTTCACCCTGGCGCCCGCGGCCTCCACCCTGGGTGCGGCGGGCAATGTCTCGTCGTTCAACCTCGGTATCACGGCCGGTCCGTGGCTCGGCGGCCTGGCCATCGGCGCGGGTGCGGGCTACCCGGCGGTGGCGTGGATCGGGGCGATTCTCGGTGTGGCCGCACTGGGCGTGGTGGGCTGGTCGAACATCGTGGCGCACAAGGACGCAGCCGAGAGCACGCATGGTAGTTCGACCGCGCAGGACCGCGTGGCCTCGCCCACATTCTGAACGACCGGTCGGCTCGGAATTCACCCGGAACCCGAACGTGTGATCGAGTGTCACGGCGGGTCCGGGTCCGTTCCGGGGAGATGGCGAATGCGGCGCGGAGCGTTGGCCAGCGGTTCGTCGGGCAGCCCCACCGAATGCGGCGGGTCGGCCTGCACGACTCGGCGGCGATCTGTACCATCTGAAAACGCTTGAAACATGCTCTAGGGCAATCACTTTGACCCCGGAGGGAGCGGGATGAGCCGACGAGTGTACACGGATGCCCAGGGCTCGGTGGTGTCCTGACCTGTCCGGGGGTCGGCTGTGGCTCACAGTAGTTTGTGCGGAATGCGTTGCCGCTGAGCATGACTCGTCAACATTCTCATCTACCGTTGGAGTTGGAGATTGACCACGCCGCAGCTGCCCGGAACGTCGCCGGAGCGGCGTCGTACCGTAGTGCACGGCTCACCCGTCGACACCGAACCCGAGTTCGCGCTGTACACACCCGAGTTCGCGGCCGATCCGCATCGCGTCTACGAGCAGATGCGGCGGCGTTTTCGGTCGCTGGTACCGGTCTGGCTGGACAGGGATGTGCCCGCGACCTTGGTGATCTCGCACCGGACCGCGGTGCGGATTCTGCATGACCCCGACCATTTTCCCTCCGATCCGCGGGTGTGGGAGAAGACCCTGCCCGCCGATCACCCGCTGCGGCCGATGCTGGAGTGGCGGCCCAACGCCCTGCGCAACTCCGGCAACGACCATGTGCGGTACGGCGATGCGAATCGCGATTCGATCGCCGGGGTCGACCTGCACGCCATGCACGGCGTGGTCGAGCGGTTCGCTATCGACCTGATCAACAACTTCTGCGGCGGCGACGGTACCGAGCCCTGGGGGCGAGCCGATCTGCTCGGCCAGTACATCTACCCCCTCGTCTACAAATCCCTGGGGTACATGCTCGGCTTCGACGACGACACCCTCGACAAGGTCGGACGGGGCATGGCGGCCATCTTCGACGCCTCCGGCGACGCCGAGGCCGGAAACGACCTGCTGATGGGCACCCTCTACCAGCACGTCCGGCGCAAGCAGGCCAGTACCGACGACGACATCACCACCCGCCAGATCAGGCATCCCAGCAACCTCAGCGAAGAGGAAGTCGTCCACCAGCTCGTCACCCTGCACGGCGGCGGTTCGGAGCCCGAGGTGCATCTGATCAGCAACACGCTGTTGCTGATGCTGACCGACGACCGGTTCGCCGGCAACCTGCTGGACGGCAGCCTCTCGACGCGCGATGCGCTGGAAGAGGTCTCGTTCACCAATCCGCCGCTGGCGAACTACTGCGCCACCTATCCGCGCCAGCCGGTCTTCATCGACGACACCTGGCTACCCGCTCATCAGCCCGTCCTGATCAGCATGGCGGCCTGCAACGCCGACCCCGCGGTGCGGGCGCCGGATCTCCGGGGCAACCGCTCACATCTCGCCTTCTCCGCGGGCGAACATCAGTGCCCGGCCCGGATACCCGGCCTGCAGATCGCCGAGGACGCCGTCGACCAGCTGCTCGACGCGCTCCCGGACATGAGGTTGGCCGTGCATCCCAGCGAACTGGTGTGGCGGCCCGGCCCACTTCACCGTGCCCTCACGGAACTGCCGGTCGTCTTCCCCACCTCTCCACCGTTGCATGTCTAGTGAGGAGATCATGATGGAGCATCACGACGCGGTAGTCCTGGACATTCAGGGCGCCGACATCCAGGGCGAGGCCGCACGCCTGCGCGAACGCGGACCGATCGTCCGCGTTGTGCTGCCGGAGGGCGTCCCGGCCTGGTCGGTGACCGACCACCAGATTCTGCGCAGCCTGCTACTCGACCCGCGGGTGTCGAAGGACTCGCGCCAGCACTGGCCGGCCTTCATCAACGGCGAGATCGGTCCGGACTGGCCGTTGTTCACGTGGGTGGCGGTGAACAACATGTTCACCGCCTACGGCGACGACCACGCCCGGCTACGGAAACTGGTCCGGCCCGCGTTCACCCGGCAGCGGATGGAGGAGATGCGGCCGCGCGTCGAGGCGATCGCCACCGACCTGCTGGGCCGGCTGGCGCAGACGCCCGCGGGCCAACCGGCCGACCTGCGGGAGGGCTTCTGCTATCCGCTGCCGATCCGGGTCATCACGGAGTTGATGGGCGTTCCCGAATCGCTGGGGCCGGGCCTGCGCACGTGCGTGGACGGCATCTTCGACACCTCGCTGACCCCGGAGCAGGCGCAGGCCAACTTTCTCGAGATGCAGCGCATCCTGCGTGAGCTCGTCGCCTACCGCCGTGCCACCCCGGGCGACGACATGACCAGCGTGCTGGTCGCGCACCGGGACGAGGAGGACGGCTCCCAGCTGACCGAGCAGGAGCTCGTCGACACCCTGCTGCTGGTCATCAGCGCCGGGCACGAGACCACCGTCAACCTGCTCGACCAGGCCATCTATCTGCTGCTCACGGCGCCGGACCAGCGAGCCCACGTGGTCTCGGGCGAGGTCTCCTGGAGCGAACTGGTCGAAGAGGCGCTGCGGTTCGAGGCCCCGGTCGCGAATTTGCCGCTGCGCTTCGCCGTCGACGACATCACGATCGATACGGCCGCGGGCCCCGTCCACATCGCGAAGGGCGAGGCCATCCTCGCCTCCTACGCCGCGGCCAACCGCGACCCGCAGGTCTTCGGCGCCACCGCCGGCGAATTCGACGTGACCCGGAAAACCAAGGACCACTTGGCATTCGGCTGGGGACGGCACCTGTGCCTGGGCGCGGCACTGGCGCGGCTGGAAGCCGGAATCGCCCTGAAGTCCCTTTTCGAGCGCTTCCCCGAGATGACCTTGGCGACCGGACCGGCGGAACTGGGTACGGTTCCCGGATTCATCAGCAACGGCCATGGACGATTGCCGGTGATTCTGGCCGGACACGAGTAGCCGCGCGGACCGGCGTGGGGGCACGGGTGCGATCATGCTGTGCCCCAACGGTTCACCGTAGTCGCGGCCGATCCCGGCAGGGCCGGCCGCGCACGGCTCGGCCCAGCAACGGCACGGTTTCGGCGTCAGCACCCTTCGAGCATGCGGGCGACGCTGGGCCTCTGCTTGGGTACTATGCTGCCGCAGCCGATTTCAAGGAGACCACGTGTATCCGCAGCACACGCATCAGGGTGCTACCGCCAACTCAATGTCGTCGATCGAGCTCGTAGGTCCTCGAATCCCCATTTACAGTCCGGAATTCGCGGCCGACCCGCACGGGTTCTACCGCCGGATGCGCAGCGATTACGGACCGCTGGTGCCGATCGAGATGTGGCCGGGCGTGCCGGCAACCCTGGTCGTCAAATATGGCACAGCCGTACGAATTCTCAACGACTCGCACCATTTTCCGGCCGATCCGAGTATCTGGCAGAAAACCGTACCGTCGGATATTCCGATCATGCCGATGATCGAATACCGGCCCAACGCGATTCGTACCAGCGGTGCGGAGCACACCCGCTACCGCAGTGCCCTGAACGACGCCTTGGCCGGTATCGACCTGAACTCGCTGCGCACCATGGTGGAGAACTCCGCCATCCCGATCATCAACACGTTCTGCGAGGACGGGAATGCGGACCTGTTGAACCAGTACATCCTCCCGTTGGTCTTCTCCGTCTTCTGCGAGATGCTCGGCTGTCCACCGGAGATCGGTGAACGGGTCGCCACCGCCAGTGCCGCGATGTTCGACGGTGTGGACACCGACACCGTGAACGCGATCATGGGCCAGGCGCTGGTAGACCTCACCGCCCTGAAGCGCGCCCACCCGGCCGACGACGTCACCACGAGGCTGGTCCAGCATTCCACCGGAATGTCCGACGAGGAGATGGTGCACCAGTTGGTCCTGTTGTTCGCGGCCGGTGTCGAACCGCCGGTGAACCTGATCGCCAACACGCTGCTGCTGATGCTCACCGATATCCGTTTCACCAGCGAGGACAATAGGGTTCCGCTGTCGACGCGGACCGCACTCGACGAACGACTGGCGACCGACCCGCCGATGGCGAACTATTGCATCACCTATCCTCGCCAGCCCATTCTGATCGAGGACGTATGGCTGCCGGCGGATCAGCCGGTGGTCATCAGTATGGCCGCATGTAATACGGATCCGGAGATGAACACGGGCGAATTTCTGGACAATGGCTGGAATTTGGCGTTCAGCACCGGCGACCATGCCTGTCCCGCACATGCCCGCCCGTACGGGATTCTGCTCGCGCAGGACGTTATCGATCAACTCCTGGATACCCTTCCGGAAATGAAACTGGCGGTTCCCGAAAATGATCTCCTCTGGCGCCCCGGCCCATTTCACCGAGCGTTGACGGCATTTCCTGTCGTTTTCCCGCCGTCCCCCCAGTTCGTCCTCTGACGAAGTAGTTTTCTCGACCGCACTGTTGCGCGAGCGCCGGGGCGGGTGGCTGCCGAGGTCCCACCCGGCGCTCCGGTCGCGCTCGGTTGTGTTGGGCGGTAACAGCTTTCGCGGCGCTGGTGGGGAGCGTATCCGGCGGTGTGGAGGGCCGTGTCGGTGAGAACTGTTCGGGCCGACGGCCTTCGGCGAGCGGGGGCCGTGGGCGGAGCGCGAGCCGGTCCGGAACTACCGGTTCCGGACCCGACTCGACGATCGGCGCGTCGGAGATGTATCGCGCCGGTGATGATCACTCCCGCCGCGTGCAGCCGCTCGCCCGGCCGCCCGGCGGCCCTCGGCAATATTGGGACGTACCACTAAGACCGGGCGCGCTCCACCCCAAATTTTTGTCACCGTTCGTGGTGAACTCCAACACGGTTTGTGTCACAATACAATTCGTGTCTCGATTGGGTCAAAGGCAACTCTGCGGCAACGAGGGTGTCGCAGTTCGACCCGACCGTAATAGCGGCCCGGCGGCGTACTCACGCTGTTTCCCGGCCGATACCGACCGATCGCCCGCCTCACCGGCGAAATCAGATCGAGCGACCGTGGCTTCGGGAACCGTTGCTGTGTTCCCGCGATTCACCGAGGGCCGGCGTCGGCTCTTCGAGGGCCTGGATCGGCCCGCGTCCGCTCCACCGCGCTGCGCGCGGAACCCGGTGGCCGGGTAGCGAACGACATTCACGTGAAGGTGGTGCATTGAACGTTTGACGGGTGATCGCCCGGCCCTCCCGCCTCGGTCCCCGGTCGTGTTCGCGTGAACATGCGATCACAGCGGGCTCCGGTGCATCGAGGTCCGAAAGCGGTTGCCTCGAGTATGCCCGACGGTAGACGAGCGACCGCTGGGATCGGAAAAATGTAGGAGGCAGTTATGGCTACAAACGGCTACCGGGAACGCACATCGCTGGCGGAGCTTCTCCGGCACGGTGACCTGGAGTTCCACCAGCAACTGCAACAGGTTCTGACCAACCCGGACTTCGCCGTCACCGAGCGGCAGAGTCAGGAGCAACGGCGGGAGAACGCCTATGATCACTTGCGGTATCTGGTCAAGGAGATCGGCAGCACTCGCGCCGTCGCCACCGATCTACCCGAGCTGTTCGCGGTCTTCGACTGGTCCGCGGTGCTGGCGACGGACCTGATCCCACTGATCTCCGGCCACTACAACCTGGCCTCGGGCAGCCTGGCCACCCTGACCGATTCCGATTCCGCCGCACCGTATCTGCACGATCTGGACGACGCCTCCAGCATCGGCGTCATGCTGCTCACCGAGTACGGGTGCGGATCCAACATCGGATTCATGCAGACCACCGCGACCTGGGACGGTGACGGGTTCGTGCTCAACACCCCGAACCCGCGGGCCCGGAAATTCATGCCCAGCGTCGGCATCCCGGTCGCCCGGGTCTGTGTCATCGGTGCGCGGTTCATCGATGCGGCGGGCGTCGATCAGGGCGTGCACCTGTTCACCGCGCGGCTGCGCGACGCCAACGGCGACCCGTGCCCCGGCGTGACGATCACCCAGCTCGATCATCAACCGCTGGTCATCATGGACAACTCGGTCATCAGCTTCGACAATCTCCGGGTCGAGCGCGATGCCTGGCTGAGCAACGACCTGGCCACCATCGATGACGAGGGCGTGCTGACCTGGCGCGACGAGAACAGCCGGAAGCGGGCCTTCTCCTCGGCGATCAGCCAGCTGACGGTCGGGCGGCTGGCCCTGTCGTCCTGCCTGAACGCCTCGGCCCGCGCCTCGCTCTACATCGCGCTGCGCTACGCCGCCAAGCGGGTGGTGCCGCTGACGCCGTTCGACAGCCCGCTCATGGCCGATATCCCGCACGTGCGCAACACTCTGCTCACCGACCTGGCGGGCACCGTCGCCCGGACCGTCTACGGCAACTCGATCAAGACCTTCCTGGCCGACAGCGATCTCACCGATCGCGACACCGTCGTGTCGGTGATGCTGGCCAAGCACTTCATCCAGCTGCACGCGCTGGATACGGTCACGCACTGCCGCATCAAGATGGGTGCGCAGGGCATGTTCAGCGCCAACCGGGTCGCCGGCTACCTGGGCGTCTGTCATGCGGCCATCACCGGGGAGGGCGACTGTCACGTCCTCGGTTCCGTCGCCGGTCGCGTCCTGGCCAGACAACTCGCCGGCAAACAGCCGCCGGAACCCGAGCTACACGACCCCGCCGACGCCGCCGACCGCATACGCCTGCTCAGCGCTCGTACTCTCACGATCGTGCAGGAGGCGCAGCAACATCTGGCGACGCCTGCGCTGGCCGACCGGTTGGCGGTCATCCCGGAGGCCCTGAACCTGGCCGAGGCATACTGCGCCGAAGAGGCCCTGAGCCTGCTCGACGCGCGAGCCGAATATCCCGAGATCGCCGCCGCGCGTGACGTTTTCGCGCTGCATTATCTCGACGAGCATGCCGCATGGTACCTCACCCACGGCCTGCTCGACGTCGCCGCCGTCGAGACGATCAAGCGGCAGCTCGCCCGGGCCATCGACAACCTCGCCGACAACCTGCCCTCGTTACTGGACGCCTTCGGTTTCGACGACGAAATTCTGGACGCGCCGGTAATTTCCGACGATCTGCCCGCCGCGTGGGACGCCCGCTGCAACGACCCCCGCCGCAACTGATACCGGGGACCCACCGATCCACGCCTGCGGCGTCGTCCGTGCACAGCGCCGTGCTCGGGTAGGTCGCCGCACCGGATGAACGACGATGCCGCCGGACTCCTGTTCCGGTCCCTCGAACAGGAATTCGGCGGTATCTCTATACCTGCGGTATCTCTGTACCTGCGGCCTCTGTGCGCACCGCTCGGATCACACGGCCACCGGTTCCGGATCGTCGTCGGTGGCGAACTGGGTGCGGTACAGCTCGGTGTAGCGGCCGCCCGCGCTCAGCAGCCGGGAGTGGGTGCCGCGCTCGACGATTCGGCCCTCCTCCAGCACCAGGATCTGGTCGGCGCTGCGGATCGTGGACAGGCGGTGGGCGATCACCAGCGATGTCCTGCCCTCCAGGGCCTCGGCCAGCGCCTCCTGCACGGCCGCCTCCGAGGTGGAGTCCAGCGAGGCGGTGGCCTCGTCCAGGATGACCACCCGGGGCTGCTTGAGCAGCAGGCGGGCGATCGTCAGGCGTTGCCGCTCACCGCCGGAGAGCCGGTAGCCGCACTCGCCGACCACCGTATCCAGCCCGTCGGGCAGCGCGGCGACCAGCTCGTGCAGCCGGGCGCGGCGCAGCGCCTCCCACATGTCCGCGTCTGTCGCCTCCGGCCGGGCCAGGCGCAGATTGGCGCGGATGGAGTCGTGGAACAGGTGGCCGTCCTGGGTGACCAGGCCGACCGTGTCGTGAATCGAGCGACCGGTCAGCTCGCGCACATCCACGCCGTTCAGCCGCACCCCTCCGGAGTCGACGTCGTACAGTCGCGAAACCAATTGGGCGATGGTCGATTTCCCGGCGCCCGACGAGCCGACCAGGGCGACCATCTGCCCGGGCTCGGCGTGCAGCGAAATCCCGTGCAGCACCTCCACTCCGCCGCGCGCGTCCAGTGTGGCGACATCCTCCAGCGAGGCCAGCGACACCTTGTCGGCCGACGGGTAGCCGAAGCGGACATCGTCGAACCGCACCGAAACCGGCCCGGCAGGCACCGGTTTCGCGTCGGGAGCGTCCTGGATCAGCGGCTTCAGATCCAGCACCTCGAAGACCCGCTCGAAGCTGACCAGCGCCGACATGATGTCCACCCGGGCGCTGGCGAGTGCGGTCAGCGGGGTATAGAGGCGGGTCAGCAGCAGCGACAGCGCCACCACCGAGCCGGCGTCCAGCTGTCCGCGCAGCGCGTACCAGCCGCCGAGGCCGTAGACCAGCGCGACCGCCAGCGCCGACACCAGCGTCAGCGCCGTCACGAAGATCGTCTGCAGCATCGCCGTCCGCACGCCGATATCCCGCACGCGCCCGGCGCGCAGCGCGAACTCCGTCGACTCCTGCCGTGGCCGGCCGAACAGCTTCACCAGGGTGGCGCCCGGCGCGGAGAACCGCTCCGTCATCTGGCTGCTCATCGCGGCGTTCAGCTGGGCGGCCTCGCGCTGGATCTCGGCCACCCGCGACCCCATCCGGCGCGCGGGAAACATGAACAGCGGCAACAGGATCAGCGCCAGCAGCGTGATCTGCCAGGACAGCCGCACCATCACCACCAGCGTGAGCAGCAGGGTGACGGCGTTGGTGACCACGCCCGACAGCGTGGTGCTGAAGGCGCGCTGCGCACCGATCACATCGCTGTTCAGGCGGCTGACCAGCGCGCCGGTCCGGGTGCGGGTGAAGAACGCTACGGGCAGCCGCTGCACGTGGTCGAAGACGGCCGTGCGCAGGTCCAGGATCAGGCCCTCGCCGATCCGCGCCGACAGCCAGCGGATCACGATGCCCAGCCCGGCGTCCAGCACCGCGACCGCGCCGATCACCGCCGCCAGCATGACCACCGACCCCGGCGCGGCATGGCCGACGATGCCGTCGACCACCTGGCCGGCCAGCACCGGATTGGCCACCGCCAACAGCGCCGACGCGACGCTGAACGCCAGGAACCCGATCAGTTGCGGCCGGTGCGGCCGGGCGAAGCGCAGGATGCGCCGCGCCGTGGCGCGGCCGATCGCCCGCCGTTCCTGTGGTGCGTGTGCCTGCCGGTAGAGCTGACTCCACGCCTCCGACTCGATACTCATCCGACCGCTCCTTCTCCTCCGGGTCATCGAACCCGAGGGCACCGACACTAAGACCTCAACATTGGTTGAGGGCAAGTGGTACCGCGGCCGGACCCGGTTCGCGGACGGCGAAATCCGCGGGAAGGAGCGGGAGCAGATCCCGGTTACCAGCTCAACGGGAGCGCCGTCGGCCCGCGCACCAGCAGGCCGATCTTCCACGACACCTCGTCGGCCGGCACGGCCAGCCGCAGCGACGGGAACCGTTGCAGCAGTGCGCCCATCGCGACCTGTAGTTCGATCCGGGCCAGCTGCGCGCCGACGCAGTGGTGGGCGCCGTGTCCGAACGCGACGTGCGGATTG
This sequence comes from Nocardia sp. BMG51109, assembly GCF_000526215.1. Classification (NCBI taxonomy): domain Bacteria; kingdom Bacillati; phylum Actinomycetota; class Actinomycetes; order Mycobacteriales; family Nocardiaceae; genus Nocardia; species Nocardia sp. BMG51109. The sequence goes on from NZ_JAFQ01000004.1 coordinate 2,351,705, forward strand.
TGCGTGCGGGTGAGGTCGAGTCGCTCCGGATCCTCGAAGACGGCCTCGTCGCGATTGGCGGCCTGCATATTCACGAACACCGCCTCACCGGCCCGCACCGTGACCCCGGCCAGCTCGACATCCTCGGTGGCGATCCGGGGTGACGAACCGCCCGAACCCAGCTGGACGTAGCGCAGCAGTTCCTCGATCGCGCCGCGCACCCGGTCCGGCCGCTCGCGCAGCAGTTCCCAGTGCTCCCGCTCGGTGAGCAGCAGGTAGGTGAAGTTGGCGATCTGGTTGGCGGTCGTCTCGTGGCCGCCGATCAGCAGGCCGATGCCCAGGTTGATCAGCTCGATCTCGCTCAGCCGATCGTCGTCGTCGCGCGCGGTGACCAGCGCGTGCAGCAGATCCTCGGACGGGCGGCGGCGACGTTCCGCGATCAGCTCGGCGAGATACTCCTCCAGGGCCACGCGCCCGGCAATGATCTGCTCGCGGGTGTAGGCGGTGGTGGAGACGATCATGTCGGAGAATTCCCGGAACCGGTGCTGGTCGCGCGGCGGGACGCCGAGTACCTCGCAGATCACCGTGACCGGCAGCGGCAGCGCGAAATCGCGCACCAGATCGGTGGGCGGCCCGGCCCGTTCGATATCGCCCAGCAGCGCGTCCACGATCTCCTGCACGCGCGGGCGCAACAACTCGACCCGGCGGCCGGTGAACGCTTTGGCGACCAGCTTGCGCAGCCTGCTGTGCTCCGGCGGATCCAGGCCGAGCAGCGAATCCGGCCGGGCCGGCGTCGGCGTCGTGCGCGGAACGTCCTCGCGCCCGGCCGCCGCGGCACGGCTGAACCGCCGGTCCGCGAGCACCAGCTTCACGTCCTCGTAGCGGGTGACCAGCCACCCCTCACCGCCGTAGGGCAGCAGAATGCGCGAAACCGGTTCCTCGCGGCGAAGCTTCGCGAACAGCGGATCGATGTCGAGACGGACCGGTTCGCCGAAGGGGAATCGGCGCACCTCGGTGTTGACGGTCATGCGGTCTTCCTTCCCCGGCGCCGGGTGGCCCCACCGATGTAAGCAACTGCTTACTTACCTACGTTAAGAGACGGCGCGAGGCCCAGTCAACGATCGAATCCGGTTATCGCGGTGGAAAATTCGTATCCGTCTGCTCCAGCAGCGCCTGGGCGGCGCGGAGCACATGGGCGGCAACCGCCGCCGGATCGGCGCTCGCCAGCGACTCGCGGCGGTGCACCGAACGCACCAGCCCGATGCCGAGCAGCCATGCCAGCAGCAGTTCGGCGCGCAGCTCGCCGTCCGGCCCGTCGGTGAGCGCGGACAGCTCGCGAACGTATTCGTCGCCCAGTTCCCGGCGAATCACCGAGGCGCTGGACTCGTGCCCGCTCGACCGCAGCGCGGCCTGTAGCCAATACGCCTGGGCCGGTTCGTCGACCGGTACCAGCGCGCGGGCCAGCAGCCGGGCGAACAGGCCGTCGGCGGGCCCGTCCGCGAGCAGTCGCCGGCCGCGGTCGGCGATCGCCGCCCGGAACAGGTCGTCCTTGGTGCCGAAGTACCGGAACAGCAGGGCCTGGTTCACGCCCGCGCGGGCCGCGATGTCCCGCACGGTCGCCCGCTCGTAACCCCGCTCCGCGAACGACTGCTGCGCCGCCGCCAGGATCGCCGCCCTGGTGGCGACCGCATCCCGCTTCCGGCCGCCCGGCTCGTTCGTCGCCATGAATCCTCCGCTCACCCGCACGTCACCCGGAACAGCAGCGTAGGTGACGGGCGAGACCGACAAACAGGCGTCGGATCGGCGGAGCGGCTCGGTTCGGCGCGGTGACTCCCCGCATTGGTGCCGACCGGGATACGCGCACTCGCGGCACACCATCGGTCTGTGCCGGACCGTCCGTGGCGAGGCGGGGCTCGAACGGAAGCGACAGTGCAGCGTCGAACGGGCCGGACCGTTGTCGTTGTGTACCGTTCGGTTCAGCGCGATTCGGGTCCGCCGCCGACGTCCGTTGCTGTTCGGTCAGGGTCTCCACAGGCACCGATGTACTGGGGTTTGTTCGCTCCGAGCGGGTGCCGAGTCCGGGTAACTGGTGACACTCGGAATAGTGTGGCGGTATGGCCGGATCGTGGGTGCGGGCGCTGGGCGACAGGATCGACGGGGAGGTCGACGATTCCGAGCGGCGGCGGGCGGAGTACTCGTCCGACGCCTCGAACTACCGCGTGCTTCCGGAGGCGGTGGTCTTCCCGCGCAGCGATGCGGATGTGGCGGCCGCGCTGGAGTTCGCACGGGCCGAGGGGCGGCCGGTCACCGCGCGCGGTGCGGGGACGTCGGTGGCGGGCAACTCCATCGGTCCCGGGCTGGTGCTGGACTTCAGCAGGCATCTGAACTCGGTCCGGGTGGATCCCGAGAAGCGGTGCGCGCGAGTGCGACCAGGCGCGGTGCTGGGTTCGCTGCAACGGCACGGCAGCGCGCACGGGTTGCGCTTCGGGCCCGATCCGTCGACCCAGAACCGGTGCACGCTGGGCGGGATGATCGGCAACAACGCCTGCGGACCGCGCGCGGTCGCCTGGGGCCGGACCTCCGATACCGTGCGGGAACTGCGGATTCTCGACGGCACCGGGACGGAGCGGGTGCTCGCCGGGGGACTGGACTCGGTGCCCGGGCTCGGCGGCTTCGCCCGCGACCACCTGGCCGTGATCCGCACCGAACTCGGCCGATTCGACCGGCAGGCGTCGGGCTACGGGCTGGAACATCTGCTGCCCGAGCGCAATCCATCGGCGGCCCGGGCCTTCGTCGGCACCGAGGGCACCTGCGGTCTGCTGCTGGAGGCGAGCGTGGACCTGGTGCCGGTGCCGCGCGGCACCGTGCTGGTCGTGCTCGGATATCCGGACATGCCCACGGCCGCCGACGATGTCGCGACGGTCATGGCCGGGGCGCCGATCGCCGTGGAAGGGATCGACGCCCGGCTGGTGGACGTCGTGCGCGTGCACCACGGCGCCGTTCCGGAGTTGCCGAACGGACGTGGTTGGCTGTTCGTCGAATTCGCCGGGGACACCACCGGCGAGGCGCACGACCGGGCGTCGGCGCTGTGCCGGGCCGCGAACGCGCTGGACAGCCGGATCGTCGCCGACCCCGAGGAGGCCGCGCGGCTGTGGCGGATCCGGGGGGAGGGCGCCGGCCTGGCCGGGCGCACCCCGGACGGCCATCCGGCCTGGCCCGGCTGGGAGGACGCCGCGGTGCCGCCCGCGAACCTGGGTGACTACCTGCGCGACTTCGAGGATCTGAAGCGCGCCCACGGCGTCGACGGCCTGCTGTACGGGCACGTCGGCGACGGCTGTATCCACGTGCGGCTGGATCTGCCCATCGCCGATGCGCCGCAACGGTTCCGGGCCTTCCTGGAGGATGCCGCCGATCGGGTGGTGCGTTTCGGCGGATCGCTGTCCGGGGAGCACGGCGACGGCCGGGCCCGCTCGGAACTGCTGTCGCGCATGTACTCCCCGGCCGCACTGGCCGCCTTCGCCGAGTTCAAGGCGCTTTTCGATCCCGACGACCTGCTGAACCCGGGTGTTCTGGTGCGGCCCAGGGCGATCGATGCCGACCTGCGCCTGGCCGGCTTGCGCCCGGCGCCCGCGGCGGGCGGGTTCGCCTTCCTCGGGGACGGCGACGTCGGCACCGCGGTGCACCGCTGCGTCGGACTCGGCAAGTGCCGCGCGGATATCCGCGCCACGGGCGGGTTCATGTGCCCGTCGTATCTGGCGACCGCCGACGAGAAGGACACCACCCGCGGCCGCGCCCGGGTCCTGCAGGAGGTGGTGCGCGGCGACCTGGACTGGCGGTCCCCGGCGGTCTCCGAATCCCTCGATCTGTGCCTGTCCTGCAAGGCCTGCGGTTCGGACTGCCCGGCCGGCGTGGATATGGCCACCTACAAGTCGGAGGCGCTGCACCGCCGGTACCGGCACCGCCCGCGGCCCATGGACCACTACGTCCTCGGCCGGCTCTCGCGCTGGCTCGCGTTCGGCACCCGGCTGCCGGGGACGGTCAACGCCGTCGCCGGGGTGGCCCCGCTGCGCCGGATCGGGCTGCGGGCCGCGGGCATGGATCCGCGCCGCCCGGTTCCGCGGCTGGCGGACAGGAGCTTTCGCGCGATGTGGAAATCGCGGGCCGGCGACCATCCGGGCGGAGCCGCCCGCGGCGATGTCCCGGCGGGCGGCGATCCGGGCGTGCTGCTGTGGATCGACAGCTTCACCGACGCGTTCGCGCCCGAGATCGGCTGGGCGGCGGTCGAATTGATCGAGTCGCTCGGCCACCGGGTGCGGATTCCGCGACGGCGGGTCTGCTGCGGACTCACCTGGATCAGCACCGGACAGCTCGGCGGCGCCCGGAAGCGGTTGCGCGCCACGCTCGATGCGCTCGACGAGCACGTGCGGGCCGGTGGGCCGGTCGTCGGGCTGGAGCCGTCCTGCGCGGCGGCACTGCGCTCGGATCTGCCGGACCTGCTACCCGGGGACCCGCGCTCGGCCGCGACCGCGCAGGCGGTACTCACACTCGCCGAATTCCTGGAAAGGCATCCGGACTGGCAACCGCCGGACCGCTCCGACACGTCGGCGGTGGTCCAGCCACACTGCCATCAACACGCGGTTCTCGGCTTCGACGCCGACCGGCGCGTGCTGCGGAAGGCCGGTGTCGAGGTCACCGAAAGCAGCGGTTGCTGCGGGCTTGCCGGAAATTTCGGGATGCAGTCGGGGCATTACGACATCTCGGTCGCGGTGGCCGAGCACGGGTTACTTCCCGCGCTGCGGGACGCCGGTTCCGCGACAGCCTTCCTGGCCGACGGCTTCTCCTGTCGCACCCAGGCGGAGCAGCTGGCCGGCCGTACCGGTCGGCACCTCGCCCAATTCCTGCTGGAACCCTGAGAATTCGCTGCGAACCTCCTGCTGGAACGCGGCGACTTCCCGCGCCGGAGCACCCGTTGCCGGTGCCGCGGGTGCTCCGGTGGCGGTGACTCAGCTGCCGAACGGCAGGGTGCCCGGCGGGATCGAGTAGCCGGAGCTACCGGCGAAGACACTGCCCCAGGTGCTCAGTAGCCAATTCAGAACATTGGTAACCATGGAAACCTCCGTCGTGGCGTATGCCGTCCGATTGCCGATGTGATCAATCGGTATCAGGATCGCCGTATGTGATTGTTCCGTTACAAGCTACTGGTCATCTGACCGTGCCGCCTTTGCCGGTGGTGGGGCTCGCGAAACCGAATGTGCCCCGGATCACTTCATCGATGCGGGTCGGTGTCCGGCCCGAGCGCCGTCCGGAGCACAATGTCCGGGTGGTTACGAAGATCGACGGCGCGGCGCGCACGGTGACCGCCGAGGGCCCGATCGATCTCGCGCACACCGTGACACCGCTGCGGCGCGGCGCCGGCGACCCGTGTCACCGGCGGACGCCGGACGGAGCGCACTGGCAGGCGTCGCGGATGCCGACGGGTGCGGTGACCTATCGGCTCACCCAGTCCGGGCCGTGCGCGGTGGCGGCGCGGGCGTGGGGGCCGGGCGCCGCGGAATTCCTCGACCGCCTGCCGCGGATGCTGTGCCTCGACGAGGACGTCACCGGCTTCGCCCCGGCGCATCCGAAGATCGCCGAGGCGCACCGCCGCTTCCCGGGGTTGCGGATGCTGCGCACCGGACTGGTGTTCGAGGCGCTGGTGCCCTCGATCCTGGAGCAGCGGGTGCACACCGTCTCGGCCCGCGCGTCGTGGCGGAAGCTGGTGTGGCGGTTCGGCGAATCCGCGCCGGGCCCGACCCCGGCGCCGATGCGGGTGCCGCCGGACGCCGAGACGTGGCGCTACATTCCGTCCTGGACGTACCACCGCGCCAACGTCGATCCGCAGCGCTCCCGGACCATCGTGCTGGCCGCTCGGATGGCCGACAAGCTCGAGCAGGCCGCCGGAATGGACCCCCAGGCGGCGGCGCGGCGGTTGCGCACGGTGCCCGGCATCGGCGAGTGGACGGCGGCCGAGGTCGCGCAGCGTGCCTTCGGCGACCCGGACGCCCTGTCGGTGGGCGACTTCCACCTGGCCTCGATCGTCGGCTGGACACTGCTGGGCCGCCCGCTGGACGACGACGCCATGGTCGAATACCTCGAACCGCTGCGCCCGCATCGCTACCGGGCCGTGCGCCTGCTGGAGATCTCCGGCCAGGCCCGCAAGCCGAAGTTCGCCCCACGCACGCCGCTGGTCGACATCACCCGCATCTGAACTCGGCATACCGCAGCGGGGGAACGCCTGCCGCGCAGCATGTCTCGGGCCTCGTTTCTCGGACAGGTTCGGGGCCGAATGCGGAAGCGGACCGGGAGACGGCTCGGGGTGCCAGTAGTCGGCACGGGAGAACATCTGCCGCGCAGGACAATCGCCGTCCGGTTGTCTGCGGTCCCGATCGCCTCGTCACTGTCCTGCGGCGTCCTCTGCGGCGGCGACGGCACGAGAGAGGGCCTCGGGCACGGGAATCCGGCCGAGGAACATCTCGCCGAGTACCCGCTGCGCGGCCTGCAGGGCCGCGGTGAATCCGGGCCCGCCGCCGGACGCGATATGCGGCCCGTCCAGCACGTCGAAGAACGGCGCGACGTCGATTCCCTTGGCGGCCCAATAGTTTCGATAGATCTGCTGATCGGCGACGACGGCCGGAACGGTGGCACCGTCGTCGGCGAGCGGGCGGTTGCCCGCGGCGCTGCCCAGCCAGGCCAGCACCCGGCGCACGGCGTCGGGGTGCGGGCTGTCGGCATTTCCCGCGACGCCGATCGCATTGTCGGTGCTCACTCGCCCGGCCGGTCCCTGCGGCAGCATCGCGATGCCCCACGGGAAAGGGGCCTGCTGGGCGATCTGCGCCAGGTTGAAGGTCCCGGACTGGAACAAGGCCAGCTTCCCTTGCAGGAAGGCATTTTTCGCGAAGTCGGCATTGGTGGAGTCACCGGTGGCATTGGTGTCCGCGGCCGACGGGGACAGCCGATCCGCGATCAGGCGTACCAGATAGCCGAACGCGGTGACGCCCTCCGGGCTGTCGAACACGAAGCGGCCGTCGCGCTGGAAGGCCCCGCCCGCCGAGCCGAGATACGGCAGCTCGAGGGACTGGAAGTCGCTGCCCGCGTTGTACGCCCACGGTGCCACCGCGGCGAGCCGCCGCAGCAGCGGCCGGAACGTGTCGTCGCCGCCGGGGCTCCACCGCACCGCGTTCAGCTCCGCGGGATCCACGTGCGCCGCCGCGAGCAGGTCGCGGTTGTAGAACACCGCCGTGCCGCCGTCGACCGATTGCGGTACGGCCCAGAGCGTTCCGTCGCGGGTGTACTGGTCGACCGCGGCGGGATCCAGGTTGCCCACGGCCCGCGGGCCGAGCGCGGCACCGGCGTCGACCAACCGCCCGGCATCGGCGTAGTCCTCGTACAGGTTGGTCCAGAACAGATCGTCCGCCGTGCCACCCGCGACGTCGAGGCGCAGCTTTTGCTGATAGGAAGCCCACGGCAGCACCGTGATCCGCACCTCGACATCGGGGTTGGCGCGCTCGAACGCGTCCAGCGACGCCCGGTACGCGGGGACCAGGCGCTCCTCCCAGACTCGCAGCCGCAGCACCGTGCGCCCCGACCCGTCGCCGGTGCGCCCCAGCCACAGCGCCGCGGCGACCAGCAGCAGCGCGCTCAATGCCAGGGCGAGGACCACCTGCGTCGAGATCTTCGGGGCCGTGATCCTCATCGCGGCGCCGTCCATCCGATCGACCGCAGCACCTGGCGCCGGAATGCCAGGAACAGCACCACCAGCGGCACGATCGCCAGTGTCGTCGCCGCCGTGACCAGCGTCCACTGTGCGTTGTACCGGGTCTGCAGGTTGGCCGTGGCCACTGTCAGCACCTGCCAGGTGCTGCCGCTGGCGGCGACCAGCGGCCACATGAAGTTGTTCCACTGCGAGACGATGGTGATCAGCGTCAGGGTGGCGAGGATCGGCCGGCTCATCGGCACCATCACGTGCACCAGGATGTCGGCGGTGCTCGCGCCGTCGAGCCGCGCGGCGCCGAGCAGTTCCTCCGGAATCATCCGGAAGTATTGGCGCAGTAAGAATATCGCGTAGGGCGAGCCGAACGCGAACGGAATCACCAACGCCCAGAAGGTGTTCAACCAGCCCAGCTCGGCGAACATCAGATACAGCGGAATCAGGGTCACCACGGGCGGCACCATCATGGTGCCCAGGTACACCCAGAACAGCGCGTCCCGTCCCGGGAATTCGGTGCGCGCGAACGCATATGCGGCCAGGATCGATGTGACGAGCTGCCCGCCGGTGACGAAGACCGTCATCAGCGCCGTCACCACCATGGCCCGCCCGAGCCCGCCCTGATCCAGTACGGTGCGAAAGTTGTCACCCGTCACCGGATTCGGCAGCGTCAACGGCGATCCCGCGGCGAACTGCCCGGGCGTCTTCGCCGCCGTGAGGGCACTGAGCACCAGCGGCGCGATCGTCAGAAGAGCCCCGGCGAGTAGCAGAAGGTACACGACGCCGGTCCGGATGAGGTCCACGCGTCCGCCACGCGGTGCCCGAGTCGATCGCACGGGCCCGCGGCCGGCCGAGCCGGCCGTCGGTGCGGCGCTCTCGATCACCGTCCCGGCCTCCTCGCTGTCCGCAGGGAACCCGGCAGCCGAGTGCCGGGGCGTGGCCGCCATCCGTCCGGAGGGTTCAGTACTCATAGGTGGTCCTGCCCCGGAAGTACCTGTGCTGCACCAGCGTGATCGCGAAGATGACGGCGAACACCACGATCGCCATCACCGCCGCCCGCCCGGGCCGCGCCGCGTCGAATGCCTCGGTGAAGATCCGCATCGACACCACCTCCGTGCGGTCCCCCGGCCCGCCGCGGGTGAGGGCATAGACGGTGTCGAAGGTCTGGAATGCGGTCAGCACGCCGGTGACCAGGACGAAGAACATGGTGGGCCGCAGCAGCGGCAGCATCAGCCACCGGATCCGCCGCCAGCCCGTGGCGCCGTCGAGCGCCCCGGCATCGAGGATCTCGCCCGGAATCGCCCGGATCCCGGCGACGAAGAACAGCGCCACGTAGCCGAAATTCGACCAGATGCTCACCGCCGCAACCGAAGGCAGGGCCAGGGCGGGCTCCGACAGCCATTCGATCCGCCGCCCGAATACCGCGTTCAGCGCGCCTCCGGTCGGCGCGAACATCCACTGCCACACCACGCCCACCGCCACCGGCGCGCACATCCACGGCAATGCGTACATCACCCGCAGCACGGACCCGCCCCGCCGCCGCGCCAGCGGCGCCGCGACGGCGAAGCCCAGCACGGTCTGCACCGGCACCACGATCGCCGTCAGCGCCAGCGTCACCAGCAGCGCATGCCCGAACTCCCGGTCGGCGAGCACCGAACGCCAGTTCCCGAGCCCCACGAACCGCATGGGCCCCAACAGGTTCCAGCTGTGCAGGCTCAGCCACGCCACCACGACGATCGGCAGCACCAGAAAGCAGCCGACCCCCAGCAGGCTCGGCCCCAGCAGCGCACAACTCGTCACGGCACGACGAACCGCCCGTCGGTTCATGCTTGGCGACGCTACCCGTGGCGGCTCATCGGGGCGTCACTCGACCCAGAGCGTCCAGGTGCCGCGCCCCTGACCCTCGCAGACGAGTGCGCGCCCCTCGGTGGTGCGCGCCGTGCTGTCGGTTCCCGGAATGCATTTCGTGCCGTCCTCGTGCACGGCCGTCGATACCGGGTTGGGCCCGGCCCACCGGTAGGCTCCGCCGCTGCGCAGGCACAGCAGGGTGCTGTCGTCCGGCCCGGCGCCGATCAGCCCGAGCTGCTCCTGCGTGCACGCCGTGCCCTTGGCGACCTCGGGCGGGACGGCCGGAGTCGAGGTGGCCGCCGCGGTGGTGGTCGCGGCCGTCGGCGCGGGCGCGGCGGTGACGACGGTCGTGGCGGCGGCCGGTGCCGGATCGCTGCGAAATACCGTGCGCGGCAACGTCGCCCCGGACAGCACGACCGCGCCGGCGATCGCCACCACCTCGAGGATCCCGAGCAGCAGCGCGAACATCGCCATCGCCCGCCCGCGGGGATGGCTGAACGAGATGAGCCCGAACACGATCGCCACCGGGAACAGCCCCAGCAGCGCGCCGATCAGCGCGATGATCGAATACGGATTGACGATGGGCGGAACCTCCACCCGCAGTCGCCCGGTCCGCCGCCGGCTCTGGGTGGCGTCCCAGCGTTCCTCGTCGGCCTCGGTGATCGGCTCGCGCCGCCGGCTCTGCGCCGCCGCCCACCGGTCGTCCTCCGGATCGGCCACCGGCCAGCGCTCGTCCTCGGCCTGCTCCTGCCAGTCCTCGGGTTCCGCGTAACGCCTGCGGCCCATGCCGGTTCCTCTCACCTCACTCGCGCAGGAACCTCGAACGCCGCGCACCTGGTGGTCGCCGCGGTCGCCGTACCCGCCCTGTTACCGAGAAGGATAGGGGTCCCGGCAGCGCCCGCAACCGGTGCGGCTCTCAGGTGGAGGCCACGCACACCACGAAGCGGCGCTGGTTGTAGACGAAACCTCGGTTACCGGACGAGCATTCGTTGACGTTGGCGGTGCCCTGCTTGATCTCCACCACGCGCACCGGCTGCCGGCCGGTGGCACCGCAGGCGATCGGCTTCGGCGCGTCGGGTGCGACGTCCATGCAGCTCCCGACCACCCAGTTGATGTCGAGACACAGCGCGGGCGAACCGGGTGCGGCGTCGGTGTAGGAGCGGTCCACGTCGGTGGGGCAGCGCCGGTCCGGGCCGGCCTTGTCGACGACCTTGTACCCGGCGCCCGGGCTGCCGCAGGTGGCCTTGCTGACGGGGGTGTCCGGTGCGCCGAATACCACGCAGTCGCCGACGTTCACCTCGATCGCGGCGGGATCCTTGTGCAGCGCAGCGTCTTTGTTGATCATCGGCGGCGGTTCCGGGCCCTCGGGGGCGGGCGTGTCGGGGGTGCCGGACACCGCGGGGAGCGGCTGGTCCATCGTCGTCGGCGGAACCGTCGCGACCGGGCTCGCGGTTCCGGCGGCCTGCGCCCGCCCGGGTGCGGGTTCGTCGTCACCCGTCAGCGACAGCACCGCGGCGGCGAGGCAGGCCGCCGAGAGCGCGGCCGCGATGACGAAGCCCGCCAGGGTGAATCCGGCATGGATACGTCGGCGCGACACCTACCATCCTCCAGGCTGTCGGTTTCGAATCACCTGTGCCGAGATCCGAAGTGTGCGAGTCAATCCGAGTGCGGGCCTGTGAGTACGAGCCGGTGCGGCGAGCACGAGCCACAGACCGAGAACGAGCCACAGACACGTAGTGCATACACGATGCGGAGCGCCGCGTCGAGTCGAGCGCGTGCCAAAGTAACGATCCGGCAACGAACCGCTCGCGCACCTCGCCAAAAACACCGTTGGCCAACCAGAGTCGGGCGCTGTGTGTCCCTGACCGGGCAGCAAGAGGGCTCGGCGAATTTAGAGTATAAAAAGGATAACAGAGGATGAAGTTCGGCACGTTCGCCGTCACCCTCATGGCCGCTGCCGCCGTGGGCGTTGCTGCGGGAACCGTGAACGCCAGCCCGTCGACCCCGGCCCGAGAGCTCACCTCGTCGGGTGTCGATCGGGGAGTCGCTTACCACACCACGGCGTCCGAGGACGATCGCGTGGTCACCACGACCGTCGACGGCGGTCGATTCGAGACCGCCGCCGACGGCAGCAGGATCACCCTGCGATCGTCCGCCGGTGAGACGATCGCCGAGGTGCCAACGTCTTTCGAGCTCCGCGGTCACCGCCTGCCGATGGCCCAGCAGATCAGCGCGGACGGCCGGAGCCTGTCGCTGGCCCCGGCGGCCACCGCGAAGGACATCGGCGAGTTGCAGCCCATCGATCCGATGAGCCGCCTCGTCACCGAGGTCAACGAGAACGTCGTCGGCATGGTCGCCGGCGGTGTGGTCGGCGGCCTCATCGGCGCGGTCCTCGGACTGTTCTGGCTGAGCTGGCTCACCGGACCGATCGGCGCACTCATCGGTGCACTGGCCGGCGGGGCCATCATGGGCGGTCAGCCGTTCATCGACGCGATGGCCGGCGTGGTCACCGGGGTACCGGCACCCTGATCCACACCGGCACCTGATCCACACCGCCGGGGGTACCGGCACTGATCCACACCGCCGGGATCGCTACGGCTCGTCGATCGGCTTCCGCCCGACCAGGGAGATCCGGACGCTGAACAGCAGTCCTGCGAACCAGAGCAGGAAACGGTCGTAGCGATCCGGGCCGGCGTGCGCAGGCCGGCGCCGAACTGTGGTGCGCCGCACGGACGCAGCGTGGCGTCCGGGACCGGGCCGTACGGCGGTCGGGCGGGGAACCTGCCGTCCGGGAGCGACGGTGTGCCGCGCGGGGCCCGCCGAACGGCGGGCCGCATGGCGGGCGGTGGTGCGACTGACTGGAGGGAACAGCCGCACCACCGTCCGATCCTCGTCGGGCCGAGTGGGCCGCGCAGACGCTTCTCTCACGGCAGCGCTCTCTCGTCGAGCACGCAGCGTCCCTGCTCCACCAGGACGGTCCGGGCGCGGCGGCGCACCCGGCAGCTGTCCACGGTGCAGTCCAGATGCAGTTGCATTGCGGTATGGGCCTGTTCGGCGTTCAGCACGCCCGGATCGACGCCGCAGCGCAGCAATCCGGCGACGGGCATGTGCAGGCTGGTCAGTTGCATGCCGGCACCTCCGCCGTCGACCGCCGACTTCGGCGACCCGGCGGGGCGGCGTGATCATCCCAGGGCTGCTGGTGAATTGCCATGCCGACGGCTTCCAGCGGCGTCAACCCGACCTCATCGGCGAGCCCCCCGACGGCGTCGAGCAGTGGTGGCACCACTTCGGCAACCTGTAGCGCGGCTACCGCCTGGACGCCGGTCAGCGTACGGCCGGGAAGATAGGACACCACCCAGCTCTCGGAACCGACGCTGCGGGCCCGATGGGGGGTTAGATCGCTGGTCATCAACGACGACCCGATGACGTGTACAGCCATGACTCCTCGTTCCTGCGTGCGACTGCTGAAGGGTGCCACGACCTCTGGCACACTTACAGCATCCCTTAACTGGACGATCGCCAAGCCCGAATTGGATATCCAGAAGGAATTCGCGCGAATCTCCAGCAGCGAATCCATCAGGGGGAGCAAGATTCTCCATAGTGGACGAAAGCTCCCTGCCGCAACGAAGCGCGGGTCGGGGTGGGGCTCGCGGGCCGACGCCACCCCGACCTGTCGCATACGGACCGACCGGCATTCGACAGAACGGAGTGCGCTGTGTCTGAGAATTCCGCGAACGCGTCGTCGACCCTCCCCCGTCGCCAGCTCGGAAGATACCTGCGGGACTGGCGAACTCAGGCGGGCCTGACCATCGCCGAGGCCGCCAGGCTGATGGAGTGGGGCGCCAGCACGCTGCAACGACTGGAGAAGGGGCAGGCGGATCGCATCCGCACGATAGATATTCAGGAACTGTGCCGCATCTACGGCATCCCCGACGACATCGCCGAGGGCCTCAAGGGCCTCGCCCAGCAGGCCGCCGTCAAGAGCTGGTGGCACGCCTACGGCGATCTGATCCCCGAAAACTTCGATGTCTACGTGGGTTTGGAGGCCTCGGCCCAGTGCCTGACGGCGTACCAGTCGGAGCTGGTGCCGGGCCTGCTGCAGACCGCCGACTACGCCCGCGCGCTGACGGGCCTGGGTTTCCCGGACGACGGCGAGGCCGAGCTGGAGCGCCGGGTGCAGCTGCGACTCCAGCGGCAGGCGTTGATAACTCGCCGCACCCATCCCGCGACCGTGGACGTGGTGCTCGGCGAATCGATCTTGCGCCGGGTGGTCGGAAGTGCCAGGGTGATGGCGGCGCAACTGCGACACTTGGCCGATTTGAGCACCCGGGACAATGTCACGTTGCGCATCCTCCCCTTCAGCGCGGGTGTCCCGCTGGGCCTTTCGACCGGCCCGTTCGTCATCCTCGAGTTCGGGACCGACGGTAAGGGGCAACCGGTGGAGCCTCCGGTGGTTTACGTGGAGGGCTTCACGGGGGATCTGTATCTCGAAAGACCGAGCGATGTGCTGCGGTATCGACGGGCGCACGAGGGCCTGTTGCAGTGCGCGCTGGATGTTCCCACGAGTAGGCACCTGCTGCGGCAGGCCGCGAAGGAGTACACCGTTTGAGCCGGGCCGGTGCCCCGCGTGTCGACGCGGGCCGCGGCGGCCCGAGCTCGGAAAGGACACAGGATGAGCAGTGAGTTGGTCGGTGTCGAGTGGTTCAAGAGCAGCCGCAGCGGGGCGGGCAAGGAATGCGTCGAGGTCGCGTTCCTGGCCGACGGCCGCGTCGGCGTCCGCGACAGCAAGCACCCCGGCGGCCCCGCGTTGATCTTCGGGCCGGACGAGTGGACCGGTTTCGTGGATGGCGTCCGCTCCGGCGGAATCGGCCGCGCCTGACCATCTTTCGGGCGGGCCGGTCGGCCTCTGCCACCGACGGGCCCGCTCGGCACTGCTCCGGCACGCCGCCGGGACATTTTCGTCCGCGGCCCCCGCGCCGAAGGAAGATCACGAATCGGCAGCCGTTATACAACGAATGAATGTTTGCCCACCCGATCAATGGGTATCCAACTATCTGTGGACCGTGGGCTCAGGAACACCTCTCCCCGGTACCGCAAACTACTCCCCGACGACTGGGTCGAACGGCTGATCGTCGGAATGTTGTTCGTGGTATCCGCGGCGGGTGTGTACATGTTGACCGGGGCCATGCTGTCGGCGTTATTGGTCGGTCTGCTGGTCGCGGTGGTCGCCATCGGCGTGGTGACCCAACTCTGAAGCGACCCGACTCTGAACGCTCGCGTCGGCCCATGTGTTACCTCGGGTCGCACTATACGACATTCCCCCGCATCGCATCGAATCGAACGCGCCCGGACATACGTCCGCCACCCGGCGGCTCCTCCTCGGACCATCGGGTGGCGGACGTGGTTGACAAGCGGTGGGACGCCTAGCGCCGGAAGAGTTTGTTACCCAGCCAGACGACCGGATCGTATTTCCGGTCCACCACGCGCTCCTTCATCGGGATGAGCGCGTTGTCGGTGATCTTGATGTGTTCCGGGCACACCTCGGTACAGCACTTGGTGATATTGCAGTAGCCCAGGCCGAACTCGTCCTGCGCCATGTCCCGGCGGTCGGCGGCGTCGAGCGGATGCATCTCCAGCTCGGCGATCCGCATCAGGTAGCGCGGTCCGGCGAAGGACTCCTTGTTGTCGTCGTGGTCGCGCACCACGTGACAGGTGTCCTGGCACAGGAAGCACTCGATGCACTTGCGGAACTCCTGCGAGCGCTCCACGTCGCGCTGCTGCATCCGGTATTCCCCCGGCTTCAGATCGGCCGGTGGGGTGAACGACGGAATCTCGCGTGCCTTCTGGTAATTGAACGACACATCGGTCACCAGGTCGCGGATCACCGGGAAGGTGCGCATCGGGGTGACCGTGATGACCTCGTCCGGATCGAACGTCGACATCCGCGTCATGCACAGCAGCCGCGGGCGGCCGTTGACCTCCGCCGAACACGATCCGCACTTGCCGGCCTTGCAGTTCCAGCGCACCGCGAGATCGGGCGCCTGGGTGGCCTGCAGCCGGTGGACGATGTCGAGCACGACCTCGCCCTCGTTCACCTGCACGGTGAAGTCCTGGAGGGCACCACCCTCGGTGTCGCCGCGCCATACTCGGAATCGGGCGTCGTAACCCATTGCTACGCATCCCCTTTCGCGGAGGTATCAGCGGCCGCCGGATGGGCGGCGATTTCCTCCGAGGTGTAATACTTTTCGAGCTCACTCAGGTCGAACAGGGCGAGCAGGTCGTCGCGCATCGGCTTCTGTTCGGCCGGTGTCACGGTCACGGCCGGCACGGTGCGGTCGGCCGAGCCGGGGTCGACCCGGCACACCAGCAGCGTGTGCCGCCAGGCCGGATCCATCTGCGGGTGATCGTCGCGGGTGTGGCCGCCGCGGCTCTCGGTGCGCAGCAGCGCCGCCTGGGCCACGCACTCGCTGACCACCAGCATGTTGCGCAGGTCCAGGGCGAGATGCCAGCCGGGGTTGAACTGCCGGTGGCCCTCCACGGTGACGCTGTCGAAACGCTCGCGCAGCGCGTCGAGCTTCTCGATCGCCTCCCGCAGCTCGTGCTCCTTGCGGATGATGCCGACCAGGTCGTTCATCGACTGCTGCATGTCGGTGTGCAGGGTGTACGGATTCTCGCCGGACCCGCTGTCCGGCGGATCGAACGGTGCCAGTGCGGTTTTCGCCGCGGCGGACAGATCCGCGTCGGAGATCTCCGGGCGCTTGTCACCCAGCCCCTCGACGTAGGTGGCGGCGCCCAGGCCCGCCCGGCGGCCGAAGACCAGCAGATCCGACAGCGAGTTGCCGCCGAGCCGGTTGGAGCCGTGCATGCCGCCGGAGCATTCACCCGCCGCGAACAGCCCCGTCACGGTGGCGGATCCGGTGTCCGGGTCGACCTCGATCCCGCCCATCACGTAGTGGCAGGTGGGCCCGACCTCCATCGGCTCCTTCGTGATGTCCACGTCCGCAAGCTCTTTGAACTGGTGATGCATGGACGGCAGCCGCTTGAGGATCTCCGCGGTGGGCAGCCGGGAGGCGATGTCCAGGTAGACGCCGCCGTGCGGGGTGCCGCGCCCGGCCTTCACCTCTTCGTTGATGGCGCGGGCGACCTCGTCACGCGGCAGCAGGTCGGGAGTGCGGCGCGCGGAGTCGTTGTCGCGCAGCCACTGATCGGCCTCCTCCTCGGTCTCGGCGTACTGCCCCTTGAACACCGTGGGGATGTAGTCGAACATGAAGCGCTTGCCCTCGGAGTTCTTCAGCACCCCGCCGTCGCCGCGGACGCCCTCGGTGACGAGGATGCCCTTCACGCTCGGCGGCCAGACCATGCCGGTCGGGTGGAACTGCAGGAACTCCATGTTGATCAGCGTCGCCCCGGCCCGCAGCGCCAGCGCGTGGCCGTCGCCGGTGTACTCCCAGGAGTTCGAGGTGACCTTGTAGGACTTGCCGATTCCGCCGGTGGCCAGCACCACCGCGGGCGTCTCGAACAGGATGAACCGCCCGGACTCCCGCCAGTACCCGAATGCCCCGGCGATCCGGTCGCCGTCCTTGAGCAGATCGGTGACGGTGCATTCGGCGAACACCTTGATGCGCGCCTCGTAGTCGCCGGTCTCGGCGAAATCCTCCTGTTGCAGCGAGACGATCTTCTGCTGCATGGTGCGGATGAGCTCGAGGCCGGTGCGGTCGCCGACGTGCGCCAGCCGCGGGTAGGTGTGGCCGCCGAAGTTGCGCTGGCTGATCCGGCCGTCGGCGGTCCGATCGAACAGCGCCCCATAGGTTTCCAGTTCCCACACCCGGTCGGGGGCCTCCTGGGCGTGCAGTTCGGCCATCCGCCAGTTGTTGAGGAACTTGCCGCCGCGCATCGTGTCCTTGAAATGCGTCTGCCAGCTGTCCTTTTCGTTGGCGTTGCCCATCGACGCCGCGCAGCCGCCCTCGGCCATCACGGTGTGCGCCTTGCCGAACAGCGACTTGCACACCACCGCCACCGACAGTCCGTGCTCGCGGGCCTCGATCACCGCCCGCAATCCGGCGCCACCGGCACCGATCACGACGACGTCGTACTTGTGCCGTTCGACTTCAGGCATGGAACCGAATACTCCTGGGGGACTGAGGATTATGAGACGTCGAAATCAATTCACGAAGCGCAGGTCGGAGATGGTCTCGCTGGCGACGAGCATGACGTAGAAGTCGGTGAGTACCAGCGTTCCCAGCGTGGTCCAGGCCAGCGCCATGTGCCGGGTGTTCAGCCGCGACACCTGGGTCCAGAACCAGTAGCGGACCGGATGCGCGGAGAAGTGCTTGAGCCGCCCGCCCGCGATGTGCCGGCAGGAATGGCACGACAGCGTGTAGGCCCACAGCAGCACGACGTTCAGCAGCAGCACCAGGTTGCCCAGGCCGAATCCGAAACCGCCGGACTTACCGTGGAACGCGACGATCGCGTCGTAGGTGTTGACCACCGAGACGAGGCACGCGACGTAGAAGAAGTAGCGGTGCACGTTCTGGATGATCAGCGGAAGCCTGGTCTCCCCTGTGTATTTCGCGTGCGGCTCGGCCACCGCGCAGGCCGGCGGCGAGAACCAGACCGCGCGATAGTAGGCCTTGCGGTAGTAGTAGCAGGTCAGGCGGAACAGCAGCAGGAAGGGCAGCACCACGAACCCGAGCGGGATCCACACCGGCAGCTCGCCCACCCAGTGCCCGAAGTGGGCGGCCCCTTCGACGCACGAAGTGCTCACGCACGGTGAGTAGAACGGTGTCAGGTAGTGGTAGTCGGGAACCCAGTACGCCGTGCGGACGAAGGCACGCACGGTCGCGTAGATGATGAATGCGCCCAGCCCCAGCACCGTGATCAGTGGTGGGATCCACCAGCGGTCGGTGCGCAGGGTCCGCGTCGCAATTGCCGCACGGCCGGTTCCGAAAACTCCGGTGCCCGATCCGGATGTGCGTGTCGGTGCACTCACTGCAGGATGCCTCGCTGATCTATTCGGTGGAACGTCATCGTTACCTCCGGCATCGGATGTGATGGTGAGCACCATACGTCACCCTTGCTATGGCAAGGACCCCGTCCCGGGAATATCGACCCGCCTGAACGGCTATGATTTGCGCCACATTTTCTGATCATGAGGCATCGATGCTCCGACAGTGAACCGTAAGCAAATGTCACGAACTGTGCTGGAACACAGACGCTTTCGGAGCGCATTCGGAAATTGCTCATTTCAGACCGGATTCGCACCCGTCCGAATGTCACACACCAGCAACAACAGTGGCCTGGGTCACTCTCGCGGTGTCGCCCGGCACCCTCCCCGCAGCCGCTCCCGCGGCGCCGAACGAGGTCCGCATGATCGTTCCGCGCACCCGCATCGGACAGTGGTGCCCGCCGTAGGCCAGTTAGCTGGTAGCACGCGGCGCGGCCGGAGGGGCCGGCGAGGAGGGCGGCGATCGGAGTGTCGGTGCGCACGACGAGTGGCGCGGTGCGCCGCCCCTCGCATGCGCCGGACGGCAGGGACGACGGCAGGGAACTTCGGCGCAGAGAAGCTGTCCGGTGCCGGCGATGGCGAAGGTGTTGGTGCGCAACGGACTCGGGCTCGACGACATCGGCCTGTCGGAGCCGGACGCTCCGCGGCCGGGCCGCACTTGGTCCGGTATTTCGGCCGATGCGGCGCAGTACCACCGAACGTCGACGGCGGTGCGATTGCGCCGAGTGCGATGGCCGGAGCGCGGAGGGCGGCGACGCTGGTGCACGAATCGGCGCGGCGCAAGAGAGGTACGGGCCGGCCGCCGTCGATCCGGGCCCCGATTGCGGGGTGGCGGTGCTGTCGAAGTCGGCAGCCGCCGCGCCGTCGGTGAGCGCACCCGCTTGCCCGGCGTGCGCGGGCGTCGCCGCGGCTGATCTGCCCCCGCTCCCGGCCTGCGTCGGACGATGGGCACGGGGCGATCGGAGCCCCGATGCCGGGTACTACCTCGCCGGACTACTTGGTGCGCGGGCGCTACTTGGTGCGCGGGCGGGAGTGGAAGCCCAGGCCCTCGTCCTGCGCGCCCATCCAGGCGGCCTCGTCGGACTTGCTGTCCGGGACGTAGATGACGTCCTGCTCGCGGCGCTGGGCGATCTCCGGCGGGGGTGACTTCTCGAACTCCTCGGCGTCGATGTTCAGTCGCTCGAGGTCGTTCTCCAGACGCCGCACGGAGTTGGAATCCCCGTAGTGGGATCGCAGTGCGCCGATGCACTGCCGGAGCTGGCCGACCGCGAAGCGCAACTCCGCAATCTCGCTGCGTGTCATCGAATCCTCCTCGAACCCGTAAGCCAGAACGCCTGCGATATGCCACAGCACGTGCGAAAACAGCATGTGACAGACCGCACATGGTGATATACAACACAATACGTGATCTTTGTCGAGAGCGCTCGTCAAGGTCCGAAAAACGCTCGTTTACCTCGGGGCGTTCAGCCTGCCACCGCGTATGCCTCCGGGCGGCTGCCCGGTTCGTCGACGACTCGCTCGACCAGTGCCGCGATCGCGGCCGCCACCTCCTCGGCGCGTTCCAGGATCACGCTGTGCCCGGCGCCGTCGACGCGGACGAGTTCGGCGCCGCCGAGCTGCGAGGCCAGCACCACCGAGTGGGCGAAGGGCACCATGACGTCGGCCGACCCGGCCAGCACCAGCGCCGGCAGGTCGGCCAGCAGGCGCAGGCTCGCGGTTTCGTCGAAGCGGATCAGCGAGTCCAGGAAGCCGGCCATGGTCGCCAGTGGGGTCTCGTTGAGCATCGCGGTCGCGACCGCCGCCATGCGCGGGCTCACCCGCCGGGTGCCGAAGCTCGCCTCCCGCACGATCGGCTCGAAGATCCGGTGGCTCAGCCGTTTCGACGCCTGCATCACCCGCGGCGCGCGGTGCACCGCCACCCGCAGCGAGGTCACCGCGCGCCGGCGCAGGAATCGGGCGACGCCGACGCTCGTCAGCCCGCCGGCCGCGCCGGCGATCAGGCCGATGCCCGCGATGCGGGTGCCGATCGCCGCCGGAAACAGTCGGGCGTAGCCGAGCACCACCATCGCCCCCATCGAATGTCCCACCAGCACAACGGGTCCCGTCGGTGCGGTGGTCCGCAGTACCGCATCGAGGTCGTACCCGAGCTGTTCGATGGTGTAGGTGGCCGGATCGGCCGAACCCGATTCGCCGTGGCCGCGGTGGTCGTAACAGACCATCCGGATGCGCCCGTTCCACCGCTGCCGCAGCTGTGCGAGCAGGTAGAACCAGGATTCGGCGCGCAGGCAGTGCCCGTGCACGAACACCACGGTCAGCGGCGCGGTCGGCGGGCCGAACACGCGCACGGCCAGCGGCGTGCCGTCGTCGGCGCCGGCGGTGACACGGTGGCTGTCGGCGCCGGCGGTGACACGGTGGCTGTCGGCGCCGGCGGTGACACGGTGGCTGTCGGCGCCGGCGGTGACACGGTGGTTGTCGGTGCCCACGGTGACACGGTGGCTGTCGGCGCCGGCGGTGACACGGTGGCTGTCGGCGCCGGCGGTGACACGGTGGTTGTCGGTGCCCACGGTGACACGGTGGCCGTCGGCGCCGGCGGTGACATGGTGGCCGTCGTGGTCGGCGGCGGGCACCGCGATCGTGGACATGACTCGCTCCTGGAAGTCCGCTCTCGCCGGGTTTATCGCTTGGAATTTCCAGCGCGTCAGCGGTCCGAACCGGGTGTTATCGACGCGATGCCGAACCGGTGTCGTCCCTCTGTGATTCCGGACGAACCGGTCGGACGCCGGCGGGCCCCGAATGTCCCGGATCCGCCGGTCTCCCAAGATCATCGGATACATTTCCGATTCTCCCGACCGGCACCCCTACCGGCGAGTAACAAACCCTCCTACACTCGAATGTGATTCTGATCACGTCCGATGGAGGACAGTATGGCGACCACCGTGAAAGTCGACGCCACCGAAGAGCAGGCCCGCGCACTAGTCGAGGAATCCCGCGAAACCACCTGGGCCAAACCGTCGTTCGCGAAGGAGATGTTTCTCGGTCGCTTCCGGCTCGATCTGATCCACCCGTATCCGCAGCCCACGACCGAGGACACCGCCAAGACCGAGACATACCTGAAGCGCCTGCGCGCGTACGCGGAGACCATCGACGGCACCGTGATCGAGGAGACCTCGAAGATTCCCGCCGAGTACGTGCGTGGCCTGGCCGAACTCGGCTGCTTCGGGCTGAAGATCCCCGAAGAGTACGGCGGGCAGGGGCTTTCGCAGGTGGGCTACAACAAGGCGCTGATGGTGGTCGGTTCCGCCCATCCCAGCCTGGGCGTGCTGCTGTCGGCGCACCAGTCGATCGGCGTGCCGGAGCCGTTGAAGCTGGCCGGCACCGACGAGCAGAAGCGCGAGTTCCTGCCCCGCTGCGCGCGGGGCGCGGTCAGCGCCTTCCTGCTCACCGAGCCCGATGTGGGATCCGACCCGGCCCGGATGGCCTCCACCGCGACGCCGACCGACGACGGCGAGGCCTACGAACTCGACGGCGTGAAGCTGTGGACGACCAACGGCGTGGTGGCCGAACTGCTCGTCGTGATGGCCCGGGTGCCCAAGAGCGAGGGCCACCGCGGCGGGATCTCCGCGTTCGTGGTGGAGGCCGATTCTCCCGGCATCACCGTGGAGCGCCGCAACGCCTTCATGGGGTTGCGCGGCATCGAGAACGGCGTCACGCGCATGCATCGAGTGCGGGTGCCCAAGCGCAATCTGGTCGGCCGCGAGGGCGACGGTCTCAAGATCGCGCTCACCACCCTGAACGCCGGCCGCCTGGCGATTCCCGCCCTGTGCACCGGCGCGGCGAAGTGGTCGCTGAAGATCGGGCGGGAATGGTCTGCCGCCCGGGTGCAGTGGGGGCGCCCGGTCGGCGAGCACGGCGCGGTCGGATCGAAGTTGTCCTTCATCGCCGCAACGGCTTTCGCGCTGGAGGCGGCGCTCGACCTGTCGGCCACCATGTGCGACGAGGCGCGCAACGACATCCGCATCGAGGCCGCGCTGGCGAAGCTGTGGGCCTCGGAGATGAGCTGCCAGATCGCCGACGAACTGGTGCAGATCCGGGGCGGGCGCGGGTACGAGACCGCGGCCTCGCTGGCCGCCCGGGGGGAGCGCGCGGTCCCGGCCGAGCAGATGGTCCGCGATCTGCGCATCAACCGGATCTTCGAGGGGTCCAGCGAGATCATGCGGCTGCTGGTCGCCCGGGAGATGGCCGACGCGCACATGTCCGCGGCCGGCGCGCTGGTCGACCGCAATGCCGTATTCAAGGACAAGGCCAAGGCGGCGGTGGGCGCCGGTGGTTTCTACGCCAGGTGGTTCCCGCAGCTGGCGGTCGGCGCGGGCACGTCGCCGGCGACGTTCGCCGAATTCGGGCCGCTGGCAAAGCATGTGCGCTTCGTCGAGCGGATGTCGCGCAAGCAGGCGCGGTCGCTGATGTACGCGATGGGCCGGTGGCAGGCGAAACTCGAGTACCGGCAGGGGTTCCTGGGCCGGATCGTCGACATCGGCGCCGAGCTGTTCGCGATGTCGGCGGCGTGCGTCCGGGCTCGGGCGTTGCGGGTGGCCGGCGATCCGGAGGCCGACGCGGCCGAGCAGCTGGCCGACGCCTTCTGCCGGCAGTCGCGCCTGCGGGTCCGCCGGTTGTTCGACGCGCTGTGGGACAACACCGACGACGTCGACACCGCGGTGGCCCGCGCCGTGCTCGACGGGCGCTACCAGTGGCTGGAGGCCGGCGTGCTGGATCCGAGCGAGGGCACCGGCCCATGGATCGCCGACTGGCAGGTCGGCCCGTCCACCGAGGAGAACCTGCACGCCCCGTTCCTGCCTTCGACCAGGTCGGAGGCGGCGACGTAGCGCAGGTGACGGTCCCTCGAGGGCCCGCACAGGAATATCTACAGCTATCTACCATCCTGGGTAGATAGCTGTAGATATTTATGACAAGCCGTCGCCGGGGGCAGTCGGATCCGGTGTGGTGGGGCTACCCGGACCCTTGCGGCGGCGGCCGGTCAGGGCTTTCGAGCGGTGTCTAGCGAATTCCCTATAGGCATAGAGATTTTCATGCAGGGGGTATTCGAGAGAAATCTAGGAATATCTAGCGCGCTACCTAGCCGTGCTGATAATTTCCTGCCGAACCCCGCTTGCGGCGGGCCCGGCCTACTCGATGCCTCTCGAACGTATATTCGACACTAGTGCATCGATCCTGTGTGGGCAAGTAGCTCGAGTACCGATGTCGCGGTGCGGCCCGATGCCGCACACGACGGCGGGAATCCGGCAGGATGGGCCGGTCCAGCAGTCGCGTCGGAGAGGGACGAATGGCCATTCTGGTGACCGGAGCCACCGCGAACATCGGCCGCAAGGTCGTCGACCACCTGCTCGCCCGGGGCGCCACCGATATCCGCGCACTGACCGTCGATCCGCGCAAGGCCGCGCTACCCGCCGGAGTGGAGGTCGTCGAGGGTAGCCTGCGGCGGCCGGACACGCTGGCGCCCGCCTTCGCGGACGTGAAGCGGATGTACCTGGCGCCGATGCCCGATACCGCCGCCGAGGCGCTCGCGCTCGCCCGCGCGGCCGGGGTGCGCCAGGTTGTCGATCTGTCCGGCGAACCCGAGAGCTGGTGGGGCAGCGTAGGTATGGCCGTCGAGGCCAGCGGACTGGCGTGGACTCATCTGTGGCCGGCCGATTTCATGGAGAACACGCTGATCTGGTCGCACCAGATCAACGCGACCGGCGTGGTCCGGGAGCCTCGCCCCGACGGCGCGACCGCGCCCATCGCCATGGACGACATCGCCTCCGTCGCCGCTACCGCCCTGCTGACCGAGGCCTACATCGGCCGCTCCTGCGCCCTGGCGGGGCCGGAGATCCTCACTCGCACGGACCTTGTCGGGCAGCTCGCCGACGCACTCGGCCGCGACATCGCCTTCCGGCGGTCCTCGCGCGAGGAGACCGTCACCGCTCTCGCCCCGACCATGGGCGACACCGCGCCCTGGTATGTCGACAACGTGCTCTACGGCTTCGATCCGCGGCCCGCGGATCTGCCCACCACCAGCGTTCCGGATATCACCGGCCGGCCCGCGACGACCTTCGCCCGGTGGGCCGCCGACAACGCGGAGCGGTTCGTCGGCGTGTGACCTTGCGCGTCCGGCGCGTTCGCCCGCTGCGGCACGCGGCCGACCGCAGCGGCCCGTGCCGATCGCCGCGTTTCCCCGGAAACCTCTGTCATAGTGAGGAATTCGAGAGGAGTTCGGCACAGCCGGCCGGTTGAACGCGCGGGCGTGCCGGTGACACTCGAGCGCATCGACCGTGGACCGTCCACATCCGCACGTTGTCGCCGCCGACTTGACAGTCGTGGTGCGGATGTGGAGTGCTGATCGGGGAGCTCGAGGCGGCGAAGGTTCGCAGGTCCAGCGGAGGACGGGATGTTGTTGCAGCCAGGGCAGGTGTTCGCGGGCTACACGATCGTCCGTGTGCTGGGGTCGGGCGGGATGGGGTCGGTGTATCTGGCCGACGATCCGGAACTGCCGCGGCAGGTGGCGCTGAAGGTGCTCGACGAGCGACTGGGCGCGAATCCGCGCTACCGCAGCCTGTTTCGGCGCGAGGCGGATATGGTCTGCCGGCTCGACCACCCGAATGTGGTCTCCGTGTTCACGCGCGGGGCCGAAGGCGACGCGCTGTGGATCGCGATGCAGTACGTGGCGGGCACCGACGCGGGTGAGCTGGTCCGGGCCGAGCCCGCGGGGCTGTCGCCGGAGCGTGCCGCACATATCGTCCGCGAGGCCGCCCGCGGGTTGCAGCATGCGCACGAGCAGAACATGCTGCACCGCGACGTGAAGCCGTCGAACCTGCTGGTGGCCGAGGGCGATGAGGACCGCGACCGGGTGATGGTCGTGGATTTCGGGCTCGCCCGCACCATCGAGGCCGATGCCACCGTGACCGAAACCGGTTGGCTGGACTGCACTCCCGCCTATGCCGCGCCGGAGGTGCTGGCCGGGCGGTCGGTCGATCGCCGGGCCGATATCTATTCCCTCGGCGCGACCCTGCTGGCCCTGCTCACCGGCTCGAATCCGGGTGGGCGCTCACCGCGGCGCGAGGTCGCGGACACCCGTCCGGACGACGCCACGATGGCGCCGACCCGGGGTCAACCGGACCTTCCGCCGAGGCTCGACGCCGTGGTCGCGCGCGCCATGGCCGACGAACCCGAGCGGCGATACCAGAGCTGCTCGGAATTCGCGCTGGCCGTCTCGGCGGCGGTGCGCGGCGACGAATCAGTCAGGCGCCCTTGGCCGTTGCACGCACTGCCGCGCGGCCGTCGTGCACGAATCGCCGCACTTGCCGGTGTGATCGGTGCCGTCGCGGTGGCCGGTACGGTGGTGACGATCGCGGTCACCTCGGGCGGTCGCGGCGTGCAGTCGCCGCCCGGAAAGCCGCCGCCCGGAGCGGCACCGGTCGTCAACAAGCACTGCTACTGGACCGCCCGGATTCCGGTCGGAAACGATGCCCACGTCGATTTACCCAGCGGTGCAAGCGATCGCAACGAACCGCTGTGTCTGCTCTCCGACGGAGATCGCGGTCCCGCGGTGCGCGAGCTGCAAAGCGCACTGAAGACATGTCACGGCATCCCGATCGAGATGGACGGGGCGTACGGCCCCGAGGTGCGAAACGCCGTGCGCACCCGGCAGGCCGAGACCGGCGCCCATCTCGACGGCGTCTACGGCCCGCAGACGCGGACACGGTCCCTGCAATGGCCGCTGAAGCGCAACTCGGACAACGGATTCGACCACTGCGTCCCGGCGCCACCCTGACGTCTCCGGTGAACGGCGGGCTGCCGGCCGGATCCGCTCGACTCGCGCAGATCCCGACCGAGCGGGTGCGGTCGTGGCCCGGGCGGCGCGGCCGTCAGCTCGCGACGCTGCGCAGATACCGGCCGAAATGCGGCACCGTGAACCCGATCGTCCCGCGCTCGGCCGAATAGATGAGGCCCTTCTTGATCAGCCCGTCCCGCGCCGGGGACAGCGATGCGGGCTTGCGGCCCAGCTCGGTGGCGACCGCCGACGTCGCCACCGGGCCGTCGTCGCCGGACAGATCGGCCATGGCGCGCATATATTCCCGCTCGGCCGGAGTGGCGCGCTCGTACCGGGAACCGAAGAAGCCGACCGCCAACTCCTCCTCGGCGGCCGGCGCGCCCAGCTCGACGTCCTCGGCGGTGATCGGGCTCTGCGCCGCCACGTCCCAGGTGGCCTTGCCGTACGCCTGCACGAAGTACGGATAACCGTCCGCCTTGTGGTACAGCACGTCCAGCGCGGCCTCGCTGAACTTCACCTGCTCCCGTTCGGCCGGTGCGATCAGGGCAAGATCGGCCGCCTCGCGATCCAGCCGGTCGATCCTGTGATAGCCGAACAGCCGCTCGGAGTAGCTCTTCGAGGCCGAGAGCACCGCCGGCAGGTGCGGCAGCCCCGCGCCCACCACGATCAGCGGCGCCGCCTCCTGGCTCAGTTCGTGGCAGGCGCCGCAGATCGCGGAGACGTCGTCCGGGCCGAGGTCCTGCATCTCGTCGATGAAGATCGCGATGCCGACGCCGATATCGCTCGCCAGCTGCGCCGCCTCCATCAGCAGTTCGACGAGATCGATCTCGATATCGCCGGAATCCGCCCGGCCGGTGACGGCCGGGACGTCGATGCCCGGCTGCCAGCGGTCGCGCATGCCCTTGTCGGCGGTGGCGCGCAGCGCGAAAGCCTTGAGTATGCCCAGAAAGTCGTCGACCATCTCCGGATTGCGATGGGCCACGGCGATCTGCCGCACCGCCATGTGCAGGGCCGAGGCCAGCGGCCGGCGCAGCTCCTGATCGGGCCGGGCCTCCAATTTGCCGGTGCCCCAACCGCGGGAGCGGGCCGCCGAGCGAAGCTGGTTGAGCAGTACGGTCTTTCCGACGCCGCGCAACCCGGTGAGCATGACGCTGCGTTCCGGCCGGCCGGCGGAGACGCGTTCCAGCACGATGTCGAAAGTGTCCAGCTGCCTGGCGCGTCCGGCCAATTCGGGCGGCCGCTGACCGGCTCCTGGTGCATACGGATTCCGCACGGGGTCCATGCCCGTACACCGTAGCGCGTCGCCGGAAGATTCTGGGTGCGTCTACCGATTGCCCTAGAAACGGCTATGGTTCGAAGGTCCACGAACCGGAGGCACCGGCGCAGGGAGGGATCATGTCGGAGGAGTTCGTCTCGGCGGAAGCCACTCCCGACGTTGCCCAGGTGGTCGAATCCTGGAACGTGCCGGAGGGTGCGCCGGTCGCCACGCAGATCCGCGCCAAGATCCTGGAAGCGATCGAGAAGGGTTACGACGATCCCCAGCTGGTCGCCGATCTCGCGGTCGGTCCCGTGGTGGTGGCATTGGGCCGGCTCGAGGTCGAGCTGGCCGACGCCCGTCGCCGGATCGCCGAACTGGAGCAGGCATCGGACGCGCGTGGCGGCGCGGCGAACTGAACCGATGTCCTGAACCGATGTCCGGGTCGTATAACGGATTCCGGCCGGATAACGCCGCGTCCTCTCGGTCCGATAACACCGGTGACGGAGTCGGTTACGGCCCGTTATCAGTGCCCCGAACAGGCCCTGAGCACACCCGGATCCGAGGCGTCCGCAGTCTCCGCGGACGCGCCGGACGACAAGTGCTCCGTTGGAGTGGACAACACGGCCGGGGCGTCGTAATCTCTTCGTGACCCGGTGGAAGCAGTCGACTCGCCAGCGAGGCGGCCCACCGAGTCACCGCCTAATCGGAGGTCGGGTGGGCAGCCCGATCACCGAGCCGGGGAACCACGTTTGTGGGGTGAATCCCCTTCGGCCGCACGGCCGGCGGGGTAGGGCCGATCTTCCCGACCCGAACCCGTCAGCTAACCCGGTCGGCGGTTGGGCAGGAAGAAACAGGAGACTCAGCTCGGTGGGTAAACACAGCTTGCAACGGGAATCTCGGGTTCCGAATTCCGTGAAGGGTGCGCTGGTTTTCGGCGCCGTGGCCGCTTCGACCGGTGCGATGCCGGCGATCTCGGCACAGGCAGCGACCATCAACGTTCCCGGTTTCGGCAACTTCGACGTGCCGGTTGGCCCGGAATACGACCAGCAGGTCGCGCAGGCCAACCAGGCGCTGGCCGATCACGCCGACGAAATCAAGGGTGTCCAGCAGGCAATGGCCGCACCGGCGCCGCAGGCCATGCTGCCGGGTCAGCCCGCACCGGCGCCGAACGCGATGGCGCCCGGCCTGCTCGAGCAGACCAACGGCATGGCCGCCCTCGACGCCGCCCGCACCAAGATCGGTGCCCAGTACGTCTGGGGTGGTAACGGCCCGAACGGCTTCGACTGCTCCGGCCTGGTCAAGTGGGCGTACAAGCAGGCCGGTATCGAACTGCCGCGCACCAGCTTCGAGCAGTCCCACGTCGGCCAGCCGGTCGCCTTCCAGGATCTGAAGCCCGGCGATCTGGTCATCCAGAACGGCGGCGGTCACGTGGCCATGTACGCCGGTGACGGTCAGATCCTGCACGCGCCGCAGGCCGGCGATCCGGTCGAGTACTCGAACCTGAATCCCGACTCGATAGTCACCGCACGCCGGGTCAACTGACCCCCGTTCGGTCCGGCGCGTAGTCTGCCGACTGTATGCGCGAGGAAACGGATCGGTCGCAGGCCGGTACCGCCCGGGTCGACTCCTGGGTATGGGCCGTGCGGCTGTTCAAGACACGATCCGCGGCGGCTACGGCCTGCCGCGGCGGGCACGTCCGCGTCAACGGCGTCGCGGCCAAGCCCGCCCAGCAGATCAAGCCGGGCGACGAGGTACGGGTGCGGGTCCACGGAATCGAACGCATCGTCGTCGTGCAGCGGATCATCGTGAAGCGCGTGGGTGCGGCCATCGCCGCCCAGTGCCTGATCGACAAGTCTCCGCCGCCGCCCCCGCCCGAGGTCCGCGCGTCCGTACCGCGCCGTGATCGCGGCTCCGGCCGACCCACCAAACGCGAACGCCGCGAAACGGATCGACTACTCGGCCGCCCCTCCTCCTGAACCACTGCCCTGGTTCCCCTCCGGCGCGCCGTGCCGCGATCGCCACGCCCGGATGCACACCCCGACCGTTCCAGCGTGCGCAGCAGATACCACAGCTCGGCGGCCGCCGCGACCGTGCCGAGCGCCGCCCGTGGCGCGGCGGAGGCGTCGATGACCAGGGGCAACGCGACGATGCAGGCGGTGCTGGCGACCGCCACCTGGGCCGTCAGCTCCAGCACCGATCTGCCGCGCAGGCCCTGAGAATCGATGATCGGTAGGACCAGGGCCGCCGAGCAGGATCAGGGCGAGGGCGGCGAAGGACAACCGCGGCTACTTCTTCGACTCGGGCATGCCGGCCATCATGCGCCGGGTTCGCGGGCGGTCGGGACCGACACGCCACGGGCACCGGTGGCGGGTGGAGTCGCGTTCAGAGTGCTTCGTCGCGGGGCGGGGTGGGGCGGATTCCGCGGGTCAGGGCCGCACCCAGGGCCGCGGCGGTCGAATGGCCGTGCAGCGGTACGGGTTTGACGCCGAGGGGTTTCGGGGCGGGCTGCGGAGGTCCGGCGCCTTCCGGAAGCAGGCCGCGCAGGCGGGCGGCGATCGGACCGGCGTCGTCGGTAGGGGCGTAGTCGACGGCAAGTACCGACGGCGACCGGTGGCCCAGGGCCACCGACAGCACCGCGGTGCCCCGCGCCACATCGAACGGGACCATTCCGGCCCGGCGCAGCCTGGCGTCGCCCGCGGAGACCACCGGTCCGGAAATCCATACGCCCCAGCCGATGCTGCGGATGCGGTCGTCGATCCGGCTGCGCGCCAGGGTGTCCAGGGCGGCGTGCACGGCGGCGTCGGCGGCCTGCCCCGGCGCTCCGAGCGCACCGGTCGACGAGGAGGACAGCAGCACGAAATCGACCGGATCGGGTGCGGTGAGGTCGAGCAGATGACCGGCCGCGCCGACCCGGGGCTCGTACAGATCGGCGAGCACACCCGTTGTCACCGAGCCGAATTCGGCATCTCGCCGGACACCCGCCGCGTGCACCACCCCGCGCACGGTCGACCCGCAGGCGCGAATGTCGAACAGCGCGTTGGCCAGATCGGCGCGATCGGTGACATCGCAGCGGACCACGACGATGCGGTCGTCCAGGCCGTCGAGCAGCCGGGGCAGCGGGCGCGGCGCGCGGGTGAGCACGACGACGTCGCGCGCACCGGCCTCGAGCAGCCAGCGGACCGCCACCGCGCCGAGGGTGCCGAGCCCGCCGGTCACCACGTAGGTGCCCTCGGCGCGGATGCCGATCGGCGCGGATCCGGCGGCGACGGACCGGAACCGGCGGCCGCGGACGGTGTGGTCCGAAATCCTAATCTCTTGGGAGACAGTCGGATTCAGCACCTGATCGGCCACGGGCGCCGGGTCGTCGTCCGATGCCCAGATCAATCGGGTCGGGAGGGCCGACTCCAATTGCAGTGTCCGGACCAGGCCGGCGATCGCGTTCTGAGTGAGCGAGTCGCGATCGGTCAGAACCACCGTCAGGGTGGTCGCCGGGCCGTCCTGGACTCGCTGCAGTAGGTCGAGGGCTCCCGCGATACCCGTCGTGACCGGGACCGGGCGGTCCGGTGTCGGCCATACCAGGACGATGGCCGTCGGGGCGGTGTGGCCGGTCGTCAGCGACGAGACGATCGGTCCGGCGTCGGCCGGATCGCAGGTCACGCGCAGCGCCGACAGCCGCCGGTCCAGCTCCCGCTCGAGCGCCACCGCGAGCGTGGACTCGCCCACCACGAGCGCTCGCTCCAGCGGCGGGCGGTGCGGCGCGGCGTGGTGGTCCGGGAACGGTTCCGGCACCCAGTGCTCTTCGGTCACGATCGACGCCGCCCATCCGGCCGCGGTGGCGACGGTGGGTCCGTAAACGGCTGTGCCCCGGGTGTTTTCGGCCATGTCGCCGGTCGGGTCGGTCACGTCGCCGTCCACGGCGCGGCCGGTGCCGTCGGTGGCATCCGGAATGCCGGGTCTCCTCGGTGCACCGCTGCGCCGCGACGATGCCGGACCGGCGGCGGTCAGCCACTCGTAACCCGTGGCGGCACCGGTTGTCGCTGCCGGGGACGGGTCCGCGACGGCCGTCGGCCGATGCTCGCCCGCCTCGTTGCCGAAGGGCGGACCCGCCTCCGTAACCGGTGGTGCCGTCCTGCCTTCGGCGTGCAGCCGGGCGACCGCCTCGAGAAAGGTCTCGGCCTCGTCGTCCCGATCGGCCACCGTATATGTCGACTCGCGAAACTCGTCGTAGCCGCGCACCGCCGCGGCCAGCACCGGGCTGGGCGCGACCTCCACCACCGTCGAGAGACCGTCGGCCGCGGCGGTTTCCAGTGCCGCGGCCAGTTCCACGGTGCCGCAGACGTTCTCGGTCCAGTACTCGGCGGTCAGTGCGGCCGTCTCCAGCACCTGGGCACGCCGGACGGTCGAATAGATCGGCAGCCGCGGCCGGCCGACGGCGAGTCCGTCGAGTCGGGTGACGAAGTCGGGCACCAGGTCTCGCGCCGAAGGGCGATGCAGCGTCGGATCGACGGCGAGAGTGCGGGCGGGCAGCCCGCGCCGGTGGGCCCGCCGCAGCAGCGTCTCGACGTAGCGCGGTTCGCCGGACACCACGACCGAGCGCGGCCCGTCGACCGACGCGATCGCGACGGCGGCGCGCATCGGCTCCACCATGCGCCGCAATTCGTCGGGGTCACCCTCCAGCACCGCGGCCGCGCCGGGACCGTCCTGCGGCACCCGGCCGCGGGCCACCGCGACCCGAGCGCCGTCGGCCAGCGGGAGCGCCCCGCTCACCACGGCGCCCGCGACCTCGCCGACGCCGTACCCGGCGACCGCGTCGAGGCGAATCCGCCATTCCCGCAACAGTTCCGCCAGCGCGAACTGGTAGCTGAACAGTGCCGGTTGGATCGCGTCGGCCGCCGCGAGGCTGTTCGCGAACCCGTGCCGGGGCGTCCACACCCGCGGGCCGCCGGCCCGCACCACGGCCTCCGCCGCGGCGTCGACCGCCCGGGCGAACGCCGGATACCGCGCCGCCAGCGCCCGGCCCATTCCGGCGTATTCGCCGCCCTGGCCGGAGAACAGGAACAACACCCCGCCCCGCTCCCGAGTGCTCGGCCGACCGTTCATCGCACCGCTCCGGGTGCGCGCCGCGCGTCCCGATTCGCCGGGACCGCATGGCAAGTGGACGTCAGGACCGATGCCTCGGCCGCCGAACCCGCGGTCGCGGGCCCGGCGCCGGTACTGGGCGGAGGTTCGGTCATGGTGTCGAGTACTGATCGATCGTCGTGCTGTGCCCCATGTGGCGCTCCTCCCCGCAGTCGGCGGAGATCCCCGGGCGTCAGGTATCCCCCGGCGATTATGCCGACAACTCGCGTCGGGGAGAAGGGGCTACCGGCACGCCGCGACGATCGCATAGCGTGGCGCTGTGACAGAACCTATCGATCAGCCGGATGTGACTGCCGGCCGCCCCGGCGTTCTGGGTGCGCTGGCCGACTGCTGTGCCGCGGTGATCGCGACCCCTCGCCGACTGCTGCGGCCGCGCCGTCCCGATGCCGGCTTCCTCGCGAACCTGCCGGTGGCGCCGCTCCCGCCGGCCCGCCGGACGGTCGCCATGACCGCGCTCGCGCAGGCACGCACCTCCGCGCCGGCCACCCTCGTCGCCGAGGGGATGCGCAGCCTGCGGTCGCTGCCGATGGCGATGGGCGCCTTCCTGATCGAGCATCCGCAGGCCCGGTTCCTGGTCGATCCGGCGATCTGCGCGAATCTGCACAAGCGGGTGATGCCGGGCCTGCCCTTCCCGGTCGGCCTGCTGGTCTCGCCCGACAAGCCGGTTCTCGGCCTCGCCGACGCGCTGTCGACCCGGAAGCTGTCGGGCGAGGACATCGATTTCGCGCTGGCCACCCATCTGCACTGGGACCACGTGTCGGGCCTGCTGGACATGCCCGAGTCGCTCGAGTTGCGCGTTCCCGGAATCGAATACGAATGGGCGATGTCCGGAGACCGGGCACCCCACAGCGTGGTTCGCGCGACCCTGCAGGACCGCCGGATCGGCAACGTCGAGCTGTCGGGACCACCCGTCCTCACCTTCGCCCGCAGCCACGATCTGTTCGGTGACGGCGCGGTGATCCTCGTCGATCTCTCCGGCCACACCCCCGGCAGCATCGGCGTCCTGCTCGCGGTGGACGACGGCACCCGCGTTCTGCTGGTCGGCGACGCGGTCTGGAACACCCTGCAGATCGAGCTGATTCGAGAGAAGGCGCCGCTGCCGGGCCAGCTCTTCGACACCGACCGGGACAAGACCTTCGAAACCATCCAGCGCCTGCACGCCCTCCCCGAGGGCATCGAGGTCATCGCCAGCCACGACTACAACGCGGTCCTCGCCCGGGCGTGAGCGGGCGGAACCCGGCCGGGAGCCGTCGTCCCGGGAGCCGTCGTCCCGGGATCCGGGCTATCCGGCCCACCGCGGTGCGAGGGCCGGGGCCGCTCAGGCGACGAAAGAGGCGAGGCGAGAGTTGATCAGTGATTCGGCCTCGGAGACCATGCGGGAGATCAGCTCGTCGCAGCTGGGGATGTCGTCGATGAGCCCCTGGACCTGACCCGCGGACCAGATGCCGGCGTCCAGGTCACCGTCCTCGAATACGCGGCGGCCGCGTACGCCGGCGACCAGCTCGCGGACGTCCTCGAATTTTCCGCCGGCCGCCTCGATCTCGACGACCTTGCGACTGATCTCGTTGTCGGCCACGCGGGCGGTATTGCGCATGGTGCGGAAGATGAGCTGGGTGTTGCGCTCGGTGTGCGCGACGATCTGCTCCTTGACCTTCTGGTGCACGGCCGATTCCCGGGTGCACAGGAACCGGGTGCCCATGTTGACGCCGTCGGCGCCCAGCGCCAGCGCGGCCACCAGCCCGCGGGCGTCGGCGATGCCGCCGGAGGCGATGATCGGAATCTCCAGCGCCTTGGCGGCGGCGGGGATCAGCACCAGGCCCGGCACGTCGTCCTCGCCCGGATGTCCGGCGCATTCGAAGCCGTCGATGGATACGCCGTCGACGCCGATCTTCTGTGCCTTGAGCGCGTGCCGCACGCTGGTGCACTTGTGCAGCACCTTGATTCCGGCGGCCCGATAGCCCGGGAGGAACGGCTCCGGGTTGCTGCCGGCGGTCTCGACGATTTTCACCCCGGACTCGATGATGGCCTGCACGTACTCCTCGTACGGCGGCGGATTGATCGAGGGCAGGATCGTCACGTTCACGCCGAACGGCTTGTCGGTGAGCTCGCGGGCGCGGGCGATCTCCTTGCGCAGATCCTCGGGGGTGGGCTGGGTGAGCGCGGTGATGAAGCCGAGCCCTCCGGCATTCGCGACGGCCGCCACGAGTTCGGCCCGGCCGACCCACATCATGCCGCCCTGCACGATCGGGTGCTCGACGCCGAACTCCTCGGTGAACCTGGTGCGCAACATCGGGGGGACCTCCTTGATTACGCAGGCACGCGCGCCCGCGGCTGGGCTCGATAGTGGCACGGGCGGGACGCCGAGTTCAACCTTGATGTAAGCCGCAGTTTGCTCGCCCATCCTAGGTTATCCGGAAACGCGCTCTGGTCGACGTAGTTTGCATCAATCGAAAGATCTGGGATGAGCTGGAAAAAGATCAGATGAGAAACGAGCTGTCGAACCCTCTCTGTAACCCTTGTCACGGTCAAAAGTTAGCTGCTATTCTCGCGGTTGTTCAGCCGAAGGCGGAGAGGACCATACATGACCACCGGTGCCCGAGCGCTCGCCGAACCGATCCGGTCGCGGCGCAACCACTGGAACAACCAGATCGCGGCGCACGCGCTGATGCGCCCGGACGCCGTCGCGATCCGGTTCCGGGGTCAGGACACCACCTGGAAGCAGTTGCACGAGCGCTCGCTGAAGTTCGCGGACGCGCTCGCCCGTCGAGGGGTCGGGTTCGGCGATCGGGTGCTCATCCTCGCGCTCAATTATCCCGAGTACCTCGAGGCGGTGTTCGGAATCAACGCGCTCGGCGCCATCGCGGTGCCGGTGAACTTCCGGCTGACGCCGCCGGAGGTCGCCTACATCGTCGCCGACTCCGGCGGCAAGGCGATCGTCACCGACAGCCTGCTGCAACCACTGGCGACGGGCGTGCAGGCTCAGTCCCCGGGCCTGGAGACCTGCATCGTGATCGGCGGGCAGACCGCCGACGGCGTGGTGGGCTACGACGACGCGCTGGCCGAAGAGGGCGAACCCCATGTGCCGCTGGACATTCCGGAGGACACGCCCTGCCTGATCATGTACACCTCGGGCACCACCGGGAGCCCCAAGGGCGCGATCCTGTCCCACACCAATATGACGGCGCAGGCGCTGACCTGCATCCGCGCCATGGACATCTCCGCGGAATCGGTCGGCTTCTGCACCTCGCCGCTGTTCCACATCGCCGGAATCGGCAGTCTCGCACCGGCTTTCCAGCTCGGCACCAAGACCGTGCTGCACCCGCTCGGCGCGTTCGACGCCACCGAGTTCCTCGACGCGGTCGAGGCCGAGCAGGCCACCACCGCGTTCTGTGTGCCCGCGCAGTGGCAGCTGATCTGCGAGGAGCCGACGGTCAAGCAGCGCAAGACCGCGCTGAAGATGCTCAGCTGGGGTGCGGCGCCCGCCTCCGACACGGTGCTGCGGGCGATGGCCGAATGCTTCCCGGAGGCGCAGAACGTCGCGGTGTTCGGTCAGACCGAGATGTCGCCGATCACCTGCGTGCTGGAGGGCCGCGACCAGCTGCGCAAGCTCGGTTCGGTGGGCAGGCCCATCCCGACCATCCAGAGCCGCATCGTCGACGACGAGATGAACGATGTCGCTCCCGGTGAGATCGGCGAAATCGTCTATCGCGGACCGACTCTCATGCAGGGCTACTGGAACAAGCCGGAGGCCACCGCGGAGGCGTTCGCCGGCGGCTGGTTCCACTCCGGCGATCTGGTCCGCGCCGACGAGGAGGGCTTCGTCTGGGTGGTGGACCGCAAGAAGGACATGATCATCTCCGGCGGCGAGAACATCTACTGCGCCGAGGTCGAGAACGTCCTGTTCGCCCACCCGAAGATCCACGAGGCCGCGGTCGTCGGCCGCGCCCACGACAAGTGGGGCGAGGTCCCGGTGGCCGTCGTCGCCCTGACCGACGCGGACGACACCCTGACCCTGGAGGAACTCGCCCCGTTCCTGAACGAGAACCTGGCCCGCTACAAGCACCCCAAGGACCTGGTCGTCGTCCCCGAACTCCCCCGCAACGCCAGCGGCAAGGTCGTCAAAGTCCAACTCCGCAAGGACTATTCGGGCTGATCACGGCCGGCCCGCCAGGGACCTTCCCGGCGGGGGCGGTGCGGTTGGGGCAGTATGGGTTTCATGGCCTTCGATAGTGCTCGGACCGCTGTGCTCGCGCTGCACTGGCAGGTGAACGTCATCGAACCCGACGGGTTCTTCGGGCCGATGCTGGCCGAGCCCGTCGCCGCGAGCGGGGTTGTCGAGCGGGCGGTGGCGTTTCACGCCGCCGCCCGGAAGGCCGGGGTGCCACTGGTTTTCACCCGGTTCACGATTCCCGTGGGTGAGGGCGGTCTGGTGCGCAACACCGGGTTCATGCGTTCCGTCGCCGCGGCCCAGACCGAGTTCCGGCCGGAATCGCCCGGCTCGCAGATCGTTCCGGCCATGGCCGAGCAGGCGGAGCAGGGCGCCACGTTCGACAACCAGAAGCTGTCCGGTCTGGCGGGGACCGCGCTGCCGGACTGGCTGGCCGCACGCGGTGTGGACACGCTGCTGATCACCGGGGTGGCGACGAACCTGACCGTCGAGCAGACTGCCCGGCACGGTACCGATCTCGGTTTCACCGTGCATCCGATCGCCGACTGCGTCACCGCGGCGGCACCGGAGGTGCACGAGGCGTCGCTGGGCAATCTCGAGCTGACCACCGCCGGCTGCCTGTCCGCGGAGCAGGCCCTCGGGGAACTGGGCGCACTGCCCGATGGGCCGCGCCCCCACTGAACTCAGATCATGTCGCGGCTGGTGAGCCGGCGCATGATCAGCCAGCCGCCGAACACCGGCAACCAGCAGGTCAGCACGCGGTACAGCAGCACGGCGGGAACCGCGATGGCCTGCGGCACACCGAATGCGCCGGCGAGCAGACCGATCAGGGCGGCCTCGACGGCGCCCACGCCGCCCGGCGTGGGCGCGGCCGAGGCCAGCGTCCCGCCGACCATGGTGGCCATGGTGACCGTGACGAACGTGGTGCTGCCGCCGAACGCCTCGATGCTGGCCCACAATGCACCGGCCGCGCCGAGAGTGATTGCGGCACAACCGCCCACGATCATCGCCAGCCGGACCGGGCTGTGCGCCAGCTCGCGCAGCTCGCGCACGACCTCCGACAGCTGCGGGCGGACCTCGGTGCGCAGCCACCGCCGCACGGTCGGCACGAACATCGCCACGCCGACCAGTCCGAGCACCGCGCCGGCCACCAGATACAGCACGGTCGGGCTGGGCACGAAATGCCCCAGATTCGCCGAAACCCCTGCGGCCACACTGAAGACGATCAGCAGCCCGACGTGCGTGATCACCTGAACCGACTGCTGCAGCGCCACGGCCGCGGTGGCCCGCATCGCGCCCAGCCCGTTCTTCTGCAGGAAGCGCACGTTCAGCGCGAGTCCGCCGACGCCGGCCGGCGTGGTGGTGGCCGCGAACGTGTTGGCCACCTGGGCGAGAAACAGATTGCGGAAGTTCACCGACTCCGACGTGCACCCCCACAGCGCCATGGCGGCCCCGAGATAGGTCGCGACCGAGACGGCCAGCCCGAGCAGCGCCCACCACCAGTTGGCCCGGCCCAGTTCGGTGATGAACGTCGGCACCTGGCTGATGAACGGGTAGGCGACATAGACCAGGGCGATCAACAGCACCAGCTGGATGAACTGGTTGCGGCTGAACCGGGTGATCTGCGCGGCCTCGATGCGATCCTCGCCGGTCTGCAGCAGCACCTCCGCGCGCACCCGCTTCATCAGACCCTTGGCGTCGGGCGCCGAATTGCGCACCGGGGCCGGCAGCGCCGATTTCGTCAGCCGCCGTGAGGCATTGAGCACCGCCTGATCGCCGAGTACCTGAATCGCGGTGCGCACCACCGGTTCCGGGCCGAACATCGCACCGGTCGACAGCAGCAGCTGAGCCACGTCGGAGGAGAATCGCGCCTCGTAGGAACCGAATTCGGCGACCATGAACCCGCTGAACAACACCCGGCCGTCGACCAGGCGGATCTCCTCGGCGCGCAGATCGCCGTGCGAGATCTGGGCCCGGTGCATGGTCTGCAGCGCCTGCCACACGGTGCCGAGGGCGGCCTCGTCGCCGGTCGACAGCGTCCGGCCGCGTGGAACCGTGTGCGCGTAGAGCGTCCAGCCGCGCTCCAGGGCGGCCACCGTGAGCGGCTTGTTACTGGCCAGGCCGAGATCGCCGATCGCGATGCCCATCAGCGCCCGATGTTCGACCGCGCGCCGCAGCGACGCGAAGGCCGGTGCGCGCTCGCCCGGCCGGAAGGTCAGCCAGCGGCGCACCTGGCGCAGGATTCCCCAGCTGCGCTGATTCTGGCCGTAGAGCTCCACCGTCAGCCGGTGATCGGGCCCGGTCTCCGCCGACAGTTGCAGCGGCCCCGGCCCGGCCGGTCGCAGCACGGTGAAGCTCGTGACCGTGTAGCCGCGCTTGGCCAGGACCCGGACTGCGGCGTCCAGCGGCACCTCCAGCGCGGGCGTGCCGACCAGCAGCACGATCACCGCCCCGACCCACCAGCCCAGCGCCAGGCCGAACATCGCCCGCGACGGCACCACCAGGCTGACGAACAGATGCAGTGGCACGAACGCCAGCAGCAGCGCCCACCACCAGCGCCGCCACGAGGCCGGCAGCCACGGGCTGGCAACCGTCAGCATCGCGGTGAGCATGGCGATCCAGCGCGGGTCGTCGAGGAACTGGGACAGGAAGGTGTCCAGCTGCGCGGCCACATGCCATTGCGGCGCCGAGATTCCGGTGCCGGTGATCGACAGCAGGACGACCGCGATCAGCCCGGCCGTCAGATATCCGAACAGCAGGGTCCACTGCCAGCGGAAGATCAACCGCACCAGGATCGCGAACGGCAGCGCCACGATCGCGGCGCCGTAGAGCAGATAGACCAGGTTCGACTGCTCGGGCGTCAGGATGCCGAGAATGTCGGACAGCGAGCGCTCCAGCGCCTCCCAGCGCGGCCGCGTGATCAGCGAGCCCGCGACGACGACCGCCACCAGCACCGCCGACAGCGCGACCCGGATGATGTCGCTGGTGCGCCGGATCCGTGGCTGCAGCAGGCTGCCGGAGACGGGAATCTCCCGCCCGTCGACTCGCATGTCGTATCGGATCTTTCGGATCGAGGGAGCGGGGTCGGCTGGGGTGAGAGTATGCAGCAGCGTGCCGAGCCATCCGGCGGCAACACGCCGTCGGGCTCGTCCGGCAGGGCCGTCCGATTCGGCGGAGCCGCGCGACTCGCCGGTGTCTCCGTGGCCGGTTCGGACGGAGTCCGCGTCGTCGTCCTGTCGTAAGCCGGCGTCCGGCCCGGGCGTTGCCATACGTACTCCCTCCCGGCTCCCTCCCCGACACGTCACCGCGATCCTATGGCCCGGCGGTTCGCGCGTGGATTCCGCCCTTTGTCCCATCAATGCGCCGCGGACGTGAAACCATCACACGGTGGTTCGAGACGTCCGTATCTGCTTCGTCGGGGACTCGCTGGTGGCCGGTCTGGGGGACAGGCAGTGTCTCGGCTGGGCGGGCCGGCTGGCCGCCCGCGCGGCCGGCGCCGGATATCCAGTGACCTACTACAACCTGGGCGTGCGCCGGGCGACGTCGACCGATATCGCGGAGCGGTGGGAGGGCGAGTGCCGGCGCCGGCTACCGGCCGATATCGACGGGCGCGTGGTGCTCTCCTTCGGTATCGACGACACCCTGCTGGACGACGGCCGGACATGGGTGCCCACCGAACGCTCGGTGGCCAATCTGACGGCGGTACTGCGCGGGACCCGCGGGCTCGGCTGGCCGACGCTGATGGTCGCGCCACCGCCGGTGAACGACGACGAACACAACAGCCGGATCGAGAAATTGGATGCCGAGTTCGCCGAAGTCTGCGGCGCCGAGGGCGTGTCGTACGTGCGCGTGCATCAGCCGCTGCGGCAGAGCACAACCTGGATGCGCGAGGTCGCGTCCGAGGACGACTACCACCCGGGCACGGCCGGTTACGAGGAGTTCGCCGCGCTCATCGTGCCGCCCTGGCTGCTGTGGCTGTCCGAACCCGGATCGGGTCTGCCCGTCGTCCGGTGACGGGTTCATTCAGGCGGATAGCATTGCCGCGTGAGCGAGACCGGTGAACCGAATCCGAGCCACCCCGAACTGTGGGCGCGCCGGGCGAATTCGTTCGGTGCGGAGGCCGGGGCCTATGCCGCGCATCGGCCGGACTATCCGCTCGCCGGAATCCGGTGGGCACTGGAACCGCTCGGCGCGACCGCCGAGCCCGAGGTGCTCGATCTCGCCGCGGGTACCGGAAAGCTCACCGACGGCCTGATCGAGGTCGGCGCGCGGGTGACCGCGGTCGAGCCCGACGACGCCATGCGGGCCGAATTCGCCCGGCGGCATCCGCGGCCGGCCGCGCTGGCCGGAAGCGCGGAAAGTATTCCGCTACCGGCCGATTCGGTCGATGCCGTACTGGTCGGGCAGGCATTCCACTGGTTCGACCCACCGCGGGCGTTCCCGGAGATCGCGCGGGTGCTGCGGCCCGGCGGCGTGCTGGCGGCGTTCTGGAATATGCACGACTCCTCGGTCGAATGGGTGGCGGAACTGGACCGGCTCTCTCGCACCGAGGTGCTGACGCGGCAGCGCTCACGCGACCCCGACCCGGCGCATCCGCTGTTCGCACCGTTCCGGCGCCAGTACTTTCCGCACACCCAGCGGCGCACCGCGGAAAGCCTCGCCGCCACCGTCGGAACCCATTCGCACGCCCTGGTGCTGGATTCGGCCGATCGCGCCGCACTCCTCGCGCGTATCGCGGAATATCTGCGCGGCCGGCCCGAAACGCGCTCCGGCGAATTCGATCTCCCGTTGCGCACCCTGGTGGTCCGTACGACTCCGCGCTGATCGGGCGCACCCGGCCGCTCGGTACTCAGCCCGATTCGAGAACGGCCATGGCGGCATTGTGGCCGCCGATCCCGCTGACCCCGCCGCCGCGGACGGTGCCGGCGCCGCACAGGAATACGGTGCGGTGGCCGGTGCTCACACCCCACCGCGCGGCCGGGTCGGCCGCATCGTCGGTGCGGAAGGGGAACTCCAGGTCGCCGTGGAAGATGTGGCCGCCCGGCAGGCCCAGCTCGCGCTCCAGATCCAGCGGATTCTTCGCCTCGAGGCACGGCCGCCCCTCGGCATCCACGGCCAGACAGTCGCGAATCGGCTCGGCCAGCACCGAATCCAACTGGGCCAGCGCCGAATCGACCGCGAGGCGGGTGGCCTCCGCGGGCCGGTCCAGGAACAGATTCGCGGGAGTGTGCAGGCCGAACAGCGTCAGGGTGTGGGTGCCGCGGGCCGCCAAGCCGGGCGCGAGGATCGAGGGGTCGGTGAGGGTGTGGCAGTAGATCTCCGACGGCAGGGCCGTCGGGAGCCGCCCCGCCTCGGCCTCCAGGTAGGCCCGGTCCAGTTGGGCGTATCCCTCGGCGATGTGGAACGTGCCCGCGAACGCGTCTCCCGGGTCGACGGCGTCCCGCAGCCGGGGCAACCGGTGCAGCAGCATGTTCACCTTGAGCTGGCAGCCCTCGGGCCGGTCGGGCGCGGACTCGCCGAGCAGCCGCGACAGTTCCCGCGGTGCGGCGTTCACCAGCACGTGCCGCGCGCCGACCGCGCCGGTCTCGAAACGCACCTCCGCCGCCTCGCCGTCGGTGTCGATGGCGGTGACCGCGCTCTCGGTGATCAGCTCGGCCCCGGCGGCGCGGGCCGACGCGGCGAGCGCATCGGTCAGCGCGCCCATCCCGCCGATCGGCACGTCCCAGTCGCCGGTCCCGCCGCCGATCACGTGGTAGAGGAAGCAGCGGTTCTGCCGCAGGGCCGGATCGTGCGCATGGGTGAAGGTTCCGATCAGCGCGTCGGTGAACGCGACGCCGCGCACCGTGTCGTCGGCGAACGTGGCCTCGATCGTCTCGCCCAGCGGGCGTTCGAAGATCGCCTCCCAGGCCGCGGAATCATCGATGACACGCCGCAATTCGGCGCGGGTGGGCAGCGGCCGGGTCAGCGTGGGAAACACCCGCTGCGCGAGCCGGCCGGTCATCTCGTAGAAACGCTGCCACGCCAGGTAGTCGGACTCCGCCCCGGTGACCCGGAGGAAGCTTGCGCGCGTGCGGTATTCGTCGGCGCTGTCGATCAGCAGCCCGGCGTCGCCGACCGGTGTGTAGGACGAGATCCGGCGTCGCCGCGTCGTGAACCGGAGGTCCAGGTCCCGCACGATCTGCCGCGGCAGCAGGCTCACCAGGTAGGAGTACCGGGACAACCGCGCGTCCACGCCCGCGAAGACCCGCTCCGAGGTGGCCGCGCCGCCGGTGTGGTCGCGGCGTTCGAGGACCAGCACCGAGCGTCCGGCCCGGGCCAGATATGCCGCGGCCACCAGCCCGTTGTGGCCGCCGCCGACGACCACCACGTCGTAGCTCGCGCGTGCCGGCTGCATCTGCCCTGGATATCACGCCGCCCCGGGGGAGCGCGCGATCAACTCGCCGACGACTTCTCGGCCAGCAGGTACGCCTGCGGATGCCGCTCCCACTCCCGATCCCGTTCCGGCTCCCGCACCATCCGGGCCACGACCCGGAATCCGCCGTCCCGCAGCAGCCGCTCCAGCCGGTCCGGCGACCACAGGAAGCTCGGGGCCACCCGGTGATCGTGGGGCAGTACGGCGTCCGGTCCGGCGGCGGCCTGGTATGCCAGCAGCAGGTGCCCGCGGTCGGCGAGCGCCCGATGGAATCCGGCGACGACGCCGGGCAGCCGTTCCGGCGGAATGTGAATGATGCTGTACCAGGCCACGATCGCGCCCAGTGCGCCGTCGGCCGCGGCCGGCTCCGTCATCGAACCGACCTCGAAGCGCAGGGCGGGATGGGCGGCCCGCGCCAGCCGGATCATCTCCGGCGACAGGTCGATACCGAATACGTCGAGGCCGAGTTCGGCCAGGTGCCCGGTGATCCGCCCGGGGCCGCAACCGATATCGGCGACGGTGCCGCCGCCGCGGGCCAGCTCGGCGAACGCTCCCAGCATCGCGCGGTCGAACGGATCGTCGGCCAGTGCGTGTTCGAATGTCGCGGCGTACAGCTCGGCGACGTCGTCGTAGGCGTCGCGGGTGCGCCGCACATCCTCTGTTCCCGTCACCGCGGCGAGTCTAGCGATCCGGATCACCGCGCGACCGGTGCCCGCGCGAGGGCTCGATAACAACCGAAAACCGTTCTCCCGACATACAGTTCGTGCCGTACGCGGATGCTGCAAGATGGATCGATGGGATCACGCGCAGACCGTTGGGACGGCTTCGTCGAGCATGTGCAATCGGCCCCCGCCACCCTGCCCGCCGATATTCGCCGATCGATCTTCGAGGCGGCGTCCGGCGGCGCCACCGCATTACCCGACGATCTCGGCCCGTTCGTCGACACCGTGGCCCGGCACGCGCACCGGGTCACTGACGATCAGGTCGCCACGCTGACCGAGAGCCGTTCCGAGGACGAGGTTTTCGAGGCCACGGTGGTGGCCGCCGTCGGCGCCGCCG
The DNA here is from genome assembly GCF_000526215.1 of Nocardia sp. BMG51109. NCBI lineage: Bacteria > Bacillati > Actinomycetota > Actinomycetes > Mycobacteriales > Nocardiaceae > Nocardia > Nocardia sp. BMG51109. Next base: position 2,396,141 of record NZ_JAFQ01000004.1, read on the forward strand.
ATCGGCGGTTGCGGGCCGTGCAGCGCGTCCTGGAGGAGCGGGAATGAGGCTCGCCGCCATCGACCGCGGTCACGACCTGCCGGGCCGGTCGACGCTGCGTGCCCTGCGCGTGCTCGGGCGGACCGAGGTGCCGGACGCGGCCAAGGTGCAGATCTACCGGCATCGCTACTTCGGGACGCCGTTCAGCGACCTGCTGCAGGATCTGATGCGCGGCCCCTCCGCGTGGAGCGTCGGCGAGCGAGAACTGTTCGCGGCGTTCACCTCCGCGCGCAACCGGTGCGAATTCTCCCGCACCTGCCATCAGGCGGTCGCCGAGAGCTTCCAGGACCAGGAACTGGTGATCCGCGCGCTGGAGCGGCCGGCGGAATCGGGACAGCCCATCGAAGTCGTTGTCGTCCTGGACTTTCTCGCCAAGCTCGCCGACGCGCCCGACGAGCTGACGCGGGCCGATGTGGAGCGGGTCCGGGCGGCCGGCGTGACCGAGGCGGCGCTGACGGAGGCCGTCCGCATCAGCGTCGCGTGCCACGCCGCCAACCGCATCATGGACGCGATGGGCGGCGTGCCGCCCGCGGGCCGCGACCTCACCCGAATCCGCTGGTTCCTGCGCCGCCGGGGATATGCCACCCCGGCGAGCGTGAAGCACCTGTCCGGGGCGGGCTGACGGGGCCGGCCGCGACAGCGGCACAATCCGATCAGCCGGGGCACAATCCGGGGCATGGAAACGCTCGGATCGCAGACCGTGTACCGCAATCGCTGGATGGAAGTGCGCGAGGACACCATTCGGCGGTCCGACGGCACCGTCGACATCTACGGCGTCATCGATCGGCCCGATTTCGTCATGGTCGTGCCGCAGCACGGCGACCGGTTCCACCTGGTCGAACAGTTCCGCTACCCGCTGGGCCGGCGGTGCTGGGAGTTCCCGGCGGGCACGCTGCCGGATCTCGCGGTCGGCGACCCGGAGGATCTGGCACACCGCGAACTGCGCGAGGAGACCGGGCTGCGGGCCGGGCGACTGACCTACCTCGGCCCGATCGACGCCGCACCCGGCACCCTGCGCCAGCACGGCCGCGTCTACCTGGCGACCGAGCTGACGCCCGGCGAGCCCGAGCGCGAACCGGAGGAACAGGACATGTGCTCGGAGTGGTTCGACCGCACCCGCCTGGAGGCCATGATCCGCTCCGGCGAGATCACCGACACCGGAACCCTCGCCGCCTACTCTTTGCTGCTGCTCCGAGACCGAGCCTGAGTTCGCTTGTGCGGCAACGGCCGGCGAGCGCGCGGCCGTGGACCCCGGACGGTGCGGGACGGCGACTCCGACTCCGACGCGCGCCTTCGCAGGTGCCGGCGGGACAGCCGGCTCCGGGTCAGGCGAATGCCGGCACTCCGTGCGGCGCGGCGCGGGCGAGCAGCACCGGCGGCGCCGACCCGATGCGCACGGTGAGCGGAAAGCCCTCGCCGGGCTCGCCGCGCTCCGGTTCGAAGCAGATGTGCGCGAAGCCCGCGTCCGGTCGGCTCGCGGCGGCCAGCCGCTCCAGTTCGCCGGTCACGAGGGCCCATTCACCCGCCGGTACGTACTGCCGCATCACCGAATGCCAGACGATGGTGAGGGTTCCGGGCTCCGGTTCGAGATCGGCCAGGAACTCCGCGGCGCCCTTCGTGCTGATCTCGGCCGGGATTTGCGCGGCCAGCCGGAGCGCGCCGTCCAACCGCGCGGCGCGCTCCGGCTGGTCCGGCCAGACGTAGGACCGCAGCGCGAGGGCGCCGTCCGGCGACAGCGGATCCAGCGGGTCCGGATCGCAGCCGCGGCGTTCGATCACGGCCGGTCGCGGATGCCGCCGCGCCGCATCGCGCAGCCACGCCGGTACCGGGCCGCGCCAGGCCGCGCCGATCGCGACCGGCGAATCCGGTGGACCCCACTCGAAACCATCGGCGTACCAACGGAAGTGGTCGGCGCGCAGGTTCAGTCCCGCGCTGCTGCCCAGCTCCACCAGCCGGATCGGCAGCGGCATCGCGTCGACCGCCGCCAGTAGGCCCGTGATCAGCGGAACGGCCCGGCCCACCTCGTTGGTCTGCGGCGGCGTGGCCAATCGGTCGCGTATCTCCTCCGGACGGTCCCGGACGACCTGGCGAAATGCGTGCCACACCATGTTGTCGTCGGTGTGCCGCACCGTGTTGTCGTCGGTGTGCCACACCGTGTCGTCGGCACCTCGTCGGCCGTTCGTCGACGCGCTCGGGTAATACCCGGCGAGTTCGGGTGCGGCCCCGGTCAAGACCAGCGCGTGCACGGCACCGAGCAGACGCAGCGGCAGCGCGGCCGCGAACGGCAGGTGCGCATAGCCGTCGAGCACCCGGGCACACGGTCCGCCGCTGCCGACGTCGCGCGAGATCTCCTCCAGCAGAGCGGAATACAACGGAGAGCCCAATGCCGCACAGGACCGAGCGTGGAATTCGAACTGTCGCACAAGGGTCATGACCGAACTGTGCTCCGTCCTGTCGATCCCGATCAATATTGATTATCGTCAACCCGTGGCGGACGACCGGATAGATGCGAAGACCGCCGCCGACCGGCTCGGAGTCAAACCGGCCACGCTCTATTCCTATGTCAGCCGCGGCGTCCTGCGGCGGCACTTCGATCCGGACCGCCGCCGCAGCCTGTTCGATCCCGCCGACATCGAACGGCTCGCGCGGCGCGGAAAACCCCGGCGTCGTGCCGCGCCGACCGAGATCGCCATCGAATCGCGGATCACCGTACTCGGCCCGGACCGGCCGTACTATCGCGGCCGAGATGCCTTGGAGCTGGCCGATACCCACCGATTCGAGGCGGTGGCCGAATGGCTGTGGGGCGGTGAGCTCACCGATTCCGGTCCCTGGCGGTGCCGGCTGCGGGCGGTCGCGACGGCGCGGGCCGTTCAGTACGGGCTGCCCACCGACCTGGCCCCGCTGGATCGCGTGCAGATCATCGTGACCGCGCTGTCGGTCAGCGATCCGCTGCGGTTCCATCTCGATCCCGGCGCCGTGACCGCCACCGCGCGCACGCTGATCGCGGGCATGGCCGAGGCGCTGCCGCCGCTGTCGGAACCGGCCGGGCCGACCATCGCCGAAATGCTGTGGTCGCGGCTGTGCCCGCACCCGCCGGAATCCGATCGGGTGCTGAAGGCGCTCGATACCGCGCTGATCCTGCTCGCCGATCACGAGCTGGCCTCCTCCACGTTCGCCGCCCGCGTCGCGGCCTCGGTGCGGGCCGATCCGTACGCGGTGGTCGGCACCGGGCTCGGGACGGTCGGCGGCCCCATGCACGGTGGCGCCACCCGCGCCGTCGAGCGCCTGCTCGCCGATATTCCGGATCGGGCCGCCGTGCCGCGCGTCATCGGCGATCTGCTCCGGCGTGGTGAGCGGATCCCGGGTGCCGGCCACGCCGTCTACCGCGACGCCGACGCGCGCGGCGCGCACTTGTTCGAGCAGATCCGGCGGCTCGCCCCCGATCACCCGAAACTCCTTGCCGCCGAGGCGATCCTGACCGAGCTGCGCATTCGGCGGCAGCCCGAGCACAACATCGACTTCGCGCTCGCCACCCTCTGCGCGGTCTACGGCCTGGTTCCCGGCTCCGGCGAGGCGATCTTCGCGGTCGCCCGCACGGCCGGCTGGCTGGCCCATGCCATGGAGGAATACGCGGGCGGGACGCCGCTTCGCCCCCGCGCGCTGCCGGCGCGGTCGTGATCGCGTGCTCGGGAGGGCTCGCCGGGCGCGGCGGGTGACGGGCGCGCCGGATTGCGGCCGGCCGATCGGTCCGCGGAGGTAGTCTGCTCGGACCAGGCCGTACCCATGAGGGGAGATCCATGCGCACCACCGCCTCCCGGCTGTTCGCCGTGGCCGCGCTCGCCGCCGCGCCGGCGCTCGCCACGGCCGCGCCCGCCTCGGCCACGCCCGCCGTCGCCACGCCCGAACAGGGATCGTGGGACACCCTCTTCACCCTGAGCCGATCGGGCCTGTGCGCCGGGCGGATCGACCCCAGCATCGGCCACGGCGGCCTGGCGAACGGCGGCGCGCTCTTCAACTTCCAGGCGACGCTGTGGGGCGTCGGCGACTGCCGCGTCACCGTCACCGCGCACTGGACCAACACCGACAACGGCCGCAGCGGAACGGTCAGCCAGGAGATCACCGGCCCCGGCTACCACCACTACGGAGCCGAACCGCCGCAGTACCCGGGCCCGGGCCACGTCGCCGTGACATTCACCCTGGACGCCGCCTCGGTCCCGGCCCCCGCGCACGGCGAGTGGACCATGCCGCACTACCCGGGAGACGGCAGCGACAACTGAGTCCTGCCCGGGCATCGTCGCGTGATGCTCGGCGGTCCGCGGGTTCTCGGCCCGTCGCCAGGTGTCGGCCGAACTCGGCCCGGCCTGGGGCGTCTCCGGGTATCGCGACGGCCCTCAGCCTCTTATCACCGCCCGCGCGGGGTTCTGCAGTCACCGACCTGGTTGCGGCGGCGGTTCATGTCGCGGCCACTGCGCCGGTGGCAGTGGATACCGGCGTCGGAGGGACGGGAGGTCCCCAGCGTCGGCAGCCAAGTTCGCACGATGTTCCGGTCTATCGCAGGCGTCGCGCGCGCAGGACGGTGTCGTGGGCGTGGTGTGTACCCGGCGGCGCGGGCGCGGTGCGCGGACGGGTCTCGTTGATCAGTACGGTCCAGTCGTCGCCGAGGAGAGCGGCGATATCGCCGGGGTGGTAGTAGTCGGCGGGGTCGAAGTCATTGTCCCGACCCGGTGGCAGGTCGCTGATGTCGTGACTGCCGACGAGCAGCGTGCCGCCGGAGGCGACGGCGTTCAGCAGCCCGCGTAGCGCGGTGTGATCCGATTCGAGCCGCAGCGGGAAGTATTGGACCGACACCAGATCGAACGCGCCCGGCGGTGGCGGCGTACCGGCCAGGTTTGCGTGCGTCCACGTCACGCGGCCGGTGGTATCCGCGGCCGCGGCGCGGCGCAGGGCGGTCGGAGCGATGTCGATCGCGGTGACCTGCCAGCCGCGCCGGGCCAGCCAGATCGCATCGGCCCCTTCCCCGCAGCCGACGTCGAGCGCGCGCCCCGGCGCCAGGCCGGCGGCCTCGGCGACGAGCACACCGTTGGGTGCGCCGCTGAAGAGCTGGTCGCGGCCGCGATACCGGTCTTCCCAGAACTGTTCGTCCACTGTCCTCGCCTTTCCGGTGGTGCGGAGGCCGGTACATGGCGGCCTCCGGTAGGGACCAACATGCCCGTCCCGTGCGAAAGCGACAAAGATCTTTGCCAAAACCGCAAAGCGGGGGAACAGTGCAGGTATGGGCATGCGGAGCGAAGATCCCGAACGTCGCGAAGGCACGGCCGACGAGTTCGGCGACGTGCTGGCCGCGGTCGGTCCCCGGCTCCGCGAGCTGCGCCGCCGCAGCGGCGACACGCTGACCGCCGTGTCGAAGAGCACCGGCATTCCGGTCAGCACGCTGTCCCGGCTCGAGTCCGGGCAGCGCCGGCCCGGCCTGGAACTGCTGCTGGCGCTGGCGAAGACCTACCGGGTCCCGCTCGACGAGCTGGTCGGCGCCCCCGCGAGCGGCGATCCCCGCGTCTACCCGCGGCCGTTCACCCGCGACGGCATGACCGTCATCCCGCTGACCCGCAAACCCGGTGGGCTGCAAGCGTTCAAGCAGATCCTCCCGGCCGGACCGGACGACCGCGAACCCGATCCCCGTTCGCACGAGGGCTACCACTGGCTGTACGTCCTCAACGGCCGGCTGCGCGTCATCCTCGGCGACCGGGACCTCGTCCTCGGCACCGGCGAGGTCGCCGAATTCGACACCCACCTCCCGCACTGGTTCGGCAACGCCGACGATCAGCCCGTGGAGTTCCTGAGCATCCTCGGCCCCCAGGGCGAACGCTTCCACATCCGCGCCCGCTACCGCCCCGGCTAGCGAAACGAGCGCCCTGCCGGACCCGCCGGCTTCGGGAGCGTGTAACGGCCGGGGCGAATCCGGCCTCTACTCCTCGTCACCCCGAGCGCCCAGAATCGGAGTCCCGCACCATGCGAATGCTGTTCAGCGCCGTACCCGCCTACGGCCACATCCTCCCGTTGGCCCCGCTGATGGCGGCCGCGATCGATGCCGGCCACACCGTCGCCTTACTGGCCAGTGCGGACGTACGGTCGTTGGCCGATCGGGAGTTGGCGCCGGGAGCCGAATTCCTTGCCGCCGGGGCCGGACCCGAGGTTCTCGTGGCCGAAGCGGCCCGTCGGACGGGCGCGGACCCGCTGCGCCCCGGTCCCGGGATGATCGGCGAGACCTTCGGGAACACCCGGCTGGAGCTCGACGCCGAGGAGACGTTCGACCGGGCTCGGGAGTGGGCGCCGGATCTCGTCGTGGCCGAGACCTTCGACACCGTCGGTCCGCTGATCGCCGCACGGCTGAACGTTCCCTGGCACCAGGCCGCGGTCGGCCCGGGAGTGGCTTCGGTGCTGACCGAGATCGCGCGGTCCGTGGCGCCGCACTACGAACGCGCAGGGGTACGGCCGGTCACGCCGTCGAGCTACATCGACCCGTGGCCCTCGGCTCTGCAGGATCCCGAGTGGGTCGCTCCGGCGCCGGTCCTGCCTGTTCGTGCGCGGGCTCACCGCCGTCCCGCGGGTGTGATCGGCTGTTCCGGGGGCGCGACCGACGACCTGCCCCGCTTCACCGACCCGGGCAAGCCGACCGTGTTGCTCACGCTGGGGACGGTGTTCTCCGACGAGTCGACGCTGGCCGAGATCGGGCCGGCCGTCGCCGATGCGGATGTCAACGTTCTGGTCACGCTCGGTCTCGTCGTTCAGCAGCCGCCCGCGGCCGGTGCTCGCGGCGAACTGCGGCACGTGTCGTTCGCGCCGCTGGACACGCTGCTGGACGATGTGGAACTCGTTGTCGCGGCGGGTGGTTCGGGGACGATCCTCGGTGCGCTGAGCCGTGGCATCCCTCTGGTTCTCTGGCCGCAGGGGGCCGATCAGCCGATCAACGCCGCCCGTGCCGCGGCCGCCGGGGTGGCACTCGTGGTGGATTCCGCCGCCGCAGTGACGGCCGCGGTGGAACGAGCACTGCACGATGAAATCCTGCGCAGCCGGGTTGCGGAGGTGGCGGCGGAAAACGCGGGCAAACCCACCCCGGCGGAGGTCATGGCCATACTGGCCGACGATGCGCGCCGGATCGACACGCTGCGGAGGGTGTAGCCGCCGGGGCCCGGCAAGTCCGGATACGCGCGAACGCCTTCCGTACCTGCGGCGGTAGTCGCGCCGCACACGGGCACTCGTACTCCGCGGCGGTCTGCCGATTCAGGTCGGATACGGAGCGGTGAGCCGCTCTACGGCGTCCCAGAGTTCCTGTTCCCGGGCGGGATCGTAGGACTCGTCGGAGGAGCGGTCGACCGTCGCGCGGTCGACGTACGCTCCGGTCGGGGCAGCGATGCGGCCCGAGACGATGTCGGCGAGACGGCGGCCCGCCATCCGCCGATCGGTGGCGAACGGGGTGAGCGTCATCGCGATGGTGTGGGACAAGGCTGCTCTCCTCGTAGGGCCGCACCGTCTCGGATGCGCGGGGCCATTTTGCCGTATCGGCAAGGTTGCGTGCCAGACGCGCCGAGCCCGGCGAGACTGGGTCCGTACCGAGCCCGGCGAGACTGGGTCCGTACCGACAGAAGGAGCCCCCCATGAGCACCACCGATCCGGTCGGATTCTGGAACGGCGTGCACGCCGCCCGGCTGGCAGCCATCGACCCGCAGCCGAATATTATTCTCGCCGAGACGGTTTCGAGCCTGTCGCCCGGCGATGCGCTGGACCTCGGATGCGGGGACGGCGGTGACGCGCTGTGGCTCGCCCGCCGGGGCTGGCACGTCACGGCCGTCGACATCTCGGCCGTGGCCGCCGGCCGGCTCGCCGACCTGGCGGTGTCGTACGGCCTGGGCGACCGCGTGGCCGCCGCGCCGCACGATCTCCGAGAGTCCTTCCCGCCCGGCGAATTCGACCTGGTCAATGCCCACTACTTGCACACTCCGTTCGATATGGGCAGGGCCGACGTCCTGCGCGCGGCCGCGCACGCGCTGCGGCCGGGCGGTCGGCTGCTGGTGGTGGACCACGGTTCGACCGCGCCGTGGTCGTGGAACCCGGACCCCGACGTCCGGTACCCGACCCCGCAGGAGGTCGCCGCGGGTATCGATCCGGACCCGGCGATATGGACGATCGAGCGGGCCGACGCACCCCGCCGGATCGCGTCCGGGCCGGACGGCCACACCGCCGAGGTCACAGACCACGTCCTGCTGCTCCGCCGCACCGCCTGATAAGTCAGAGCCAAGGAGGAAACCGATCATGCCCGGCACCAAGCCCCGCAACCGCCGCCGCGACGCCCCACCACCCCGGACCGGCAGCAGCGAGTCCGAGACCCTGCGCGGCTTCCTCGACTACCTCCGAACCTCGATCGCCGCGAAGGTCGACGGCGCACCCGAACCCCAGGTGCGCACCGCCGCGGTCCCGTCGGGCACGAACCTGCTCGGCCTGCTGGAACACCTGACCCACGTCGAACGCTCGATGTTCCTCGGGGACAACGTCACCGACTGGCAGGCGACGTTCGAGGCATCTCCGGCGGATACGGTGGCCGACGTCGTTGCGCGCTACCGCGAGACGGTCCGGCGCGCGAACGAAATCCTGGACAACTGCACCGATCTCGCCGTGTCCATCCCCCGAGCGGGCCGCCCCGCCCCGAGCGTGCGCTGGGCACTCACCCACATGATCGAGGAAACCGGCCGCCACGCGGGCCACGCGGACATCCTTCGCGAACTGATCGACGGCACCACCGGTCGCTGACGCAATCCCCTCTCCGGGAAAGGAATACGCGACTCCACCGGTTGCGATCCCTTGCGGCGAGGCCGTGATCCGGATCTATCGCGGTGTCTCGCAAGGGTTTCACTGACGGGCGGCCGCACGGCGGGTGTCCTCCCGGATCCGCAGGGACGTCGACAGCGAGTCCCTGCCCAGCGCGGGCGGAGTCTTCCAGATCCGGCGGATTCGCTCGGTGCCGTCGAACGGCCGTTTACCCCCGCGCCATATCCACGAACCGGCTCAAGTGCAGCTGGTGGGCCACGGTAATGGTGGCGGTGGGACCATTTCGGTGCTTACCCAGAATCAGGTCGGCCTCGCCGCCACGAGGGTCGTCACGCTCGAATGCGTCGGGGCGGTGCAGCAGAATGACCATGTCGGCATCCTGTTCCAAAGAGTTGTGCGCTGAAATGCCTTGTGCGACAAAGTTGTGCGTTCCCGGGACCGTTCCGTCGTAGACGTCCTGTTCGCCCAGGCTGGTGATCTCGACGATCCGGTCCCAGAAGACATCGTTGGTCGCCAGCATCTCGATGTCGGCATCCTCCAGCACCGTGGCGACGCGGGCCAAGCGGGCGCGGTTGGGGCCGTGCTTCCACATGGTCGATCCGCAGAAGCGGGAGTTCATCGCGGCCGCGAATTCCCGATGGGTCATGTGCTCGGTGGCCAAGAGATCCCGGACCTTGTTCCACACCTCCTCGGGCACCGTGTCGTCATTCGTATGGCGGGCCACCGCCTCGAGTTCCGGAAGGACCGCCGCCCCGGCCACACCGCGGGCGCCGTGGACTCCGATGTCTCGCAGGAAGATCGTCTGGTTGTCCGCTCCGTCGACCGTGAGGTGCCAGCAGTCGCGATAGCCGGACTCCGTGACGTACTCGATCCGTCCGTGCACCCCGAGCCGTAGCAGCAGTTGCGCGATTCCGTCGATGAGTTTCCGGCTGGTCGACGCGTAGTAGATGCGGGCCTGTCGGCACGTCCGATCCCAGCGGACCGAGCCGTCGGTGGCCCACAGATGCCGGAGAAACAGCGCGACCTGATCATTCGGCAGGGCGAAAATGCGGTCGGGAACGAACTTTTCGTAGCTGCGGAGCCCGAAGATTCCGAGTTCGTCGAGCCATGCGGCGATCGGGTTGCGTTTATCGCGTGCGAGCCGGTACGGCGCGGGCAATCGGAGGGTGGTAACCCGCGCGGCCGCGTATTCGTCACGGATTGCCGTGACGCCGAAGTGTGTAGCGGCGGAGGTAACGGCGGTCAGGTTCTCCTCGTCGATGCTGGTGTATCGAATCGGCTGCCGTTCGACGCACGATCCGTCGCCGATCATATGAGCGAGCAGTATCACCTCGGCATCGGCCATGCGCTCGGTGTGTACCGGCTCGGGAACCCGGCGCGGGGTGGCCAGCCGGTCGCCGATCCGCAACTTGTCCAGGGAAATCCAGCCGTCGACCGTCAGGAACGGGTGGTTGCCCGTTGCCTCCACCTCGCGGCCGGAAGCGAGCCGAAGCCGGAATACCTCTTTGCGTCCGCTGGGGAACACCTTCACCATGGGGCGGGCAACCATCCGCATCCGCTCGTCGAGCGACCACACGAGTGGCTGCTCGCCGCCGGTGAGCAGCTCACCCAGGGTGGTCTCGCCGCCGGTGTCCGCCCGCAGAATTCGCGTCGATGCGGGCATGCAGCCCGACTCGCGCAGGTCGGATACCATGGGGCGCTTATCTGTTCGCTGTTCCGGTCCGCGGTTCAGCTGGGAGATCGCGACGACCGGAACCTCTAATTCCTTCGCCAGAAGTTTGAGGCTTCGGGAGAATTCCGAGACTTCCTGCTGGCGGGATTCGACCTTTTTTCCGGACGTCATCAGCTGCATGTAGTCGACCACGACGAGTCGCAGATCGTGGCGCTGCTTGAGCCGCCGCGCCTTGGCCCGGATCTCCATCATCGTCATATTCGGCGAATCATCGACGAACAGCGGCGCCTCGCTGATCTCACTCATCCTGCGCGCCAGCCGCGTCCAGTCGTCATCGCTCATCCGCCCGGACCGCATATCTCCGAGCTTGATCTTCGCCTCCGCCGACAACAGGCGCATGACGATCTCGGTCCGGCTCATCTCCAGCGAGAAGATCACACTGGCCAGCCCGTGCTTCACCGAAGCACTCCGCATGAAATCCATGCCGAGGGTCGAGTTGTGGGTCGGGACCATGGAGTGCCCCGCGAGGTAGAGGTGCTCAGGGTTGTCCACCTCGACGCAACGCACCGGAATCGGGTCGATCTTCCGGACGTCGACGATCTGCCGAGACTCGTGTCGAACCGTCGCGGGCACCCGGTGGACAAGTCGATCGTCCGTGTCGCGCAGGGTGTTAGCGATGTCGCCGGTGGTGTGAACGTGGAACGGAGCCCCACCGAAGGCGGAAATGGTCGGCCACTGGTGTTGTTCGTCCGCGACGATGACCGTTCCGTCGGAGAATTCGACCTCGTAGCACGGGCGCTCGAACATGACCTCGGTGGCGGCGACGACGCGAGTGGACCGTCCACGGATATCGAGAAGCTCGCCACCGACGGCGATCTCGCCCATGGTGGTCCAGCCCGACGGCGTCGGCACGGGGGTGTCCAGGGCCAGCGCTTTACCCACACCCGGGCGGGCCGCGACGATGATCATCTGGCCGGGGTGCAGGCCGTTGGTTACCTCGTCCAGCTCGGTGAAGCCGGTGGGGACGCCGAGGGACATGCCGCCGCGGCTGGCGATGGAGTCGATCTCGTCCATCGTGGGCTGCAGGAGTTCCTCGAGGGGGAGGTAGTCCTCGCTGGAGCGGCGCTCGGTGACGTCGTAGATCTCGGCCTGGGCTCGGTCGACGACCTCGGCGACGTCCTGGCCGTCGGCGCCGGCGTAGCCGTACTGCACGATGCGGGTGCCGGCCTCCACCAGACGGCGCAGAATCGACTTCTCCGCGACGATTTCGGCGTAGTAGGAGGCGTTGGCGGCGGTGGGGACGGTCTGGGTCAGCGTGACCAGATAGGGAGGGCCGCCGATGCGCTTGAGTTCGCCGCGGCGGTCCAGGGCGGCGGCGACGGTGACCGGGTCGGCGGGTTCGCCGCGGCTGTACAGGTCGAGGACGGCGTCGTAGACGGCCTGATGGGCGGGGCGGTAGAAATCGGCGGGGCGCACCACCTCGACGACGTCGGCGATCGCGTCCTTGCTCAGCAGCATGCCGCCGAGTACCGACTGCTCGGCCGACATGTCGTGCGGCGGCTGGCGGCCGAAATCCTCCCCCTGCGAGTCGGCGTACTCCGAGTGCCCGCGATCGTCGACGACTGCCACCGACTCGACCGTCCTCTCCTGTCACGCCCGACTGCGTCCGCATCGATGACCCGGTTCTACCCCCGGGTACCGACAGGTTCGGTTCGTCCTGCGGCGCCGACGGCGGCCTGCGGTGGTTCGCGGACGGCGATCCAGCAAACCGACGCTGCGTTCTGCAAGACTCACGAAATCGTGGTGTTCCGGGCGTCGGGTCACGACACCGGAAAGAACCTAAGCGACTGGTCTGGGGACTACCAAACCGAGTTGTGCGCACTTCTGTGGACAGCCTGGGGACTGTTCACCCGCTGTTGTGTAGCCCCTGTGTATTACCTGGGGAAAATATGCCGGAAAACACAACAATATCCAGGTAGGAATGCTTTTCCATGGTTGTGCACCTGTGGATCGATAGTGCATCGGCGTGTCGGTAAAGATGAACGGCCGGGCGTGTTGGGTTAACAGCGCTCTCGCTCGCTATGACCCGCATCACAATGCGAATGGTCGGTTTGCCACGTTCTCCCCAAACCATCCCGAACTGGGGTTGGACTACCCGCGGATATTTGCCGACGATATCCGCGGCCCGCCCCCTCGGGAACGGCTAATGAATAGCAAATCACGGGAGATCCGGAAAACGGGCAGCCGAAGACCACCTCCGCACCGATCGGCGCGGAGGTGGTCTTCGTCGAAATATTCGCGCGCTGCCGCCCGATAGCCTTCCGGCACCGGGTGACCGGATGGTCACTCGGCGGCGACGACCTCCAGGTCGAACTTGGCGGCCACATCGGGGTGCAGGTGCACGACGACGCCGTGCTTGCCGGTGCTCTTGATGTGCGCCTTGGGCAGTTCGATGCTGCGCTTGTCCAGCACCGGGCCGCCGGCGGTCTTGACGGCGCCCGCGACGTCGGCCGGGGTGACCGAGCCGAACAGCTTCCCGGTGCCCGCGGTCTTGACCGACAGCGAGACGCCCGTCAGGCCCTCGATGGCCTGCTTCAGCTCGTTGGCGTGGTCGAGATCGCGCACGCGGCGGGCGTCCTGTGCCCGCCGGATGCCCTCGACCTGCTTCTGCGCGCCCCGGGTGGCCGGGATGGCCAGGCCGCGCGGGAGCAGGAAGTTACGGCCGTAGCCGTCCTTGACCTCCACGGTGTCGCCGGGCGCACCGAGATTGTCCACATCCGCAGTCAGAATCAGCTTCATCGTCGTGTGCCTCCCTCTCAGCGAGCCGTGGACACGTACGGCAGCAGCGCCATCTCGCGGCTGTTCTTGACCGCGACGGCGACATCGCGCTGGTGCTGCACGCAGTTGCCGGTGACACGGCGGGCACGGATCTTGCCGCGATCGCTGACGTACTTCCGCAGCAGCGTCGTGTCCTTGTAGTCGATGTCGGCTGCCTTGTTGCCGTTCTTGGCGGCAGCCTTGCTCTCCTTGCAGAAGGCACACGCCTTCTTCTTCAGCACCTTTTCGCGCGCCGGTGCTTTGGCCATTGTCTTCTACTCCGTCGTGTTCGGGAGCCGTTGGGCCCCAGTGTGAAAGCCGTTCTAGAACGGCGGTTCGTCGTCCATTGCGCCGCCTCCGAAGGAGCCGGCTGCGGGGGCGTTGCCCCAGGGGTCGTCGCCGGCGGAGTTCTGCTGTCCGCCGCGAGCGCCGCCACCGGAGCCGCCGAAGCCCCCACCACCGCCGGAACCACCGAAACCGCCGCCGCCACCGCCGCCGCGTGTCGTCTTGTTGACCTTCGCGGTGGCGTAGCGCAGGGAGGGGCCGATCTCGTCGACCTCGAGCTCCACAACCGTGCGCTTCTCGCCCTCGCGGGTTTCGAAGGAGCGCTGCCGAAGTCGGCCGCTCACGATCACTCGGGTGCCTCGGGTCAGGCTTTCGGCGACGTTCTCCGCAGCATCACGCCAGATGTTGCAGCGCAGGAAAAGCGCCTCGCCGTCTTTCCATTCGTTGGTATTACGGTCGAATATGCGGGGCGTCGAGGCCACGGTGAAGTTGGCCACCGCCGCGCCCGCGGGCGTGAATCGAAGTTCCGGGTCGGCCGTCAAATTTCCGATGACGGTGATGACCGTGTCGCCTGCCATGGTTCCTCCTGCTGTCCGGTGAAGTCCGCTGATCCCGTGTCGCGCTAGAGCCTAGAGACAGGTACCGACGACTACGAGGGCGGTTGGTCCTCCGACAGGGCGCTTACTTCTTGACGTTGCGCAGCACCTTGGTGCGCAGCACCGACTCGTTCAGCCCCAGCTGGCGGTCGAGCTCGCTCACCGTGTCGGGCTTGGCCGTCAGATCGATGACCGCGTAGATGCCCTCGCTCTGCTTGGAGATCTCGTAGGCCAGCCGGCGGCGGCCCCAGATGTCGACCTTGTCGACCTTGCCACCCTGCTGGGAAATCACGGTGAGCATCTTGTCCAGGTTCGGACCGACGGTGCGCTCATCCAGGGTTGGATCGAGAATGACCATCACTTCGTATTGACGCACGGGAACCCATCACCTCCTGTGGACTAAGGACGGCCCACGGACGGTCCGTGGGCAGGAGGGTCGTTGCGTCAGCAACCCGCCAAGGCTACATGAGCTGGTGATCCGCCACGAAATCGAGTCCGGCGGAAAGCGACGTCGAGCCCGGGCGGCAGTCGGTGCCGGGCCCCGCGCGGACGAGAGGCCGGGCCCCGCGCGGACGAGTGCGGACGGCGGCGGGGTGGGAACATATCGTGGTGCCCATGTCGAACCGAGCGGATACCGCGCGCCCGGTGGGCCGGGCCGCCGCCGTCGTGGCGACGCTGCTGTGCGGCGTGCTGCTGGTGTTCGCCTATCTCAACAAGGCGCGATGCGCCGGCGGCCCGTTCGATTCCGACGGCCGCAGCGAGATGTTCGACCACATCAAGGACTCCCGGGTCTGCTACTCCGACATCCAGTTCCTGTGGCTCGGGCGCAGCATCAACGAGCACGTGTTCCCGTACATCAGCGGCGGTATCACCCCCGACGGCACACTGACCGGTGGCGCTGTGGAATACCCGGTACTCAGTGGCCTGCTGATGTGGCTCGGCGCGCTGGGCGCCCATGACGACGCCGCGTTCCTGCTGCATTCGGCGCTGCTGCTGGCACCGTTCGCGCTGCTGACCGCGTGGCTGCTGGGCCGGCTGTCGGGCCCGGCCGCACTGCTGTGGTCGGTGAGTCCGCCGCTGCTGCTCTACGCCTTCCACAACTGGGAACTGCCGGTGGTGTGCATGTCGGTGGCCGCGGTGTACGTCGTCACCGCGCTGCCCCGATACTCGTTGCGGGCCAGAGGGATCGCCGCCGCGGTCCTGCTGGCGATCGGTTTCTGCCTGAAGCTGTATCCGGGGATCTTCGTGCTGCCCCTGCTGATATACGTGCTGACCCGCGGTGACGAGCCGCGCGACGGTGACGTTCGGCCGCTGCGCGGTTACGACGTGCGGGGCGCGCTGGCGGTGGTGGCCGCCGCGGCCGGGACGGTGGTCGCGATCAACCTGCCGTTCGCCGTGGCGGGTTACGAGGGATGGCGGGCCTCGATCACCTTCCAGCAGTTGCGCGAGGCCGACATCACCACGAACTCGCTGTGGTACTGGGGGTTGCGGCCGCTGTTCGGAGATACGGCGGGCAGCGAGGCGTCGTTCCAGGACGTGGTGTCGGCGGCGTCGCCGGTGCTGGTGCTGGTGTCGTTCGTGCTGGCGCTGGGTCTGGGCTGGAAGCGCTACAGCTCGGGTGAGGCGTATCCGTGGGTCGGTGTGAGCGGCGCGATGCTGTGTGGATTCCTGTTGTTCCACAAGGTGCATTCGCCGCAGTACACCCTGTGGCTGATTCCGTTCCTGGTGCTGCTCGCGGTGCCGTGGTCGGCCGTCGCCGGGTATCTGCTGGCGGATGCCGCGATCGGGATCGGGGTGTTCCGCTACTTCTATGCCCTCGCCTCGGGGGAATCGGCCGACCTCGAACAGCATGTCGTGCAGTTCGGCGTCTGGGGGCGCGCGCTGCTGCTGGCGGTGTTCTTCTTCGCCTTCCTGCGGGCGCATCCCCGGGCGCGGGTGGTCGACCCCGCGCCGGTGCCCAAGTACAACAGCGGCGATCTGGTGTCGATCTACCGCTGAGAGAATCCCGCCCTGCCGCAGTCGTTGTCGCGCGCGGCGGCGTCACGACCCGGTGTGCCGGGCCCGGAACGCGGCGCTCTTCGCGCGATTGCCGCATCGGGCCATCTCGCACCAGCGCCGGGTGCCGCCGCGCGAGGTGTCGATATAGAGCCGGGTGCAGCCGTCCCGGCCGCATTGTTTGATGCGCTGCCGGTCGGGGCCGCCCAGCAGGTCGATCGTAGAGCGTGCGATGGCCGCGAGGGCGGCCTCCACGGTGCCGGTGCGGCGCACCAGGGTATCGGGGGTGTCGGGGAGCAGTGTGACGACGGGCAGGTCGCCCCGGGCGGCCTCGTTGACGAGCGTGCGATCGGCCTCGTCGAACGGCTCGTGCCGCATGGTGGCCAGCGCCAGCCGGTAGGTGGCCTCGCGCACGTCGACGGCGCGGCGCAGGTCGGCGTCGTCGCAGTGCGGAACCGTATCGAGCAGGTCGGCCTCGACCAGCCAGCGCGCCAGGTCTGCCGGTGTGACCAGTCTGTCCCGGTAGTCGCTGGTGCGGGCGGCGACCGTCCCGGCGAAATCCAGCGCGAGATTGCCGCCGACGAACGTGAACATGCCCCCATCGTAACCACCTTGACAGGTTACTTGGGTCGGTGACACGGTAATAACCGGTTCAGATGGTTACTGCGGGAGGCCTCGTGAAGACTCGGCTGAGGGATACGGTCGCGCCCGCGGCCTTCATCGTGATGTGGAGCAGCGCGTTCATCGCGGGAATCGTCGGGGTGGGCGCCGCGCCGCCTTTCCTGGTGTTGTTCGTCCGATTCGGGCTGGCCGGGGTGGCCCTCACGCTGTACGCCGTTGTGGTGCGCGCACGGTGGCCGCGCGGGGCTCAGTTGGTGCACGCCACCGTCGCCGGTCTGCTGATGCAGGCGGTGCAGTTCGGCGCGTTCTACACGGCGATGGCCGAGCACGTCTCGGCGGCGGTGATCTCCCTGGTGCAGGGCCTGAATCCGGTGGTGATCGCCCTGTTCGCGGGGCGCGTACTGGGCGAGAACGTCACGGTCCGTCAGTGGCTGGGCTTCGGGCTCGGCGGGATCGGTGTCGGGCTGGCCGTCGTCGATCAGTCGGCGTTCTCGCTCGCGGGGCTGGTGCTGTGCCTCGTCGGCCTGCTGGGCCTCAGCCTCGGCACCGTGTATCAGAAGCGCTTCACGCCGACCATCGATACGCGCAGCTCGACCGCGGTGCATGCGCTGGCCAGCGCGCCGGTGGCGGGTCTGCTCGCACTGGTGGGCAACGACTTTCACATCGCCGATCCGGCGCGCTTCGCCGGCGCCATGGTGTGGATCGTGGTGGTCAATTCGATGGGCGCGTTCCTGTTGCTCAACGCCATGCTGCGGCGCTGGGACACCACCCGGGTGGGCAGGCTGTTCTTCGCCACGCCCGCCGTCACCGCTCTGATGGCCTGGCTGCTGATCGATCAGCCGTTGCGGCCGTTGACGATTGCCGGGCTCGGCATCGGTGTCGTCGGCATGGTGCTGGCCGCACGGCGGGCGCCGGATCGTTCGAGCGTGGACGCGGAGACGGACGAACTCTCGGCGGATGCCCGTGCGGCGCAGTCGATCACAACTCGCTGATCGGTGTCGCAGGATCTTTCAGCGCCACCGCTCGAGGAGCCGGTTCACCTCGGTGTTCAGGGCTCGTTGCAGGAACGGGCCGAAACTGACTCGGGCGACGCCGAGTTCGGCGAAGTAGCCCGGCCCGCCCTGGTCGGGTATGCCGATGGCGTTGACGGGCAACGGCAGTTCGGCGCAGAGCCGGCGTTGTACGTCGGGCGCGTGGACGCCCACCGGGTACAGCACGTCGGCTCCCGCCTCGGCGGCCAGCCGCAACCGGGCGATGGCCCGGTCGACCCGGTCCGACTCGTCCCCGATCTGCCGCAGCAGCAGGTCGGTGCGGGCATTGATGACCACGTGCACGCCGGTCGCGTCCGCGGCCCGGCGCAGCGCCGCCACGAGATCGGCATGTTCCTGCGGCTCGCGCAGCCGGCCTCCCTCGGCATGCACGGTGTCCTCCAGATTGAATCCGATCGCGCCGGCCGCCAGCAGACCCTCGATCAGCCGCTCGGGTTGCTGACCGTAGCCCGATTCCAGATCGACCGAGACGGGAATGCCCACGGCCGAGGTGATCTCGCGCACCCGCGCGAGCACCTCCGGGAATGCCATGCCTTCCTGGTCGGACTTGCCGACGGAGTCGGCCAGCGGATGGCTGCCGACCGTGAGCCCCGCGAATCCGGCCTCCTGCACCAGATTCGCCGACCAGGCGTCCCAGACCGTCGGCAGGATCGCGGGATCGCCGGGGCGGTGCAGGGCGAGAAATGTTGTGGCGCTGTCGCCGAGAGTGCTCATACAGCGATCTTTCCATCGAAGTGGCACGGTGCCAGGTCCACAACACGGCGCGAACCGTGGACCACTCCGCCGGGCGGCTATCGGTGTGCCGGGACCGGCGCCACGGCCGAGGCGAGCGGTGTCGGGTGCGGCCGCAGCGCCGACGGCAGCCACGGCAGCAGCGGATCGGCCGCCCGGTCCAGCACGCCGCCGACCGGATCGTCGGTGCCGTCGCGCCGGACCACGTCCTCCGACGGCCGGTAGATCTGCCGAACTATCAACGCGCACAGCCCGATCACCGCCAGGTCGCGCAGAATCACGGTGCCGGTGAACCACTGCTCGGGCACGCCCTTCTGGTCGACGCCCAGGTAGTAGTACATGCGCGGGAACCACACCAGCGCGTCGATCGTCATCCACGCCAACAGGATTCGCCGATGCGGCAGCGCCAGCACCGCGAGCGGCACCAGCCACAGCGAGTACTGCGGGCTCCACACCTTGTTGGTCAGCAGGAACGCGGCCACCACCAGAAACATCAACTGCGCCACCCGCGGCCGCCGCGCCGCGGTCAGCCCGATGTAGGCGATGACCGCGCAGGCGGCCGCGAACAGCGCCAGCGACACCAGATTCAGCACGGTCGGGGGTTGCGACGGGGTGAGCGTGCCGTCGAAGCCCGGCCAGCCGGTGAACGACGTGATCACGTTGTAGATCGAATCCGGGTCGGCGTGGCGTTCGGTGTTCAGCCGGAAGAATTCCCGCCAGCCGGACGAGAACGGCAGGGCGATCGGCAGATTCACCAGCAGCCAGGATCCGGCCGCCGCGGTGATCGTGAGGCCGGCCGACCGCAGCGGGCTCAGCTGCGCGTCAGCGAGGTACTCGCGGAGGCCGTGGCCGATCCCGCCGCGGTCGCGCAGCCGCTCACGCAGTCCGGTCAGCCGCTGGCGGTTCTCGGTGCGCAGGCACAGCACCAGAATCGGGCCCAGGAGCAGCAGCGGATACAGCTTCGCCGCACCGCCCAGGCCGAGCAGCACGCCCGCCAGCACCGGGCGCCGACGCGCCCAGGCCAGCAGGCCGGTCGCCGCGAAAGCCGTTGCCAGCGCGTCGAAATTGGTGAACGCGTGGACCAGCACCAGCGGCGACAGCGCCACCAGCGCGGCATCCCACACCCGGCGGCCGGACAGCCGCGCGGAGGCCCACACCGTCACCAGCCAGGCCAGCGCCAGCCCCACGACGGCGATGTTGAAATACACCACGACGGTCAGCGCATCGGGCAGGGGCAGCTGTTTCCAGGCGAAGGCCAGCTGGCTCGCGACGTACTGGTAGAGACCCGACAGCACCGGATACTCCATGTACCGCGCGTCCGGCCGGCCGTCGGCACCGATTTCGGTCCACTGCTTCTTGTACGGGAACGCGCCCTCGTCCAGATGCTCGGCGCCGAACAGCGGCACCGTGTCCGAGTAACACATGGCCACGTACTGGCGGCCGTTGTTCCAGTCCAGGGTCAGCCCGCCGGCGCCGTCGGAGGTCTGCTGGATGCAACCGGCCTTACCCGCCCAGCTCAGCGCCAGGAATACCACCGCGAATGCCAGCATCACCCGCAGCGGCGTCCAGAACCGGGTGCGTCCGATCAGCGCGTGGTCGCCGACCGGTCCGCCCACGATGGTGGACAGCTGCGCGGTCAGCGAATCGGTGCGGCTGGGTTTGTCACGGCGGTCGGCGGAGCGCAGGTCCGGTGCCGGCACCGCCGGGGACGTGTGGCCGCGGTTCTCGTCGGCCTCCGCGTCCCCGGCGGCTGGCGGGTTCACCAGTTGCTGCTCGATCACGGCACTCGAGGCTACCGTTGCCCCGGCGCCGAATCGTTGCCCGTGCCTTGTGATTCACCCTCGGTCCCACCGGGTGCGCCGGAGGGAGCGACCGGCTGACCGGGCAGCGGGCCCTGACCGGACTCCTGCTGCTGGCCCTGCTGCCGCTGCTGCGGCGACTGCTGGTTGGGCTGCACGCCCGGCACCGGAATCGTTATGCCCGGCAGGATCTCCACCTGTGACGGGGCCACCACCACCGGCGGCGTGTACTCCTGCGTCGTGGACGGTGGCGTGTAGGCCGCGGTCCACGACGGCACGCCCGCCTGGCCCGCGATGGGTGCCGGCTTCGGGAAGGGCTCGTTGGGCGTGCCCTTCAGGGCGCCGTCCATGGTGTCCTTCCAGATATCCGACGGGAGGCCGGAACCGTATATCATCCCGCTGCTCCCGCGCAGCTTCTCGCCGTCCTCGGTGCCTATCCACACCGCCGTGGACAGCGACGGCGTGTAGCCGACCATCCAGGCGTCGCGGTTCTCGCCGGTCTCGCCGAGCTGGGCGGTGCCGGTCTTGGCCGCCGAGGCCCGGCCGCCGGCCAGATCGTGATGCCGCGACCAGCCCGCGATCGGCTGCATCGCCGAGGTCACGTTGTCGGCGATCGGTCCCGGGACGCGGCGTTCACCGGCGACATCGCCGCGGTCGAGGAGGACCTGCCCGTCGGAGGTCACCACCTTCGATACGAAATGCGGCTGGTGATACGTGCCGGAGGCGGCCAGGGTCGCGTACGCCGAGGCCATATCCAGCGGCCGGGCCTGGTACTGGCCGAGCACGATGCCGTTGTTCGGCGGGCCGCCGTCGGGGTCGGACAGGCTCTTGCCCACGCCCGGAATGGTTTCCGGGATGCCGAGCTTGTGCGCCATGGCGGCGATCTTCTGCGGGCCCGAGTTCTGGCCCATGTCCAGCTCCATGCGGTAGAAGCTGGTGTTCAGCGACCGCTTCAGCGCCTCGGCGATGGTGCAGGTGCCGCAGGACTCGCCCTCCACGTTGGTGATCTTTATGCCGTTCACGGTGAGCGGCGCGCTGTCGTACATCGTCGACAGCGGCTTGCCCAGCTCCAGGTTCGCCGCCAGGCCGAACGGCTTGAACGACGAACCCGGCATCAGGCCGGCGTTGGCGAAGTCGTAGCCCTGGCCGTCGGAGCCGCCGTAGTAGGCCCGCACCGCGCCCGTCTTCGGATCCACCGACACCACGGCCGTGCGGAGATTGTCGGGCTCGCCCTGCATGTTCTTCTGGGCGGCGTCGACGGCGGCCTGCTGCGCCTTCTGGTCGATCGTGGTGGTGATCTGCAGGCCCTCGGTATTTATCTGGGTGTCGCTGATGCCGGCGTCGGACAGCTCCTTCATCACCTGGCGCTTTATCAAGCCCTCGGGCCCGGAACCGGTGGGGTCCTCGCTGGCCTTGCTCGACGGCTGCACCGGCGGGTAGGTCATCCCCTGCCGCTGGGCGGCCGGCAGGAAGCCGGCGCCGACCATGCCGTCGAGCACGTAGTTCCAGCGCGCCTCGGCGCCCTTCGGATTGTTCTCCGGATCCAGGCCGTAGGGCTGCTGAATGGTCGCGGCGAGCATCGCGCCCTCCTCGACCGTCAGGTCCTGCACCTTCTTGTCGAAGTAGGCGTGCGCCGCCGCGTCGATGCCGAAGGTGCCGCGGCCGAACGGGATGGTGTTCAGGTAGGCGGCCAGGATGTCGTCCTTGGCCCACTGCCGCGCCATCTTGGCCGATATCACCAGCTCGCGCATCTTGCGGGTGACCGAGCGCTGGCTGCCGACCATCGAGTTCTTGACGTACTGCTGGGTGATCGTCGAGCCACCGCCGGCGCTGTCGCGGCCCAGCAGGTTGTCGCGGGCGGCGCGGGTGAAACCGGAGATCGAGAAGCCCGGGTTGGTGTAGAAGTCCCGGTCCTCGGCCGCGAGCACGGCATTGCGGACGTGCGGCGGTATCTGGTCGATGGTGACGTCGGTGCGGTTGCCCTCCGGCGGAACGATCTTGCTGATCTCCGAGGTGCCGTCGGAGGCGAGGATGGTGGCGACCTGATTGGTTTTGAGATCACCCGGCTGGGGTACCGATGCGGTGGTGTAGGCGACCAGGAAGACCGCACTGGGCACCACGATGGCCAACGCCAGCAACACGTACAGCACACGACGCACGATGCGCCACGGCGACTTCTTCTTCGCCTGCGGGCGGCGGCCACCGGGGCCGGAGCCGCTGCCGCCGGAACCCCTGCGCGGGGGCGGCCCGGAGGGCGGCGCGCCGCCGGCCCGATGGCCGCCGGTGCTCGGGCCGGCGGACGCGCGGTTGCCGTCGCGTGCCGAGCGCGGCCGGCCGGCCGCGCCGGAGCGCTGATTTCGCTGGGCGACCGCCTCGCTCAGCGATCCCGTCGGGGTCTTCCTGGTGGGTTCGTCGGGGTTCGGCACCGGGCCGGACCGGGGTGCGGACCCCGGACGCTGCGGCGGCGGTGGTCCGGGCCGGCGCGGCGGCTGACCGCCCGGCCCGCGCGGCGGCTGTGAGCCGCGAGGGTCCCCCTGCGGCGGTGGTCCGGGCCGGCGCGGCGGCGGGCCGCCGGGACCGCGCGGGCCCGGGCCGGGGCCCTGCCCTGGAGGAACCGGTGGCAGTGGGCGCCCGGGTGGCGGGCCGGACTGCCGGGGCGGCGGATAGCCGCCGGGCCGCGGTTGTGAGCCGCGCGGGGGGTGCCCGCCGTCGGGTCCATCGTCGTAGGGCGAAGTCACAGCCTGGATCTCCATAACTCGTAACGGTCCGGGTAGCTCGTTGCGATCGACGCGCTGATCGTTCGGTGATCGGAGCGGGAGCCTACGCGGTTACGCACCGCTGCCACCGCGGTGTCCGACAGCGGCGGCCACGGTGCCGGACGGCCGCCGACGCCACGGTGCCCGACGGAGATGCTCGCGGAACGTGCCAGGGTTACGCAAGCCTCCTCCTTCGGGCCTCCTCGCTCGAGCCGCTGTGCGCTCGATCGCGGGCGGGCACACCTGTGCTCCGCATATCAGTCGACGGTGCCCATCACTCGGCGGCGGTCCGCCGGGTGCCGGTGCGACGACGCCTGGGCGCCGGCGTGCGGCCGAGTACATAGGACTGCACCAGATGGTTCCAGCTGCAGGTTCGGCACACCTCGACGACGTGCACCGTGAACTCCTCGCGGGTCTCCGCCAGCCGGACCAGCTCCTCGGGCGCGCGGGCCGAACCCGCGGCCGGCCCCAGTCCGTCGCCGTAGACCCACGACACGAGGGTCAACTGCTCTTTCCGGCAGATCGGACATGTGACCTCGCTCCCCCGCCCGTGGAACTTCGCCGCCCGCAACAGATACGGGTGCGCATCGCACACCTCGGCGACGTCCACTCGGCCCGCATAGACGTCGGCCAGCAGCGACCTGCGCCGGAGCGCATAGTCGACCACCTGCCGCTGAATTCGCACGCCCCCCAGAGTAGCTGTCCCCACCGACGTCGCGCCCCCGCTGACCGAACGGATCGGTTCACACGGCCCCGGGGTGTCGCTGGATGTATCGGTCCGATATAGTTGGTCATCGCATCAACCGGTTAGGTCTGCAGATAACAGTCAGGAGGTGAGGCCCGTGCTCGAGCTGGCGATTCTCGGGCTGCTCCTGGACTCGCCCATGCACGGCTACGAGCTGCGCAAGCGGCTGACGGGCCTGCTGGGCCCGTTCCGGGCCTTTTCCTACGGATCGCTCTACCCGACCCTGCGCCGCATGCAGGCCGACGAGCTGATCGCCGAGGAGAGTCCGGCCGGTGCGGTCACGAGGCGTGCGCGGCGGGTCTATCAGCTGACCGAGGCCGGCCGGGAGCGGTTCAGTGAGCTGCTCGCCGACACCGGTCCGCAGAACTACACCGACGACGGCTTCGGCGTTCACCTCGCCTTCTTCGGCCGCACCCCCGCCGAGGCGCGGATGCGGATTCTCGAGGGCAGGCGGCGGCAGGTCGAGGAGCGCCGAGAGGGACTGCGGGAGGCGATCAAACGGGCCAGCGGCACCCTCGATCGCTACACCCGCCAGCTACACCAGCTCGGCCTGGAATCCAGCGAGCGCGAAGTGCGCTGGCTCAACGAATTGATCGCCGCGGAGCAGTCGATGAAGGCGGCACCACAGAAAGAGGGAAATATCGGCCATGAGTGATGTCAACACGGCTGAGCACGCCGGCAAGGCGGGCGCCGAATCCGGTACCGAGATTCGGGTGGCCATCGTGGGTGTGGGCAACTGCGCGTCTTCGCTGATCCAGGGCGTGCAGTACTACCGGGACGCGGATGAGAGCGCGACCGTGCCCGGCCTCATGCATGTCAAGTTCGGGACCTACCACGTCCGCGACGTGAAGTTCGTCGCCGCGTTCGACGTCGACGCCAAGAAGGTCGGGTTCGACCTGTCGGATGCGATATTCGCCAGCGAGAACAACACCATCAAGATCTCGGACGTGCCGCCGAGCGGGGTCGCCGTGCAGCGCGGCCCGACGCTGGACGGCATCGGCAAGTACTACGCGGAGACCATCGAGCTGTCCGATACCGAGGCGGTCGACGTGGTCGAGGCGCTCCGGGCCGCGCAGGTCGATGTCCTGGTGTCCTACCTGCCGGTGGGCTCGGAGGAGGCCGACAAGTTCTACGCGCAGTGCGCTATCGACGCCGGTGTCGCGTTCGTGAACGCGCTGCCGGTGTTCATCGCGTCGGATCCGGAGTGGGCGCGCAAGTTCGCCGACGCCGGCGTCCCGATCGTCGGCGACGACATCAAGAGCCAGGTCGGCGCGACCATAACGCACCGCGTGATGGCCAAGCTGTTCGAGGACCGCGGCGTCCAGCTGGACCGCACGATGCAGCTGAACGTCGGCGGCAACATGGATTTCAAGAACATGCTCGAGCGGGAGCGGCTGGAGTCCAAGAAGATCTCCAAGACCCAGGCCGTCACCAGCAACCTGAAGAAGGAGCTGGGCGCGAACGAGGTGCATATCGGCCCGTCCGACCACGTCGGCTGGCTCGACGACCGGAAGTGGGCCTACGTGCGGCTGGAGGGCCGTGCCTTCGGCGACGTGCCGCTGAACCTGGAGTACAAGCTCGAGGTGTGGGATTCGCCGAACTCGGCCGGCATCATCATCGACGCCATCCGCGCGGCCAAGATCGCCAAGGACCGCGGCCTCGGCGGCCCGATCCTGCCGGCCTCGGCCTACCTGATGAAGTCGCCGCCGCAGCAGCTGGCCGACGATGTCGCCCGGACTCAGCTGGAGGAGTTCATCAGCGGGGCCCAGTAGGCAGCCCTGCCCGAGGCAGAGCCCGGCCGGAGTTCCCGGCCGGGCTCTGCCGTGTCGCCGGTCTCAGTCCAGCGAGACGTACACCTCGACCGATGTCGGGCCGGTGTAGCGCTCCAGCTCCGCGGTGTGCGAGCGGGTGATGGTGCCGGCGCTCTCGGCCTTGGCCACCTTCGCCCACGCCGTGCGCAGCAGGTCGTAGGGCTTGTCGGAGACGACGAACTTGGCGTAGCGCCCGGCCGGGATGCGCGTCATCACGTCGCCGGTGTCCAGCTCCTGCAACGATTCCAGTGCGTAGCCGAGCACCGCGACGGCGTGGTCGTACTGTCCGATGTAGGCGGCCACCCGGGGCACGTTCTTCTCCCGGGACAGGTAGCGATCCCAGGTGAAGTTCACCAGATCCAGGTCGCGCGCGGTCACCTCGCGGCCCGCCAGCGGCACGGTCAGCCCGGCGACCAGGCTGTCGTCCAGTGTCACGATTTCGAAGTCCACCGTCGTGCCCCCTACCTGTCGCCCTCGACCGTGCCGTCGTCCTTCAGGGCGACGAACACCTCGACCGTCTTCGTATCCGGATAATGCTCGAAGTCTCCGGTGTAGGAGCGCACCAGCGCCCCGGCCGCCTCGAGATCCCACACCGCGCGCCAGACGGACACGATGGTGTCGCCCAGGTTGTCGCCGCTGCGGATGAACCGGGCGAACCGGCCGGCGGGCACCCGGGCCAGCACGTCACCGGCCAGCAGATCGTCCACGGTGGCGCAGTGATAGCCGACGATGTGGGTCAGATACGACCCGATTTCCGGCGCGTGGTCCACGTACGCGGTCGCCGGCGGGCCGGGTAGTTTGCGCGCGAGAGTGCGCTTCCAGGTCTCCTCCACCTTCAGCCGGCGCGGTCCCTCGACCGCCAGTGCCGGGCTCCGTAGCACCGTCCCCGCCACCAGCGTCTCGTGGCGGTCAACGACATTGAAATCCACCGGTGTCGCCCCTATGTCTCGTGCTGTGTGCAATCCCGCGCGGCTCGGGCCGACGCCGGACTCCACGATGCTGCCAGCGGGGTCCGATCCCATCCGTGACCGCTTGCGGCGGATCCCCTGCGACGAGTTCGTCCCGTTGGTTTGTCACTGTGCGCACATCCTCCCGCATCCTGCCACTGTCGCCGGACATCGGGCCCATTCGGAATTCATGCCATGTCATCGATGTCGATGTCCGGCGCCTTGTGAACGGCAGTCATGCGGTTTGCGCACCAGGTTTCTCACCCGGGCTCCACCCTATCGGCGGTCGCCGGATGATGGCTGCACAACGAGGATTCGTTTTGTCACAACTCGGCTGCCCCGACGTTGTCGTTCGCTACGGCACGTCGCTCCGCGGTCCGGCGGTGTAGACCGCCGGTCGGCCCGGCAGCGTTGTCGGTCAGCCCGGCACCGGGATGCTCAGCCCGGGGAAGATCTCCACCTGCCTCGGTTCGGGCGGCGGGGGCGGGAGCACGACCACGGGTTCCGGCGCGGGTTCCGGCGCCTGCTGTTGCTGCGGCTGCTGCTGTCCCGACTGCGGGCCGAGCACGTCGAACGGTCCGCCCCCCTGCGGCGCCTGCGTCGACGGTGCCTGTGCCGCGGGCGGGTCGCTGAACAGCGGGACCGGCGGCGGGCTCTGCTCCGGCACACCGAACGGCTCCACCGGGGTGTCGGCCAGCGCGCCGTCCATCGTCTGCTTCCAGATATCCGACGGCAGGCCGGACCCGTAGATGGGCGCGCCCCCCGACGTGTGGATGGGCTGCGACTGTTCGGTGCCGACCCACGTGGCCGTCGCCAGCGACGGCGTGAAGCCGATCATCCACGCGTCCTTGTTCGCCCCGGTATCGCCCAGCTGGGTGGTGCCGGTCTTGGCGGCCGACGGCCGGTCGGCCAGCGCGTGGCCGTGGGAGTACGCGGCGATCGGCAGCATCGCCTGGATGGTCGTCTCGGCGGCCTGCCGCGGGATGCGCTGCTCGCCCGGTGGTAGCTGCCCGCCGTGCGCACCGCGGTCCAGCAGCACGCGGCCGTCGCCGGTCACGACCCGTTGCACGAAGTACGGCTGGTGGTAAACGCCCGCCGCGGCGATGGTCGCGTACGCCGAGGCCATGTCGATCGGGCGCACCGAATACACGCCGAGCACTATCGCGGGCGGCGGCGGGCCGTCGCCGTCGGTGAGGGTGCGGCCGGGCACCCCGGGGATCTGCTTCGGGATTCCGGCCTGATGCGCGGCGTCGGCGATCGCCTGCGGCCCGATGGTCTGGGCGAGCCGGTAGAAGCTGGTGTTGAGCGAGCGCTTGTAGGCCTCCGAGAGCGCGCAGGTGCCGCAGGATTCGCCCTCGACATTGGTGACCCGGACGCCGTTCACCGTGACCGGCGCGCTGTCGAGCCGATAGGACAGCGGCATCCCCTGCTGCAGCGCCGCCAGCACCGCGAAGGTCTTGAACGACGATCCGGTCTGCAAGGGGGCTTGCGCGAAATCGAAGCCGGCGCCGTCGTCGCCGCCGTAGTAGGCGCGAACGGCGCCCGAGCGCGGATCGATCGAGACGACCGCGCCGCGCAGTTCGGGCGGCTGCGGGCCCAGGCGGTTGCGCACGGCGTCCGTGGCGGCCTGCTGGGCGCGGGCGTCGATGGTCGTCACCACCTGCAGTGCGCCGGTGTTGATCTCGTGCTCGCTCACCCCGGCGGCGCGCAGCTCGCGCAGCACCTGGGTGCGGATCAGGCCGGTCGGGCCGTGCGCCGAGTCGTCGGCCGTCTGGGCGATCGGCGCGATATCCGGGAACTGGATCGCGTCGCGCTCCCCGGCCGGCAGCGTGCCCATCTCGACCATGCCGTCGAGCACGTAGTTCCAGCGCGCCTTCAGCTGGTCCAGGTGGGTTTCCGGATCGAGTATCGACGGCGTGCGCACCACGGCGGCGAGCACCGCGCCCTCGGCGAGGTTCAGCTCCGGGACCGGCTTGTCGAAGTAGGCCCGGGCGGCCGCCGCGATCCCGTACGCGCCGCGGCCGTAGTAGATGGTGTTGAAGTAGGCCGCGAGGATGTCGTCCTTGCTCCACTGCCGCGCCATCTTCGCCGAGATGATCAGCTCGCGCATCTTGCGCGACAGCGTGCGTTCGGAACTCAGGAACGCGTTCTTGACGTATTGCTGGGTGATCGTGGAGCCGCCGCCGGCGTCGTCGTGGCCCAGCAGGTTGTCGCGGGCCGCGCGCGCGTACGCCTCGGTCGAGTAGCCGGGGTTGGTGTAGAAGTTCCGATCCTCGGCCGACAGCATCGCGTTGCGGACCGGCTGCGGCACGTCCGACAGCGGTACCGGGGTCCGGTTGCCCTCCGGGGGAACCACTTTCGCCAGCACCGTGCTGCCGTCGGACGCGGTGACGGTGGCGATCTGGTTGGTCTGCACCGCGGCCGGCTCGGGGATCTCGGCGCTCCAGTAGGACAGCGTCAGCAGCAGCGCCGGGAGGACGAAGAAGATCAGGAACAGCGCCAGCAGCAGCCGCCGCACCCGCTGGGCCCGGGTGCGCTCCGGACGGGTCTGTGCCGCTCCGCGATTCGGCGGCCGGGGCCGCCGGTGTGGCCGGCCCGGTGCGGCCTGCCCGCGGCGAGCGGTGCCGGAGGCCGGCTCGTTCCAGCCGGCGACCGAGGCGTACGGCGCCGCCTCCCGGCTGCCGTGGCTGCGTCGCTTGCGGATCGAGCTCACGATCATCTCCCCTGCGTGTGGTTGCGCCGCAAACCGTGCTACGAGGAGCAGTCCCGCCTGTCGCCCCTCGCCGTGACGAGAGAAACCCGAGTGATCGTCATCGTACCTCGGTGATGCCGTCCGGCTATCTCATCGGGGCGCGGCGGCAGGGGGTGCCGTGGCGGACGGGGCTGTTGCGGCAGGCAGGGGGGTGGTGCGGCAGGCAGGGGTGGGGCCGAGGTCAGCTCTTCACGCCGCCCGCGGTCAGGCCCGAGATGATGCGGCGCTGGAAGATCAGCACCATGATCACCAGCGGCACCGTGACGATGGTGCCCGCCGCCATGATCGCCGCGTACGGCTGCACCAGCGGATCGTTGCCGGAGAAGCGCGCGATCGCCACCGTCACCGGCTCGGTGGAATCCGACGACAGCAGCCGGGCCAGCAGGTACTCGTTCACCGCGGCGATGAAGGCGAGGATGGCGGTGGTGAACACCGCCGGCGCGGCCAGCGGCAGCATGACCAGCCGGAACGCCTGGAATCGGGTGGCGCCGTCGATGCGTGCGGCCTCCTCCAGCTCCCACGGCAGCTCGGCGAAGAACGAGGCCAGGATGTAGACGGTCAGCGGCAGCACGAACGAGATGTTCGGGACGATCATGGCCTGGTAGTGCCCGATCCAGCCGATATCGGTGAACAGCTGGAACAGCGGCGTCACCAGCACCACCACCGGGAACATCGAGGCGCTCAGCACCAGCCCGGCCACCAGCGTCTTCCCGCGGAAGGTGAGCCGCGCCAGGGCGTAGGCGGCCAGCATCCCGATCAGCAGCGCGATGGCCGCGGTGGCCAGGCCGATGACGACGCTGTTGGTGACCGCCCGCCCGAAGTCGTTGCCGCGGGTGGTGTCGAAGGCGTTGCGGAAGTTCTCCAGCGTGATGTGCGTCGGCCAGGGCGTGTTGTCGAACGTGTAGTCCGAGTCGCGGAAGGCCGTGACCACCATCCAGTAGAACGGCGCCAGCCCCCACACCAGCACGATCAGCGCGCCGACGTAGAGGCGCGCCGACTTCAGCCGCTTGCTCCACGGCACGGGTGCCGCGGCGACCGGGGTGGCGTCGGGGGTCGCGGGAGTCGCATCGGTGAGCGTGGTCATCAGCGGGCCCTCCGTTGTTCTTCCTGGGTGGCGACGGCGTTGGCGCCCAACACCTTCACCAGCACGAAGGCGACCGCGAAGATCAGCAGGAAGGTGAGGATCGACAGCGCGGCGGCGCCGTTCTGGCCCTGGCGCACCTGGTCGACCACCAGGATCGAGATCGTCCGGGTCGCGGGATTGCCCTGCGTCATGATGGCGGGCAGGTCGTACAGGCGCAGCGCGTCCATGGTGCGGAACAGCACCGCCACCAGCAGCGCCGGCTTCACCAGCGGCAGCGTGATCTGAGTGAACCGCTGCCAGGCCGAGGCGCCGTCCACCCGCGCCGCCTCGTACACGTCGCCCGGAATCACCTGCAGCCCGGCCAGAATCAGCAGCGCCATGAACGGCGTGGTCTTCCAGACGTCGGCGATGATCACCGCGAACCGCGACCACCACGGATCGGTCTGCCACAGGATGTGGGTGCCCAGCACGCGATTCACGACGCCGTCGTACTGGAACATGAACTCCCACAGCCGGGCGGTGACCGCGGTCGGGATCGCCCACGGGATCAGCACCGCCGCCCGCAGCAGCGCCCGGCCGCGGAACGTCTTGCCCATCACCATGGCCATCCCCAGCCCGATGGTGGCCTCCAGCGTCACCGTCACGACCGTGAACAGCAGCGTGATGCCGATGGCCACCCAGAACTGCGAACCCAGATTGCCGGTGGGACAGGGCTCGAGGCCGCCGCCGGGAATCGTGCACTGCTGCAGCAGCCAGTGTGTGTAGTTGTCGAACCCGGCGAAGCCGCCCTCCTCGAACATCCCGGTGGCCTCGTTGAGCCCCGAGTCCTTCTGGAAGGACATGATGACGGCCCGCACCACGGGATAACCGATGACGACGGCCAGGGCGAGCAGCACGGGCGTGACGAACAACCACGCCCGCGCCGGACCCCGCAGGGGCCTTCGGGATCCGGCCGTCCGATCCGGGGTCGGGTCCGCCGGTGGTCCGGCGGGCGGCGCGAGGTCGGTCGCTCCCGAAGGATCTGACACGTTACTTCTCTCCTACGGGGCTGGCTCGGGTGGTTCTTCTCCGTCGCGCGCGATCACCGGACTACGACCCGGCCGCCTGAATGCCCTTCTGCATGCCGGTGATCGCGTCGTCGACGGATTTGGCTCCGGTCAGGGCAGCATAGGCGTTGTCCTGGATGGCTTTCGACACTGCCGGATAGTAGGGGGTAACCGGCCGCGGCACAGCGCTGGCGATCGAATCCTTCAGCGCCGGCAGGTACGGGAACTTCGCGATCAGCGCCGGGTCGTCGTACATCGACTGCCGCACCGGCGGGAACGCGCCCTCCGCGACGATCCGCTGGGCCTCTTCGCTGATCATGAACCGCAGGAAGTCCAGCGAGGTGGCCTTGTGCTTGGAGTAGGCGCTGATGGCGGCGTTGTAGCCACCGAGGGTGGACGCGCCGATGCCGTCCTTGCCCGGCAGCGGCGCCACGCCGACATTGCCCTTCACCGCCGAGGAGTCGGCCTCGGCCACGCCGTAGAAGTTCGGCCAGGTGCGCAGGTACATCAACTGGCCCTGGGCGAAGGCGTTCTGGCTCTCCGGCTCCTTGAAGGAGATGGCCTCCTTCGGGATCTCGCCGTTCTTGTAGCCGTCGACGAGCACCTGCAGGCCGGCGCGGGACTCCGGGCTGTCCACCGTCGGGGTCTTGCCGTCCGGCCCGACGAAGCTGCCGCCGTAGGCGTTGATCACCTCGGCGGAGTTCACCGTCAGGCCCTCGTAGGGGGCGAATTGCCCGGCGTAGCAGCCGATCTGGCGGTCGCGGGCGACGCCGCAGGTACCCTGCAGCTCCGCCCAGGTCTTCGGCGGGTTCGGCACCAGGTCCTTGCGGTAGTACAGCAGGCCGCCGTTGGTGTTGCGCGGCGCCGCGTACAGGGTGCCCTTGTAGGTGGCGCTGGCCACCGTCGGCGACAGCAGCGTGGCGGTGTCGACGGCGAAGGAGTCCTTCAGCGGCTGCAGCCAGCCCTTGGCGGCGAACTCCGCGGTCCACGGCACGTCCAGCGCCATCACGTCGTAGTCGGACTGCTTGGCCCGCATGTGCTGGGCCAGGTCGTCGTACTGCTGGGAGGCGTCGTTGGACTGCTCCTTGAACGTCACCTTCTCGTCCGGGTGGGCGGCGTTCCAGCGCTCGATCAGCTGTTTCACCGCGCCGGACTCGGTGGTGTCCTTGCCCTCCACATAGGTGATGGGCCCGCGGCCGTTCATGTTCTGGTTGACGGCGTCGTCCCCGCCGCCGCTCGAACAGGCGCTGGTGAAGGTCGCTGTCAGCAGCGCGGCCGAGACAGCGGCCAGCGCGGCGCGAGACACCAGGGACGAGCGTCGTGACGGCACTGTGTTCGAAGCCGACGACACCTTGTTCACAGCCATTGATACTCCAGGGTCGAGACGTGAGCGCCAGCACACTCAGCCGGTTGCACAAGGCAAGATACATTGTCGGCCCGAGGTGTTCGATGTGGCATCCGCTCCGGGCCCATACGTCGTGACACTTCACTATCGCTTCCGGGGCCGGGCGGTCCGTACGCCCGCCGCGATGTCGGTCCTTTCTCGTATCCTGGGCCGCGATGTCGACCCAGACCCACGACAAACTGCTCACCCGGATCGGTGGGCTGCTGCGCCAGGCCGAGTCGACCGACAACGAGCACGAGGCCGAGGCCTTTCTCGCCGCCGCACAGCGCCTGGCGACCCGTTCGTCGATCGACCTGACGGTGGCGCGCGCCCATGTGGCCGGCCGCGAACACCGGAAGATGCCGACCCAGAAGGTCGTTCCGATCGGCGAGGCGGGCAAGCGCGGGTTGCGCACCTACGTCCAGCTCTTCGTGGCGATCGCGGCGGCCAATGACGTTCGCTGCGATGTCGCCCGCTCGTCCACCCAGGTGTATGCCTACGGTTTCGACACCGACATCACCACCTGCGAGGCGCTGTACGCGAGCCTGCTGGTGCAAATGGTGCGCGCCTCGGACCAGTACATCAAGTCCGGCCGCTACAAATCTGCGACGGTGGAGAAGATCGTCGTCGAGAACCGCTGGGGCCGAAAGGTGCAACGGCGCGTTCAGGCCCCTGTCGCCGCGGTGACGGCCCGGCTGAATTTCCAGATGGCATTCGCCGCCCGGGTGGGTAAGCGCCTGTCCGAGGTCAAGGCCGATGTGGAGGCCGAGGTGCGGGCGGAGCCGACGGCCGACCCGGGCACCGCGCTCGCCCTGCGCGACAAGGAACTCGAACTGCGGGACTTCTACACCCGCACCTCCGAGGCGCGCGGCACCTGGCGGGGGCCGCAGGAGTCGGCGGGCTATTCGGCCGCGGCACGCCGCGCGGGCGATCGCGCGGGCCGGGCGGCGCGGCTGGGCAACTCGCCCGAACTGGGCGCGGCGCGCGGGCAACTGGACGCCGGTGAGGCGTGATGGCGGGCGGGCCGTCCCGGTGCCCGGGTGATGTGCTCGGATGAGCCGCCGCACATCGGCGGTGCCGCTCCCCGGCCCGGGCAACGGCTCGGCGACTGCTGTCCGGTGCGCGTCGCATGCCCAGCGGACAGCCCGGTCCCGGCTGCCGATCCACGGTCGAGAGGGGCTGCGTGATGGCTGCGCGGGATACTCAGCGCGCCCGGGTGTATGACGCCGAGGGCCTGGTCCGGCGGATGTTCGAACGCGCCGACGAGCACGGGGTGCGGACGGTGGACCTGCACGGTTCGCAGATCACGCTGCCGATCGAGCGGCGGTTCGCCTCGGTGGAATCGGTGCAGCGCTACGCGAATCGGGTGCTGGCGCTGAATTGGATACGCGCGCAATGGGATCGGGCGAGCACGCCGCTCACCGTCCGCGAGCGGGGCGGAACCACGGCCGCGCACTACGAATCCGAGCGCGCCGTGCTGGCGGTGCCCCTGCACGCCCGCGGAACTGCCTGGGCCCTAAGGGAATTGGTGATCTTGCACGAACTGGCCCACCACCTCGAACCCGCCGGCGCCGAGTTGGCTCCGCACGGCCCCGAATTCTGCTCCCGCTACCTGGATCTCGTCGACGGCGTGATCGGCCCGGAGGCCGCGCTGCTGCTGCGCACCACCATGCTGGGCTGCGGCGTCCGGTTCGGCTGAATCCGGCCGGATCGCCGCCGAGTCGGGGGATTGTCGTGGATCGGCATCTGTTGCGTGGGTCGTCCCCGTTGGTGTGAGCCGCTCTGCCTCGGTGAGTCGTGACCCTCTTTGCGGAGGCGGCACTGCAACCGCGAGGCAACATCCGTCCCCGTCGGCCGGCGCTCGTCTGCAGACGTCGGTCCTGTCTGCGTGAGCCGGTCCTGTCTGCGTGGAGGCATCGGCATGGTCTCGGTCACGTTCGCGGCAATCTACTGTCTGGATACGTACGATCTATTTACGTACTATTCATCTACGTAGATGGGCTCTGTCGACTAGGTGGCCAGAGCGCACGACAGCAGAGGCAAAGGGGCCGATATGCGACGTGTACTTCCCATGCGAACGACGGCGGCGGACGGCGGTCCGCGAGGATCGTCGACGACGGAGCCGCCGCGACGGTTGTCGCGCATGGCGGCATCGATCCTGGTCATCGGGGCCGCGGCCGCCGGAACAGTACTCGCGGGCGGCACCGCCGGGGCCGACCCCGGGCCCCGGTCCGGCAATGCCGCGAGTCCGCACGCGGGTACCGGCAGGGGTGTGATCGGCAACAACACCGACGGCGGCGGCTGGCACCACATCGATCCGCGCGGTTACCACCACACCAACCCCAATGTGCTGAACCGCCTCGAACAGCAGGACAACCGGCGCGAATACCGCAGCGGCCGATACAACCAGAACACTCCGGAACGCGCCCTCGGCACCGAGTCGCGCGCCAAGACATGGACCGGAGTGCAGAAGCCGGACGGCAGCGGCTGGGCGGTATGCCGCCCGCACGCCTCCTGGTGCTGACGGCCGGTACCGATCCGTTCGCCGAGCGCCTGCACAGCAACTGAACGGAGTCGTCGAGGCCGCAGCCTCGGCCCGGGCGCGGCGAGCGTGGCCGATATCGAAGACCTGCACCCGGACCGGCCGAGCTGATCGCCCGCCGTTTTCGCGCGACGCCGGCGGATCGGGGCTCGGGTGCGTGCCGGAATGCCGGTGGGTGCTAGTCCAGCAGTCGGCGCACGCGGTCGAGGCGGTCGCGCCACCAGCGTTCTCGCTGCGGGTCGGGGTGGCGGAAGCGGTGCAGCAGTTCGGGATCGGGTTGTGGCGGGGTCCGAGGTACTGGTAAAGAGCCGTTCTCGGGGAGTAGCGAGTCCGTGATCAGGTCGCCGTCGAACAGGCGGACGGTGCCCAGGCCGCAGGCGAACTCCAGGTCCGGGAGGGCGCCCGCGAGGGCCAGCTGGGCGGGCAGGCCGATGCTGGTCTCCAGCGCGGAGGAGACGACGCAGGGCAGCCCGGCGGCCTCGGCGACCCGTAGCGCCCGGCGCACTCCGCCGAGCGGGGTGCACTTGAGCACCGCCACGTCGGCCGCGCCGGCGACCGCCACCCGCAGCGGGTCCTCGGCGCGGCGGATGGATTCGTCGGCGGCGACGCGGACGTCGACGCGGCGCCGGACCTCCGCCAGTTCCTCGATGGTGCGGCAGGGTTGTTCCACATATTCGAGACCGCCTGCGGCGCGGTCGATCCGCTCGATCTGCCGCACCGCGGTCTCGACGTCCCACACCGCGTTGGCGTCCACGCGGATCGCGCCGTCCGGGCCCAGCGCGTCGCGCACCGCGGCGACCCGGTCCAGATCCTCGGGCAGTGCGTCCGGGTGATCGGCGATCTTGACTTTGGCTGTGCGGCAACCCGATCCGGCGACAATGGCATGGGCGCGCTCGGCGCTGACGGCGGGCACGGTGCAGTTGACCGGAATGCGGTCGCGGACCGGTTCGGGCCACCCCGCGGTGACCTGTTCGACCGTGGTGGCCAGCCAGTTCGCCGCTTCCCGGTCGTCGTACTCCGGGAACGGGCAGAATTCGCCCCAGCCGAGCGGGCCCTCGATCAGCACTCCCTCGCGGACCGTGATGCCGCGGAAGCGGGTACGCAGCGGGATCGCGTACACGTAGGCCGACTCCGGATCCAGCAGGTCGCTCATCCGCGCCAGCCTAATGGGCGTGCCTGCCGACTGGTTTCCGCCTGGTGCGGGCGGGGTGGGATGCTCGCGGACCGCTCTCGCGCGGGCGGGAAGCCGACGCCGTGGGTTCGGTCGGTCACGGTGGTCACAGCGTTCTTCGGACACATCGGGCGACAGCGACTCGGGCCCGGCGACCGGCGAATATCGCAGCGGCCGCTGAGTAGTTTCTCGGATGTCTGGCGCATGCCGGTCGCCCATGCTGGAACCATGGCTCATCCGGGATACGGCTCCACCGCTCACCCACCAACCGCGGCGGCCCAGCCGATGCGAACCTGGGATCTGGTGCTGGCCATCGTGTTGTACGTGCTCGCCGTGGCGGCCGGTCTGCTGGCCGCGTCCATCACACCGTTCTTCGCGATGGCGAGCGATTCCTGCGGGGCGGAGTCGGGCTGTCGCGAAGAGCTGGCCACCTGGGGAATCCTGGTCTCCTGGGGCGGAACCGCCGTCGCGCTCGGCGGCGGACTGGTGATGATGATCCTGGCCGCGGTGAAACGGTGGCAGATATGGATCTGGCCCACCCTCGCTCTGGTGCTCGTGCCGGTGTCGTTCCTCGTCGGAATGGCACTCGCCGAACAGGTCACCGGCTGAACGGTTTCCGGTGGCGGCCGCTACCCGTTCACAGCCGTTCGTAGATCGTGGCGTTCGCCAAACCGCCTGCCTCGCACATGGTTTGCAGGCCGTAGCGCGCGCCGCGCTCGCGCATGGCGTGCACCAGCGTGGTGGCCAGCCGTGCGCCGGAGGCGCCGAGGGGGTGCCCCAGCGCGATGGCACCACCGTTGACGTTCACCCGCGACGGGTCCGCCCCGGTATCGCGCTGCCATGCCAGCACGACGGAGGCGAACGCCTCGTTGATCTCGACCAGGTCGATATCGGACAGCTGTAAACCGGCCCGCCGCAACACCTTCCGAGTCGCCGGTAGCACCGCGGTCAGCATCAGCAGCGGATCGTCGCCCGCGACGGCGACGCTGTGCACCCGGGCCAGCGGGGTCAGGCCGAGCCGGGCGGCGACCTCGCTGGTCGTGATCAGTACCGCGGCGCTGCCGTCGTTGATCTGGCTGGCGTTGGCGGCGGTGACATTCCAGCCGATCTCCGGGAACCGGGCCGCGTATTGCTCGTTGTAATACGCCGGGCGCAGGCCGGCCAGGGTGTCCAGGGTGCTGCCGACCCGGATGCCCTCGTCGGCGGTCAGCCCGCCGATCGGCGCGAGCTCGGGCTCGAACGCACCGTTCTTGGTTGCCGCCGCGGCCTTCTCATGGCTGGCGAGTGAGAACTCGTCCATGGCGGTGCGATCGATGCCCCATCGCGCCGCGATCAGCTCGGCGCTGATGCCCTGCGGGACAAGGTCTTCCGGATAACGCTCCCGGAAGGCGATCCCGTCGAGGTCCGACGCGTCGAGCACGCCGGCGCCCATCGGGATTCGGCTCATCGACTCCAGCCCGGCGGCGACCACCACGTCGTAGGCGCCCGCGATCACGCCCTGGGCGGCGAAGTGGATGGCCTGCTGGCTGCTGCCGCACTGGCGGTCGACGGTGGTCGCGGGCACGGACTCCGGATAGCCGGCGGCGAGCACGGCCCGCCTGGTCACGTTGGCGGCCTGCTCGCCGGCCTGGGTGACCACGCCGCCGATCACGTCGTCGATCAGTTCCGGGTCGATGCCGCTGCGCCGCACCACCTCGCGCAGGGTGTGGGCGAACAGATCCACCGGGTGCGTCGCGTGCAGGGCGCCGGTGGCCTTGCCCTTCCCGATCGGGGTGCGCACGGCCTCGACGATCACTGCGTCTCTCATGACGATTCCTTCCGTGCCGCGGCTGTGCGACATCTAACTAGGAATAACTATAGTCAGATTAATCGCTGGCAATAGTTGCCACAAGTCAGAATTGCTATGATCGTCGTCATGTCGGCTGTACTGGAAGGACCGCTGCGCGATCTGAGTTCGTGGAAGCCCGAGCACTGCTCGATCGTGAAGGCGCTGGATGTCGTCGGAACCCGGTCCGCGCTGCTCATCCTGCGCGAGACCATCTACGGCACCACGCGTTTCGACGGTTTCGCCGCGCGAGTGGGCATCACCGATGCCGCCGCCTCGGCCGCGCTGCGCAAGCTCACCGAGGCCGGCCTGCTCCGCAAGCGGCCCTATCGGGAGGAGGGCAAGCGGACCCGGAACGAATACGTGCTCACCGACATGGGCCGCGATCTGCTGCCGGTGGTGTTCGCCCTGTGGCAGTGGGGCGACAAGTACCTGCAGGACGCTGAGGCGCCGCTGGAACGCCTCGAGGATTCCACCGGCGAGCCGGTGCGTGTCGAGATCCGCAGCGCGGCGGGAAACGAGGTCCCGCTGGAGAATCTGCGCATCCGCCTGAACCGGAAGTGGCGCCGCCGCAAGTCCTGACGGCGACATGTTTCGACGGCCGCGACTCGAGCTGTGCCGGGCGTGGCGCATGTCGGGCGGTTGGGTGTGCCGGGCGGGCGCCGGTGTGGCCCGCCCGGCGCGCTCGCTCAGTTCAGGCGCGTGCCGTCGGCCGGCGCGAAGAAGTAGATGTGCTCGGGAGTCGCTGTGAGCGTGAGCTTGTCGCCCTTGGCCGGCGGGTTGCGCCAGTCGGCCCGGGCGACCACGGTCTCGCCCGTACCCGGCGTACCGTCCTCGCCGAGGGTGCGGCCGTAGATGTAGGCGTCGGAGCCGAGCTCCTCGACCACGTCGATCTCGATCGCGATGCCGTCACCCGTTCCGGCGAGTTCGAAATGTTCCGGCCGGATGCCGACCTCCACGGTTCCCTCGACCGCGTCGGTGACCGTGCGGGGCACCGGCAGCGTGTGGCCGCCCAGCGTCACGCCCTCGGCCTGCACCGGCAGCGTGAACAGGTTCATCGCCGGCGACCCCATGAAACCGGCGACGAACAGGTTCGCCGGATCCCGGTACAGGTCGCGCGGGGTCGCACACTGTTGCAGCACACCGTCTTTCAGCACGGCCACCCGGTCGCCCATCGTCATCGCCTCGACCTGGTCGTGGGTGACGTAGACCGTGGTGGTGGCGAGCCGGCGCTGCAACTGCGCGATCTGGGTGCGGGTCTGCACGCGCAGCTTGGCGTCCAGGTTCGACAGCGGCTCGTCCATCAGGAACACCTGCGGCTGCCGCACGATGGCCCGGCCCATCGCCACCCGCTGGCGCTGACCGCCGGACAGCTGCTTGGGCTTGCGGTCCAGGTACTGCGTCAGATCCAGCAGCTCGGCGGCCTCGCGCACGCGCTGCTCCTTCTCCACCTTGGGCACCTTGGCCATCTTCAGCGCGAAGCCCATGTTCTCCGCGACCGTCATGTGCGGGTAGAGCGCGTAGTTCTGGAACACCATCGCGATGTCGCGCTCCTTGGGCTCGGCGTCGGTGACGTCCTTGTCGCCGATCAGGATGCGCCCGCCGTCGACGTCCTCGAGCCCCGCGAGCATGCGCAGCGAGGTGGACTTGCCGCAGCCGGACGGGCCGACGAGGACCAGGAACTCGCCGTCGGCGATCTCCAGGTCCAGCTTGTCGACGGCGGGTGTGGTGGCGCCCGGGTACACCCGGGTCGCGCGGTCGAAGGTGACCGTGGCCATCGTGAATCAATCCCTTCACCGGCAGGAACGTGCCGGACGATCCGAGTAGAGGGTGGGTGCGGCCAGGCCGCAGGCAGCGATCTTACTGGGCCGGTGCCGGGCGGGTGGGTGAACGTCCCGTGTCGGGCGTGAACGTTTCCGGGTCCGTTCTCGCGATTACCGGACGGTTCCCGGGCGATGCTCGAAAGACTGTTTCGGGGGGTTAATTTCGATCTATCCCCGACCACCTGTGCCTCGGCTCGGGCCCGGCCGCCGCCATCATCGACAGGGAGCCGAGATGATCGATACCTCTGCACATCGACTGCTGCGTATCGCGGAGACGATCGCGGATGGATCCGTGCGGCTCCGGCTTCGGCTGTGGGACGGCAGTGCGGCTGGGGAGGACGGGCCGGTGGTGGTGTTTCGCAATCGGAATGCCTTGCGGTGGATGTTGTTTCGGCCGGGGGATCTCGGTGTGGCACGGGCCTACGTCAGCGGTGATCTCGACATCGAGGGTGGTCTCGTCGACGTCGTCCGGGAGTTCATGGGCGCCACCGGGCATGCGTTCGACGATCTGCTGGCCCCGCGGGTCCGGCCGACCCTGGCGCGGCTGGCCGCATTGGCCGCCATCGCGGATCTGCTGCGCCACTCCGGGGGTGTCGGGCTGCCGCCGCGGCCGCCCGCCACGGAGGTGGCCCGGGCCGGGCTGCGGGGTGCGGCGGCCGTCCGGCACCACTACGACCTGGACGACGAGTTCTACCGGCTGATGCTGGGCCCGTCGATGGTGTACTCGGGCGCCGTCTGGAAGTCCCCGGCACAATCGACCGACCTGGAGGCGGCGCAGCTCGCCAAGCTGGATCGGGTCTGTGAACGCCTGGAACTGCAACCCGGGATGCGGCTGCTCGACATCGGTTGCGGCTGGGGCGCTCTGGCCGTCCACGCGGCCCAGCATTACGG
Source organism: Nocardia sp. BMG51109 (assembly GCF_000526215.1). Taxonomy (NCBI): domain Bacteria; kingdom Bacillati; phylum Actinomycetota; class Actinomycetes; order Mycobacteriales; family Nocardiaceae; genus Nocardia; species Nocardia sp. BMG51109. The sequence goes on from NZ_JAFQ01000004.1 coordinate 2,437,343, forward strand.
CGTCGACGTGGTGGGCGTGACCCTGGCGCGCAACCAGGCCCGCTACGCGCGCGAACTCGCCGGCCGGTGCGGAGTTTCCGATCGGGTCGATATCCGGCTGTGCGATTACCGCGACATCACCGACGGGCCGTTCGACGCGGTCTCCAGCATCGAGATGACCTTCCACCTGGACGCCCGGGCCCGCCGCGCGCACGCGCGCACGGCATACGACCTGCTGCGGCCCGGCGGCCGGCTGTTCTGCCACGAGATCACGGCATCGCGCAGAGGCCGTCTGTTCCAACGGTTTTCCGGATTCATCACCGCATACATCTTCCCGGAGATCGACATTCCCACGCGCACGTCCGCGATCGACTGCCTCGAGTCGGCCGGCTTCGACGTGCACACGGTCGAGGACCTGCGCGACCACTTCACCGCGAGCCACCGGGCCTGGCTGCGCAATATCGAGGAGAACTGGGACGCTGCGGTCTCGGCGATCGGCGAACAGCGGGCCCGCGCCTGGCGGCTGTTCGCCGCGATGTCGGTGGTCGGCTGCGAGATGCGCAATATGAGCGTCACCCACACCGTTGCCCGGCGGCCGTGAGCGGGAGCGTGGCCGGTTCGGTGAGTCCTGCACAGAATCCACACATTCGGCGCAAACCATCTCCACCGTCGGTCCTTAGGGTCTCAGGGTATGGAACCGATCCACCCGCACCGCGGCGGGCGCCGGATTCTCGTCGTCGAGGACGAGCCGGCGATCGCGGACTCGATCGCCGTGCGGCTGCGTGCCACGGGGTTCGAGGTCACCATTGCCTGTGACGGACCGGCCGGGGTCGCCGCCGCCGAGGCCCACGCGCCGGATCTGGTGGTGCTCGACCTCATGCTGCCCGGCTTCGACGGACTCGAGGTGTGCCGGCGCATCCAGGCCCAGCGGCCG